>JAUILK010000058.1 GCA_030433275.1 Gammaproteobacteria bacterium
CAAACAAACCTCTTGGCAGAGCCTCTCGGCTGGCCGAGTTGGGTATGTGATCGCTGGTATCAAGAGCCTCGACGGAGCTCCTGTCGGTGACACGCTTACGTATGCCGACCAGAAAATCGCCATTCCGGTCCCGGGATTCAAGGTGGTTAAACCTCGGGTATTCGCTGGGGTTTTTCCCGTGAGTGCCGAGGACTATGAAGACTGTCGCGAAGCGCTCGCCAAGTTGCGGCTAAACGATACGGCATTGCGCTATGAGCCAGAGACCTCCCAAGCACTTGGCTTTGGATTTCGCTGCGGCTTTCTCGGCATGTTGCATATGGAGATCGTCCAGGAGCGGCTCGAACGGGAATACGGCTTGAATCTGATCACCACTGCGCCGACGGTGGTCCACGAAGTGCTGACGACTCATGCGGAGGTGTTGGAGGTACACAACCCAGCGGATTTGCCGCCGCTGGGGGAGATCAAGGAAATTCGAGAGCCGATTATTCAGGCGAGCATTTTGGTGCCGCAGGAGTATCTGGGCAATGTAATCAAGCTCTGCGAGGACAAGCGCGGTAGTCAAAAATCGCTGCAATACGTGGGCAACCAAATAGCACTGGAATATGAGCTGCCCATGAGCGAGGTGATGCTTGATTTCTTTGATCGACTCAAGTCCGCGAGTCGCGGATTTGCTTCGTTTGACTACGAGTTCCGTCGTTTTCAGGTGGCCTCTCTGGTCAAACTGGACATACTCGTTAACGGAGAACCGGTCGACGCGCTCTCCACGATTGTTCACCGTGATTTGGCACAATCCCGTGGTCGTGATCTTGCGGAGCGGCTCAAGGGTATTATTCCTAGGCAGATGTTTGAGGTGGCGATTCAGGCGGCTGTCGGTAGTCGAATCATCGCACGCTCGACTATCAAAGCCTTGCGCAAGAACGTCACCGCCAAATGCTACGGCGGCGATATCACCCGTAAGAAGAAATTGTTAGAGAAACAAAAAGCCGGCAAACGGCGCATGAAGCAGGTAGGCAAGATCGAGATTCCTCAAGATGCTTTCCTTGCCGTACTGCAGGTCGATCAAGCAAATAAATGATCATCCCACGTGGGAGAAGAGATTGGGGGTGGGCGTACAGATTGGGAGGGCCGGTGCGCGCTCGCATGATAGATGTTCAAGCGCTGGATTCGCGATGCGGATCAGCCGGTTGTTGGTCAATCTGATGATTGACAAGACCGATAGGGGACGGTGAATGTATTTCAATTTCGAGGCGCTGCTGGTCTTACTGACATTCATTACGGGCGCGATCTGGCTGTGGGACTGGCGACAGCGCCGTAATCAGACTCGGCGCAGCGGCGCAGAAGCGGTCGAATCCCGTACTAAAATTAGTTGGTGGATCGAGCTATCCCAATCGTTGTTTCCGGTGATTTTGGCGGTGTTGATCATTCGTTCCTTTATTGTCGAGCCGTTTCGGATTCCATCGGGCTCCATGATTCCGACTTTACTCCCAGGCGATTTTATCCTGGTGAGCAAGTTCACCTACGGTTTACGGCTGCCTGTGCTGCACACTCGAATATTCGGTGATGGGCAGCCCGAACGGGGTGATGTGGTCGTATTTCGTTATCCCGAGGATCCCTCGCAAGACTACATTAAGCGAATTGTCGCTTTGCCTGGAGATACCCTCCGTTACGAGCATAAGAAGCTCTATATTAATGGTAAACCCGCGCCCCAAGAGCTGGTTGGGCGCTATCCGCCGGATCCCGCCGCAGTAGTGAAGCGGGAACATCTGGAAGACATCAACCACGAGATTCTAGTGTATAAGAATGCGCGCGACGGCGGTTTTAGCTTCCAGGTGCCGCCGGGTGAATACTTCGCCATGGGGGATAACCGGGATCGGAGCAGCGACAGCCGCTATTGGGGGGGGGTTCCAGCGAGCAACTTAGTCGGCAAGGCGTTTTTGATCTGGATGAGCTGGGATTGGCGGGACAGTACGATTAACTGGGGTCGCATCGGGGACGCTATCCATTAAGCATAGAAAAGGGGGGGGCGGTTATGAGCCGACTTGGTCATCAGGGAGGGATGGCGCTGATCAGTTGGTTGGTGACGCTGTGCGTGGTTGGAACCCTCGTTTTGATGGTGATCCGGTTAGCACCGGTCTACATCGAGGCCTATGAGATCGGTTCGATATTGCAGAGCATGGCCAGCGATTCGCAACTTGGGAACCCCACCCGGAGGGAGGTGTGGGAGACATTCAAAAAGCGCCTCGATATCAATGATATTAAGTATATTGTTAGAAGTGATCTCGCAATGAATGAGGTTGCGGGTGGATTGCAGCTGATCGTCGCTTACCAGGCGCGCGTGCATCTGCTAGGTAATCTGGACGCCGTAGCCAGCTTTCGTAAAGAGGCTGTGATTCGGAAGTGACGGTGGAACACGATTGTCTGCAGGAGAAACTTGGTTATCGATTTTCGGAACCGATGTTACTCGTACGAGCGTTGACACATCGCAGTGCGTGCGGGCCGAATAACGAACGCTTGGAATTTTTGGGTGACAGCGTTTTGAATTTCGTCGTCGCGGCTGAGGTTTTCACTCGCCGCAAGCAGGCCAGAGAAGGCGAGCTGAGCCGGTTGCGGGCGAAACTGGTCAATCAAACCTCGCTGGCTGATATTGCTCGTGAGCTTGCGCTAGGCGAGGCGCTGCGCTTGGGTGGCGGTGAAATGAAAGCCGGTGGCCAACGCCGGGATTCGATTCTATCAGATACTCTGGAGGCCGTAGTCGGTGCTATCTATCTGGATGCTGGGTTTGCCACCTGCCGTGAGGTCATTCGGCGTCTGTATGGCAATCGGCTCCGAGAACTCCCTGGTATCCAGGAGCTAAAGGATCCGAAGACCCGTCTGCAGGAGTATCTGCAATCGATTCGTCTGCCGTTGCCGGAGTACCGTGTGCTCGAGATCGCCGGTCGAGCGCATGCTCAGACTTTTCGAGTCGAGTGCCGTATTACAGGCTTGGAAACAGTTACCTGTGGTTTGGCGAATAGCCGCCGCCAAGCCGAACAGAAGGCCGCTGCGTCGATGTTGCAGCGGTTGGAGGAGAAAAGTTGACTGATTTGAATGGGGTGCGTGATGAGGACGTCACGCCGTCGCAAATGCGTTGCGGTTTCGCTGCACTCGTGGGCCGGCCCAACGTCGGCAAGTCGACTTTGCTCAATACCGTCCTGGGGCGGAAGGTTACGATCGTCTCTCGGAAACCACAGACGACCCGGCATCGGATTCTCGGAATTCACACGCTCATCGATGCCCAGATCGTCTATGTGGATACGCCCGGCTTGCATCGTCGAGAGAACACGGCTATGAATCGCTGTCTTAACCGCACCGCCACCTCAGTGCTGGCGGAGGCGGACGTGGCGGTTTTTATGGTCGATGCGCTGCGTTGGACGGAGCAGGACGAGTTTGTTCTCGAGCGATTGGCGCCGTTTGCAAACCCGGTCGTCTTGGCGCTCAACAAGATCGACCGCCTACGGACCAAACAGGCCTTGTTGCCGCTCATCGATCGGCTTTCGAAGCGGCGTGAGTTTGCCGCGGTGGTTCCGGTTTCGGCAAGTCGTGGGAGCAATCTCTCGGCTTTAGAGGCGGAGATCGTGCAACGGTTACCCAACTCCGTTGCCTGCTTCCCCCAAGAGCAGATCACCGACCGCAGCGAGCGTTTCATGGCGGCCGAGCTTATACGTGAGCATTTGCTCAAAATCTTGGGTCAGGAGCTGCCTTATGCGAGCACGGTGGCGATTGAAGCCTTCGAGCAAGAAGGTCGGCTGCGGCGCATCGCGGCGGTGATCTGGATCGAGCGTCGCGGGCAGAAGCCCATTGTAATCGGTCACAAGGGGCAGCGCCTCAAGCAAATCGGTCGCCAGGCTCGCGAGGAAATGGAAGCGCTATTTGGTGCCGTGGTTTACTTGCAACTGTGGGTCAAGGTTCGGGAGGGTTGGTCAGATGACGAACGGGCGCTCGGCCTGCTCGGCTATGCCGAGCCGTGATCGGCCATGATGAGTGAGCGCCGCACGAGTCTGCTCGAATCGGCTTACGTTCTGCACCGACGCACCTACCGAGAGAGCAGCGCCATAGCCGAGCTATTCACGGTTGGGCATGGGCGTCTCGGAGTTATTGCGCGCGGTGTGCATTCCTTCTCGCGCTTGCGTTGGCGCGCGTTGCTGCAGCCGTTTACCCTCTTGTCGGTATCATGGCAGGCGCGGGGTGAGTTGGCCACGCTCACCGATCTGGAGTTGCAGGGGCGCTCTATCCTGCCGACCGGTCGGCGGCTGGTCAGCGGCTTTTATCTGAATGAACTTTTGCTGCGTGTGTTGCAGCGGGATGACCCCTATCCGGAGCTTTTTCAACGCTATGCCGGCACGATAACTCTGTTGGCGAATGATAGCTCGGAGCAGCCACTGCTGCGCTGTTTCGAGCGGGATCTGCTGGCAGCCATGGGGTATGGTTTATTGCTGAGCCATGACACAAACGGTCGCCCGATTGAAGCGCAACATTGGTATCGTTATGAAATAGACAAGGGAGCAGTGCCTGTGACGGTGCCGCGGGGGCGGTTGGCAGTGCGAGGTGCGACGTTGCATGCATTGTCCAGCGGCGTGTTCCCGGATGCCGACGTCGAGGTGCAGGCTCGGCACCTCATGCGCGCGGCGTTGCGGCCTCACATTGGCACGCGGCCACTGAAAAGTCGTGAACTCTATGCCCGATATTTGGGTGTCAAATCGCCGCCCGAGCCGCGGGGTGATGGGTAACCATGGAAACGACAGGTCAGCTAGATGAAGTGCGACTCGGAGTCAACATCGATCACGTGGCCACGCTGCGTCAAGCACGGGGGACCCGTTATCCGGACCCCGTACAGGCAGCGATCGTGGCTGAACAGGCTGGCGCCGATGTCGTTACGTTGCATTTGCGTGAGGATCGGCGGCACATTCAAGATCGCGATCTGAGGTTATTACGGGATATCGTGCAGACTCGTTTAAACCTAGAGATGGCGATGACGGCAGAAATGCTCGAAATTGCCGAGCGCTACCGGCCGCATGAGAGCTGCATCGTGCCTGAGCGGCGAGAGGAGTTGACAACCGAGGGCGGGCTCGACGTGCGAGCCCAACTGGTGCGGGCACGTGAGGCCTGTGCTCGGCTTAGGGCGGTCGGTGTGCAGGTCTCACTGTTTATCGATCCGGAGATCGAGCAAATTGACGCAGCGGTGGAGGCGGGTGCGCCCTGCGTCGAGATCCATACCGGGCATTATGCCGCGGCGGCCGAGACCGGGAAGCACGAATGTGAACTGGAGCGCGTCCGGGCGGCGGTAGCCTATGGGCTGCAGCGAGGGCTGCAGGTCAATGCGGGGCACGGCCTGAATTATCATAACGTCAAGCCCGTGGCCTCCTTGGCGGGTTTGGGTGCGCTCAACATCGGGCATGCAATCGTCGCACAAGCGGTATTTGTCGGCTTCCCTTCGGCGGTGAGCAATATGAGGCGGTTGATTTTGGAGGCGCGGGCTTGGCGATTGTCGGGATAGGCACCGATGTGGTGGATACGCAGCGGGTCCGAGCAATATGGGAGCGCCATGGCCAACGCTTTGTACAACGCATCCTTACTTCACCCGAACGTGCGGAGTGGAACGGCCTAGAAATCAGTTTCCTTGCTCGCCGTTTCGCTGTTAAGGAAGCGGCGGCCAAGGCGCTGGGTAGCGGTATCGCTGCGGGTGTCACCTTTCATGATATGGAGCTCGGGCATGACCATCGTGGTCGACCAATCCTGCACTTTGCCGGCGCCGCGTGGCGGCGCAGCAGAGCGCTTGGCGTGACCTCGGTGCATGTGAGTATCAGCGACGAAAGGGCACTTGCTCTGGCCTTCGTCATTTTGGAAGCCCTGCCGCTTTAAGACCGATCGATTGTTTGATTCTAGGAACACACACGATTTCCGGCACAGTAGGGGAAAGCGGCGGTGGGTGTCGTTTGCCGCCCTCAGGCCAAGCGCGCAGGCGGGGGGCGATGTTTACCGTCCAACTGCTTGTCGATCTCGGTCAACAGTCGTTTCATGCCGCCGATGATCGCGTGGTGCTTGCCTTTGATCAGTGCCTCTTCCAGATTTCGACAGGCCCACTGCAAAGGCGGTAAGCGGCAGATGCTGGCGGCGCCGTGCAATCGGTGTACCTGCTCGCGTAGGCATGCCATGTTGTCACTTCGGTAGGCATTGCGGATACGCTGACGGTGCTCAGGGAGTTCTACCCGAAGCATCTGCTTTAGCTCCGCCTCCAGCAGTTCTGCGTGCACGACCGGCGCGCTGCGGAATGTTATGACCTGATTGCCGGCCCCGCAGGGATCGGCTTGCCAAGAGCGGAGGCAGTCCGCCACTTGCTTCTCGGTGATCGGCTTGATCAGGCACTCGTCCATGCCACCGGCGAGCAGGCGCTCGCGCTCGCCAGGTATCGCATTAGCGGTCAGGGCGACGATTTTTGGTAGATGCTCGCTTGGATAGAGCTTATGAATACGCTGGGCAGCCTCTTCGCCGCCGAGTCCAGGCATGAGTATGTCCATGAAAATGACGTCGTAGCGCCGTTCTCGGCAACGTGCCAGCGCTTCGAGTCCGTCACAAGCCTCGTCGACCCAGGCGCCTTGTTGGGCCATGATGCTTTGCATCAGCTTGCGGTTGATTGCGTTGTCATCGACTACGAGCACCCGTGCCGGGGGGGAGGGTCGAGTCACGGTTGCATCATGCGCGAGCGTGGCTGTGTCGTGGCGTGAGGTACGCGGCGCCAGCGGATTGGGTGCACCGATTAGTTGGCAGAGCTCACGCAGAATGATCTGACGGCGGCTTGTTCTAGGCAGGGCCGCGCTGGCACCGTTTTTATAGAATTTGCGCAGCTGCGCGCGATCGACGGTGCTTGCCAAGATCAACAACGGCACGGCAGCCGCGTTGCACCGGCTGACCAGCGCCTTCGGAAGCGCTCTATGCAGTGCCTTGCGCGGCATGCTTAAGATGGCCGCATCCCAGGGTCCTTTTCGGTCGAGCCGATCTAGGGCCAGCGTTTCATTTTCTGCCGGGGTGACGTTTGCCCCCCAGGAGGCTAGTAAATTCTGAGTCGCCTGTTGCGATAGCGGTTCATCGTCCAGCATTAGAAAGGATCGGCCTGCCAAGGGGGGGGCACGGTCAATCGCCGTTATCGGCGCAGTGCCGGGTTGTTTCTGCAGAGGCAAGGCGAACCAAAAAGTCGAGCCTTTTTGCGGCTCGCTCTCGAAGCCAATCGAGCCGCCCATCTGTTCGACGAGCTTCTTGGAGATGCTCAAACCGAGCCCGGTGCCGTTACAATGGCCGCCTGGCGAACCGCCGGCCTGACTGAAAGCTCGGAAGAGCTTGCTGCGGTCCTCTTTGCTCAATCCCATCCCGGTATCGTTAATCGTTATCCGCAGCTTTGCGTCAACGGCGCTCTCCTCTTCGAGGATGACTTGAACGACGATTCGGCCCTGCTCGGTGAACTTGATGGCGTTATGCAGCAGGTTAGTCAATACTTGTCTGATACGGGCGGGGTCGCCATTAAGCTTGGTGGGCACGTCCGCGTAGATCAGTAGAACCAGTTCGAGCCCCTTGCTATAGGCTGCTGGAGCGAGCAGCGTGACCACCTCTTCGAAGCAGTCGCGTATATCAAAAACCATGCTGTCGATTTCCAGCTTGCCGGCCTCGATTTTGGAGAAGTCCAGGATGTCGTTGATGATGGTCAGCAGGTTGGCGCAGGAGACTTTGATGGTGTCGACATGATCGCGCTGCTCTGCATCGAGTGGGCTGTGCCGGAGCAGTTCGGCAAAACCCACAATGCCGTTGATTGGTGTGCGGATTTCATGACTTACATTGGCAAGGAACTGCGATTTGATCTTGCTTGCCTCGAGGGCGCGGCGACGTGCGACATCGAGTTCCGCGTTCTGTACCTCTAGTGCCCGCAGTGTTTGGCGTAGTTCTGAGGCTGTGCAGCGGATTCGTTCCTCAAGCCGATATTGATGTTGCCGCAACGTCGCTACCAATGTCTCTATCGCCGTTTCCAGCCGGCCAAGTTGGCCGTTGCAGCCGATCGGCACCCAACTCTGCAGGGAATCGGGTTCGAGCTTTCGGATTTGGTGAGTCAGTCGGTGTATGGGTGCCAGGACAGTGCCGGCGGTGAACAATGCCAGCAAGCCGGCACAGAGCAGTACAGCCAGTGCAAGCAGTCCGGGTAAGAGCATCCCCTCCAGTTGCATACGAGCGGCATTGGTCACCGGCAGTTCGATTGCCAGCGTGCCAAGTGGGGCGATGGGCGCCGTGCGCAGTGAACTCGTAGCGTAGATATTTGAGTAGAGTGGGAGGGTCACCGCCGCGCTTGGCCGTAACTGCTTACCTGCCGGCAGTATACGCAGCAGGTGATTTGCAAGCGCCCCAAGTCGCTGTACCGTTTTGTCCTGCTTGATGTCAACTAGGATTTGGCCTTGCCGGTCGCACACTCGGAGCCGAGCAATGCGCTTACTTTGCACCGCCGCTTGTGCAATGCGCCTTAGCATGGTGCGATCATTGTCGTATAGCGCTCGCTCGATGGCCGGTGCCCATTGCCTGACGATTCGCTGTGCTTCGGGCGCCAACTCGTTGTTGAAGCGCGCCAATCGAGCATTTACTAGAAAAACGAGCAACGCTATGGCGATGGCCGCCGCGGGGGCCAATGCCACAAGCAGAAGTTGGGCTCGAATCCCGCAATATCGCATCTACCTCTCC
Source organism: Gammaproteobacteria bacterium (assembly GCA_030433275.1). Classification (GTDB taxonomy): domain Bacteria; phylum Pseudomonadota; class Gammaproteobacteria; order Nitrococcales; family Nitrococcaceae; genus Nitrococcus. The sequence continues at coordinate 8,752 of JAUILK010000058.1, forward strand.
CCAACACGGTAACGGTGCTGGCACCTATTTGCCTTTTGAGAACATCGCGGGATGTTAAATCAAAAAGTTTGACACACTAACTAGCATAGCAATCCGCCGACCGAGGCAGTCGCTGTTCTTCTTATGCCAATTGCGTTCCATTACAATTGTCGGCTAAAGAGATCCTCAGTTTGGCCATGGCGTTATCCTGTGCAAGTCATTGCCAGGCGCTACTGCGAGTCCGAGCTTGACGATGAATGTGTTCGCCTTTGACATCGAAACCATCCCTGACCTGCAAGGTGGTCGTCGACTTTATGGTTTGCAGGGGCTGGGTGACGATGCGGTGCTAGAGGCCATGCGCGCGCTGCGTCGGCAGCGCGCGGGTGGTTCGGAGTTTCTCCGGCTGTATCTGCAGCGCGTGGTTGTGATCTCTTTAGCTGGGTGCATCGGTGAGCGCTTTTGCATCTGGTCGATCGGCGAGGCGGAGGCGAGCGAGGCTGACGTTTTGGCGCGTTTTTTCACCGGTATCGATCGCTACGTGCCCCGATTGATCTCTTGGAACGGCAGTGGTTTCGATCTGCCGGTGCTGCATTATCGTGCCATGCTTCATGGTGTTCAGGCACCGCGTTACTGGGATAACGGAGCCGGGGATTCGAGCTTTCGGTGGGACAATTATCTCAACCGCTTTCACGAACGGCATACCGATTTGATGGATGTGCTTGCTGGCTATCAGGCTCGGGCCAATGCACCGCTCGATGAGATGGCGAATCTCTGCGGGTTGCCAGGCAAGATGGGAATGAGCGGTGCGCAGGTATGGGAGCAACTGGCAGCCGGAGAGTTCGATTCGGTGCGTAATTATTGTGAGACTGATGCTTTGAACACCTATTTGTTGTATTTACGCTTCGAGCTGATGCGGGGGCGGTTGGATACGGCAGGTTATGCCGAGGAATGTGAGCGCGTGAAGGAGACATTACGTCAGAGCGGCAAGGCCCATCTGGATGCTTTTCGCTGCGCTTGGGAGGCAGCCGGTGGTTGAGTTGAGCAAAAATGCGATGTAAAGCATGAATCAGCCACGCCGGAGGCGGCTACCTCAGCAGCCAATCGAAGTCGAAATGAGCGCGCTCAGCCATGAAGGGCGCGGCATTGCGCACGTGTCAGGCAAGACCACCTTTGTTCGAGGAGCGTTGGCCGGGGAGCGGATCCGCTTTCGCTATACCAAGCGGCATCGAAAATGGGATGAGGGCAAACTGCTCGAAGTGTTACGCCCAGCCCCTGAGCGGGTCGAGCCGGGCTGTACACATTTCGGTATCTGCGGCGGTTGTGCTTTGCAGCACTTGATCCCTCGGCAACAGCTGACTTTCAAGGAAACTGTAGTGCGCGAGAAACTGCGCCATATGGGTGGCGTGGAGCCAAGCACATGGCTCACGCCCCTGGCCGGTCCGGCTTGGGGCTATCGACGTAAGGCGCGGCTGGCCGTGAAATATGTGGCGGGCAAGGATGATCGGGTGTTAGTGGGCTTTCGCGAGGCTCACAGCACCTTGGTGGCGGATGTGGCCAGCTGCCGTGTATTGGATCCACGGGTCGGGGCGTACATTCCCCAGCTTGCCGAGATGATCAGACGTTTGTCGATCTTCGACCGGGTGCCGCAAATCGAGGTTGCCGCCGGCGATCAGGCGGTCGGGCTGGTGTTTCGCAACTTGGCACCTTTCGCAGCCGAAGATTACCGGCTACTGAGCGCTTTTGCGCGGCAATACGGTTTTTACGTCTATGAACAATCCGGCGATAAGGCTTCGGTGCGGCCGATTTGGCCCCCGGAGCCGCAGCTGAGCTACGCACTGCCGGATCATGCCGTCAGCGTATTCTTTGAGCCTACTGACTTTACTCAAGTCAACCCTGCCGTCAATCAAGTGTTGGTGGATCGAGCCATCACGCTGCTGGCGTTGCAGCCGCAGGATCGCGTTCTCGATCTCTATTGTGGTTTGGGCAATTTTGCGTTCTGCATCGCCCGTCGGGTGGCAAGCGTGGTTGGGCAGGAAGGTGACGACGCCCTGGTGGCGCGAGCTTGGGAGAATGCGAGCCGGAACGCGATAACCAATGTTGTCTTTCAACGGGCGGACCTGTGCCGTGGCATAGCCGAGCTGGCGGATCTACAACAGGTCGGGGTTTCGCGGGTACTGCTCGATCCGCCGCGTTCAGGGGCGGCTGAAGTGCTTGCCGATATCGCCGCTTTGCGTGCCGAGCGTATCGTCTATGTGTCGTGCGGACCTTCTACGCTGGCTCGGGATGCCGGCCGCCTCGTCCACGAATATGGCTACCGTCTGGCGGCGGTCGGGGTAATGGATATGTTCCCGCATACGGCCCATGTCGAGTGCATTGCGCTGTTCGTGCGTGACCCGGACCGGTAGTGTGCCATGAACCTGCGCTACGATGTCCTTGAGCGTGAAACCGCCTATGAGGGGTACTTCCGGATCGTTCGTTATCGCATCCGCCACAGCCTTTTCAGTGGCGGGCACAGCGCTATTTTGAGCCGTGAGCGCTTTGAGCGCGGCGACTCGGTTGGCGTGTTGCCGTACGACCCGGTGCGAGACGTCGTTGTTTTGATCGAGCAATTTCGCATCGGCGCGCTAGAGGTTGCGCGCGGCCCTTGGCTGGTAGAGGTCGTAGCCGGAGTGATCGAGCCCGGTGAGTCGAGCGAACAGGTTGCTTGTCGCGAGCTGCAGGAAGAAGCTGGTTGCGTTCCGCAGGAACTCGTGCCGATTTGTCGCTATTTGGCCAGCCCGGGTGGTGCCTCGGAGCAGGTTACATTGTTCTGCGCGCACCTTGATACCTCTGGCGTTGGGGGTATTCACGGGAAGACGGAGGAGGGTGAGGATATTCGGGTACATATCGTCCCCTTTGAGCAAGCGTTGGCCATGGTTGCAACCGGGGCGATTCATGCGGCGATGCCCATCATCGCCTTACAATGGCTCGCGCTCAATCGCAAGCGTCTACAAGCGCTCTGGTGCGACGACTGACGGCGCGTTTCCTGTTCTTAGCTGTCAGGTGTTTCGATCCTTTTATTTCTCACTTCATGGCCCAGAATGTCTTATGCTGATCTGAGCCAGCGCGATGGCGGGTGCGGCGGCTTTTCTCCGCTGCGCAGGAGGTTACCATGTCGCACGATTTCGAACCTGTAGTCGGCTATTGGTATCGTCATCTGGATAAGGGGCAAACGTTCGCGGTGGTCGCTTTTGATGAATTGCAGGCCGTAGTTGAAATTCAGCACTACGACGGTGACGTCGAAGAAATTGATCTCGATTCATGGTACGAGATGGAAATCGAGCCCACGATAGCACCTAAGGATTGGGTTGGACCATTGGATGATATCGAGCCCGACGATTTAGGCTACACCGATTTAACCATAGATGAGAAGGCGGCGGAGGGGGGTAGCGATGAGTATTCTGAAAGATCTGAAGAGTGGAGCAATGAACCCGAGGCTCGGGAGACGGCGTCGCATGACCCGGAAGAGCCTGATGTCTCGGAGGAGAACATAGAATACGGCGTAGCGTCCGATAGAGCCGATCACTGAGAGCGCGCCTATTATAAATAAGCATGGAGAATGATTGGAGAAGGCACAAGGAGCGCTTTTAGGTGCGCTGGGCCGCGGGCAGTTGTTCCAGGGCTCTTGCGAAGGCGGATAAACTGGCGCTGCGTAGCAGAACCAACTTCGTTGGAGACTGCTTGCAGAAGTGACGCACGCGCTCCATGGCTCCGTGGCTGACACAGTCTACTGGACAGATCACTGTATCGGCACGAGGCAACACCGAGGCTAATCGACCGAGCCCCACCTTGTGGCCGCCATCGTGGTGCATAAACGACCAACCGTTTTGCTCGGCCAGAGCGCGGTAATGTCGGCACAGGCAAACCCGCCCGCCGACATAGAGAAGGCAGCGGGGCTCGCAGGGTAGGCCTGTTTTCGGGCAGATGCGGACCAGCCGGTGGGGAGGGGGTAATGGACGCCCCCCGCCGCCGTTTACAGTCAGCGATATCTCATTGGGACGCTCTTTCCGCTTCAGCACAATGGAGCCGGGCACACTGTTTGCGCTTGTAAAGTCCTGGGACATGTTGGCAAGCCATATTGTAAAGATAAGAGAAACATTAACAATAATGATTCTTATTATATTGTCAAGCAATTATGCTAACTTTCTTGCTGCCGACGTCGCCACAAGTTTTGAGCAACGGAATTCAAACTGGCCGTTGTGAGGAAAAGGTATCTATGAGTGAGAGGTGGCGGTGGTGATGGTGATAAGAGGAACGGGTCGGCGTTTCATCTTGTGACTGGTGTGCCGGCGCCTCTCTCGGATCCGCAGAGAGGCGTCGGCAATCAGGAGGGCCAGTCTCAATCGTTGTCGTACCAATCAGGGAATTCGCAACGCAGGTCCACCATGACCCGGGCAATCTCTTCTTGTGTATAGGGTTCGTGTGCACCGTCTCCTTCGAATTCATTGGCGGGCCATTTCTGTGCTACCTGCTCGGCGAGCTCCTCCTCAGAATAGCTCATAAAAAGCTGTGCGAGCTCTTCGCGCGTGTTTTGCCCGTTACCTGTGAGATGGGTTGCGCAGATCGCCCGCAGCCAATCCTCCCGTGTTTCGAAAGGGTAATCGCCAAAAACGTAGCCCATTTTCTGGTCCTCGCAGTAGAAATACCGATCACCGCGCACGCTCTGTATCCAACGCGGGTATATTGCATGTTGCGTGTTAGCCGCTTGTTTGTCCCTCGGTGCCGCATCCCCTTCCCGACAACTGCAGTCGTTGCCTTTGCTCGGTTTTGTGGCAGACGCTGAGCCCTTGGTTGGTTCAATTCTGTAATGATA
>JAUILK010000059.1 GCA_030433275.1 Gammaproteobacteria bacterium
AGATCATCCTGCGGCGTGCGCCGGCGGTCACGGGGGCCCATTTACACCGTCCACAATTGCAAGGAAACGGCACCCAGGTTACCAAAATCCGGCAATTTCAGAATGCCGAAAAATGCTATAAGCACCAGCCCATCAACGCGTTAGGCGTTTTTCAGGATCGACTCTTTAGCCGCACACAGCCCGCCGAGATCGTAGAGATCCAGACTCCCACCCGTCGCATCGATCACCTTCGAGAGCGCCTCGAGCGCGTAGCCTTCGCGATGCAGCGCGACAAGCTGCTCCTTGGTGTGCTCGTCATCAGCCGCCCGATTCATGGCTTATCCGCCGTGCGGAATTGATCGGCCATAAGGCGCAGCTGGCCTTGCCGGGCCTGGCGCTCGGCACAGAGCAGCAGTTCACCGTGGGCGCTGCGGTAATAGGCGAGTGCTTGGCGCCGGCAACGGCTCCCGCGGGTGGTGAGTGCTTGGCATCGATGCATGACCTTCTCCTGTCGTTACGAACAGGAAGGCCAAGCATTTCAGGTTAGTTGGACGGCATGAGAAACGGCAAATTTTTATCAGTGTAACTTACTGATTTAAAAGGTAGTATGGCGGAGAGAGAGGGATTCGAACCCTCGATGGGTGTTAACCCATACTCCCTTAGCAGGGGAGCGCCTTCAGCCGCTCGGCCATCTCTCCGATATTCGATTTTTAACAATGATCTGCAACTGAGCGAGCCTATCACCCGCAAATGGCGCACATCACTCCAATACTTACTGGACTCCACCCTTTAGAGACACCGACTCGCAGCAAAAAAGTCGCTCCCCGCGATTTTACGAGCTGCGCGACCACCTCCCGGCATGCGTCCGGGCGCTCCATCGGTCGGCTCGCGTCGCATGCAAAACACCCATATCGCCACTTTGCATGCTAGCCATTCTCATCGAGCACCGGGCCAATTACCATCCCAAATTCACCCCCCTTGCGAATCTGGACGTGATCTAGCCCGGCACACCGCTGCAGGATACGAGAAAACCGGCACACGCGTAAACCCATATAGCTATGTACCGGATCATTCCGAGCAACCGCCCTCGCCTCCAGACGCGGATTTCTCCTGCTGTTCGCGTTGGATTCGATCGTAAATTTCTTCACGATGGACCGAGACATGCTTGGGCGCATTAACACCGATTCGGACTTGATTGCCTTTCACTCCCAATACGGTCACCGTCACATCGTCACCGATCATCAAAGTCTCACCAACTCGTCGAGTGAGAATGAGCATTTTACAATTCCTCTCCTTGCTTTCGATCCGCCCGGCTCCTGTCCCGCAACACTATGGCGCTTCCTGCGTCCTCACATCACCGACAGCGTTACCTCAACCATACTCTCTGCCGTCAATATAGGCCGGTTCCCGGCCATACCCCGGAGGGCGGATCATCGGACGCTGCCGGCTCGGAGATCGACGTGAAACCAAATTATGCGGGTCGATCGGACGTCAACCACACCCCAACCTCTGAACCTAATTAAGCCAAGTGAAATACCAACTATCTTCTTTATATTAGTAGGGACTGACTAAACTTCGTTGCTGCACAATTGGTAAAAGACCTCAGCCCACCTCGGCACCCTCCACTTTCACTTTGCGTCCCTCTTCGTCGTCGAGGTCGAAAGCTCTATGTAAGGCACGGGTGCCAAGTTCCAAATACTTCTCATCGACCACAACGGAAATCTTTATCTCGGAGGTGGAAATCATTTGGATGTTGATCCCTTCATCCGCAAGCGCCGTAAACATCCGGCTGGCAACGGCGGCATGCGAGCGCATTCCGACCCCGACCAGCGAGAGCTTGACGATATTCGTGTCGCCGAAGACTTCACGCGCGCCCAGCTCCCGAGCGTGCTTTTGGATAAGTTCAAGCGCTTTCTCGTACTCGCTGCGATGGATCGTGAACGTGAAGTCCGTCAGACCTTCTTTACTGATATTTTGCACGATCATATCGACATTGATATTAGCAGCGGAGACCGGACCGAGGATTTGGGCCGCAATTCCCGGACGATCCGGCACGCCCAGAACGGTGAGCTTCGCCTCGTCACGGTTGAATGCGATACCCGATATCAGCGGTTCTTCCATGCCCTCCACCTCATAAGTAATAAGCGTGCCGGGACCTTCATCGAACGAGGACAGCACGCGCAACGGTACCTGGTATTTTCCGGCGAACTCGACAGCACGGATCTGCAACACTTTGGAGCCAAGGCTGGCCATTTCCAGCATCTCCTCGAAAGTGATCATGTCCAGGCGTCGAGCTGTCGGCACCACGCGGGGGTCGGTCGTATAGACGCCGTCAACATCGGTAAAAATCTGACATTCGCCCGCACCGAGCGCAGCGGCAAGCGCAACGGCAGTGGTATCGGAACCGCCACGCCCGAGCGTGGTGATGGCCCCCGTCTCGTCGACGCCCTGGAAACCGGCCACGACAACAATACGTCCCAGCTTTAAATCCTCGACAAGGTGCTCCTCGTCGATGTCGAGAATACGCGCTTTGCTGTGGGCACTGTCGGTAAGAATACGAACCTGGGCACCCGTATAGCAGCGAGCGGCCACCCCCAAGCGTTCAAGCGCCATCGTCAGTAGCGCAATGGTCACTTGCTCACCCGTAGAGAGCAGCATATCGAGCTCACGCGGCGCCGGGCATTGGGAGTGCGAAACCTCATAGGCAAGCGCAAGCAGACGATTCGTCTCCCCTTTCATCGCCGAGAGCACGACGACCACATCGTTTCCCGCGCTGCGAGTGGCTGCCGCCTTGCGGGCGACATGCTCGATACGCGGAACGGTCGCTACCGAGCTGCCGCCATATTTCTGAACGATAAGCGCCATGTCCTTGCCTATTGTCTCGTATTGACGCACCAGAGGCTGCTTGGGGACCCAAATTCAGCTTAGCTCAGCCGCTCGCGCACCCACGCCGCCACTGATTCAAGTGCCTGATCAAGCTGAGTGGGATCGCTCCCCCCCGCTTGCGCGAAATCCGCTCGACCACCGCCACGTCCGCCGATTTGCGAGGCCACCGCATTGATAAGCTCCCCGGCCTTGAGACGGTCAGTGAAATCCTTCGTCACACCGCCGACCAGGCGCACTTTATCGCCCTCCACGCTTGCCAGCACAACCACGGCGCTGCCGAGCTTGTGCTTGAGCTGATCCAAAGTATCGCGCAGCGCTCGGTTATCCCCCCCCTCCACCGTCGTCGCCAACACATTGACCCCCTCGATCAGCACGGCTTGATCAGCAAGATTCGTCCCCGCCTGACTGGCAAGCTTTTGTTGCTGGCGCGCCAATTCCTTTTCCAGTTGGCGGTTTCGGTCGATTAACTGCTCGAGCCGCAGTTCGATGTTGTCGCTGCTACAGCGCAGCAGCCCACCCACACGAGCGAGCTGCCGGGATACCGTCTCCGCCCAAATCACCGCGGCCTCGCCGGTTATCGCCTCAATACGGCGTATACCCGCCGAGATACCCGTCTCTGAAATCAGTTTGAAAAAGCCGATATCGCCCGTACGACGCACATGAGTGCCACCGCAGAGCTCCGTCGAGAAGTCGCCGAAGCGCATCACGCGAACGGTATCGGAGTATTTCTCACCGAACAGCGCAACGGCGCCGAAATCCATGGCCTCGTCATAGCTCATGTAGCGCACGTCTGCGGCATCGTTCGCTCGGATTCGAGCATTGACCAAACGCTCGACGTGCTCAAGCTGCTCTCGACTCAGAGGTTCGAAATGGGTGAAGTCGAAGCGCAGGCGATCCGGGGCAACCAACGAACCCTTCTGCTGGGCGTGCTCACCGAGCACTTTGCGCAACGCCGCATGCAGCAGATGGGTAGCGGAATGATTCAGTACCGTTGCCTGGCGTCGCTCGGCGTCGACCCGCGCGGTTACCCGCTCACCCGCCGCGAGCCGGCCTCGGCGCACCACGCCGACGTGCCCGAAGGCGCCACGATATTTGACCGTATCCTGAACCTCGAACTCCAGATCAGAGGCCAGCAACCAGCCTCGATCACCCACTTGGCCGCCGGATTCAGCATAGAAGGGCGTTCGATCCAACAAGATCATGCCCTGCTCGCCCGCCTCCAATTGGCTGCGGCGCTGGCCTTCCGCGTAAAGCGCGGTCACGAGACCCCGATCCTGCAGGTGATCATAGCCGGTGAACTCGGTATCCTCCTGGGATTCACCCACCTCTTCATAGTCCACCTTGAACACGTTCGCCGCTCGAGCTCGCTCGCGTTGCGCCGCCATGGCCTGCTCAAAACCCGTCATATCAAGCCCCAGGCCGCGCTCACGCGCGATATCGCCCGTCAAATCCACCGGAAAGCCATACGTATCATAGAGTTTAAAAATAGTCGCACCGGGAATGGTCTGACTCTCGAGGCGCTGCAGATCCCCTTCGAGCAGCTTCAAGCCCTGCTCCAAAGTCTCTCGGAACCGCTCCTCCTCTTGCTTGAGGATGCGCTCGGCTTGAACGCGCCCCTGCTCGAGCGTTGGATAGGCCGCCCCCATTTCCTCAACCAAGGGCGCAACCAAACGGTAGAAAAATACTTCATTAGTCCCTAGCTTATAACCATGGCGAATGGCGCGACGAATAATCCGGCGCAATACGTAACCGCGCCCCTCGTTACCGGGGAAAACGCCATCGACGATCAGAAAAGCACAGGCGCGGATATGATCGGCGACCACGCGCAACGAGCTATTATTCAAATCGGCACTGCCGACAACCCGCGCCGCCGCTTGGACTAGACGGTGAAACAGATCGATCTCGAAATTATCATGCACACCCTGAACGACGGCAGCGATGCGCTCAAGCCCCATCCCGGTGTCCACGCAGGGTCTGGGTAGCGCAGACAGCCGCCCGTGCTCATCCCGGTCATACTGCATGAAGACAAGATTCCAGATCTCGACGAAGCGATCGCCATCGGCCTGCGCCGAGCCGGGCGGACCACCGGCGACCTCCGGACCGTGATCATAGAAGATCTCCGAGCAAGGCCCACACGGCCCCGTATCACCCATCGCCCAGAAGTTATCGTGCGCGCCGATGCGGGCAAACCGCTCGGGCGCCACGCCGACCTCCTCGAGCCAAATATTGGCCGCCTCATCGTCTTCCTCGAAAACCGTCACCCACAGCCGTTGCGGGGGCAGTCGCAAGACTTCGGTAAGAAACGCCCAGGCATACTGGATCGCCTCGCGTTTGAAATAATCGCCGAAACTGAAGTTGCCCAGCATCTCGAAGAAGGTGTGATGCCGAGCCGTATAGCCTACGTTCTCAAGGTCGTTGTGCTTGCCGCCGGCGCGCACACACCGCTGCGAGCTGGCCGCGCGGCTATAGGGGCGCCGCTCGTGGCCGAGAAACGTCTCCTTGAACTGCACCATCCCGGCATTGGTGAACAACAGCGTCGGGTCATTCGCCGGCACCAGGGAGCTGCTAGGCACAATCTCGTGATCCTTGGCACGAAAATAATCGAGAAACGCTTGGCGAATCTCCGCGCTTGTTTTGGCTCTGTCCATGTCGTGATCGTGCGTTACTCTTCCATGCACGAGCGATCAATTGCTCGCGCCCCTAGGTCTTGCAATGCCTTGCGAATCTGGTCATGCGTAAAACCGCGACTCAATAGAAACCGAAACCGGCGCTCCTGCTCTTTTACAGGTGCATCCGCAGAATCACCGAAACGCTTGGCGCAACAGCGCTGCGCTAGGCGTATCCACTCAGCATCATTGCATTGCAGATGGGATTCCGCGAGTCCCGCCTCGACACCATGCTGAGACAACTCAGCGCGGATCCGCAAAGGCCCATAACCACGGCTACGCCGCTCGTAAACAAGCGCTGCAGCATAACGCGCGTCACTCACCCAACCTTCGCGGGCAAGCTCGGCAACGATTGCCTCCACTAGAGGAAGCGCATAGCCACGCTGACGCAGCTTACACACAAGCTCGTACGCCGAATGCTCGCGCCGACTCAGCAAGCGCCGCGCCGACACGCGCGCCGCCTGCCGCAGCTGATCATCGGACATGATCAAGCCTCGATCGACGATGCTCGGGCACCGTCCGCAACGTCCTCAGCGGCAGAGGCCGACTTGCCAAGCAGCTGTTCACGCAGTCTGCTCTCAATCTGAGCGCTCACCTCCGGGTGTGCCTTGAGAAAGCCGCGGACGTTGTCTTTGCCCTGCCCGATGCGCTCCCCAGCGTAGCTATACCAAGCACCGGCCTTCTCCACAAGGCCCTGCCTGACGCCGAGCTCGATGAGCTCACCGTGGCGCGAGATCCCCTCGCCGTAGAGGATCTCGAACTCCGCCTGCTTGAAGGGCGGTGCCATTTTGTTCTTCACCACCTTCACCCGAGTTTCATTGCCGATGATCTCGTCACCCTTTTTGATGGCGCCAATCCGGCGAATATCGAGCCTTACAGAAGAGTAAAATTTGAGCGCGTTGCCGCCCGTCGTGGTTTCCGGATTACCGAACATCACGCCAATCTTCATCCGAATCTGATTGATGAAGATAACCAAGCTGTGCGAGCGTTTGATGTTGGCCGTGAGCTTGCGCAGAGCCTGCGACATCAGCCGCGCCTGTAAACCAACGTGGGAATCGCCCATCTCGCCCTCGATCTCGGCCTTCGGCGTGAGCGCGGCAACCGAATCGACCACGATAACGTCCACAGCGCCGGAACGCACCAACATATCAGTGATCTCCAATGCCTGCTCACCGGTATCAGGCTGAGAGAGCAACAACTCGTTGATATCGACCCCAAGCTTTTGCGCGTAGTCTGGATCCAAAGCGTGCTCGGCATCGACAAAAGCCGCTATACCGCCTGCCTTTTGCGCCTCGGCGATCGTCTGCAGCGTCAACGTCGTCTTACCCGACGATTCGGGACCATAGATTTCCACCACCCGGCCGCGCGGCAACCCACCGATGCCCAATGCAAGGTCTAAACTGAGAGAGCCGGTGGATATAACGGGAACATCCCGCACCGCTTGCACATCGCCCATGCGCATCACAGTACCTTTACCGAACTGCTTCTCGATCTGCCCGAGCGCGACATTCAATGCCTTTTTGCGGTTTTCGTCCATTCCCATCCCCTGCCTTAGCAGTATGTTGTCGTCGTCCTGAGACAACAGCCGATTTTCGATTATTCCATATTCCCAGGGGGCGTCCCACCCCCGCCTGACGCTCAACCCCTTGTGTTTTTAAGCCTCAGAGGCCATTCATACAAAATCTCGTAGCGCGCACCGATCTGCTCTAAATGCGAACGGATCAAGGCAATGCGCTCGATTGACCAAACCACCGGCGTAACGTTTTGAAAAGCATGCGGTGCCGAGCGGCGCGCCAACGTCATGTGGGGAGCAAAACGCCGGGCCGGGGCAGGAAAACCGGCCTTGCGAAGGGCTTGTCTCAACTCGCGGTGCAATTGGACCAGCAGCACTGGCATATGACTGGGCGCGATCCAGGAAATACGCGGCCGTGGCCAGCAGCCGATCCGATCCAGCTCAAGCGCAAACGCCGATCCGGGCAGCTCCGCACCGATCGCCCGCACCCGCGATATGGCCTCGACCGGCACATCGCCCAAAAATGCGAGGGTTACGTGCAAGTTCTCCGGCGGCACCAGGTGTCCACTGGAAATCACCCCTCGGGCTAACCTCGCCACGGCGCGGCGCACCGTTTCATCGGGCCATAGCGCCCAGAAAAGGCGCTGGGTGCCGCCGTCTGAGCCATTACCGGGCATAAAATCCGCCAACCCCACCTTGGCCATCCACCCTTACTGCAGGGAGCCTAGCACGGAACCCAGACAGTACCAGACACAACAACCCCGCCTCAGCGCAGAAATTTGATCAACCCGTGCAGCGCCGCCACCACCGCCTGCCGGCGAATGCCCTCGCGTTCACCCTGGAAATGCGCTTCCTCGGTAACCGGCAGCGAACCTGCGCGGTACCACGCGAGCCAAACCAAGCCCACCGGTTTGGCGGGCGATCCCCCTTCCGGCCCGGCAATCCCCGTAACGGCAACACTCATCTCGACCGCCGCGCGGGCGAGGGCACCGCGCGCCATCGCCGCAGCCACCTCCCGACTAACTGCCCCATATCTCAGCAGACTACCCGATGGAACGTCCAGCAGATCCACTTTCGCAGCATTGGAGTAGGTAACGAGACCCCGCTCGAACCACCGCGAGCAACCCGGCACATCGGTAAGTACCTTAGCGATCCAGCCGCCGGTGCAGGACTCAGCGGTTGTCAACCGTAGCCCCTGAGCCTCGAGCAAGCGGCCGACCCGCTGAGCCAGTTCGTCTAAATCCCGTTCTCCCGTAGCCACCGTCAGCGTCCTGACCAAATCTGAACCCCCCGGCTTCTCCCAAGCTATTTCATCTATTTGATGTACTACTCAGGCAGCCATGCACAAACGGCGAAGCGCTCGTTATACTGCCCTGCCTTGTCCCCGCTGCAATCCCCGGACACAAAACGACCAGCCAAGGGAACCATGAACGAGGCGAACGCCCAAGCAAAAAAATCCCATACTCCCATGATGCAGCAATATTTGCGCATCAAAGCCGAGCACCCGGACATTTTATTGTTCTATCGGATGGGTGATTTCTATGAATTGTTCTACGACGATGCGCGGCGTGCGGCCAAACTATTGGACATCACCTTGACCAGCCGCGGCGAATCGGCCGGAGCCCCCATCCCAATGGCTGGGGTTCCGGTGCACGCCTATGAGAACTATTTGGGCAAACTGGTGCGCCGCGGCGAATCGGTGGCAATTTGCGAGCAAATCGGCAACCCGGCCGCGACTAAAGGACCAGTGGAGCGACGGGTCGTCCGGATCGTCACTCCGGGCACGCTCACCGATGAGGCGCTGCTCGACGAGCGTCGAAGCGCGCTACTGGCGGCTGTGAAATGCAACGCCGAGCGCTTCGGCATCGCCGTTTTGGAGCTCGCCAGCGGCCGCTTTACCGTTAGCGAAGTAAACAGCGCCGACGAACTCCAGGCCGAGTTGGAACGCCTGCGACCAGCCGAGCTGCTACTCGATGAGGACGTTGTCGCTCCGGTGTCGATCACGCAACGGCCCGGCCTAACGCACCGTCCCTCCTGGCACTTCGATACACAGACCGCACAGCGCTTGCTGAGTCGACAGTTCGGCACCCAGGATCTGCACGGCTTCGGTGTGGAGGACCTGCCGCTCGCGATCGGCGCGGCAGGCTGTTTGCTCCAGTACGTGAGCGACACCCAGCGTGCCACACTCCCCCACATCTGCAGTCTACGTGTCGAGGCGCGTGAAGACAGCCTTCTCCTCGATGCCACGAGCCGGCGTAATCTGGAGCTCGAATACAATCTCGCCGGGGCCACCGAGCACACGCTGGCTTGGGTGCTCGATAGCACCGTCACCGGCATGGGTAGCCGCTTACTGCGGCGCTGGATCAATCGGCCTTTACGAGATCACCAGCGGCTGCGCCATCGTCAGCAGGCACTGGCGGCGCTCATGGGCACTGGGCACCTTGCGCAACTGCGCGAACAGCTGCACGGCCTAGCCGATGTGGAGCGAATCACAGCACGGATCGCGATGAAATCCGCACGTCCGCGGGATCTGACGGGATTACGTGCAGCGTTGCTACGGACGCCCGAAATTCGGGCCACTTTGGCGCATTGCGACACCCCGCGACTGGCCGAATTGGCCGAAGCCCTCGGGGATCATTCCAAAACCTCGGAGCTACTTGGCCGGGCATTGGTGGACACCCCACCGGTCCTGCTCCGCGACGGTGGCGTCATCGCCGAAGGTTACGATCCGCGGCTCGATGAGCTGCGCGGACTCCGGCGCAATGCCGATCAATTTCTGCTCGAGTTGGAGCAGCGTGAGCGTGAAGCGACTGGGATCGCCAATCTCAAAGTAAGCTACAACCGCATCCACGGCTATTACATCGAGATCAGCCGGGGTCAAAGTGGTCTGGCACCCGATCACTACCTCCGACGCCAGACGCTCAAAGGCGCGGAACGCTACATCACCCCGGAGCTCAAATCGTTCGAAGACAAAATCCTATCCGCTCGCGAGCGCGCTTTGCTGCGTGAAAAAACGCTCTACGACGAGCTGCTCGAGCACCTCGCCACCGGGCTCGAAACGCTGCTGCGTTGCGCTGAGGCCTTGGCCGAAGTGGATACCCTGGCTTGCCTGGCGGAACGCGCCGAAGCGCTGGACTACACCCGACCGGAGCTGACGGCACAACCGAG
The DNA here is from genome assembly GCA_030433275.1 of Gammaproteobacteria bacterium. GTDB lineage: Bacteria > Pseudomonadota > Gammaproteobacteria > Nitrococcales > Nitrococcaceae > Nitrococcus. Next base: position 10,213 of record JAUILK010000059.1, read on the forward strand.
GGTGTGGATCGAAGGGGGTCGCCACCCGGTGGTCGAACAAGTGCTGGAAGAACCATTCGTTGCCAACGACCTCAGCCTGTATGACAGCAGCCGGATGCTGATCGTCACCGGCCCCAACATGGGCGGAAAATCCACCTTTATGCGGCAAACCGCCTTGATCGTACTGCTTGCGCACATCGGCAGCTTCGTACCGGCAAAAAAAGCAGTGATCGGCCCCATCGACCGCATTTTCACTCGCATCGGCGCCTCCGATGACCTGGCCGGCGGGCGCTCCACGTTTATGGTGGAGATGACCGAGACCGCCGCCATCCTCCATAACGCCACGTCCGAAAGTCTAGTGCTTTTAGACGAGATCGGCCGTGGCACCGGCACTTTCGACGGCCTGGCGCTGGCCTGGGCAACCGCGGCAGATCTGGCCGAGCGGCTCGGCGCTTTCACTTTGTTCGCCACCCACTACTTCGAGCTGACCGTGCTGCCGGAGCATTATCCGAGTGTGCGCAACGTCCATCTCGACGCCGCGGAACACGGCACGGGCATCATTTTTCTGCATGCCTTGAAGGAAGGCCCGGCCAATCAGAGCTACGGTCTGCAGGTGGCAATGCTGGCCGGAATTCCGCCGACGGTTATTACCGCCGCCCGACACAAGCTCCGGCAGCTTGAGGAAACGGCCCGGGCACGCCCACCCACCCACGCAGCACAACTGCCTCTATTCGATCCTTCGCCCAGCCAACCGGCGCTCGAGCGCCTGCGCGAACTCGAACCCGATGCACTGACGCCCCGGCAAGCCTTGGAATTACTCTACGAGCTCAAGGCACTGACCACCCCGGAGGTCTGAGGAGCGCTGCACGCACATTGCAGCTAACCGCCTCACCCGCACGACTACTCGCCTCGTAGGAGGGACGATACTCGATTGCCACAATCTCTCCCCAAGAGAGAGGACGCCATAACTCATGAGAAACTCGCCACCAACTCGCGCACGCGGGCTTTGGCATCGGTCAGAATCGGCTCACCGTCACCGACCAGCAAGCAATCGAAATCAACCGTTTCGCAAAGGCGTTTGACGCTCGCACGCAGCGCAGCGGGATCATCGAGCTTCGCCTCCGGCAGCAGCCGGCATTTACCGGGCGGATCGCTGATAATCGCATCACCGACCAGCAGGAGACGCCGCTCCGGCCAAAAGAGCGCCACCTCACCCGGTGATTTGCCCGAGGCATCGAGCAGTTGAAACGGGCCAATGTTCTGACCCACCGCTAATTCACCATCGATTTGGATCCCCTGCTGCCGGGCATGGCCGGCATCCGCTGGGTGGATCAGAACCGCTGCACCGGTACGCTCCCGCACCTGATTGGCGGCACGCGAGTGGTTGCGATTGGTGAGCACAATGCGTGCCACACCTGCCGCAACGAGGCGCTCCAGTTCCTCGGCCTCGGGCTCGACTGGATCAATAACGAGGTTACCTCCGGAGTGCATCACCAGATGGCCGTTGAAATTGTAGTTTTGCGGCTGGGCCAACCGCGACCACATATGGATGTCCGCGACGATCTCGCGCATGGCTCGCCTCACTCGATACTGTAGGTTGTGGATGTTGGTTGCAGGACAATGCCAACCATCACCAGTATAAGATACAATCTACACGGCTTCGCCATCAGGCCAAGTCGCGACATTCACTCCCAGGGGCCTGAACAAACCTAAGCTCATCGACCGACTTGCTCGACTAAGCGTCCCGGCACACGGTAGCATGACGATGGATTCCATAGGCCGGGCACCACCGCACCCGGCAGCGGATTTGTCAATACTGCCCAAGGGGCAACGGCTGGCCAACTTAGTGAGTCGCAGTCTCACGTGCAGCGGCTCGACGGTCGAAATAAACACAGATCATTGTTACGGTTGCGATGAATCACGGCATACGAACAGCGTCTGCGCTGCGCCCGGGAATTCTTGTGTTGGGAGGTCTGCTAATGCTCGCCGCCTGCAATTCCACTCCCCATGAATTTCACTTGACCGACGTAACCGGCTCTCAATCCAAGCTGGCACTCTTTAAAACACCCACTGCCGCAGGCAAGACACTCACTGCAGAGGCCTTGCGCGGCAAAATCGTGGCGCTGTATTTCGGCTATACTCACTGCCCGGACATCTGCCCCACCACCCTAGCCAAACTCCAAGCCGTCATGCAGCGTCTGGACGGGGCGGCCGATGACTTACAGGTGGTCTTCGTAACGGTGGATCCCAAACGCGACACGCCGGCGGTACTCGAACGCTACATCCACTCATTTAACCCTCGCTTCATCGCGTTGCGGCCCGATCCCAAAGCACTGTCCAAATTGATGAGCCGTTACCACTTGACCTACAGCTACGGGAAACCGAATGCCTTGGGTAACTACTCCGTCAATCACACCAGCACGCTGCTGATCTTCGATCAAACGGGGCAAATGCGTTTGATAGGCCGCCATGATGACAACCCCAAGGAAATTGCCGACGACATCGCCTACCTGATCAACCATCGGGGTTAGCCCGCTCGCAACCGAGCGATCAATTTCCCCTTAAAGCTGTAGGTTGATGCATCCGCAACTCCTCCTTAGGATGCTCGAAAAGCAAACCTTTGCGGAGAACGCCATGACGTATGTCGTTACCGAGAACTGCATCAAGTGCAAATATACGGACTGCGTGGAGGTATGCCCGGTCGACTGCTTCCACGAAGGACCCAATTTCCTGGCCATCGACCCCGAAGAATGCATCGACTGCACGCTGTGCGAGCCCGAATGTCCAGCCGAGGCGATATTCTCTGAGGATGACCTGCCGGAGGAACAACAGCATTTCCTCGAACTCAACGCCGAGCTCGCCCAAAAATGGCCCGTGATCACGGAGATGAAAGAGGCACCCAAAGACGCCGAGGAATGGGACGGCAAACCGGACAAGCTCCAGTATTTGGAGCGCTGAGCCCACCTCGCGCCGCCGATAGCGACGAGGGCAACGCTTGCCACAGCAACCTAAATCCTCACAACCAGTCGAGCAACGAGAGCCCTAGGCTGAAGCGATTGTTGACGTGATCGTAATCGATTAGGCTCTCTCCGTAGCCATAGAACCACTGCAGATAACCTTTGAGCGGTCCACCCAAAGGAAATACCCAATTGAGCTGCACCGCGCCACGCAAGGCTTCCGGCTTGAGACTGGAGCGCAGCAGCAGACCGAAAGTCTGACTGTTGTACCGG
>JAUILK010000010.1 GCA_030433275.1 Gammaproteobacteria bacterium
CAATCAACACATCCCGCAGAAGGCACTTGAGCACCGAACGCCCATTCAGGCTCTCAAAGATTGGCAGCACAAACACCCTGATCTGTTTATACGTCAAGTTCGTAATCAGCCGGGACCTGACATCTACGTAAGCATCTCGTTGGCCCCGCGTGCCTTACCGAGCGCGACCGGTAAGGCACGCAGAGGAAACTCTCCGCTCGGTGTCATCTCTCATTCCAAGGCTTGAGCCGGCCCGAAAAACTCGAAATGACGCCGGTTTTGGGGGACACCAATTTGGCCGAGCAACCGCAGCATCTCACGCATGAATGGCACCGGGCCGAGGAAGTAAACCTCGCTGTCGGGTAGCAGATTTTGCGAGAGCACTTCTGCGTTCACCTGCCCATATACATCGGCATCATCGCCTTGATCGGCCTGATCGTAAAGATAGCAGCGCTCGATATGATCATGAGATTGGGTCAGGCGATCCACATGATCACGAAACGCATGATGGCTCTGCTTGGTGGCGGCATGCACAAAGCGAACTGGGCGCCTGCTGCCGGCAAGTGCGTTGAGCATGGCGATGGCGGGTGTGATACCGACCCCGCCGGTGAGCAAGACGACCGGATGATCGCCATCGCGCAGCGTGAAATTGCCGCTCGGCGGATAAAGATTGAGGGTATCACCGACCATGACCTTGTCATGCAAATACCCTGAGACCCGCCCCACTGGCTCGCGCTTTACGGAGATTCGGTAGAACCGTCCATTGGGAGCGTCCGAAAGGGAATAGTTGCGCCGCATCGGTTCTCCATCGACTGTGACGTCCAAACCGATGTATTGCCCGGGGGCGAAGTCCATGATGGGGCTGCCGTCTACAGGCTCAAGGTAAAAAGAAGTAATGACTTCGCTTTCCGGCTGCTTGCGAACGACCCGGAAGGCTCGCAAACCGCGCCACCCACCCGGCTGCCGTTCCCGCGCACGGTAGAGGGCTTCTTCACGCTCGATGAGCAAATTCGCGAGCTGCCAATACGCAGCCTCCCAGCTTTCAGCGAGTTCCGGGGTCAACGCATCACCGAGCACCTCGGCCATCGCCTGTAACAGACAAGTGCCGACGATGGGATAATGCTCAGGCAGAATATTCAACGACACATGCTTGTTGACGATTAAACCAATCGCTTCATTGAGAGTCTCCGGCTGTTCAATGTGGCGCGCATAGGCCAGGATCGCACCGGCGAGCGCGCGCTGCTGCGCCCCATCACTCTGATGGCTTTGATTGAACAGCGCACGCACCTGCGGGTAATCCCGGAACATCAGTCGATAGAAATGGCGCGTCAGTGACTCACCGTGTTCAACCAAGGCGGGTACGGACGCTTTGATCAGTTGAGTTTGTTGCTCACTCAGCGACATATCCGATTGCCTTCCTTCAGCTTGTTATGAGATGTGACAGGCTATCCAAGCGTTTCCGCGTGGAAGCAGTCAAAAATGCCGTTCTAATGGATTGCTAGGCAGCCCCTTTTCGCGAGGGATAGATCTTTCGATACCGGCAAAGACAGCTTTGGCCAACAATCGAGGTCAAGTATACACAAATAAGAAATATATTAAATATATTTTTATGGTTGGCCAGACCGGCCCAACGAGCATGATCCATTATTGGCCACGCGCGCCCATCTCCTAATAGAGAGAGAGAGAGGCCTTTCTCTTTGGATACCGCCCACCCTGGGAGCAGTGGCGGGCGTCAAAGACAACTGTTCGAGCGGGCGATTTGTCGCCAAGTACTGCTGCGCTGGTGCCCAAAAGTAAGAGGGCGGCCTCCGGACACACAGATCTATTTACCGCATCTCTTGCCCTCAACTCGCTGCACGGCTCCGAAAAGCCTCTGGATACAGCGGATTAACTGGTATCGACATGGCTGCGCTTGGGCGCGTACTCAGGAAAAATCAATGCCGCTTCGAACCTCTAGGCGATTCACCAAGGCTATGGTATGGTCAATTCAATCATAAGCATGGCCGCCAACCGGCGGCTTTGTTTTATAGGCGATGCCCCTATCCGGTATTAGCGCAATGTTTTCAACTCTGCAGTTCCTGCAGCCCTGGGAACCCTCGTTGGCGATCCAGCTGCTCTGCGCGTTCGCTGTAGGCCTCTATATAACAGGGCTGGTAAAAGGGCGCCGCAGCGGTCACCGCGAAGGGTTTTGGAAACCGTTCGCTTTTTTACTCGGCGTGACGCTGATGTATTTCGTCACGCAGACGCAGTACGACTATCTCTCGCAACACATGTTTTTCATTCACCGGATTCAGCACCTGGTATTGCATCACCTAGGTCCCTTTCTGATCGCCCTATCGGCCCCGGCCGCCGTGCTCGGTCGTGGTGCACCGGATAGCGCACGCCGCTCCAGAAGTTTCCTACGGCCACTTTGGGTCCCCGCACGGAGTGCTTATCGCATTCTGCAGCAGCCCGTCATTGCTACTGTGCTGTTCGTTGGCCTGATTTTTTTCTGGCTGACCCCATCGATTCATTTCGACGCCATGCTCAGCGCGCAGCGCTACGCTCTAATGAACTGGAGCATGGCGGTGGATGGACTGCTGTTCTGGTGGCTGATTCTCAATCGTGCCCCGGATGGTTTGACGCCACAACTGAGCTATGGCCGCCGCATCTTGATTTTGGCGGTGATCATGCCGCCACAGAGTGTGCTCGGCGCTTATATAGCTTTGAGTAAACAGGATCTCTTCGATGTCTATGCAGTTTGCGGTCGTGCCTGGCCGGTGAGCCCGCTAGTCGATCAGCAGATTGGTGGATTGGTCACCTGGATTCCTTCTTCCATGATGAGTGTGGTGGCGGCCTTGATCCTACTTGGCTTCATGTTCCGCGAGCACCGAACCCGCCGGTCTACCCCTTCGCCAGCCGGCCCACCGGGCAATCCGCTCTCATCGACCACCTCGGTTTGAATTGCCATAATGACTTCAAAATGCCGCCGTATCCTGATCAGCATTGGTTTATGTTTGCTGCTTGCCGCCTGTGGCGACGGTATTGATTGGCAAACCAAAGGTATTGCCGGATTGATGCCGCCGTTGCGCTTCACATTGACCGAAGACAGCGGCAGCCCGGTTCAGGCCAAGGACTTCCATGGCCATATAACGTTAATGTATTTCGGCTATACGCATTGCCCGGATATCTGCCCGACCACTCTAGCCAAGCTGAAGGCTGCTATTGCGCGGCTACCGGAATCGGCCGCACAGGATGTGCGAGTACTTTTTGTTACTGTGGATCCAAAGCGTGACGGGCTCGAACGCTTGCGCACCTATACGGCGGCGTTCGGACCGCAGTTCGTGGGCCTGAGGGGCAGCGATGTCGAGCTAACCCAACTGACTAAACGCTATCGCATCACCTACGGCCGCGGTAAACCCGATGCAAGTGGCAATTACGAGGTTTCCCACAGCAGTGCGGTCTTTGTTTTCGACCGCAGCGGGGAGGCGCGACTTATGGTGCGTGACTCCGACGGAGTGGATGCCCTCGCAGCGGATCTCGAGCGCCTGGAAAACAAGACGTAACGTGCGCACGATAACTCGACCGTCGTATACTTAGAAAGCGCCCCCTTCTTGGGGGCGCTTTCTCTGAGTATGTCAGTCGAATAGGTCTTTGTCCGTAACCGCTCCAATGCTCGCCGAAGAGACCAATTTGGCGTATTTTGCGAGCACACCACGGCGATAAAGAGGGCGTGGCGGCTGCCAGGCGGCTCGACGCCGGGTAAGATCCATGTCGTCGATGTGGAGCATCAGCAGATTACGATCGGCATCGATCGTGATTTCATCACCCTCCTGCACCAAAGCAATCGTACCGCCGACCGCCGCCTCTGGTGCAACATGGCCGACCACCATGCCATAGGTGCCACCGGAGAAGCGCCCGTCGGTAATGAGACCTACCGCATCCCCCAAACCCTTGCCGATAATCGCCGAAGTCGGCGCCAGCATTTCGCGCATCCCGGGTCCTCCCTTCGGACCCTCATAACGAATCACGATGATATCACCCGCTACGATTTGATCCGCCAGAATCGCCTCCAGCGCGCTCTCTTCGGAGTCGAAAACCCGCGCTGGACCGGTGATCCGACGCTGCTTGATGCCGGTGACCTTGGCGACGGCACCCTCCTCGGCCAGGTTGCCGCGCAGGATGGCCAAATGTCCCTGTGGATACAGGGGCTGCTTGAAAGGCCGAATAATCTCCTGACCGCTCGGCGGCTCGGCGGGTACATCGGCCAACAGTTCGTCGATGGAGTGTCCGGAAATAGTAAGGCAGGCGCCGTGCAGCAAGCCGTGGGTCAAAAGAATCTTCATCACCTGCGGGGTACCGCCGACTTCATGGAACTGGCTGGTCACGAAGCGGCCGGAGGGCTTGAGTTCGCAGAGCACGGGCACCTGGCGTCGGATCGCTTCGACATCGTCGATGCTGAAATCGACTTCTGCAGCATTGGCAATCGCTAGCAGATGCAGCACGGCGTTGGTCGATCCGCCGAGCGCCATGACCACTGCAAAAGCGTTTTCGAACGCCTGGCGGGTCATTATGTCACGCGGTAGGCGCTGTTCCCGGATGGCAGCTACCAAAACTTCAGCCGAACGCCGCGCGCTCTGCGCTTTCTCGGGGTCCTCCGCGCACAAGGTAGAAGAGCCCATCAGACTCATACCCAAGGCCTCGAAGGAACTGGACATGGTGTTGGCGGTGTACATCCCGCCGCAGGCACCGGCACCGGGACAAGCGTTGCGCTCCACGCCCTGCAAATCCTCGGCTGAGAGTTTGCCGGCGGCATACTGCCCAACCGCCTCAAACGCGCTCACGATGGTCAAATCCTGACCCTTATAGCGGCCCGGTTTAATGGTCCCGCCATAGACAAAAATTGCCGGGATGTTCATGCGTGCTATGGCGATCATGGCACCTGGCATGTTCTTGTCACAGCCGCCGGTGGCGAGCATGCCATCCAGGCATTGGCCATTGCCTACCGTTTCGATGGCATCGGCTATAACCTCGCGGGAGACCAACGAGTATTTCATGCCCTCGGTGCCCATGGATATTCCATCAGAGATGGTGATGGTGCCAAAGCTGACCGGCATGGCACCGGCGCCACGTAGCGCCTGCTCGGCCTGAGCCGCTAAGGCACCAATACCCACGTTGCAGGGGGTGATAGTACTGTGGGCATTGCCCACCCCAACGATTGGTTTATCGAAATCAGCGTCGGTAAAACCGACAGCGCGCATCATAGCCCGGTTCGGCGTACGGGCCACGCCATGAGTGATCACGCGGCTGCGGCGATTATCGGCCATTACTTCTCCTCGCAGACACTCGGGAAATCGGATCGAACCGACAGAACGGCATATTGTAGCAGGCAACCGTCATGGGGCCGTTGCTGAGTTACCGAGGGCAGTACCCAATCGGCAGTCAGATTCGCCTCCAACTTGCTACACGCAGCCCGCCCTCTTGGTGACTTGTTACATCTTACAGTTTCAATCGGCACGCCGGTCCACGCCCTACAAGAACAGCCGTATACCGTTTGAAGTGAACCGGCCGGGTCACCCATACTCCTCTTGTGATCTCCTAAGAAGATAACTTAACCCCGCATGCTGCTTATAAAATCCTGGGTATTCCACAGAATCTGTGGATAACCCTGTGGACGAACTGGGGGAACATCGACCGAAGCGGCGCTCTACAAGGCTTTTTGTTAATTCGACCAACTTTTCATCAGATTGAAATTTTATTTATAAAACATAGCCTTACTCATGTGGCGGCAACGCGAGGCAGCCAGCCCACATCGATGACCCAAAACCCCGACCGGACTGTGCATAACTCGATTTGTCAAGCCGAACACCCTCTCAGGAGATCAACGCAGCGACATGACGCGCAGCACTGCGCGCCAACGCCTGCAAATTATAGCCGCCCTCGAGCGTAGAGACGATTCGCCCCTGGCAGCAAGTCTCGGCAACCCCGACCAACTCTTCGGTTGCCCATTGATAATCGTCATCGGTCAAGGCAAGTTCAGCCAGAGGATCGGATTCATGAGCGTCGAAACCCGCCGACACCAAGATCAGATCCGGAATAAAATCCGCGAGCGCCGTTATGACCTCGACGCGAAAGTGCTCCCGAAACGCCTCGGAACCGGCCCCGGGCGGCAGTGGAATATTGCATAGCGAGCCGGGTCGATTCTCCTCGCGTCGCCCGGTATTCGGAAACAGGGGGTGCTGATGGGTCGAGACATAGAGAAAACCCTCGCGACCGGCCAACATGGCTTGGGTTCCATTGCCATGATGAACGTCGAAATCCACGACAGCGATATTGCGCGCCGCATATCTACAGCGGGCCTGCAACGCACCCACGGCCACGTTGTTGAACAAGCAAAAGCCCATTGCCCGGGCGGGCTCGGCATGATGGCCGGGTGGCCGCACCGCACAAAAAGCCCGCTTGGCCGCGCCGCTCATTACCGCATCCACGGCTTGCCTAACCGCGCCAGCCGCCCGCAAAGCGGCCTCACCTGAGGCCGGGCTGATCATGGTATCCGGATCGAGGGAGCGCCACCCCGAGGCGGGAATCATCGTCAAAATCCGTTCTATATAGTCTCGCTCATGGACGCGCGCGATCTCCTCCAGCGTCGCCGCTTCGGCTTCCCGTCGCACCAGCCCTGCAAAGGCGGGGGTATCGAGCGCCGCGAGAATCGCCCGCAGCCGATCGGCGCATTCGGGGTGATCATAGCCAGTGTCATGCTGCAGGAAAACAGGATGTGTGATTAGCCACGTGGCCATTTGTCTATAGGCTCCTGGCCGGGTTGACAAAGGTTAGCCGAACCGCCTGTGCTGAATGAGTAACCGAGTCCTGTCGAACGAGGCTGCGGCGTGCGTCAGCTGCGGCAGAAGCGATAAATTGCGATCTCGGCGAGCAGATTCGGCAGCACGCCGGCAATTACTGGGCGACGCAGATCATGCGAGAGGACTTCACGTTCCAGGATGCGGATACCTTTTTGCAGGCACAGCTCCTCGAAATCATTGATCGAGCACAAGTGGATGTTCGGCGTTTCGTACCAAGTATACGAGAGAGCACCGCTCATGGGCATACGACCCAGCACGGCTAGGTAATAACGCAAGCGCCAAAAGGCGAAATTTGGGAAGGTGACGATCCCCATGCGGCCTACCCGCAATATCTCGTCAAGCAGCAAATCCGGGCGGCGCACCGCCTGGAGGGTCTGGGTCATGACCACATAGTCGAACGACCCCGCATCAAAATCCGACAGCCCCTGGTCAAGATCGGTTTGAATCACATTCACGCCGCTGCGGATGCAATGGACAATTTTCTCGGCGTCGATCTCCAGCCCGTAACCGGTAACCGAGCGGTTGTCCTGGAGGTGGCGCAGCAGCCTACCGTCGCCGCAACCGAGATCAAGCACTCGAGAGCGAGGCGCGATCCAGTCCGCCACGATTTGCAAATCGGCCCGCAGCCCGCTCACACCCCGCTCTCCGCGGCTACCTTGTCCATGTAGGTACGTAGCACCTCTAAGTACTGGGGCACCGGCATCAGAAAGGCATCATGGCCGTGATCGGCTTCGATCTCCGCGTAACTGACTTCCTTGTCGTTATCCAGCAAAGCTCGAACGATCTCCCGCGAACGGGCCGGCGAGAACCGCCAATCGCTAGTGAAAGCGACGACTAGAAACCGCGCCGCAACACCCGCCAGCGCCTTAGCCAAATCCCCTTCAAACGCCGCGGCTGGATCGAAATAGTCCAACGCCTTGGTCATCAACAGGTAGGTGTTGGCGTCGAAGCGATTGACGAACGACTCGCCCTGATAGCGCAGATAGCTCTCTACTTCGAATTCCACCTCGTAGTGGAAATCGAAATCATCCTTGCCCCGCCGCAAATCACGACCAAATTTCGCGCGCATCGCCTGATCCGAAAGGTAGGTGATGTGCCCCAGCATCCGTGCCAGCATCAATCCGCGGCGAGGCACGACTTGGTGACTCTGGTAGCGACCACCATAAAACTCCGGATCCGAGCGGATAGCCTGCCGGGCCACTTCGTTGAAGGCGATGTTTTGAGCCGACAAACGCGGCGCAGCGGCAATCACCGCCGCATGACGCAGCCGTTGCGGGTACTCGATAGCCCACTGCAGGGCCTGCATGGCACCCAGGCTGCCACCGGCTACCGCTGCCCAGCGGTCAATCCCCAGATGATCGGCTAGGCGCGCCTGGCTGTGAACCCAATCCTGCACGGTGATGATGGGAAAATCGGCCCCGTAAGGCTCATCCGTGGCCGGATTGATGCTCGTGGGGCCGGTGGAACCGTGACATCCGCCCAAATTATTACTGCAGACGACGAAAAAGCGGTTGGTATCAATGGGCTTGCCAGGGCCAATACACACTTCCCACCAACCGGGTTTGCGATCCGATGGACTATTGTACCCCGCCGCGTGATGGGTTCCGGACAGCGCATGACAAATCAGTATCGCATTGCTGCGAGCCGCATTAAGTCTCCCGTAAGCTTCATAGACAAGCTCATAGCTGGGCAAGCTACGGCCACACTCCAGCATCAGCGCCGTATCGAAACGGGCGGATTTGGGCTCGACTAGGCCGACTGAATCGGGCGGAATCGATTCAGGCATCGTCTCCGCGGTCATGCTGATGAATTGAGTATTGGGATAAAGGTTAAAAATAATAACAGAGCGCTATTGCAACGCAACCGGGAGCTGGATGGCGTCGATGAGAGCCAAACCAATCTGAACGCCGACACACATGGCAACCGCCATGGAGGATGATTCAGCTCCACTATGGGTAAACGCGATCTGCCTGCAGTGTGTACGACCGGAATACCGAGCCGCCAGCCCCGGGGCGCGTGCAGCAGATCGCTGCATAACCTAAGGCAAACGCTATTGCCTCGGATTACGGTAAACAGGACGAGCAAGACCGTCAAACGCATCTACGGCAAGCGCCGCCACGCCAGATCTGATCTGGAGCAACGCCTCTCCACTGCGCGGCACGCCCCATCTTGGTGCACCCATCGCTGCAGCGCACCAAACAGCCCCTACCAATCCGTCAGATCCGGCATTTTTATAAAAATTTTCTCTATAAAACAAAATATTATTCAATACATTTGTATATGGCCTATATTTTGCATTCATATACAAAGCGAGCAAATAGCAAACCCAAGTGGGAGATCCGGGTCATGGGTAAAGAACGGCTGGTATTGGTGGGCAACGGCATGGCTGGCATGAAGGCGGTCGAAGAACTGCTTGCCATCGCCCCCGATCGGTACGACATCACTGTTTTCGGCGCCGAACCCTACGGCAACTACAATCGTATCCTGCTCTCCCCGGTACTGGCTGGCGACCAGACGGTGGACGACATCATGCTCAACCGGGCGGAATGGTATACGGAAAATGGCCTTGCGCTGCATAGCGGCTGCGAGGTCATCGAGATCGACCGCTTCCACCGGCGCGTGATCGCCAACGACGGCACGTCAGCGGCCTATGATCGGTTACTGCTGGCCACTGGCTCTAATCCTTTCATCATTCCTGTGCCGGGTAACGACCTGCCCGGAGTGCTGGCTTATCGCGACATCCATGACGTGGAAACCATGCTCGCAGCCAGCCGCTGCCAAAAAGACGCAGTGATTATAGGCGGGGGGCTGCTGGGGCTGGAAGCGGCTTATGGGCTGATGAAGCAGGGCATGGCAGTCACTGTAGTTCATCTGGAAGAGACCTTGATGGAGCGCCAGTTGGACCGGCCGGCCGGGGAGTTGCTCAAACACTCTCTGGAAGCACGCGGCATGCGGTTTTTGATGAAGACCCAGACCGCCGAGATCGTAGGCGATGGGCGGGTGCAGGCGGTGCGCTTTGCCAACGGCTCGGAGATTCCTGCGGATCTGGTGGTCATGGCCGTGGGCATTCGCCCCAACACAGCGCTGGCGCAAAGGGCGGGCCTATATTGCGAGCGCGGAGTGGTCGTCTCGGATACCCTGCAGACCTTTGATCCGCGCATCTATGCCGTGGGCGAATGCGTGCAGCATCGCGGCCAGTGCTACGGCTTGGTTGCGCCGCTCTTTGAACAGGCCAAAGTCTGCGCCAACCACCTTGCCGGGCTGGGCTATCGTTATTATGAGGGCTCAGTAACCTCTACCAAGCTCAAGGTTACCGGTGTGGAACTGTTCTCGGCCGGCCATTTCCAGGGCGGACGGGGCTACGAAGAGATCGTGCTGCAGGATCCGAGCGCCGGGGTCTACAAAAAACTGGTGGTCAGGGACGCACAGATCGTCGGAGCGGTGATGTATGGCGATACCGCTGATGGCGCCTGGTATTTCCAGATGATGCGCGATGCAACCCCCATCAACGATATCCGCAGCACGCTGTTATTCGGTCAGGCCAACCTCGGCGATTCCGGTCACGGTGGCGTGCGACAAACGGCAGACCTTCCCGATTCCGCCCAGATCTGCGATTGCAACGGCGTCTGCAAGGGCACGATCGTGGAGGCCATTGTCGGCAAGGGGCTGTTCACCCTGGAGGACGTGCGCGCCCATACCAAGGCGTCGGCGTCCTGCGGCTCCTGTACCGGATTGGTGCAGCAGATCCTCCAAAACACCGTAGGCAACTACTCCGCCCCTGCTATCACTGCGCTGTGCCGGTGCACTGATCACAGCCACGATCAGGTGCGCGAAACCATCCGACGACACCATCTGACCAGCCTAGAGGCGGTGTTCGCCTTCATGGAATGGAAGACCCCGGATGGCTGCGAGAAGTGCCGACCGGCCATCAACTATTATCTGATCGTCGCTTGGCCGGGCGAGGCGATCGACGATGCCCAGGCCCGCCTCGTCAACGAGCGCATGCATGCCAATATCCAAAAGGACGGCAGTTACTCGGTGGTGCCGCGGATGTGGGGCGGAGTAACGAGTCCCGCCGAGCTACGCGCCATCGCCGATACGGCAGAGCGCTATCAGATACCCACGGTAAAGGTCACCGGCGGCCAGCGCATCGACCTACTGGGGGTAAAAAAGGAGAATTTGCCTAAGGTCTGGAGCGACCTCTCGAAAGCCGGTTTCGTATCCGGACACGCCTACGGAAAAGCGCTGCGCACAGTCAAGACCTGCGTGGGCTCGGAGTGGTGCCGATTCGGGGTACAAGACTCCACACGGCTGGGCATCGAACTGGAGGCGATGTGCTGGGGCACCTGGACGCCGCACAAGACGAAAATGGCCGTCTCCGGCTGCCCTAGAAACTGCGCCGAAGCCACTATCAAGGATCTGGGGATCGTGGCCATCGAATCCGGCTGGGAAATCCATGTGGGCGGCAATGGCGGGATGAAGGTCCGCGCCACCGACGTGCTGTGCCGGGTGGAGAGCGCCGCGACGGTAAAAGAATACGCTGCCGCCTACCTGCAGCTCTATCGCGAAGAGGCACGTTATCTGGAGCGCACCGCGCATTGGATCGAACGGGTAGGACTGAGCTATGTGAAACAGCGCCTGGTCGACGATGTGGCCGGGCGCAAGAACCTGGCCGAGCGGTTCCATACATCCCAACGTCAAGCCCAGGAGGATCCCTGGGCGAAGTATGCCGAAAAATGTCATGCCGACAAATTCCAAGCCTTGCAGGAGGTGAGCTGATGGACTGCCCGACACCGAAGTGGGTCGCCGTAGGCAAGCCCAATGACATCCCCACGCTAGGCGCACGGGTCGTGAAGACGGCCCGCGGGCCGATCGCACTATTCAAAACCCGCACGGGGAAAATTTTCGCTCTGTTGGATCGCTGTCCGCACAAAAACGGACCGCTCTCCGAGGGCATGGTCCACGGCACAACCGTTACCTGCCCCCTGCACGGCTTGAATATCCATCTGGATAGCGGCACGGCGGTGGCTCCGGATAAGGGCTGTGTGCCGCGTTTTCCGGTCAAGATCGAGGACGGGCGAATTTGGCTAGGGCTGACAGCCTTGCGGCAAGCCGACTCCTCTGTTCCGTGTACACAGCCATCCGAAGGAGCCGAAGGGAAACAGTTACGGCTGACCGCTGTGCCCGAGAAATGAGGGCCGCCGGCGAAATCCGCCTGATCACTGCTGAGGACAACGCGCCTAAGCCTCGCTGATTGCCCACCGCGAGCGAAGCGACGGTGGTTATCAGCGTTAGCATCTCACTGATTTTCCGCTGCGAAACCGGCGCCGTGCGCGGATTGCGGAGCTTACCCCGGCGCAGTCCCTCAAGCCGGCCTCCGTGACGCGCGCGCGCCAACCCCAGAAACCCCCATCCGAATCCGGCGGCCAAACAACACGCTGCAGGGCAAAGCCTCGGCGCGCAGAAGAACCCTCTCCGGTCGCCGCACCCGCTTGGGCGGCATGCTGCCGCGACGGATCCGCTCAGCGCTTACAATTCGGCACGCTCGGCTTCGTGCAAAGCAATCTCTATTGCCTACCCCCAATGAGATCACAAAACTACCGATAGCCTCCAAACCGTGCATTCGCGGCAGACTTTGTTGCACCATGTGTGACTCATTGCGAATCGAGTACCGCGGCGCACTGCGCCATATCATATGCTGGCACCCGGCAATGGGTACGAGTCAAGCGGTTGGATCGTCCCAAATAGATACGGCATGACTCTTAATGCCTTTCGACGATATAACTGAAATAAATTTAAAAGGAATTCTGCAGAGAAGGGTCTATAAGAGACTATGATATGCGTGCTATGCGCGGGAACCGATTTCCGCACCCACCTGACGAGGTTCGGTCGAACAACCCGAGGGATCTCATGAGTGAGCAGGGCAAAGCAGGCGGCACCTTCTTCCACGATTTGATGGCTTCAATCGTGGTCTTCTGCGTGGCACTTCCACTGTGTATGGGTATCGCCATTGCATCCGGAGTTCCCCCAGCTCTGGGCTTGATCACCGGAATAATCGGCGGAATCGTCGTTGGAGTGTTAGCGGGCCAACCGCTGCAGGTGGGTGGGCCTGCCGCAGGGTTGACTGTACTGATTTGGGATATCGTCCAGCGGCACGGTCTCGAAATGCTGGGTGTCGTGGTGCTTGCCGCCGGGGTCATCCAGGCCGCCGCCGCCTTGCTCCGACTCGCCCCCTGGTTTCGCGCCGTCTCGCCGGCAGTCATCCAGGGCATGCTTTCAGGCATTGGCGTGCTGATCTTCGCCAGCCAGTTCCACGTGCTGATGAACAACGAACCGCAGGGTAGCGGGATCATGAACCTGATCTCGATTCCCGAGGCCATCCACGCAGGGATCACCCCTATAGACGCCACCGCCTTAGCAGCGATGATGGGCGTAGTAACCCTGCTGACGCTGATAGGATGGAACGAATTCCGACCAAAGTGGTTGCGAGCAATTCCGGGCCCGCTGGTCGGAGTGATCGTGGCAAGCATCACAGCAGCGATCGTTGGGCTGGATACCCATTATGTGGAAGTGCCTAAGAACCTTATCCACAGCATGAATATCCCGACCCTCGATGACTTTGCGCGCTTGACCGAACCACTTGTCTTCGGCGACGCCGTGGCCATCGCTCTCGTGGCCAGCGCCGAAACGCTGCTGTGCTCGGCCGCCGTCGACCGGATGCAGAACCGCATTCGGACCAACTACAATCAAGAACTCCTGGCGCAAGGAGTAGGCAACACACTGGCTGGGGTGCTCGGCGCGCTGCCGATGACCGGTGTTATCGTGCGCAGCAGCGTCAATATCGAGGCCGGCGGGCGAACGCGCCTTTCGCCAATTCTGCATGGTGTGTGGTTACTAGGCCTCGTTGTGGCGCTTCCGCAGGTGCTCGAACTCATTCCGCGCTCAGCACTAGCGGCCATTCTGATCTACACGGGCTACCGACTGTTCAACCTGTCTGCCCTACGGCGCCTGTGGCGCCTAGACCGTGTGGAATTCAGCATCTGTATCGTGACGCTGAGCGTGATCGTGTTCACCGATCTGCTGACCGGCATCATCACGGGCGTCTTGCTCTCGTTCATCAAGCTCGTACGCACGCTTAGCCACCTCGAGATCGAGGTCACGCCAGCGGGCGAGCGGCGTTACGATGTGGACCTGCATGGTGCAGCGACCTTCGTTCGCTTGCCGGAACTTGCGGAGACAATCGAGCGCCTACCCAACGACGCGGAGATTCACTTGCACGTCGGGGGACTGGTACACGTCGATCGGGCCTGCATCGAGTGGCTGCAAAACCACGAAAGCTCCCACATTTCGCGCGGCGGCAAACTGGTCGTCGACTGGAATGAGTTCACGCGGCGGAACGTTGGGAAGCCGCTTTGGGCGACGGTCGGACGGGGCGAGACCTTATAATCTTAGGTGTTTAGCTCCGGCATTCGATGGATTGGATCGAGGATGAATCGACGCGATTCGATTACCGCAACTTCGAGATCGGTTTTCACCCGTGCGCACCTACTCGCGAGGAAAACCCCTATCAACACCTGGTAGCAACGACGCAGAACGTGGACCACATCTTTCTCGACGGCGCTCAAGGAGACGGTGAGTTGTTCGCCGATCCGGGGATAGCTTTTGCCTTCCAGACGGGACAATAGGAACACTTCGCGCCCGCGCGGTTTGAGACCGTCCAAAAGCGCATCGATTCGCGTCAGCGCATCCGCAATCAATTGGTGCTCCTCCCGCGAGGGCTCAGCGGTCTCCGGCATGGCGGCCAATGTTTCCAGCCAAGTCCGCTCTAGGGCTTGGCGGCGGCGGTGATCCACCAACAAGCCATGGGCGATACGCGCCAGATAGGCCCTTGGTTCCCGCATAGGCGGCAAGGAAGTCTCACCCAACAAACGCAGGAATACGTCTTGGGTTAAGTCAGCGGCGGTATGGACGCACCCTGATCGACGATACAACAACCTCCACAACCACCGATTACGGTCGACGTACAAAGTAAGCCGTGGATAGGAACAGGAGGCATACGGATACATCTGCGGCTGACCGTAAACAAAGCCTAAAATTGTAATACAAAGACAAATTGCTTTTTAAATGCCCGTCGGCGATGTCTGCTTACCGCTAGGCCAGACAACCGGCTGAGATCAACCGTACACGGGCGCTCGGTTTCATTTCACAGCGTTCACAACCCCTTCGGGCCAGCCCGCAACAAGTCCATGCCGTCCGCCTGAAGAAGAATGGACGGTTTACGATGAAGCTCGGTAACCGCGCACTGCAACGCCCCAGGCGTCTTCAACTGGCAACACGATGATGACCGACTAGCCAGTCTTAAGGAGGCTTGCTTAGAAAGCTACGCCTCCATCTGAACCGTCTCTACTACCATAACTGAGTTGGGTTTTCGCCTTCGGCACGAACGGTGGGCCGTTCAGGAGCGGGATAAGAAAGAACGCTTCGAAACCAAGCGTCGAGCCAGCAATTCGTTGGCCTTGAGGGCGGCAGGCAGCGAGGCTAGTTCGTGACTGGCATTTTTATTGCTTAAATACCGTTGAAGAATGGCATTCGTTCTTTGCTGATCAAAGCATTCTAAGGAGCCTACCGATGAGTATTACTAAGCGCGCCGGTTTGGCGCTGGCGATCGGACTACTGACCGTGGTACCAGCAACGTACGCGCAGGATGGCGCTGATCTCTCCCAGCAGAAGCTGGAGCAATATACCCAAGCTCAACAGAAGGTCGCGAGCATCAGCCAGGAATACCGTGAACGCTTGGGTGCAGCTCAGGACAGAGAGAAGGCCACAGAATTACGGAATCAAGCCCGACAAGAGATGATGCAGGCGGTTACAGCTAGCGGCCTGACAGTGGCCGAATATAATCGGATCACACAAGCGGTGCAGACTGACCCGAAACTCCGCGAACGTGTCCTCGAGCACCAATAGAGTTCCCGCTTGCGCCGCCAAGGTATTACGGGGTAGCAGGCCAAGCTCGCCGCTTGGCCTGCTACCCCGTAGCTTCCTGACGACAGCCAAGAATACGGATGCAGACCGCAATTATCGCGATGATCACCATAAGCGTGTACACGCTTCCCAGCGCGATACCTTCGAAGCCGACGCCCAGCGCTCCACGTCGCTCACGGCGCAACAAGTCACCGAGCCTGAACACGAAAACCGCGTTCGATAGCGGACCTGCAACGTGCTCAAGATTCGCTTACCAATAGGCTGTATCCACGATACCAAGCGCAAAAATCTGCGCGGCAACGCCACCCTGACGGCATTACTGTAGGCAATGCGAAGCGGGGCCATTGCCGGCAACAGTTGCGGTTCATGTCAATTCCGGACGGCGAGAAATGCCACCGAAGAAGATCGAACCGAATACGGCCTCACCGACTCCCGCCCAGTCTGCAAATTCGTCGCCAGCCTGCGACAATCGAGTGCGAAACCCGATCGTGAGCACCACTCCCCCGAAGGCGGTAATATACTCACGGGTAAGGACCATGACGCCGTTCCGCTCACACCCCTTGAAATCCCACGTTCGGAAACATGCGGGAAACAACAAGTGTCACCCACGTTGACCGATTCCGAGCGAAGACGTTGCCGGCTGGCCTGCGGTTCATTTTCCCCAGGCTACCGACAAAATAGCGTGCCCGCACCCAATCTCATGGTGCGGGTCAAATAGTGCCGGCAAACTGAGTGGCAACCGGGAAATTACCTTTTTCAGTCGCGTACTTATTTGAATCCACCCGATCGGTCCGAGCGTAGGGGCGCGATCAGGCGGCAGTCGCAACAAGATGATATAACGTTCCTACCACGCTCGGACCGTAATGGCCCGGCGCGAAAGTATCGGCAAGCCGCACCTTGGCTCGCCAGCCGGTCAGCGGCCGGGTGCAACGATACGCGGCAGAATTCGTTGAGCGAGATCACGCACGGTCGGTTCGATGCGCGGCTCCATTGCCTTACCGGCGAGGTGATACCCTCCGAGCACCACGTCGAGGGGCATGCCCGGAAACTGCTCCTGAACGCTCAGACAGGCGTTGACGATGCCCGCATGAGAACAGGCCGAAAGCACCGTCACTCCTCTCCCTTTAACCCAGACGGCGACGTAACGCTCGCCCATGATCAGCGGATCGGCCATACCCTTGTCGCCCCGAAAGGGGTGATGGCCCGCGAGGCCGGTCTCATAATCTGTGATGCGCTCAATGGCACCACTGCCCAAGAAAAAACCGCCGCCAGCGTATGCGCATCGGCGCAAGTAGCAATCCGCCCGCCGCCGCTGGCGATTTCATCGAAACGCGGCTCTTTGGGCAAAAGCTACATCTGTCCGTTTGCCAAGAGTATGCCGCGCTGGTCCGGTCGATCCGGATGCAGGTTCACGAGTACGGGTGTATCCAAGCCGGCCGCTTCGCGGGCTCGACTGATCGCGGTAACAACCTTGGACAAAGCCCCGCTGCGGTCAAAGTGCCAGTGGGAGAGAAAGACGCACTCGATAGCCGCGAGTTCAACATCGAGGCGCCGGGCATTGTCCAACCAAACATCCGGATAGGGGCCAACATCGAAAAGCAACGTACGGGTCTCGTTACCACACCGCCCAGTAATCAATACGGAAAGACCATGGCAAGCACAGCACATTCGATCGAACACAATTTTGCCCGCCTGCCCTTGATAAACCCGGCTCACAGGCGCTCTCGCTGCATGCTGAATAACTTCGGGGATCTGAGGTGCACCGTCATCAACGCTGGATAACGTATCGGTTTCATTATCGACGAGGACGAGAATTTACACCTCGTCGAGAGCGAGAACGCCGTTACCCCTCTTTTTCAGAGCACGTTGCCCTGCCATTGCCATGCAAGGCTCCACTCGAGGTGACTCGAACCATTGTCATTGCGCCAGAAATCGATTCCATATTGAGGCGATGGCACGAACCATCACATCAAGCACCTCTGCCGCTATCATCAACCTTATCCGCCCCAGCGGGGACAACGGTCTCCAGCAACACGGCTGAACTCGTCATAGGGTGATTTGTACCACGCACACTCCGCTCCGACAGTCTCAAGGTAACGGGAACGCGAAGAGATAGATCATGAGTAAGACCCAACAATTCCGCCACGCCGCCTTGTCGTGGCTAACATGGCTCGCTCGCCACGAATTGGCCATTCTCTTGTCCGTCATGGTCTGCGCCGGTGGATCGTGGGGATTCATAGAACTGGCCGAAGACGTCGCCGAAGGCGATACCCACCGCATCGACGAAACCATACTGCTGGCTCTGCGCAGCCCAACCGATCGCTCGGATCCGCTTGGACCGGCCTGGGTAGAGGAGGCCGTTCGCGATATTACGGCACTCGGCGGCATTCCTATGGTGACGCTGATCATCTTGGCGGCAGCCGGCTATCTGCTGCTCGCGCAGCGTTTTCATACGGCGTTGTTCATTGTGATCGCTGTGCCAGGTGGCTTGTTGGTGAGCAGCCTACTAAAAACGAGCTTCGAACGACCGCGCCCCGATCTAGTGCCCGCCGAAGTCAGCGTCTATACGGCCAGTTTCCCCAGCGGCCACTCGATGATGGCTGCAGTCACCTACCTGACCCTGGCGGTACTGCTTGCTCGGATCGTGCCGGAGTGGCGTTTGAAGCTCTACCTACTGCTGATCGCGGCGTTTGTTACAGTACTTGTAGGGGTAAGCCGTATTTACCTCGGCGTCCATTGGCCCACTGATGTGCTGGCCGGATGGACGGCAGGTGCGGCTTGGGCTGCGCTCTGTTGGCTCGTGGCCCATCAAGCGCCACAGCGCTTATCTGCGTCTACCAGCAAAGTTTTACGCAAACGCTAGCTCTGCTGCTGGCGGCTGCCGCTGGCACGGCAACCCCGCCCACGCCCACTATTCGTCGGCACGGCCGCACTATCATCGGATGCTTTGCTTACTCTGGCAAGCTATCGCTGCAACGCGCTGTCCAAAGGCTAGAGCCCCCGCCCTGGTAGCTCTGCTTCACTGGAACCCTCACAAAGGATCAGGCAGCCGCGTAAAATTATAAGCCGGTTGGCTGGCCGACAGAGGAATTAACAACAGACCTATCGCCCGAAGAAAGCACATGACGCAGGAGCTTTACCCTCATGTATCGGTTGAAGCCGCGCAGCGGCACACCCAATTAGCCGTCGATACACACCGGGCGTTTCAGCGCCTTCAACAAGCAAATCTTCGCCGACGGAGCCCTATCCACAAAGACCAAGCAATTGATCGCCGTCACGGTTGACCATATTATCCAAGCCATACTGCATTCCCGACCATACCAAGGCGGTGTTGCGCGAAAACGCCAGCGCGGAGAAAATCATGGAAGCGATTTAGGTTGCTTGCAAGATGCGTGCGTGCGGCGCCTACCTACGCCCACTCTACCTTGCACTGGATACGGTGAGAAGGCGTACTTACCAAGCAGCGCGGCTGCTCTGAGCGGGATCGAGACGCAAAGCGGCTGCCGGAGTTATTGGCACTAATAACACGCGGAGCAGTGTCTAACAGTGCATCAGGCCTCGAACGGATGGCGCAGGATGATCGTGTCATTACGCTCGGCACCGGTCGAGACAAGATCAATCGGCACCCCCACCAAATCTTCGATCTTCTCCAGGTAGGCTCGCGCGGCTTGAGGCAAATCCTGGTAGCGCCGCATCCCTAGCGTTGAAGTCTGCCAGCCTGGCAACTCGAGATATTCGGGCGTGCACTCAGCAACGGCTTCGGCTCCGAACGGCAGAGTATCCCAGCTCTGACTGCTGCATCGATAGCCAGTGCAGATTCGCAGTGTATCCAGTGTATCCAAGACATCGAGCTTAGTCATGCACAAACCTGACAAGCTGTTGATCTGCACAGCCCGGCGCATCGCCGCAGCGTCAAACCAACCGCATCGGCGTGGCCGCCCGGTGGTCGCTCCGAACTCGAGACCGCGGGTAGCAATGCACCCGCCTAGCTCATCGAATAGTTCGGTCGGGAAAGGACCCGCGCCAACCCGCGTAGTATACGCTTTGGTAATACCGAGCACATAGTCGAGCTCACAGGGTCCTACACCGGTACCGGTCGCAGCGGCACCAGCAGTTGTATTAGATGAGGTGACAAACGGGTACGTGCCATGGTCGATATCGAGCAGCGTACCCTGAGCGCCTTCGAAGAGCAGATTCTCACCGGCCTGGCGTTTCTTGTGCAATAAAGCGCCGACGTCGGCTACCATGGGCTCAAGCTCTCCCGCCAAAGCCAAGCACCGCTCCAAAATGCGCTGAAAATCCTGCGCCGGCTCCGCAAAATAGCGCTGGAGCACGAAGTTGTGATAGTCCAACAATTCGCCCAGCTTGGCAGCCAAACGTTCGCGATGAAACAGATCGTCTACTCGCAGGCCACGGCGGGAGACCTTGTCTTCATAGGCTGGACCGATACCCCGCCCGGTGGTACCGATAGCGGCTTTGCCCCTAGCCCGCTCACGCGCCTGATCCAACGCCACATGGGAAGGTAGAATGACGGGGCAAGCAGGGCTGATGCGTAGACGCTCGCGCGCTGGAACCGCTTTCGACTCCAACGTCGTGATCTCATCCATCAATGCATCCGGAGAGAGCACCACGCCGTTGCCAATGAGGCAAAGCACCTGCTCGCGCAGGATCCCCGCCGGGATCAGATGGAGCACGGTTTTCTCTCCCTCGATCACCAGCGTATGGCCGGCATTATGCCCGCCCTGGAATCGCGCTACCGCTGCCGCTCGGTCAGTAAGCAGATCGACAACTTTGCCCTTGCCCTCATCGCCCCACTGCGAGCCGACAACGACTACGTTCTTACCCATTCGCTCTTCCGTTCAGCTCGCTCCTCGAGCTACAGATCATTGCGTTACAAGATCTTCTTTCGATTTGGCAAGACAGGCTCGGTCGATTTAAGCCAAGCTTTTAAACTCTTTTCCCTGTCCAGACCGATCTCGCCCGCCTCTCGAACTAGCCTCAATGCTGGCTTGGGAAGGTGTGCTGCGCCCTGAGCGACAGCAAACAAACTCGCCAACGCTGGTTAAGTGAAGCAATCTCGGACGGGCTTCCCGAAAGACAACCGCCAAAAGCCCTGTACTGTACCACAAACGTTCAGGCCGGTTTCACCTGCCAACAGCCACCTAAATTGACCAGCTTGCGGTCGCAACCCAGCTCATACAGCTCAGCCTTGTCCCCTGGCAGTAACCAGATCACCCGTTCACCCGCCTGACGAAGCTTGCTCACCTCTGCCAGCAACGCCGCATCATCATCACAGGGCGCGGCAATAGCGAGCACCGATGTTTGCTGAGCGCGATCGCTAAGCGCGAACAGGGTCTTGAGATCGGCGCTGAACCCTGTTGCGGGCCGGGAACGCCCGAACACGCGGCCGATGTGATTATAGCGCCCCCCCCGCGCCACCTCATGGCTGTGCCCGGCAACGAACGCGGCAAACACGACTCCCGTGTGGTACTGATAGCCACGCAGCTCACCTAGATCAAAATGCAGGGGCACGTCCGGCAACCAGCGTTGCAGAAGGTTCGCGATGCTGCGAAGTTCACGCAGCGCCTGCTGTACACCATCGTGCGCAGGCGTCAGATCGGCATTCGCCCGTTCCAAAACCTCGAGGCCACCATTGAGCTCCGGCAACGCCGCGAGCATATCGCGCAGTGACTCCGCCACATCGAACTCGCCAAGAACAGCTTCGATCTCCGCTCCGGCCTTGCGTTGCAAGGCATCCCACAAGCGCATCTCTGCATCTGGACCCAACCCCGCCTGGGAAGTGAGGCCGCGAAAAATACCTACATGGCCGAGATCCAAATGTGGTTGCGCGACGCCGGAAATCCGCAGCGTCTCCAACATCAAGGCGATGATCTCGGCGTCACTTTCAAACCCAGCATGGCCATATAGTTCAGCGCCGATCTGCAGCGGGTTACGAGAACTCCCCGGTCCCTCTAGTCGCGTCTGCAGCACCGTATCCAGATAGCACAAACGCACCGGGCAATCGCGCCGCAACTGGTGAGCATCAATGCGCGCGGCCTGCGGGGTGATATCGGCTCGCACACCCATCATCCGCCCGGTCAGCTGATCGGTGAGCTTGAAGGTCTGGAGATCGAGATCGTGCGCGGCGCCCGTGAGCAGTGCCTCCAAATATTCAATCGCCGGGGGCATGACCAACTCGTAACCCCAACGATAATAATAATCGAGCAACTCCCGACGCAGGCGTTCTAGAGCGAAGGCATGGGGGGGAAGAATCTCATCCACCCCATCGGGCAACAGCCAACGGTTGACCTTGGCAAAATCATGCTCGGTCACGGCGAAACGGCTCCACAAATCGACTCAATGGCGCACCAGATACAACAGGATTACGCCGGCCAACATAGTCACCAAACCGGTGATCCGCAGCGTTCGATTGTTCTGCTGAACCATTTGAAACATCATACGCCGCAACAGATTGGGGCTGAGAAAAGGGAGAATCCCCTCGATGACCAGCACCAGTGCAACCGCAGTGATCAGCTCCTGCCCCATTTGCCTTTTTATCCAGCTCTATATCATCTATAGGTAGGCAATGAGCCAACCCCAATTACGGCTTTTTCTCGCCCAACTCGCCTAGCTCGAAATACCGGAAAAACTCGGCATTTGGCGACAGGACAAACAGATCGTCCTTACGATCAAAGGCCTTAGCATACGCCGCCAGGCTTCGATAGAACGAATAGAAATCCGGATGGCGGCTGTAGGTCTGAGCATAAATCTCCGCCGCCTTGGCATCGCCCTCGCCGCGAATCTTCTTCGCATCACGATGAGCATCGGCCAGGATGATCTGCCGACGCCGGTCCGCCTCCGCCCGTATGCGCTCGGCAGCCTCCTTACCTTCGGCTCGATATTGACGTGCCGCTCTTTCCCGCTCGGCGCTCATCCGTTGATATACCGAGTCGCTGACATCTTCCGGCAGATCGACTCGTTTGATGCGCACATCGACCACCTCTACGCCAAGCGAGTCGGCTGCTTGATCAGTCTCGCGCTGCAAAATCCTCATAAGCTGAGCGCGATCACCGGAGACGACTTCGTTAATGGTACGCTTGCCGAATTCGCTGCGCAGACCGTTTCTCAAAATCTCTGATAGTCGCAGATTAGTGCGCTCCGGTTGACCCGCTACCGTAGTGTAGTACGCACCGACGTTTTCGATCCGCCACTTCACGAACGAATCGACGATCACGTTCTTTTTCTCCACCGTCATGAATCGCTGCGGCTCCTCATCCAGTGTCTGGACGCGGGCATCGAACCTCTTGACGTTGTTGACAAGTGGCCACTGAAAATGAAGTCCCGGCGCGATAGCGGTGTCGATGATCTCGCCCAGACGAAACTTGACCGCCTTTTGCGCCTGGCCGACGGTATAAGTCCCAGCATACAAAAGTACCAGCGCGAGCAGGGCTACGAACACGGTACCAGACATGAGCTTCTGCATTAGCGAACCTCTCTCGAACGCGACCGACTGCCCTGCCGGCTGGCAGCCGCCTCGTTATCTTTGGCGGCGGATGGTACCGCAGGCGCGGCCTTCGCCTCCGGCGAGCGCGTTCCAACCTTGCTCTGCCGACTGCGGGTATGCTCCAGCATGCGATCCAATGGCAGGTACATAAGCGGTTGGCCACCCTTCGTATCGCTCACTACCACCTTGCCGATCCTGGAGAACACCCCTTCCATTGCCTCTAGATAGAGCCGCTCGCGTGTGATTTCCGGCGCTTTGGCATATTCGCTGGCGATCTGACTGAAGCGGCTGGTGTCGCCCTCGGCTCGCGCGATCGTCTCGGCCCGGTACCCGGCTGCTTGTTCGCTGATTCGCGCCGCCTCGCCCTGAGCTTTGGGAAGGATGGCATTACGATAGCTTTGCGCTTGATTGATCAAGCGTTGTTCATCCTCGCGCGCCTTATTGACATCGGAAAAAGCGCTTTGGACCTGCTCGGGAGGCCGGATGTCCTGAATGGCTACAGTTACCACCTGCAGACCGAGCTCATAGCGCTCGATGATGCCCTCGATCATCGACTGTGTCTCAGCGGCCACCTCCGCCCGCCCACGGGTCAGAACGAAATCCATATCGTGCTTGCCGATCACCTCGCGCAAGGCGCTCTCGGTGACGTCCTTCAGCGTCTGATCCGCATCGCTGAAGTTGAAGACGTATTTGGCCGGATCGGAAACATGATACTGAACGGCGAGCTGCACGTTGACGATATTCTCGTCCTCAGTAAGCATCAGCGCCTCACCGAGCACCGGTCGAGTGCGCCCAGGGCCGATAGCATCATAGCCGATCGTGAGCCGGCGCCGCTGCTCCACATTGACTCGAGCCACCTGCTCGATCGGGTAGGGCAAATGCCAGTGAGGCCCCGGCAAAGTGGTGGCTGCATATTTCCCGAAGCGGGTCACCAATCCCCGCCAGCCCTGGTCAACGATGTAGAAACCGGAGAGCAGCCAAATGATCGCCCCGAGTGCCAAAACGATGGCGATACCGATTACCCCACCCCCGCCGCGACGGGGCTCACCGCCACCTTCACCACCACCGCCGCGGTTATCGCTCCGGCGAAACAGCTGTTTGAAGCGTTCCTTGAGCTTGCGGACGAGTTCGTCGAGATCGGGTGGCCCTTGATCGTCGCGACGCCCCCCCCATGGATCTCGGTTTCCGCTCCCCGGATCGTTCCAGCTCATGTACCACTCCGTAGTTGCTTTACACACGCCCGACCCGACGGGCTGGCATCTTCTAGCTTAACTCGCAGGCAGCAAGCAGCCGGTCTCAACAGAGACCGAGCTGCTCTTTCCAAAATCATAGAAAGATTGAGGCTTATTGCCTCGGCAATAAGCACCTCGGACACCGGGACAAGCTGCCTATGTTAAAGAGCCCGGCGTTGTCGTCGCAATATACGTTCAATAATCCGACGGCCATAGCTCGACGTTGGGCCCTTCCTGCCGACGCAACCGGGCCCATTCCCGTTGCGGCAGATCCACTTCCAACTCACAGATACCCTGCTCGCTGATATGCTCACAACGTACCTGACCAAGCGCATAGAGCCGAGCGCGCAGCCGACCCTCTGCGGGCGCGAGCCGGACTCGACCATGCACTCGCGCGAGGCCGATGCGTTCCGAGATCGCCGCTCTCAGCAACTCCGTGCCCTCGCCGGTCTGAGCCGAAACCCAGACGGCCGCGGCTTGACCGGTTTCGTCGCGCTCGAGTCGCGTCGAACCGCAGCTCAGATCGGCCTTGTTGAAGACCAGAAGAGCGGGAATGTCGCCGGCACCAATGTCCGCCAAAACCCGCTCCACCTCCCACCGCCGCTGTTCGCGCAGAGGGTCAACGGTATCGATCACGTGCAGCAGCAAATCCGCCTGAGCCACCTCCTCCAGCGTCGATCGGAAAGCGGCAACCAGCTGATGTGGGAGCTCGCGGATGAAACCGACCGTATCGGCGATGATGGCCTGCTCCGAGCCCGGCAGCTCAATACGACGCAGCGTCGTATCCAATGTCGCAAACAACAAGTCCGCCGCATACACGCGCGACACGGTCAACTGGTTGAACAGGGTGGATTTCCCGGCATTCGTATAGCCCACCAACGAGATCGTCACAAACTCGCGCTTGCGCCGGGCCTGCCGTCCCTGCTCACGCTGACGACGCACCTTGGCAAGCCGCTTTTCGAGCTGTTTGATACGCTGACCGAGTAGCCGCCGATCCAGTTCGAGCTGGGTCTCTCCGGGACCCCGCAAGCCGATACCACCTTTCTGGCGTTCCAGATGGCTCCATCCTCTAACCAAGCGGCTGGCGATATGGCGCAACTGAGCCAACTCCACCTGGAGTTTGCCTTCGTGAGAGTGCGCACGCAAAGCAAAAATATCCAGGATCAAACCGGTACGATCCAATACCCGAGTGCCGAGCGCCCGCTCCAGATTACGCTCCTGGACCGGCGAGAGCCCGTGGTTAACCAAAATCAGGTTGGCCCCTGTCTCGTAAATCCGCTCGGCGAGCTCGTCCACCTTACCCTTACCGATAAAATAGCGCGGGTCAGGGGCCGCGCGACGGTTGACAAGCTTATCCACCACCACAGCACCGGCCGTTTCGGCCAGCGCGGCCAATTCCACAATAGCTTCGCCGATGTCGACAACATTGTTGTCGAGCTGAACCAAAATGGCCCGTTCTCCCCCCTCCGGGCGGGCGAAGAGCCGGGACGGCGCTGCATCTATCTCCATCAGCTTAGTATTTGTTACCGATATCGTTGCTCGCGCGGTCGTCTACTTGGTGAGGCCTGATGTTACGCACCGGCACGATAGTGGAGATGGCATGCTTATAAACCATCTGACTGACGCTGTTACGTAACAAAAGTACAAATTGATCGAATGACTCGATCTGGCCCTGCAATTTGATGCCGTTCACCAAATATATAGAAACTGGTACCTTTTCCTTGCGAAGGGCGTTGAGAAACGGCTCTTGAAGTGATTGCCCCTTGGCCATTCCAGTGACTCCTCGTGCACTTGGCAACTTGTTGTTATCCGGGCCCATCGCAGCATGCCCGCCGTCGCATCCTTGCCTGGACACCGTCACATCCGAACTTTTATGAGTTAGCATAGCAGTATTGGCTTGATTTTACCCTAAAGCAGTATCTAACCTTTGTTTCAGTCTGGTCACGACACGTGCATATGGCCCATTCGTATCGAACCATTCCGCATCCTGCTCACGGCGTAGCCACGTGAGCTGGCGCTTGGCAAACTGTCGCGTTGCGCTAATCCCGCACGCAACCATCGTAGTGTAATCATAGCTCCCATCCAGATGGCACCATATCTGTCGGTATCCTACCGCTCGCATCGACGGCTTGCTTAAATCGAGATCGCCCCGGCGGCGTAGCTCGAATACTTCGTCCACAAAACCATTGTCCAGCATTTGTCGAAATCGCTCCGCGATGCGCCGATGGAGCACTTCCCGCACGGCGGGTACCATAACAAATTTGATCAATGGGAAAGGTAATTGTTCCAAGGCATGCCTACGGGTCAAATCACTCAGTGCCCGCCCTGTCAACTCGTACACTTCCAAAGCCCTTTGAATACGTTGTGCGTCATTAGGGTGCAAGCGGGCAGCTGTCTCGGCATCCACTCGCGCCAAGCGCTCATGCAGCGCAGGCCAACCGGCACGCTGCGCCTCCCGCTCAAGGAAGGTTCGAAGCCGATGGTCGGCCGCTGGAAGGTCGGCCAACCCACCGGCCAAAGCACGAAAATACAGCATGCTGCCGCCGACCAGCAGCGGAATGCGACGCCTAGCGTGAATCGCTTGGATCAAGGATAACGCCTCGTCACGAAATTCCGCCGCGGAATAGCATTGAGCGGGGTCGCGAATATCGATCAACTGATGCGGGGCGACCGCCAGAGTCTCCGCAGAGGGTTTGGCGGTGCCAATGTTCATACCCCGATAAACTAATGCCGAGTCGACACTAATGATCTCACAAGGCAGCGCTGCAACCAGTTCTACCGCCACCGCTGTTTTACCGGAGGCGGTCGGGCCCATGAGGAAGACAACCGGCAGGGGAGTAGACATATCCGTCAACGACCACGCAGAAACAGCCGATCCAGCTCTGCCAAGGTAAGCCGCATCCAGGTCGGCCGACCGTGGTTACATTGACCGATATTGCGGGTTCGCTCCATGTCGCGTAGCAGCGCATTCATCTCCGCAATCGTGAGTCGACGCTGCGCGCGCACCGAACCGTGGCACGCCATGGTGGCTAGAAGTTGATTGATCATCGCTTCGAGTTGACCGCTCATCCCGTGCACCGCAAGACCACTCAGCACATCGCGCAACAAAGCCGTGACATCGATCTGCCCAAGCAGCGCCGGGATGCGTCGCACGACCAACACATCCGGGGCGGCTCGATCAACCTCGAACTGCAAGCGTTTGAACAAGCCAGCGCAGTCCTCAACCAAATCCGCTTCCGCCGGCGTCACACCAACCCGCAGTGGCACTAGCAACGCCTGGCCGGCAAGCCCCTCTCGATCGAGCTCGTCTTTGAGACGCTCGTAGACAATGCGCTCGTGAGCGGCATGCATATCCACCAGAATCAGTCCTGCGGCATCCTCCGATAGTACATAGACACCATGCAGCTGGGCCAACGCATAGCCCAGCGGCGGGATGGCTTCCTCGCTCTGCCCTACCGCTAGCGCCGGATGATGGGGTAATGCGTGCGATAGTAGTCGAGCCCCCCCCTCACTCCATTGCGTTTTTTCATCGTTGCCAATCGGCTCATCAGCGGCGGCATAAAGCCGTGTTGCCTCGACCATGGGAAACGCAATGGAAGACTGCCACGGCGATTGATAAGTTGACCGGTTTTCCTGCACCAAGCTGGCGCAAGAACTCGTGGATGCGCGGCAGCGCCGATCTTCGGTAACACCACGGGGGTGTGCCAACGCCCGATGCAGCTGATGAAACAGAAAATCATAGACCAGGCGCGACTCGCGAAAGCGCACTTCATATTTGCTCGGATGGACATTCACGTCCACCTCCGCCGGGTCCATCTCAAGGTAGAGAACATAAGCGGGATGCTTTTCCTTATAAAGAAGATCCGCATAAGCACGGCGGATGGCATGCCCGGCCAAACGATCCCGAATCATGCGTCCATTGAGATAGAGATACTGCAGGTCGGCCTGCGCCCTGGCCGCACTCGGCAGACCGATCCACCCACGCAGCTGCAATCCCGCCGCCTCCGCATCCAAAACGAGAGACTGTCCAACAAACTCACGCCCCAACAGCTCCGCTAACCGCGCTTCCTGTTCAACGCTCGTGCGAGCCGGCACGAGCCGATAGTTACAACGACCATGGCAGTTCAGCTCGAATCCCACCTCGGGCCGACTCAGAGCGATTCGCTTGACCAGGGCCTGAATATGGCGCAACTCGGTCTGATCCGTGCGCAAAAACTTCCGTCTCGCCGGCGTATTGTGAAACAAATCACGCACAACCACCGATGTCCCTGGCGGATGCGCCGCCGGCGCCGCCTCACCGAGCAATTCCCCGCC
Organism: Gammaproteobacteria bacterium; assembly: GCA_030433275.1. Lineage (GTDB taxonomy): Bacteria > Pseudomonadota > Gammaproteobacteria > Nitrococcales > Nitrococcaceae > Nitrococcus. The sequence goes on from JAUILK010000010.1 coordinate 28,851, forward strand.
GCTCAGTTCCAACCGCCAACCATGCTCCTCGTCACGGCAACGGGTAATGAGCGTCAAACGCGCCACCGAAGCAATACTCGGCAGGGCTTCACCCCGAAACCCGAGACTGGCGATGCGCTCCAGATCGATTAGCTCGCGAATCTTGCTGGTTGCGTGGCGGCTGACGGCCGAGCGTAAATCTTCGCGTCCCATGCCGATGCCATCGTCGCGAACGCGTATGAGTCGCTTGCCACCGCCCTCAACCACGATCTCGATCCGACCAGCATCGGCATCCAGCGCATTCTCCACCAATTCCTTTACAACCGCCGCCGGGCGTTCGATGACTTCGCCGGCCGCGATTTGATTGACGAGCTGGGGGGGCAGACGCCGGATCCGTATCTGAGGTAAGGGGGCATCGTCGTTTAATTGATTCATGAGCGGCATTATGCCGAAGATCGGTGGGTCGGGTCAGCTCGCGAAATGGATTCCCGGCGTGGAGCGAATCACCTGCCTAAACGGCTCGATAAGACACCTGTGCACACCGGCACAAAAAGTGTTTCGTTAAGGAATCATCAACCGACTGCCGATCGCGATGACATCGCCGTTCAGATCGTTGAGCTTACGCAACTGTTTAACGCTTACGTTGTGCTCCTGCGCGATGGCGCTCAAAGTATCACCGCGGCGCACCACGTACTCATGGGCGCTTACCATGATGCGCCTGCCCGGCATGAATTCTTCGATGTAATCGCTGACACCTCGTGCCAACGCCCGCGCGAGCTTCCACTGGAAACGGCTGCTGCGTAACCGAAGCTCCTCCCGAGGGTTGGATATAAAGGCACTTTCAACCAGCACCGAAGGCATGTCCAAAGATTTGAGTACGGCGAAGCCAGCGTGTTCCACCGAGCTCTTGTGCAATTCACCGACGTCGCCCAAAACCGCAAGCATTGAGTGCGCGAGGTGGGTGCTCGACTCGATCGTAGCCGCTCGGGAAAGATCGACCAGCACAGTAGCGACCACGTCATCCTTGCCATCCAGCGAAACCCCACCGATGCGATCCGAAGAATTCTCCCGTTGCGCCAGCAGCCGTGCAGCCTCGGTCGAGGCGCCGTGGCGCGAAAGCACATAGACCGAGGCCCCTTGCGCCCGGCCATCACCGATCGAATCGGCATGGATCGATATAAAAAGATCGGCTCGGGCCTGCCGAGCCAGCTGGGTGCGCTCACGCAAGCCCACGTAATAGTCGCCCTTGCGCGTCAGCACCGCACGCATATTCGAGCGCACGGAAATCAGCTCAGCAAGCTTCCGGGCAATGCCTAGGGTGATCGTTTTTTCGAATGTTCCGCGCTGCCCGATGGCTCCCGGATCCACCCCCCCATGACCGGCATCGATGGCGACCACTAGCTCCTTCGGCTGTTGGTCCAAGGTCTTTACCGGCTCTCGCAGACCCTGGGGCTTTTCGAAATCCACCACAAGACGATTGCCGTAGGTATTATTCGGTTTGACCAAAAAACTCTTGAGCCGAGCGATTTGCATGAGATCAAAGACCACTCGCAAATCGCTACCATTGTGGATGGCGCCTCGGATTCCCTCCAACACACCGACCGCCTCGGCGGATTTGAGCAAACCCTCGGAAAGTGCAGCGGATTGGATGTCGAGTACCGCGCGGCTGGGATTATTAAGCGTGAACAGACGATACTCGACCGGTTGCGAGAGATCGAAAACCACCCGCGTATGGTCCGGACCGGCCCAGGTACGAATTCGCTCGACGCTCGCCTGTCGACCCAGTGCCCCCACGCAGGCGCAACACAATAAGGCGAATATCAACCTACGTTTCATTTTCGGCCTTGTCGTTATGCCGAGGCGCCTTTTTAGCTAGCCATAACGGGCAAGTGTTTTCAACCTATTTTGCTGCATTTGCCGATAGATAGACACATGTTTTTGTGTTCATTCTCAATCATTCGGCAAGCGAGCGAGTAGCGCCGCCCCGATCGGCGTACGAGCCGCCAACTGCGCAAGCCGCCTCGATTCGACGACAATCAGCGCGACGACCAGATCGGCTGTCGGCAGCGCCCGCCCTCCCCGCTCAGGCCATTCGACCAACAGTACGGCCGACTCGCCCAGCAAGTCGCGCAGGCCAATGTATTCAAGCTCCTCGGGATCCGAAAGGCGGTATAGATCGAGGTGATAAAGGCGACGACCGGCCACTTGATAGGGCTCTATCAAAGTGTAGGTCGGACTGCGCACCGGCCCGGTATGGCCCAATGCACTCAACAAGCCCCGGACCAGAGTTGTTTTCCCCGCGCCAAGCTCACCGGTGAGATCGATGCGACAGCGCATCGGCAGAGCCGCTGCGAGTTGGGCACCGAGCAACGCCGTGGCCTGCGGCCGGGGCAGCCAACGTTGGCGAGTCATTCCGGATTGGCAAGGCGGCGCAGAGGTCCGAACAGGTCCGTGGCCAACAGACCCCGCACCCCATCCGCTGCCGCCTGATCGGCAGCGCGGGCATGCAGCCAGACCCCACTCATAGCCGCCGCCTCGGAGCTCACGCCTTGCGCCAACAGCCCACCGACGACACCGCTGAGCACATCACCCATGCCGCCGCTGGCCATCCCTGGATTGCCGCAATCGCAAAGCCACGTTAACGTCGGGCTGCGGATCAAGCTGCCGGCCCCCTTGAGGACGATCACCCCCCCCCAACGGGACTGCAACGCTTCCACAGCCGCAAACCGATCAGCCTGCACCTCGGCAGCGGAACAGCCGAGCAAACGCCCCGCCTCGCCGGGATGGGGTGTCAAAACCCAAGCATCGCATCGCGGTGGCGTCTGCGCGAGGCGGTTGAGGCCATCGGCGTCAATCACCAGCGGACCGCCGAAGGCAACGCAGCGCTCGAACAGCGCTTGACTCCAGGTGCTACTCCCTAAACCAGGGCCCAGCACCACCACCGTCGCCCGGGTCAACAGAGGTTCCAAATCTTCGGGATCAGCTACAGCGCGGCACATGATCTCGGGACGCGCAGTGAGAATCGGGGTTATGTGCTCTGCCCGGGTCGCCACGCTAACCAGTCCTGCGCCCAACCGACAAGCCGCCTCCGCAGCCAAGCGTACGGCGCCGCCCATACCTCGGTCACCGCCCACGATCAGAACGTGACCAAACCATCCCTTGTGGGCCGTGCGCCGCCTCGGCGCAAGATGCGGACTCACTTCGGCGGCGGTAATTCGGCGCACTGCCGGCTCGATCCCGTTCGAGACAGCCGGCGGCACCTCCAAATCACCGAATATCACCTCACCCGTATAATCAGGTGCAGCTCCGGTAAACAAGCCCTGCTTGAGGGCAATGAAGGTCGTTGTGGCACTGGCAGCTATCGCCGCGCCCAGAATTTGCCCGGTATCACCGTGGATGCCGGAGGGGATATCGACGGCCAGCACCGGCAGATGCCTTGCATTGATCGCCGCAATCGCTTGCGCAAAGCGCCCTTGCACCGGGCGATCCAGCCCGGTGCCGAACAAGGCGTCGACGATGACTTCGGCTTCACCGAGCGCCTCGGCCGTAAACGGCTCGGTCCGAGCGAGTTCGAGATAGGCCTTAGCCGCCGTGCCGGCTACGCCTTGCAAGCGCTCCGGGTCAACCAGCGCCAGCACGCGCACAGTCAAACCATCGCGCAGCGCAAAGCGAGCCACCACATAGCCATCACCGGCGTTGTTGCCCCCGCCACAGACGATACAGATCCGCCGCGCCTCCGGCCAGCGCCGACGTAGCGTCCGGTAGGTCACACGACCCGCTCGCTCCATAAGCGCATAGGCAGGAATGCCATACACCTCGGTGGCGAGTCGGTCCAACTCTCGACTCTGGTCAGTTCGATAGAGCCCGCGCGGCAGATCATTCATAGATGCCATTATAGCTACTCTATCCGCGAATCCAGTCACTGCGCAGTACGAACAGCGGCTATCGTAAGTAAGCGTACCCGATCACAAGGAAAGCTTTACTCAGGTAAGCCCTAGTACAATAAGCCGATGAACGACGCGCAGCCGACACTCGATCTACACAGCTTGGCCCGAGACATAAAACACTGGGGCGAGGAGCTTGGTTTCGACCGGGTGGGTATCGCCAAACCCGATCTGGCCGTCGACGAAGCGCGCCTGCTGCAGTGGCTGCGCCGTGGCTTCCATGGTGACATGACCTACATGGCTCGGCACGGAGTCAAACGGGCGCGCCCTCAGCGCCTGCTAGCGGGCACCCTGCGGATAATCTCGGTGCGGCTGAACTACCGACCGCCGGGGATCGAACCCGACGCCCAGGTTCTACAGGACGCTCGCCGTGCCTTCATTGCCCGCTATGCTTTGGGACGTGATTATCACAAACTCATGCGCAAACGCCTGCAACAGCTTGCACGCCGGATCGAAACCATCGCCGGACCATTCGGCTACCGAGCATTGGTCGACAGCGCCCCGGTGTTGGAAAAGGCGCTCGCACGTGATGCGGGTTTGGGCTGGATCGGTAAGCATACCCTACTGATGAGCCGGGATGCCGGCTCCTATTTCTTTCTAGGAGAGCTCCTCACGGACTTACCACTACCGAGCAGCGCCCCGAGCAGCGCCCCGAGCAGCGAGCACTGCGGCAGCTGCCGAGCTTGCCTGAAGGTCTGTCCAACCGGGGCAATCGTCGGACCTTACCAACTCGACGCTCGCCGCTGCATCTCCTACCTCACGATCGAGCACCAAGGGAGCATCCCCGAGTCATTGCGCCCCTTGATCGGCAATCGGGTGTTCGGCTGTGACGACTGCCAAGCTGTCTGTCCATGGAATAAATTCGCCCGCCCCACCGACGAGGCCGATTTTCAACCCCGTCACGGCCTGGATACTGCCACGCTCACTACGCTCATGCGCTGGGAAGAGGCGGAATTTCTGGAGCATACGGCAGGCTCGGCGATCCGCCGTTTGGGCTACGTGCGGTGGCTGCGCAACCTAGCGGTTGCCCTGGGTAACGCACCGCGTGATGAGGCCGCGATCAGCGCCCTGCACGCACGCTCGCAACACCCTTCTGCCTTGGTGCGCGAGCACATAGCCTGGGCTCTCGCCCGCCAGGGCGAAAAGCCGTGATGGCCACACCGGGTCACGGAGAAGACCGACTCGCGCCAGGCAAGGACAAAGCTTGCCTGCACCGCACCGGTTTCATGCGACTTGTCGAGGGATGGGATTGCGGATACGTTTGATGCGATTTTGCTCGTCACAATATACGATCACCGGCTGATAGCCTTCCAGATCGGCTTCGGGCATCAGCGCATAACAACAAATGATCACCCGATCACCGGGCTTGGCTTTGTGTGCGGCTGCACCGTTCATCGAGATGGTTCGCGAACCGCGTTCGGCGCGAATAGCGTAGGTCGCGAACCGCTCGCCGTTGGCCATGTTGTAGATATGGATCTGCTGGTAGTCATAAATACCGGCCGCCACGAGCAGATCGGCGTCGATAGCGCATGATCCTTCGTATTCCAGCTCAGCGTGGGTCACCCGCGCCTGGTGGAGCTTGCATTTCAACATAGTCAAGTGCATAGCGTTCGCCTCTCAGCAGGCCAACTGATTGCTTCACAGCCAGCATCCCACTGTATATTGCAGGGCAGCATATTATCCATGGTCAACCGTGGCGGTTCAACGACACCTCTACATTATCGATCAACCGGGCTTCGCCGAGCCAAGCCGCCGCGAGCACCACGAGCTCGGGGTCGTCCCGGCCAGGCTCACGCAAATCCTCACCGCGCCGAATAGCCACATACTCCGGACGCATTCCTGCTTCCTGCAACATCCTGCTGCCACGCGCCTCCAGCGACCGGAAATTCGACTCCCCCTCGCGCAATGCCTGCCTCAGCGCTGTCAATGTGCGGAACAGCTCGGGTGCAAGAGCGCGCTGAGCGGGTTTCAAATAGGCATTGCGCGAGCTGCGGGCAAGTCCATCCGACTCACGCACCGTCGGCACTCCGATCACCCGCACGGGCAAATCGAGATCCGCCACCATACGCCGAATCACCAACAGCTGCTGATAGTCCTTGCGCCCAAACACCGCGCTATCCGGCTGAACGACGTTGAGTAGCTTGGCTACCACAGTCGCCACGCCGATAAAATGGCCGGGGCGGAGAGCACCGCAAAGAATCCCGGAAAGCCCCGGAACATCCACCAAAGTGTGCCCCGTGGTGCCCGCCGGATACATCTCCACCACGGCGGGCGCGAATACGGCGTCTACCGCCAGTGCCCTAAGCTGCGTACAGTCGGTTTCCAAACTCTGCGGATAGGTCGCGTAATCCTCTCCCGCACCGAATTGGGTGGGATTGACGAATAAGCTCGTCACCACCCGGTCGCCATGCTCGCGCGCCACTTTCACCAGCGCCAAATGACCTTCATGCAGATTGCCCATCGTCGGCACGAGGCTGACCGTGAGCCGTTGCGCCCGCCAAGAGCGTACCTGCGAGCGCAGTTCGGGGATTCGCCGCACGATCCGCATGCACCAGTGCCCTTATTTAAAACACGTTAAAAACAATGTTGCTCGCCTGGAAAGCGACGTGCCTTGACGGCCGCCACATACTCCCGCACCGCGGCCTGAACGTTGCCTGTCTCGGCCATGAAATCCTTGGCGAACCGCGGTGGTCGACCCGGCGTAATACCGAGCAAATCCTGCAGCACCAGGATCTGGCCATCACAGCCGGCCCCCGCCCCGATGCCGATGACGGGGATGCGCAATTCATGCGCCAACTGCTCCCCAAGCGCAGCCGGGATGCACTCCACCAACAACAAATCGGCCCCCGCCGCCTCTAAGGCGCGGGCATCATCGATCATGGCGTGCGCGCTCGCTCGGTCACGCCCCTGAACCTTATAGCCGCCGAGCTTGTGAATGCGCTGCGGCAATAAGCCCAGGTGCGCGCAGACCGGAACGCCCGCCCGCGCGAGGGCAGCGACGATACTGACCTGATCGGCGGTACCTTCCAGCTTCACCATACGGGCACCACCCTCTTGCATGAGTCGCCCGGCGTTGCGCAGCGCAGTGGCTTCATCGAGATAACTCATAAACGGCATATCCGCCATGATCAACGCTCGCCTGCGAGCAGCGGCCACACACCGGGTGTGGTAGATGATGTCGTCGACACTCACCGGAAGCGTCGTCTCATGCCCTTGAATGACCATCCCGAGCGTGTCACCGATCAGGATCACGTCGACGCCGGCCTCGTCCACCACACAGGCAAAACTATGATCGTAGGCGGTAAGGCACGCAATCACCTCACCGGCAGTTTTCATCTGCAGCAAATGAGTAACATCCACGCTCGGCGCGGCGCGCTTATCCGATTTCTCGACGGCCATCATGCATGGCTCCCTATCGCGGGAAAAAGCTACTGTACAGCGCATAAGGTGCTGCATTGAAGCCGCATCCGTAGGTACACGGACCGGACTGCCTACATCGATCAACCAATCCGCCTCAACGCCCCGCCACCCAGGTCGGCAAGCAACTGCTCGATACGGCCGCAACCTGGCACATCGAGCCCGGGTGCCAGCTCGGCAAGCGGGTACAGCACGAAAGCGCGCTGCGCAACACCGGGATGGGGCACAATAAGCCCCGGCAATTTCAGCCGGCGCCGCCCCCACAGGAGGATGTCGAGATCCAGCGTACGCGGCCCCCAATGCAGCGTATTACGGTTGCGTCCCTGCTGTGATTCGATCCGCTGCAACGCAGCAAGCAGTGCATACGGCATAAGAGCGGTGCGCAACTCGGCAACCGCATTGACGTAATCGGGCTGCCACCCCGGACCCATCGGAGGGCTCCGATACAACGAGGAGTGTGCTTGTAACCGAGTCGCCGGCAAGCTGACGAGCGCACGTAATGCTTGGCGCAGCTGCTGTGCCGGCCTAGCGAGATTGCTACCCAGGCCGACGAACACCCGCGTCAGTACCTTGGCAACCATCAGACGGTATCGCTGCCCTTGTGTCGGCCACGCCGCCGAGTGCCGGAGCGCCGGCGGCGACCAGCCTTCTCCGTACGTTGCTCACCCGAGGCGTGCTGCAACTGCGTCCACCCACGCGCCAGCTCCGCCTCCACCTCCCCGGCCTCCGCACGCAGCAACAAAAAATCATAGGCAGCGCGAAACCGCGGATGGCTCAGCAACCGCAGCGCCCGCTTACCCGTAAGCCGCTCGAAACGGGGCTGCAGCGACCATATCTCGCGCATGGGAATCGAAAAACGCTTGGGAATGCTCACGCATCGCGTTTGATCTTGCAAAACCTCGCTGGCAGCTTCCTGAATCGCTTGAGTGGATCCGGCCGCACGAAGCTCTGCAGCAGGGAGCCGCTGCGTGATCGACGGCCACAACAGCGCGGCAAACAAGAAGGCGGGCGTCACCGATTTACCCTCGGCAACTCGACGGTCGGTATCGGCGAGCGAGCGCGCGAGAAAGCCAAGCGCAACACCGAACTCATCGCCCAACAGCACCGCTTCGGTAGCGGGGAACAAATGTCCGAACAAATTGTAGTGACGCAGGCACTCGAAAGCCTCAAGCCCCATACCAGTGGCAAACAGCTTGAGCGTTTCATCGAATAACCGCGCTGGCGGAATATGGCCCAAAAGATGCGCCATACGGGGAATTGCCCCAGCCGTTTCCGGATGCATGCGAAAACCAAGTTTCACTGCGAAACGTACGGCTCGGAGCATGCGCACCGGATCCTCTCGATAGCGCACCTCGGCATCGCCGATCAGCCGTAGCACACCACGGCGCAGATCGGTGATGCCACCTACGTAGTCCACCAAGGTAAAATCGGCGATGCGATAGTAGAGTGCGTTAACGGTGAAATCGCGGCGCAACGCATCCTCTTCGATAGTACCGAAGACGTTGTCACGCAGGAGCCGGCCATCCTCCAGCACACGGGCTTCCTCACCCGCCTCCCCGGCCTCTTGCAGGGCTCGGAATGTGGCCACTTCAATGATCTCACAGCCGAAATACACGTGCGCCAAACGAAAGCGCCGGCCAATCAGGCGGCAATTGCGGAACAACTGCTTGACCTGCTCTGGTCGCGCATCGGTGGCGATATCGAAGTCCTTCGGCTCACGCCCGAGGGAAAGATCACGGACCCCGCCGCCAACCAGGTAAGCCGCATAACCGGCCTTGTTTAATCGATACAGCACCTTTAGTGCGTTTCGACTGATATTGGCCCGCGAAATGCCATGCTCAGATCGGGAAATGACGACAGGATCGTGGTGAATGGCAACAAGCTCCGTCACGTACTCCCACGACTTGTCCGCTCGCAAGGTGCGCGTATAATACCAACCTTTGTAGCAAGGTGCAGGCTTCGCTTGCGAGCGAGGCCGCACAAATCGAGTCAGACTCGAACACGCTCCCATCGTCTAGTGGTTTAGGACGCCGCCCTCTCAAGGCGGAAACCGGGGTTCAAATCCCCGTGGGAGCGCCATTATCCGGCGAACCTACCCGCCACCGTGTAGGCTTTGCAGTGATGCCGCTCATTATGGCAAGCAATACCCCAACTCATCATGGCTTGCTCGAACTACCCACAGCGGGCTTATTCAGACGCCTAGCGGCCGGGTTCTACGACGCGCTGGTACTGCTTGCACTGTGGCTGACCACTACGACGCTGTGGCTTCTTGCCCGCCACGGCGAGGCAATTGTCCCCGACGGCTCGCTCCTCTATCACTGCTATCAACTCAGCCTATTGCTGGTTGCATTTGCCTTTTTCGTGGGTTTTTGGGGCAGTGCCGGCTGCACTCTCGGCATGCAAGCCTGGCGTCTGAAGCTAATCCGCTCGGATGGCCGGCGGCTGCGCTGGCGCGACGCCGCGGCACGCTTCCTGGCGGCGCCGACCGCTTGGTTGCCACTCGGTATCGGCGTTTTTTGGTCATTGGTGGACCGTGATCATCTCGCCTGGCATGATCGTCTCTCCGGCACTCGGCTGATCGTCAAACGCCACTAAGCGCACTCACACGCTACGGCGCGACAGCCGCACCAGGCTGCCGAGCGCAATACCCAAAAACAAGACCGTCGGCCCCAGCGCGCTCGCCAGCGGCGGCAGACCAAAGACCATTGCAGCCCGGTTCAACAACCGGTTCAACAAAAAAAAAGCAATGCCGATTAGCACGCCGATAAATATGCGCTGCCCCATGTTGGCGCTACGCAACGAGCCGAATACCAGCGGTACCGTCAACAACAGCATCGTTACGGTAGCGAGCGGCGTAGCCACTTTTACCCAGAAAGCCAACCGATAACGGCTGCTATCAAGCCCGTTTTGCTCTAGATAACGCGTGTAGGTCCACAGCTGCGTGACGGGCAGAACCTCCGGCTCGACCACCACCACATCGAGCATATCGGGCTTGAGCTCACTGCGATAGCGAGCGCGGGCGGCACGGCTGACACGGACGCTACCGTCGAGAGCGAAATCCGTCGTAACCGGAGCAAGCAGCACCCAAACTCCCCGCTCATAGCGAGCGCGCCACGCCGTGACAATCCGGTCCAGGCGAACACCTTGGAAAACGTAGATCTTGAGATCCTCCAGCACATTCGGCTCGGGCACTTGCCGAGCATGGAGATAACGGTCTCCATCGCGTGCCCAGAAACCCGATTCACTGCCCACCGACAACCGCCCACCGACGGCGCGCGTCTGCAATTCCGTAGCCAAACGGTCGGTTCGCGGCGCCAACCACTCGCCGATACCCATGGCCACCAGCGCGAGCAACAGGCCCGCCACGACCAGGGGGCGCGCGATGGTCAGCGCCGACATCCCGGTGCCCCGCATGACCACCAACTCCGAGCGCGCCGCCAGCCCGCCCAGTCCGATCAGGCTACCGATGAGTGTGGCGAAAGGGAACGCCTGGTAGGCGCTGTAAGGCGTCGTAAGCAGCACATAGAGCAGCGCAAGCCATACCGTATAATTCCCCTGCCCACTATCCTGGCTTTCCTTGAGAAAATTAAACAGCAAATCGAGCGAAACGATCACCGACAACACGATCAGCGTGCCAGCGGTTACGTTGCGTGCTATATAACGGTCAATCAGCTTCATCGCCTGCTCCTAGAGCCGACCGGCACTCGATGTAGGACCTGGAAGCGCAGCTGCAGCGCTGCCAAGGCAGCGCCCAACATGAGCGCGTGCACCCACCAGAGACCGAGGCTCACCGGGTAATGTCCTTGGCTTAACAAGCCTTGGGCAACCTTGAGGAGGTTGAAATAAAGCACATAGATCAACACAGCAAACAGCAGTTTTGCATAGCGCCCCTCCCGCGGGGCGCTTTTACTCAATGGCAACGCAAATAGCGTGAGCACGAGAGTGACCAGCGGCATGGACAGGCGCCATTGCAATTGCGCCCAGGCGGCCCGGTTATCGGAATGCCAAAGCTGCCAACTCGTGAGCGCATCGCGGGCAGCGCTGAATTGCACAGGCCCTGACCCACCCAAGCCCAAACCATGCTGACCAAAACGGACCACCCGCCACACGCGCTGCCCAGGTATCCCCTGATAACGACGGCCATCGAGCAGCACTAAAAATCGCTCCCCCGTCTTGGGGTCCACTTCACGCCGCGCCCGCTCAGCCGCGATCAACACCGGCTGCCCATCCTGCTCGGCCCGGGCGAAAATACCATGCATGATCCCCTCGGCATCGATAGAGGCGACATAAGCCACCGCCGAACCCGTTCCCAAGTCGAGAAACCGCCCAGGACGTACCCCCTGAAGACGATTCGACTGCTGAGCCTGCGCCACGATTCGTTGTGCTGTACCCTCAGCCCAAGGACCGAACACCAGCGACAGATAGCCCACCAACAGAGCCAATGGTACGGCCAGCAGCAACAACGCCCGGCAAAGCTCCCGCGGTCCGACGCCGCAGGCCGCCAAAGCGGCCATCTCTGAGTCGCGATACAAACGCCCCATCCCCATGACGATGGCCAGAAAAAAACTGGCCGGCAGGACTGTGCCCAAATTGGCCAAGGCCTTCAGGCCCAGTAGAGCGAAGAGTAGATTGGCCGGGATATCACCGCTGGCGGCATCGGCTAGAAATCGAATCAGCCGGTTGGTCAAAAGCACCACCAATAAAACTACGGTTACGGCTAACCAGCTCCAACCGACCTCTGCCACCACATAGCGGCTAATCCGAGTTATGTGCACAAATCTGCCCGGATCTGCATTATCCTGCAAAGTGCGTCCCTAACTGCAGTGCGATAGAGTTTCAAGAGCATCCCGCCCCGTTTACGATGGATTGGCGCATCGCTACAACAAGCGCTGCTACTACAGTATTTTTCAAAAAACACAAGGAGTAAGCGATGGATTTCCTGGTCAAAAGCGGCAATCCGGAGAAACAGCGCTCCGCCTGCGTCGTTGTCGGTGTTTTCGAACCCCGCCGACTCTCCTCAGCCGCCGTTCAGCTGGACAGGGCGAGCAACAATTTTATCTCCGGTCTCGCGCGCCGCGGCGACCTAGAGGGAAAGCTGGGCCAGAGCCTGCTGTTGACCAATGTACCAAACGTTCTGTGTGATCGCGTGCTGATAATCGGCTGCGGCCGAGAGCGAGAGTTCAACGAACTTGCCTACCGCCAAGCGCTTGCTGTGATGGCGAGCCAATTGCAGGATGGCGGAGCGGTGGAAGCCGTTACCTACTTAACCGATCTCAACGTCAAAGGTCGCGACGCCGCCTGGCGGATTCGCGAGGCCGTAATAAGCGTTACCGACACGCTGTATCGATTCGATCAGCTCAAAAGCAAGCAGGACACTCCGCGGCGGCCACTCCGTAAACTCATTTTGAGCGTGCCGAGCCGCCGCGAACTCGGGGCGGGAGAACGGGCCGCGCAAATTGGCAGCGCCATTGCCGAAGGCGTGACGCTCGCGAAGGACCTGAGCAACCTTCCCGGTAATATCTGTACCCCAAGCTATCTCGCCGAGCAGGCGCAGCAACTAGCCGATCGCTTCCAGAAGCTGCGCGTCGAAATTCTCGGCCCCAAGGAGATGAATGACCTGGGGATGGGTGCCTTACTCTCGGTGGCACGCGGCAGCCGACAGGAACCGCGGCTCATAAGTCTGCATCACCAGGGCGCGGAGGAGGAAACGCGTCCTTATGTCCTGGTCGGCAAGGGGATCACCTTCGACTCCGGCGGCATTTCGCTCAAACCGGGCCAGGCTATGGATGAAATGAAGTTCGACATGTGCGGCGCAGCCAGTGTCTTCGGCGCGCTCCAAGCCATTGCCGAACTGGCGCTGCCGATCAATGTGGTCGGTGTCGTGGCGGCAAGCGAGAATCTCCCGGACGGCAACGCCAGCAAACCCGGCGATATCGTCACTACACTATCGGGGCAGACGGTGGAGATTCTCAATACCGATGCCGAAGGGCGTCTGGTACTATGCGATGCGCTTACCTACAGCGAGCGTTTCGAGCCCGAGGCGATCGTCGACCTTGCCACGCTTACTGGGGCCTGTATCATTGCGCTGGGCCATCACGCACACGGTTTGCTCGGCAATCATCCAGCGCTGGTGAACGAGCTATTGGCAGCGGGTAACAGCGCCGGCGACCGGGCCTGGGAACTGCCATTGTGGGATGAATATCAGGAACTGCTCAAGAGTAACTTCGCCGATATGGCGAATATTGGCGGACGGGGCGCAGGCACCATCACGGCCGCCTGCTTCTTGTCCCGATTCACCAAGAAGCAGCGTTGGGCGCATTTGGATATTGCCGGTACCGCATGGAAAAGCGGCGACCAAAAGGGTGCGACCGGCCGACCTGTGCCTCTACTGGTGCAATATCTCCTTGATCGCACTCAAACGCAGGCCTAGGCGATATGGCGCCAACACCGCGTATCGATTTCTACGTGCTGGCTACCGCTTCAGCCGCAACACGCGAGCTCTTCTGCTGCCGGCTCACCGAGAAAGCGTATCGGCAGGGTTACCGAGTATTTATACTTACCGGCGACAAAGCGCTGACGCAAACGCTGGATCTGCAGCTGTGGACCTTCCGGGGCGGAAGCTTCGTGCCGCATGCCACGACCGAACAAGCGGACGGCGAGCCCATTGTACTCGGCGAACAGCCGCCCCACACTGACTTCGATCTGTTGGTCAACCTGACAGCGCAGTGCCCGGAGCATTGGCAGCGGCTCAGCCGGATAGCCGAAATCGTCACGCAACAGCCGGAAAGCTTGGGATTTGCGCGGGAGCGCTTTCGCTGTTATCGAAACAACGGCGGACAGCCCGCTTACCATCGGCTGACGCCGCCATAGGCCCCGTGCGGTACGGGCAAGTCGACACCGGCCGGCGCCCGCTACCGGGAACACTGGGTTATAGTACTGCTTTCCTCGAACACAAAGGCGACTGGGGATTCCATGGAGAAGACGTACGACCCTAGCAAAATCGAGGCGCGCTGGTACGAACTGTGGGAATCCAGTGACTATTTCGCACCCTCGGGTCAGGGTGAGCCCTATTGCATTATGATACCGCCCCCCAACGTCACCGGTACCCTGCATATGGGGCATGCCTTCCAGGATACCATCATGGATATCCTGACCCGCTATCATCGTATGCAAGGCCGAGACACCCTCTGGCAGCCGGGCACCGACCACGCCGGTATCGCAACACAAATGGTAGTGGAACGTCAGCTCAACGCCGCAGACATGACACGCCACGACCTCGGCCGCACAGCATTCATCGAGCGGATCTGGCAGTGGCGGGCACAGTCCAGCGGCACCATTACCCAACAGCTGCGCCGGCTGGGCGCCTCCGTGGACTGGCGGCGTGAACGCTTTACTATGGACGCTGGACTCTCTGCCGCCGTGCGTGAGGTCTTCGTACAGCTGTATGACGAAGGAATCATCTATCGCGGCAAGCGGCTAGTCAATTGGGATCCAGTATTGCACACGGCAGTCTCCGACCTTGAAGTGGTTGCAGCGGAGGAGTCGGGTCAGCTGTGGCACATCCGCTACCCGTTGGCGCGGGGCTCAGCCCATCTAGTGGTGGCGACCACCCGCCCAGAAACAATGCTCGGTGATACCGCTGTGGCGGTACATCCGGAGGACCCCCGCTATCGACATCTTATTGGCGAGTCCGTGCGCCTACCGCTTACCGCACGCGAAATTCCGATCATCGGTGATCGTTATGTAGACCCCGAATTCGGCAGCGGTTGCTTGAAAATCACCCCAGCGCACGACTTCAACGATTACGCTGTAGGACAACGCCACGCACTGCCATTAATTAATATTTTCACTGCGGCAGCACAGATCAATGACGAGGCACCTGCGACTTACCGCGGTCTGGATCGCTACCAGGCGCGCGAGAAAATCGTGCGCGATCTGCAGGCGCTCGGCCTGCTGGAACGCGTCGACGCCCATCGGCTCACGGTCCCGCGCGGTGACCGCAGCGGTGCCGTCATCGAACCCTACCTCACCGATCAATGGTACGTGAAAACCGAAGCGCTGGCCGCTCCCGCCATCGCCGCCGTCGAATCCGGACGGATCCGCTTCATACCGGAGAGTTGGAGTAAAACCTACTTCGAATGGATGCGCAATCTTCAGGACTGGTGTATCAGCCGCCAGATCTGGTGGGGCCATCGGATACCCGCCTGGTACGATGCCGACGGCAACGTCTACGTAGGCCACAGCGAAGAGGCGATACGTCGCAAACACGAGCTGGGCGAGATCGTACTGCACCAGGACGAAGACGTTCTCGATACTTGGTTCTCCTCCGCCCTTTGGCCGTTTTCAACCCTGGGTTGGCCGCAACAGACCGAGGCTTTGCGGCGCTATTATCCCACTAGTGTGCTGGTCACCGGCTTCGATATCATTTTCTTCTGGGTAGCCCGCATGATCATGCTGGGCCTGCGGTTCATGGACGACGTGCCCTTCCGGGAAGTATACATCCATGGGCTGGTGCGCGATGCCGACGGCCAGAAGATGTCCAAATCCAAGGGCAACGTTCTGGACCCGCTGGATATCATCGATGGCATCGAGCTCGATGCGCTGGTCGCCAAACGCACCAGCGGGTTGATGCAGCCGCAGCTCGCGCCCATGATCGAACGCGCCACACGAACGCATTATCCGAATGGCATCGTCGCGCACGGCAGCGACGCTCTGCGCTTCACCTTCGCCTCGCTCGCCACGACCGGCCGTGATATCGTCTTCGATCGAGGCCGGGTGGAAGGCTATCGCAACTTCTGCAACAAGCTCTGGAACGCGGCCCGCTACGTGCTCATGAACACACAAAACCATGATACCGGGCTCGAGGGTGGCGCAATCGAGCTCGCGCTGCCCGATCGCTGGATCATCTCACGGCTGCAAAGAGCGGAACAGGAGGTTATCGACGGCATCCGCGGCTACCGAATGGACCAGGCTGCTCAAGCGCTCTACGAGTTTGTCTGGGACGAGTATTGCGATTGGTACCTGGAGCTGTCCAAAGCCATTCTCCAGCACTCGGATGATCCGGCCCAACTGCGCGGAACCCGGCGCACCTTAGTGCGCGTGCTGGAAACCGTCCTACGCCTAGCGCATCCATTCATGCCCTTCATTACCGAGGAGATCTGGCAACGTATCGCACCCCTGTCCGGTCGAACCGGCACAACCATCATGCTGGAACCTTATCCCAAGCCCGCGACCGAGCGCATGGACGAATCAGCCGAGACCGAGTTTGCCTGGCTGCAATCCTTTATCCTCGGTGTGCGACGTATTCGCGGGGAGATGAATATACCACCGGGCCGGGCCGTGCCAGTGCTGCTGCGCCATGCAAGCCGCGCCGATCGAGAGCGGTTGACCGACCACCGCGCCTTCGTAGATGCGTTGACTCGACTCGAATCCATAACCTATCTGGCCCACGAGGACACCGCGCCGGAGTCCGCTATAGCACTGGTCGGCGAGCTGGAGATATTGGTGCCGATGGCCGGCTTAATCGACAAATCGGCTGAGCTGCTGCGCCTGGACAAAGAACGGCAACGCTTGAACCGGGATCTCGACCGAGCCGAGCAGAAATTAGCTAACGCGCACTTCGTGGCCAAAGCACCGGCCGCAGTAGTGCAAAAGGAACGCACCAAGCTTGCCGAGCTGCGCTCGGCGCTGAGCCGGCTCGACCGGCAGTACCAACGTGTACGCGCCATCTAAGCCAGAAAATGGCCACCGGGAACGATACAAGCCCACGGAGTCGACCGCATCGCATCAGGATTTGGCAGTGACTCGATAAAACAGGTTGCGTCCTCGCCAATCCGGATCGAGATCCTCTGACCCAGTGGAGAGCAAAACTCAAATCGAGCTCTAGACATGGACCTGAGTGTCGTTATCCCCGTATACAATGAAGAGGGCAACATTGAGGCGCTGCTCAGGGAAGTGACCGCTGCTCTTGCCATCTGCGGTGACTATGAGGTGATCTACGTCGACGATGCGAGTACCGATCGCACCCGTGAGCGCCTGCGCACTCTACGCCCACACTATCCACGGCTGCGCCTAATCCGTCATTTGCGCAACTGTGGCCAAAGTGCCGCCTTGCTCAGTGGAGCTCGTGCCGCTCGCGCCAACTGGATCGTCACCTTGGACGGCGATGGCCAGAATGACCCGATCGATATTCCAAAGCTTATCAGGGCACGCGATAGCGCACGGGATCTGCCGGGCGAGCTGCGAATGGTGGCCGGCCAACGCCTGCGCCGAGCCGACAACTGGCGTCGCCGCTTCGCCTCCCGGCTGGCGAACGCGGTGCGCCGCAGTATTCTTGCCGACGGCACTGCAGACACCGGCTGTGGACTCAAACTGTTTCGTCGTGATGCGCTGCTGAATGTTCCCCATTTTGACCACATGCATCGTTTTCTCCCTGCCTTGATCCGTCGAGACGGCGGCGTGGTGATCACGGTGCCGGTGTGCCATCGGCCCAGACTGTATGGCTGCTCCAAGTATGGTTTCTTCGACCGGCTGTGGGTCGGCCTTGTGGATCTGGCGGGTGTACTGTGGCTCCAACATCGGCCTTGTATCGCCGCGACCGAAGAGGAAACGCCGTGAACAATGAATCCATGGCCTGGTTGGCGGTCGGCTTCGCCGGCCAAGCCCTGTTCTCCATGCGATTTTTGGTTCAGTGGCTGCGCAGCGAGCGAATCCGCCGCAGCGTGGTTCCGGTGGAGTTCTGGTATTTCAGCATCGCCGGCGGAGCCACTTTGCTCACCTACGCGTTGCACCGCCAGGATCCCGTGTTCATCGTCGGACAGCTCGGCGGTTTGCTCATTTATGCTCGCAACCTCTATTTCCTATACTGCGAGCGGTGCCCAGCGGGCGAGACGAAACGGGCGAGCGAATGAGCCGCCGCATCGGTTATCCCACTCTATGGTTTATGGCCGGCGGTGCTCTGCTCACCGCCATGCTGTCCACCTTTACCCTGCTACCCGTGGATGAAACCCGGTATGCCGGTGTCGCCTGGGAGATGTTTCACCGCGGCGAGTTCCTCGTGCCGCTCAACAATGGCGTACCGTATGCGCAAAAACCACCAATGCTGTTCTGGCTGCTCCACGTCGGCTGGCTGGTACTCGGACCCAGCGATTGGTGGCCACGCCTAGCCACTGGGCTGTGCTCCCTACTCAGCCTTTTCCTCACTATGAACCTGGCGCGACGGCTGTGGCCACAGCGCGAAACCATCGCCTACCTGGCGCCGACGATCCTGCTCGGGAGCTTGCTTTGGAGTCTGTGGACCCCGCTTGTCATGTTCGATGTCCTGCTAGCGGCCTGCGTACTCGTCGCCGTCACCGGAATCGTGACGGCCGGGTGCGACCGAACGCCCAGCGGCTGGCTGTTGGCAGGCCTTGGTATCGGGTTTGGCGTACTCGCCAAGGGGCCGGTCGTTCTGCTCCATACCCTGCCGCTGGCGCTACTCGCGCCCTATTGGTATCCGCAACGGGACCACTTCGGTTGGCGAAGTTGGTATACGGGATTGCTCGGGGCACTGGCGATCGGTGCCGCCATTGCACTGGCCTGGGCCGTACCAGCGGCCTTACAGGGCGGAAGTAGCTACACCCAAACGATCTTCTGGAAACAAAGCGCGGGGCGTTTGGTCGACTCCTTCGCCCACCGCCATCCGTTCTATTGGTATCTGCCATGGT
Organism: Gammaproteobacteria bacterium; assembly: GCA_030433275.1. GTDB lineage: Bacteria > Pseudomonadota > Gammaproteobacteria > Nitrococcales > Nitrococcaceae > Nitrococcus. The sequence continues at coordinate 47,896 of JAUILK010000010.1, forward strand.
TGCCGCTGGTGCTTTTCCCTTGGTCGCTGTGGCCACCGGTGTGGCGAGCGCTGGCGAGACTACGCTGTGGCGGCAAATGGCAGACACGGCTGTTGCTTGCATGGCTGATCCCAACCTTCCTCGGGTTCAGTCTCATCAGCGGCAAACAGGCCCATTATCTGGTGCCACTGCTGCCCGGCTTTGCTTTATTGGCAGGACGCGGTCTCGTCGGTGAGTTGAGCAGCCTCGGCTGGCGCGACCAGTGGCCTGTTAGTGCGGCATTGCTAATCGTCGCAGGAATCCTGCTCTGGGTTCCGGCACAAAGCACCACTTATCATGATCTGCCCGCCTGGGTAGCCGCCGTGTCGCCCTACACAGCGCTATTGACAGCGGTTTGCGCACTGATCAACCTGCTGCCGATGGGTAGCCTTGAAAAGCAAATACGGCTGCTTGCCATTACCGCAATTGCTCTAGTCAGCGTTTTGCTGCTTGGGATCGGACGCGCGGCCGCACCCTATTACGACCTCAGCGGCGCGGCGCGGTTCATCGCGACAGCCCAAATCAGCGGCGCGCCCGTGGCCCACGTCGGCAAGTACCACGACCGCTTCCAGTTTCTCGGCCGGCTGACCCGACCGCTCAGCGTACTCAGTTCCAACAGGGTTTTGGCCTGGACACAAACCCACCCAAACGGGTTTGTGGTGGCCTATTTCGAGCAACGGCCAACTGCGATCGGTGCAATGGCCCCACACTACGTCCAGCGCTATCGGCGCGAATGGCTGACCATTTGGCCGGCTGCGACGCTAATAAAGCACGCAGAACTCATTGCCGAAATGGACTAGAGGCCTCCTCATCCACGGGCGAAGCCAAAAGGCGCCTACTTGAAACTCAGCCACCGGCCATATGGAGGACTACACGAACGACTGTAACGATCGTCAGAATAAAAAGAATCGTACCGACGACACCGGCGATAATAAAATGAATAGGACGACCATGAGAAAAATCACGTTGCCGTGCCGTCTCCGACTGCACGCCAAAACCCGCCGCGGCGGTACTCTTGATCACCTGCCACGTAGTAACCTTCGCTTGATCAGCTGGAGCAGCTTGCTTCTGGGTATCCGCACTCATTAAACTCTCCTCATACGTTCGTTTCATTTAAAAAAAATACTAGTATAGCGTTTTTGAAGAGTCCAGCTATTTGCCGAACTCGGTCGACGCCTGCCATCACCACCGCCCCGAAAACCCACCCTGCCTGATCCCATGCGGCTTAGACTAGCGCAACGCCCTCGCCGGGGCCTCGGACTCGCGTACCTGTGCGAGCAGCACGACGCCGGCAATGAAGAGCAAGATCAGCGCCAGCATTGAATAGCGTGGATTACCAAACCACACTCCGAACAATCCAAACAGCGGTGGACCAACGAGTACGGCGAATTTACCCATGAGATTATAGAAACCGAAAAACTCTCCCGCTGCGTCGGCCGGGATAAGGCGTGCATAGAACGAGCGGCTCAGCGCCTGAACACCTCCTTGAACCAGACCTATCAATACGGCAATAGAAAAAAATTCCCAAGGCTCGCGAATCAACGCACCCCACAGGCACACTCCGACGTAAATACCCAACCCGAGATAGATTCCGCGCCGGGGACCAATGCGCTGCCCATACCAACCAAACAGGATCGCCGCGGGAAATCCAACAAATTGGGTGATGAGCAGCGCCACGATAAGCTCATTTTGTGCAAAGCCGAGCGATCGGCCGTAGGCCACCGCCATCCGGATCACGGTGCCGACCGCATCAATATAGAGCCAGTAGGCAAGCAAAAAAATTCCAATCACCCGAAAGGTACGTAGGTGATGAATGGTCTCGACAAGCTGAGCAAACCCACGAGCCCACATCCGCCGACGCCCACGTGCACCCAGGCTCGGCTCTCGAACGAAAAGAATCAGCGGTATCGAGAAAGCTCCCCACCACAGAGCCGTGACGAGAAAAGCCGTCGTAGCCGCTGCCGTGGCATCGGTAAAGCCGAGTGCTTGCGGGTTCAAAGCGGCCAGCACGCAGCCGAGGTAAAGCAGTCCGCCCCCCAAATAACCCATGGCGAAACCCAACCCTGAAACAAAATGCCAGCGATCGGGGGGAGCAACCACAAGCAATAGCGCATCGTAGAACACATTCGCTCCCGCGAAACCGATCATGGCGCAAACATAAAGGCTCGCGGCCGGCAACCAGGCACCTCCGGGTACTGAACTCAGCAAGCCGGTTGCAAATACTCCCAGAACCATGAAGACGACCAAAAAGCGTTTTTTGGCCCCGGCGCGATCCGCCACGGCACCAAGCACCGGCGCGAGTAAGGCGACGCCTAGGCCGGCCACGGCATTAATCCATCCCAAACGAAGGTTGGACTCGGCCCCACTGAGCCCAATGCTCCAAAAATCTTGGAACAGCAACGGAAAAAAACCGGCCAGCACCACGGTCGCAAACGCAGAGTTGGCCCAATCGTAAAGCGCCCACCCCCACACCGCTCGCGACCACAGTGAAAATCCACGTATCGACTGCAGGAAAGGCACGGTATCACCCAGGACATCTGGTCTACCCTGGGCCTGCATACCCGGCGGGTTCTCATGTGCCATGGCCTGATTCAACCCGTGGCGGCGTTGCAAAATCGAGCCGTAAAACGAGGGCATCTTCTCGCCCCTCTCGGCTCGGATAGTAGTTCCGCCGTCGCCCTATGATACGAAATCCGACGCTGCGGTAGAGATGCAACGCCGCGGCGTTGGACGGGCGCACCTCCAAGAATAGCGCCTGAGCGCCAAACCGAACGGACTGACGCAACGTGCGTTGCAAGAGGTTTCTGCCAAACCCGCGGCTCTGCCATTGCGGGCCAACCGCGATATTGAGTATGTGAGCTTCGCCAGCACCATAACGCAGCACGACATATCCCACGATCCGGCTGGCGAATACGTGCACGCAACAATCATAGCCCACGCGCAAGCAGTCTCTGAATATACCGCGAGTCCAGGGAAACTCGTAGGCAGCCAACTCAATGGCGATGATTTCGTCGAGGTCGGCCGCGCGCATCGGCCGGATGGGGGTGAAAAATTCGCAGGGCTCAGCGCTCATGGCGCGACTCCCATGGGCGGACTTGCATCGCGCAAACGCTGCCGGACATGCTTGAGATCCTGCCAGGCGTTACGCTTGTCCGCGGGGCTGCGCAGCAAATAAGCTGGATGATAGGTAACCCGCAACAGTGTTGCCTGTGGACCGTAATGGTGCCACGCGCCACGCAGTCGTCCCAGTGACTGGGTGCTCTTGAGCAAACACTGTGCCGCAACCCGGCCTAGGGCGAGGATTAAGCTGGGCGAAATCAACTCCAGTTGCCGTCGCAGATAGGGCTCACACGCCGCGACCTCTTCCGGCCGTGGATCCCGGTTGTTCGGAGGCCTTGATTTCAACACATTAGTGATATAGACCGTCTCGCGCGAGAGGTCGATCGCACGCAGCATCTCATCGAGCAGTTTGCCCGCGCGCCCGACGAAAGGTTCACCGCGGAGATCCTCCTGAGCCCCGGGTGCTTCGCCGATCAATACCAATTGCGCCTGCCGATCGCCGATGCCGAAGACCGCCTGGGTTCGCGTCTCATGCAGGGAGCAACGCTCGCACTGCTCTACCCGCTCGCGCAAAGCCTCCCAGTTCAAACTCGCAATTTCGGCCTGCTCCGTCAACGGCCGCTCTTGTTGTTGTATATCGGCCGCATCTTCAGCCGTGGCGCCTAGCTGCACCGGCCGCTCGACCGACGCCCGACCGGCCGTGTTTTCCACAGGCGCTTGCCTGGTCACTTCGCATTGTCGTCGAACCCACACATCAATACCCAGACGCTCAAGATACTGCAGCTGAAATAAACCATTGTGCGTCTTCATGAACATACTTCGCGGCTAACCGCAACCCTCGACGTTACCGAATCTTCGAACTGAACTCGCCTTTACAGTAACTCTAGCTGCTTTGCTCCGCCGCGGTGACTCGTCCCGCAGGTCAATACAATCGACCTGCCCCCTACTCCCCTCTCAAACCAGTTGAGAGGGCCGATCGAGCTCGCCAACAACCCGCCTTAAGGCAGCGCGATTTGCGGATGAGTCCGCCGATCGGCCTGTTCCAATTTATTGAGCGCGTTGATGTAGGCTTTTGCCGAGGCAACCACGATGTCGGTATCCGAACCCTGACCATTGACGATCCGCCCGGCCTTGTCCAGCCGCACCGTTACCTCTCCCTGAGCATCACTGCCAGTCGTAATATTGTTCACGGAGTACAGCAGCAACTCCGTACCGCTTTGAACGACACTGTCGATCGCCTTGAAAGCAGCGTCCACCGGCCCATCCCCGCTCGAACTGGCCCGGCGCTCTTCCTCACCTAACACAAGAATGATCTCTGCGAACGGGCGCTCTCCCGTTTCCGAACAACACCGGAAAGAAATTAACCGGATGCGCTCGTTGATCAATGCGGCACTCGCCTCGCTTGCAAGTGCTTGTAGATCTTCGTCGAATATCTCGTGCTTTTTATCGGCGAGATCCTTGAACCGAGCGAAGGCCTCGTTGAGCTGCGCTTCGGTAGAAAAACCAATCCCCAGAGCTTGGCAGCGGCTCCGAAAGGCGTTACGACCGCTGTGTTTGCCCAACACCATGCGGTTGGCTCCCCAACCGACCTCCTCGGCACGCATGATCTCGTAGGTTTCACGCATCTTGAGCACACCGTCCTGGTGGATACCCGACTCATGGGCAAAAGCATTGGCGCCAACAATGGCCTTGTTGGGCTGGACCGTAAAACCGGTAATATTGGCTACCAACTTCGAGGTCGGCACGATCTCTTGTGCGTTAATGCCCGTATCGCACGGAAAAAAATCCCGCCGCGTGCGCACGGCCATTACGAGCTCCTCCAAAGCCGCATTGCCCGCTCGTTCACCCAACCCGTTGATCGTACATTCCACTTGACGAGCTCCGCTCATGACAGCAGCCAGCGAGTTTGCCACTGCCAAACCGAGATCGTTATGGCAGTGCACCGACCAAGTGGCCTGGTCCGAGTTCGGCACGCGTGCTCGCAAATCCGCGATCAACGCTCCAAACTGCTCGGGAACGCTGTATCCCACGGTATCGGGTATATTAACCGTCGTGGCCCCTGCCTTGATCACCGCCTCCAGCACTTGGCAGAGAAAATCCGGCTCCGAGCGTGCAGCATCCTCAGGCGAGAATTCGACGTCATCGCAATAGCGTCGGGCATGCCGAACCGCCCAAACAGCCTGCTCTAACACCGCTTGCGGCTCCATCTTGAGCTTCATCTGCATATGGATCGGTGAGGTGGCAAGGAAGGTGTGAATGCGCCCGGCCGCCGCCGGCTCGATTGCTGCTGCGGCCCGGTCGATGTCCGCCTCGCGCGCCCGGGCGAGTGCGCAAACCCGGCTTTCTCGAACACACCCCGCCACCGCTCGCACGGCCTCATAGTCGCCACTGCTCGCAGCTGGAAAGCCGGCTTCGATCACATTGACCCGCATCCGCTCCAGCGCTTTGGCGATGCGCAGTTTCTCCTCTCTGGTCATGGAAGCCCCGGGGCTTTGTTCGCCATCGCGAAGGGTGGTGTCAAATATGATAAGACGTTCGGCCTGGTTCATGCTTAGGCTCCGCTTGGTTATCCCATAGATGCCAATCCGCTGACCCCACCGAACTCATGGGAGCCGATTTGGGCGCGGTTTCGAACAGCGGGTGATCGTGAGCGGGAGAGTTGCTACCTTAAGGCAACCGCCGTCGCAGCCGCTACGAATCGGCGCAGATAGCAATAGACGAAGACGCCCGGGACAACTCCATAGTAGTAGCGCCGGAGCAGTGGGTGAGGAGCAGCCCATCATTAAGATTCACACTGCACCACCCGCCCGGTGGGCCCCCAAATTCAGATATTAACTATATAACGCCCATTCGCGACTGGACAACCCATTTACTTCCCCGACGGAGGACGCTCAGCGACGGCGCGAATGCGCCGACGGCGGCGTTGCACCACGGTCAGCACCGGACCAGAGCCCATATATACAAGCGCCACCAAAAACAGCACCAGCGGAGGATGCACCGAGGTCACCGCGAGCACTAGAACCAGCAACACCATGGCAATAAACGGGACTCGATAGCGAAAATCAATCTCTTTAAAGCTGTAATAGCGGGCGTTACTTACCATCAGAATCCCGGCCAACACCGTCAACACCAAAGCGGGAAGACCAACACCAACGCCGCCCATATCCAGCCGATTGCCCGCCCAGACCATGCCGGCGACTACAGCGGCGGCCGAAGGGCTAGGGAGCCCCTGGAAATAGCGCTTGTCGGCTACCCCGGCCTGGGTGTTAAAGCGCGCCAAACGCAAGCCGGCGCAGGCCGCATAAATGAACGCTCCCAACCAACCCAACTTACCCCATAGGGGACCCCATGCGGCGAGATCCGCCAGCGCCCACTGATATATCACCAGCGCCGGCGCCACCCCAAAGGAAACCATATCGGCGATGCTATCGTATTGCATCCCGAAAGCGCTTTGAGTATTGGTCAACCGGGCCACGCGACCATCGAGTCCATCCATCACCATGGCGATCAGCACACCGATAGCAGCGCTTTGGAACGCATCGTTAATCGCCGCAACCATCGCGTAAAAACCAAAAAACAAGGCCGTTGTGGTCAAAAGGTTAGGCAATAGATAGATGCCGCGGCGCTGCCGAACAACCCTGCCATTGTGGCTGTCGTTGGGTTCACTCATGGAAGCACGGGCAGGTGTGGCATCGGTTCAACCGTCGGTTGCGGCGCTACATTGCCTCAAGTGTAGGGCCATAGACGGCCGGCGAGCGCGCGGGGGCAGCGCGGCGCCGACCAGCCGCAGCGGGTCGGCGCCACGCCGATGACAAGACGGGTAGCTACCCCAATGGGGCGCCGCAGCAACCTGCCGATAACGATACGGTATCGCGATCGGCTGGCCAATGCGGAGCAATGTGCGCTGCACAAAAATCAACTTTTATTTCGGTCCACCAACCGCCGGGCTTGAATCCAAGGCATCATACCTCGCAGCTTCTCACCCACCTTCTCGATAGGGTGTTGCGCTGCCTGACGCCGCATGGCCTTGAGACTGGGCGCGTTGGCCTGATTCTCTAGGACGAACTCTTTGGCGAAATCACCATGCTGGATCTCGGCAAGAATCTCCTTCATAGCACGACGCGACACTTCGTTGATTACCCGCGGACCACGAGTGAAATCGCCATACTCGGCCGTATTGGAGATGGAGTAGCGCATGTTGGCGATGCCACCCTCATAGAGCAGATCGACAATGAGCTTGGTCTCGTGCAGGCACTCGAAATAAGCCATTTCAGGTGAATAGCCGGCTTCCACCAATGTCTCGAACCCCGCCTGAATCAGCGCGGTCATGCCGCCGCAGAGCACCGCTTGCTCACCGAACAAATCGGTCTCGGTCTCTTCTCGAAAGCTGGTCTCGATGATTCCTGCGCGCCCCGCCCCGATGGCCGCCGCATAGGATAATGCCAGATCTCTCGCGTGGCCTGAAACATCCTGCTGAACGGCGATCAAACTGGGCACGCCCCCTCCGTCCACATAAGTCGAGCGCACCAGGTGGCCCGGCCCTTTAGGAGCGATCATAATGACGTCGAGGTCCGCCCGTGGCTCGACCTGGCCGAAATGAATATTGAAACCGTGAGCAAAGGCGAGGCAGCCCCCTCGCTTCACATTGGGCTCGATCTGCTCGCGATAGAGACGTGCCTGGTGCTCGTCCGGAGTGAGAACCATGACCAAATCGGCCTGCCGCACCGCGTCTTCGATCGATGCGACTTCAAGACCAGCTTGACGGGCCTTGTCCATGGAACTCGAACCGGCGCGCAAACCAACCACCACTGCAACACCCGACTCGTTCAAATTATTCGCGTGGGCATGGCCTTGCGATCCGTAGCCGAGAACGGCCACCCGGCTGCCCTGAATGAGGGAAAGCTCGGCGTCTTTGTCATAGTAAACCTGCATCGTTTTTCCTCGGCGTTGTTGCCGCGCGACGGCCTTGCCATGGCACCGTCAAAGCCGCATTTGCTTGTCACCTCGCGCAATACCGATCACGCCGGAGCGCACGACTTCAAGCGGCGTCCGCCGTTCGATCACCTCGAGGAAGGCATCCAGCTTACTGCTGGTACCGGTGAGCTCGATGGTGTAGCTCTTGCTGGTGACATCAAGTATGCGTCCGCGGAAAATATCCGCCAGACGCTTGTATTCTTGGCGAGCCTCTGCCGTGACGGCCTGCACCTTTACCAGCATAATCTCTCGCTCGATGTGCTCGGCCTCGGTGATGTCCAGCACTTTGACCACATCCAGCAGCTTGTTCAACTGCTTGATGATCTGCTCGATGATGCGGTCATCACCAAAGGTCACCAGCGTCATGCGCGAGAGCGTAGGGTCATCCGTAGGGGCAACCGTAAGGCACTCGATATTGTAACCACGGGTAGTGAACAAACCGGCGATCCGCGATAGAGCGCCGAACTCGTTCTCCACGAGAATGGAGATAATATGCCGCATTGGCCCCCTACCCAGGTTACGGGCCCGATACTGGAACGCGAACCGACGCGACGTCCCGGGCCTACGCGGGATGCTTGAAATGGTCCGCCAGATAATTCAGTGAACGTTGAATTGTATTGGGTACGAGGAAGCGCATCAAGCGCCAAGCAAGTATCGGTGGAAAACCGCCGTTCGTCGGCCATCTAATACCTGCCCTTTTGGGTATGCTTCATACTCCTTCCTGCATACCACTCTATTTCAAGGAGAGGCACGCATGCAGCGAATCGTATGGATTGCGACCGTATTGGCCGTACTGACGGTTTCAACCGCTATGGCGGAAAAAATCTTCAAATGGCGTGACTCTCAGGGACAAATCCATTACGGCGAACTCCCGTCCGCGGGGCAATCTGCGCAAACCCTCGACATCCAAACACCGCCCGAACATACGGCGCCGCGCCAGCCTACAACCCTACCAGGAACACCGCTGAGCTCCGACGACCAGAAAACTGCGGCCCAGCTGAACGAAAGCGACCAGCACGCCCAGCAAAATGCCGGCAAGCGACAACCGCCGCACCCCTCGTGCTCGACCGCGCGACAAAATCTAGTTTATCTTCAAGCCGGTGGCAGCAATCGCCGATTCCGCGATACTTCCGGGAAAGTGGTGCGCTATACGCAAGCGCAGCGGGAGGCGAAAATCGCCGCCACCAAGCATTACCTTGAGAAGTACTGCTCACCGAATAACCCTTAAGGTTGAGCGGTTGCCGTCGATTCCGTACACGGCATGAGATACCCTTTAGAACGCTTGGTATGCAAATCCCGGCCGTGGCTTGCGGAGACAATTAACAGCTATGCGAGTAACCGGTTTTCCCCTATTTACCTCAAGGGAGGTTCCAGCTGATGCCGAGATCATCAGTCATCAGTTGATGCTTCGTGCCGGCCTTATCACTCGGCTCGGTGCTGGGCTTTACACTTGGCTACCGCTCGGACTGCGAGTGCTGCGCAATGTCGAGCGGGTGGTTCGAGAGGAGATGGATCGCATCGGCACGTTGGAGGTGTTGATGCCCGCCGTCCAGCCGGCCGAACTCTGGCAGGAATCCGGGCGTTGGGATATGTATGGCCCACTTCTGCTGCGCATCAAGGATCGCCATGAGCGCGATTTCTGCTTCGGCCCTACCCACGAAGAGGTGGTCACGGACGTCGTACGGCGGGAGATCAAAAGCTATCGCCAGCTTCCCGTCAGCTATTACCAGATCCAGACCAAGTTCCGGGATGAGACCCGACCCCGGTTCGGCGTCATGCGTGCACGTGAGTTCGTGATGAAGGACGCCTACTCCTTCCACCAGTCCCAGGAATCGCTGCAGCAGACCTACGACGCCATGCGCGGAGCCTACAGCCGGATCTTCGAACGGCTGGACCTGTCCTTCCGGCCGGTGTGCGCCGACTCCGGCACCATCGGCGGCGCCGTCTCGGAGGAGTTTCATGTGCTAGCCGACTCCGGCGAGGACGAAATCGCCGCTTGCGGGCGCTGCGACTACGCAGCTAACACCGAACTCGCCGAAAGCCGGCCGCCGCTCCCCGCCAGGGAACCCCCTGCTGATCGCGAGGAGCACGAAACGCCGGATATCCATACCGTCGCCGAGCAGACGGAAATGCTCGGCATCCCCTTAACCAAGGCGGTCAAGACCGTCGTCGTCATGGCCGACAACGAACCCGCGGTGCTCTTCGTGGCCGGCGACGACGCGCTCAATATGATCAAGGCGGCCAACACCCTTGGCGCCAGTGAGGTCCGCCTCGCCGAGCCCGAAGAGGCGCAAGAAGCCACCGGTGTACCAAGGGGCTTCATCGGCCCCCGCGGCTTGCCAGAAGGCCTGCGAACCCTGGTAGATGCCCGTGCCGCGCAGCTCACCAACTTCTCTTCCGGGGCCAACCGCAAGGACTATCACTGGGTCAACCTGAATTGGGGCCGGGACATGCCTCTGCCCGAAGTTGCCGACCTGCGCACGGTCAAGGCCGGCGAGCAGTGCCCGCGCTGCGACGGGCGGTTGGTCATCACCCGGGGCATCGAGGTGGGCCATATCTTCCAGCTCGGCACCAAGTACAGCGAAGCCATGGAGGCCCGCGTCCTGAACGAGAACGGCGACCAGGTTCCCATGATCATGGGCTGCTATGGAATCGGCGTCTCCCGGGTGGTGGCCGCCGCAATCGAGCAAAATCACGATGAGCGCGGCATTGTCTGGCCGACACCTCTGGCACCCTTCCAGGTCGCTATCGTCTCCATCAACGCGCACCGCTCCGAGGATGTTCGCCGTGCGGCTGAACGCCTACATGAGACACTCGATGCCGCCGGACTGGAGCCGCTCTGGGACGATCGCGAGGCGCGGCCGGGGGTCAAATTCGCCGACATGGAGCTGATCGGTATACCCCATCGCCTCGTAATCAGCGATCGCGGGCTTGCCGCCGGCACAGTCGAATATCGCGGCCGTACCGAGCCCACTAGCCGCCATCTGCCCTGCGAACACGTACTTGAATTCCTGCGCGGCCTCCACCAGGAAGCCTGAACGGCGACCGGATGAGCGGATCAAACGCATTGCACTATCTGATAGGCACGCTGTTAATTGTGAGCTTGGTTGCCGGGGAGGTTTCAACCACTCGAGCCGCGCCCCCCGACCCCCGTCTTCGGGCCGCACTGAAGCGCGCCATCGAAAGCGCCGATAGCTTCGCCAGCCGCTTCGACGCCGAAGTCTGGCTCATGGACATGTCCAACCGATTGCGCGATCGCATCCCTGATACCGATCAACGGCTGGATTTACTGCGATTGGTGCACTCCGAAGCTCAACGAGCCGGCCTCGAACCGGAGTGGGTGTTGGCGGTAATCCATGTTGAAAGCCGCTTCAACCGATTTGCTATCTCCTCGGTCGGCGCCCGTGGGCTGATGCAGGTCATGCCGTTCTGGCTGGAGGAGATCGGTCACCCTGAGGATAACCTTTTCCATACCCAGACCAATCTCCGGCTCGGATGCACCATCTTGCGCTACTACCTAGACCAAGAGCACGGCAATCTCGCCCATGCGCTCGCACGCTACAATGGCAGCTTAGGGAGCGGTCACTATCCGGGCCTGGTCTTCAGGGCGCTCGCAACACATTGGTTCGCGCAATAGCCTCACCGAGACCAATATCACCGCACTGACCGCCAAGGCCGCCCACCTCTTCACATTCAACTCGGACGAAAAACCATCGCCTTAAAGCCGACCTAGTGCGCCTTGCTGAAACCGCAGGCCGCCTGGGCGGCAGTCTACGAGACTACCAGACGTATGCACGACGGATCTTCCCCGATGCGCGCCCAAACCCGCTCCCTGCATCGCCATTTGAGGAAATGGATGGCTCACAGCCGTTATTGCCGACAGGTGGGGGGCCCCATAAGATGCCCCGCCTCGTCGAGCTCGGGATAGGGCAACCCCTGCTCACGACACCGACGCGCGATGCGGGGTTGGAGCCATTCGAACAGCGTTCGTTGTAACACCCCAGGGTCCAGGCGCAGATGATCATACATCCCCTTGGCAAGGCGCTGGCGTTGTGCCTCGTACAGAATAACGGCCGCCGCCACCGATACGTTTACCGAGGCACCGAGGCCAAACATTGGGATCTCGATGAACTCATCCACCCGCTGGCGCGCGGACTCGCTCACTCCCCAAAGTTCTGCGCCCATGAGCACGGCGCAGGGCACTGTGTAATCCGCCTGCCGATAATCGACAGCGCCTGCCACAGGGTGCGCCGCATACACGCGCAGACCCTCATTATGCAGCGCCTGAATGGCGCTGCACACATCCGGGTGAGCGACGATGTTTACCCATTTACCGACACCCGCAGAGCTATGGTGATGCACCGCTGGCACGCCGCGCGGGCAGACGGCGTGGGCCTGAAACACACCGACCGCATCACAAGTTCTGAGAATGGCGGCGAGGTTATGTGGCTTGTTGACCTGGTCCAGCAGAACCCGCAAATCAGGTTGCCGCCGTGCCAAGACCGCTCGCATGCGTGCGACTCGTTTTGCTGTCATTGCCCCGATCACTGCCAAAGGGGCGCTATTGTATAACCACACAACCACAGGGCAACATTCACAATCGATACCGTTTCGATGAAGAGGTGGCAAATATGAGCGGCGATTTTCATGAGCGCGTTCTGATCGCCGGGTGCGGTAAAATCGGCACCCGTCTAGGCGAGGAACTAGCGAGCCTCGGGGAAGAAGTGTGGGGTCTACGCCGTCAGCGAGTCCAACTGCCCTCACCCTTGAAGGGCTTGACGGCCGATCTTGGTGTGCCGGAGTCGCTGCAAGCCATTCCGGCTGGGATCACTCGGGTCTATTATCTAGCGACGCCGAACACCTACACGGATGCAGCCTACCGAATGGCCTACGTCGACGGGCTGCACAATCTCTTGCGGGTACTTGCCGATCAGGGCCAGACTCCCCGCCGGGTGATTTTCGTTTCATCTACCGCCGTGTACGCGCAACAAAGCGGTGAATGGGTCGACGAAACCTCACTCACCGTGCCAACCGGTTTCTCGGGCCAACGTTTGCTGGAAGCCGAGCGCCTCCTCCTGCAAAGTCGGTTTCCCGGGCTGGTGGTTCGCTTCGGCGGCATCTACGGCCGCCACCGCAATGCCATGCTCCGCAAAGTGCAGGCCGGCGAGCCTTGCCATACCGAGCCGTTGCTCTACACCAACCGCATCCACGAGGACGACTGCGTCGGTGTATTGTGCCACCTCGGCAGGCTCGCCTCCCCAGAGCATATCTACCTCGCAGTCGACGACGCGCCCTGCACCCAGTGCGAGCTCATGGACTGGCTCGCCGAGCAGCTGGATCGGCCCAAACCAGCGCGCATCACTGCCGCCCAAAGCCCCCCCCGCACCGGCAACAAACGCTGTTGTAACACCCGGCTCAAAACCAGCGGCTATGCTTTTCGATTCCCGACCTATCGGGAAGGTTATCAAGCCATGCTAGCAAGCAACCGCACCGATGGCTCAGAGTGAGCCAACCGGATGTAGTATCCCAAGCACCACCGGCAGGCGCGACACAAGCACTAGATGCTACACTGCCCGCTAGCGCAGGTACTCAGTGAGCAACGGCAGCAACCCCGGCAGTTCGCCCAGATGCGGCCGCAACTCCAAGCGCACATGAGGGTGGCGATGGCGTGCCTCGGCAACCAAACGAGGAATATCGTCACAGACATGACGGCCGGCCGATAAGAAGTAAGGGAACAGCACCACTTCATCTGCCCCGGCGCACACAGCCGCATCGATGGCAGCCGGAATGGGCGGTTCGGCCAGCTCCAGGAAGGCGGGCTCGACATGCGCATAGCGATCGCTTAGGAATTCGCCGAGGAGGCGGCTCAACCGGCGAACCTCCTCGTTCGAATCGTGCCGACGGCTGCCATGGGCCAATACCAACAGCACGCACCTCATCGAACTACCGCAAATACTGTCGGCTGATCCGCTTGAACTCGGCCGTGCCGGCCTGCTGCAGCCATTCGAAAACCACCATCTCTAGACTGACGACATTCACCCCGCCCGCTTGCAGACGCTCGAGCGCAAGCTGCGCGTCGCGTGGATTACGCGAACCGACGGCATCGGCCACCACAAAAACATCACGACCGGCCTGCTGCAGCCCGATCGCACTCTGCAGTACGCAAACATGCGCCTCGACCCCAACGATGATCGCCTGCGGCTGTTCGAGCTGCGCGAGCACAGCCTGACAGGCTGGTGCCTCAGCATAGGAGAAGTGAATCTTCTCGCTGATCGCCGCGTTTGGAATGAGCTCTCGTAGCGGCGCGATCATCCGACCCAAACCCTTGGGGTATTGCTCCGAGGCCCGGATCGGCACACCCAGCTCCATGGCCACACCAAGCAAGCGCGCAATGTTGGCAACCACTTGCTCATTGGCGTGCACGACCGGCATCAGCTTCTCCTGGGCATCCACGACCAGTAGAAACGATTTGTCCGCGCCCATCAGCCTCATCGTACCGCTCCGCCTAATTGATCCGGCCTGGACTGTTCACAGCAGCCACAAGGCATCGAGCGGCCATGTATGGCTCGACGCCCGACTTCGGTCGCCACCGATAGATGACTGAACCCCGAGGGACAGCGACGGACATGCTGATCATAGCCACAGTCGAGCTTCACAAGCTAACCCCCTGACCCGTCAAATCGAAAAAGCCAAAGCTATTTCAAATAATCGAAACTGGCCACGCCCCTTGCCATTACAGCTAGTGCACAATCAGGCCTGCAGCCAGGCTCCCCTTCTGGCGATCAGCAAAAGCGGCATTGAGCGCTCCTGTTTGACAGCCCTCCACACGATCAATTAATATATGCGATATGAATGTTTATGCGCCCCATATCACCCAAGGGCGAAGACACGCACAAACCGCAGAGTCCAACCGGCCAGATCGCGCATCTTCGCCAGAGGGGGATTTTTCAGGCGACTCTCGACCCCTTTCCTTCCGAAGCCTGCTTCAGCTGCCTCGGCGGTCCGCCCCCGCCCTCTTGAGCAAAGCGCGCGTGCAGGGAAGTCCAATCCATCACCAGCTTGCCCCCCAGCGATTCGTGCTGCTTGGCCCAGTCCATGAACAGCTCCAGGCAGGCATGGTCAATGTAGCGAAGATCGTGCAAATCGACATGGAGTTCCGCGTCTTTGGGAACTCTCTCCAGCTCAGCCGCCAGGCGCGGAAGCTTCAGGAACGTGGCGGAGCCCTCCAGAGACAGACTGGCTTTACTGCGCTCACGATCGACACGAAGCTCGGTCCGAAGATGGGAGAACGTGTAGAGCAGCTTGACCCCCGACAGGACTACGCCTACCAGCACCCCGGTTAACAGATCCTCGACGACAATCACGCTTGCCGTTACCACGTAGATAACCACTTCACCTTTGCCATACTTCCAGAGCTCGATGAGGTTATTGTGCGGATTCATGAGCTTCCAGCCCGTATAAACAAGGATACCCGCCAAGCAGGCCGTGGGGATCATCTGCAGAACGAACCCTAACGCTCCTACGAAAATTAATAGCCATAAACCATGGAGAACCGCCGAGAGACGAGTCTGCGCCCCGGCTTGAACATTCGCCGAGCTGCGAACAATCAATCCGGCCATTGGCAAACCGCCCAAAAAACCGGCGATTATGTTACCGATGCCCTGTGCCCGCAGCTCCTGATCATAATGCGTGCGCGCCCCCCGGTGCAGCTGATCGACGGCCGTTGCGCACAGCAACGTCAACGCGCTCGCATTGATCGCAATGACGATACCGGATTGCAGCAAACGACCATACGAAATGTCCTCACTGAATAGTTTTTGAGGTGTCAAGATATTGACACCCTCCGTCAACAGATTATCCGGAATAGCCACGTGCAAGACCGGCAAGACGAATGCGGCGGCGATTCCAGTCACTGCGAGGGTAGCAATTAACGGTCCGGGGATTAGCTTGAGTTTTTTGGGTGTTAAGGCTTGCCAGGCCACAATGATCAAAATGGTCAACACCCCTAGCTTAGCGGCCCAGGCATGGCTTTTAAGCTGCTCAAGGGGAACCTTTATGGCAGCTACGGCCGCCTGTTGCGTGGGGAGAATTTCTTCAACCCTGCCCTCCTTGAGAACCGCCAAGGCCGCCTGATTCTGCTTTAAAGCGTACTCGGCCGACTCATGAAGCTGCACCGCCTTTTGCGGGTCATCCAGGCTCCTCTCCATGTTGTCAAGATTACCAAGCAACTGCTGCAGCCCTTGAAGGACAGCGGCTTGATTCTGCACGACCTCGCTTAGCACCTTGTCCGGAACCGCATCATCGTCTTTGATTTGCTCGGGCACGACCCGGCTAAGCCGCTTTTGGATCTGCTGTTGCTCGTCGTACAGATCGCCGACCACATCGAGCTTGGCGACGCGGAACTCGCGCGCCATTTCCGACTCCCATTCTGGGATTGGTAGCCCCTGTTGGATGGAAGCTGGAATCGCAGCCAAATTGTGCAAACCATTTTCCTTGGGGCTATCGTCTATCATCACGTGAAACTGACTCCCCAGTATCAGCGCTCCGATCCCCGAAAGCATCCCGCGGACAACCGCCGGGGAGACAGCACGGAACCATTGCCCAAGACCTGATATCCCGGCGAGGAGTTGTATAACTCCGCCAATCAGCACGGCCATGCCCATTGTGGCCAGGCCGTGCTCCTGGATGATTCCAAACACCACGACCGTTAAACCGGCCGCTGGCCCACTAACTTGCAACGGCTGACCGGCGAGAAAACCCACCACCAGCCCACCAAGAATTCCGGAAATCAACCCAGTGGCAACCGGCGCGCCAGAGGCAACGGCAATGCCCATGCATAAAGGCAAAGCAACCAGAAACACAACGATTGATGCGGAAAAATCCGTGCGCAACGCCTCCAGACTAAAGGCCGAAGGGGGCGGCGGACTGCTACGGCTACTCTGATCTCTAGCCTGCGAGAACGGCTTATCCATGGAAGGCGCCTCCTTGATAAAATCATCATTTAATGTCCTCTCACCTCCCTGGAAAAAGAACTCCTGACGTCCCACTCGTTCGACTGCTTAAGAAGGGACGACTGAAGACCAGGCTAGGCCTGTCGTGCTGAAATCAGCTCGCTGTCCAAACTTGAGCACGTCAGCACATCCCCGGTTTCGATTTTGTAATACCATGCATGCAGTTGCAGTTTATTAGTGGCGAGCGCTTCGGCCACGCAGGGATGCGTTTTCAGATGCTCCACCTGGTCGAGGACGTTCTGCTGAATCGCCCGCTCCAGGACCTCAGGACCGTCAGCATGCCCCAATCGCGCCACAACACGTTCGCGTAGAGAATCGGTGTGTCGGAGCCATTCCCGCACCGCCGGCAGCGCTTCGACTGTAGCGGGGTTCAGACAGCCCTTGATGGCTCCGCAATCGGAGTGCCCACACACGACTATATGTTGTACCCCAAGCATGCTGACGGCGAATTCGATCGTAGCCGCCCCGCCGCGAGTTGGGATTGCATAAGGATGAACGATATTCCCCGTATTGCGATGCACGAACAGCTCGCCCGGCTCCATCTGCGTGATCAACAGTGGATCCAAACGCGAATCCGCGCAGGTAATCCATAAAATTTGCGGGCTTTGCCCCTTGGCCAACTTCTCGAAAAACTTCCGGCGGGCGGGAAAAACCGTTTCTTGAAATCGGCGAATCCCCTCATCCACTTTCTTAATGTTCAGCCTCTTGAGCATAACTTGGCCTCCAGCAAGCAACCAGCAAGCATGCAGGGCGTTCGCAATTCTCCTGCTGGGCAAGCGACTAAAATGAAGAAAAACGCCTCGCGTAGTGACACACAGGCGACTCGCGCGAAGCGCAGTAAGGCATTCTGACGGGAGAACGGCGGCGTTTGCCCCGACCGGGGACCGCCGTTGGCAATTGAGCGTAGCGCCAGGCTTGTACAACCGGTGAATGCGTTATAAGCGCCCCGCGACGCCCACCTTCGTGAGCACCGCGAAATCGCAAACGCTGTTCCCCAGCGGCGAATGGACAACCGCCGGTTCACACGCCCGCAAGGCAGACTTGCTAAGCCACCCCAATAATGAGGCATACCCCGGCCTCAGTCGCTCATCCAAACCTTGGTAGCTTCTCTGAAGCGATGGGCTGGGTCAAATTCTATTTAATCTTGGCGGGCACGCCTACTCAGGCTCCCGCCCGTAAAATTTTGCGGGCAAGCACGCCCTGGAACTTTGACTCCAGGGCGTGCTTGCAGTGGCCATTCGCAGTGGCATTAAAACGTGAACTGGCCTTGCAGCCACCATTTTTGGGTGTCTTGGGTTATATTGCTGGCGAGCTGATTCGCGGGCGTATTATCCCCATCCGCCCAGTAGTTGGCGTATTTCAGGAGAATCGAGAGCTGCGGGGTAACCTGCTTGACGGCC
Source organism: Gammaproteobacteria bacterium (assembly GCA_030433275.1). Taxonomy (GTDB): domain Bacteria; phylum Pseudomonadota; class Gammaproteobacteria; order Nitrococcales; family Nitrococcaceae; genus Nitrococcus. Next base: position 66,359 of record JAUILK010000010.1, read on the forward strand.
TGAATATCAAACTCCCGCCCATAATGGATGCTGCCCTTGTCGGAATTGAAGTCGTGATAGCGGGCCAACAGCTTGATGTTTCCCAGGATCTGGCGCCACATATCCGGCAGGGAGCTGACCGCTGCCGTGGTCGTGTAACCCGCCTGGACCCAGACATCCTGCAAGCCTTGGGCCGGCGTCGTCAGGAACTGGTCGGCCCAACCGTTATGCCCGTGCAGCGTAGCGAACGGGGTCTGCAGCGCGTAGTCACCATCACCGCCGAGAAGCTCATAGGCGCCGGAGAGGTGGACACCGACCCACTCGAATCCGAGTTGGCCAAAGATATAATCCGCGTCGATGACACCCGCGCCATTGGCATAATCGCTCTGGTGCGCGTACTCGCCTGTATAAACCAGCGTGAGCGCCTGCGGGCCACGTTCCGGAGCGAATGGGTATTTGCCGTCCAGGCGCACACCGAAGGTCTTGTTGGAAGCCCGACTGGAAGATTGCCCAGCGAGTGAGCTTCCCACTGGCACGGATCTTCCCACCGGCGCTCCATTATTATAATCAAAGAGAAGCGCATAGCCGATCAAATGCGCCGGCACAGGTGTCCAGTGACCGAGATCCAGATCGAGGTTTAATAGATGGCTGTTCATTCGCCAGTCGGCACGGTTGCCGCTGCGCTCGGTGAAGATCTGATTAACGTTGTAGATATACGCGTAGTTGAAATTAACCCCAAAGCGTTTCGAATCATAATTTAACCGCGCGCCATCATACATTTGGAATTTCTGCCGCCACACCACGTTACCGATCCAGCGGTGGTTCTGGAAAGTAATCTGCTGGCGCCCGTATCTGAGATTGGTCCCCGTCAGGTAATTGTTGGGATCCGCCCCATAGGCGCCGGTCGGCACTTGATAGCTCACATAGACCTGACTGACCTCGGTGGTCTCCGGGTCGGCCACGACCGCTCGGTCGGTTTTTCCGTTGACCGTGCTGTTGTAGGCCTTACCGCCAAAAGCGCTGACATCGACCGCCGAGGCGTAGGCCCCGAAGCCGTAGAAGCGCCCGGTCTCGTAACCGAGCACGCTGCGCAGCGTAAACGCATTGGCATCTTTGACTTTGCCTCCACCGGGTGCAAGCGCATCATCATCCACGTGCTCGAACCGCGTGCGCAGCGTGAGATCGACCTTGCCTCCCATAACGGCATCGATCAACTCCTGCCCGACATTCTGAGCCTGGGCGCTGCCCGAGAGCAACGCCGCCGCACCGAGCGCCCCCAGCGCACCCGTAGTTAACCGCTTGAACTTGGCCATTCGTTAATTCCCTCCCTTTACGCCCGCGCTCCCCAGCAACGAGCCTCATTGCAGCCGCGTGAAACCGTACCCCGCGCCCAAAAAATGTGGCTTAAGCACAACAGAAATCTAGGCAAGGCTCAGCAGCCTTGCACGAAAGGCAGTCTTGTGTGGGGAAGATACAACTAAAACATCGGCTATGCAACATGAAATGTTGCATATATTTTATTGTATAGACTTAATATTTAGTTTGTTGTGGTTACGCAACGTGGGTATTTGGCATTCTAGCAGTGCGGCACGGCGGCCACGCGGGCGCCTCACAGACAGTAGCCCTTCAAATGATCAACTCGGCCTGACATACCCGGAGAGGGTGTCGCAATCACCATCCTTTGGCTCTGCGACGGCAGGCATCGCGCGGGCTGGAGCGTGCAAACGTTGGCCCGGCCGAGCGGAAAGGACCGGGCCAATCGTGCCGTTACTCAGCCTCCCGGGAGGTATTTGAACGACAGACTTATCTTCGCGCGATAGGCCATCACCCGGCCGTCCTCACCGACCGTCATGTCCAGCTCCTTCACCTCGGCGATGCGCATGTGCTTAAGGGAATGAGCTGCAGTCTCAACCGCATTGCGGGCGGCCTCTTCCCAAGAATTCTCGCTGGTCCCGATGACCTCGACCACTTTATAAGCGCTGCTCGACATAGCGTACAGCCTCCTTTCACAATAATGAGCGAACTACGTGCGGGCGTTGACGAGCGTCGACTGGGCGACTGTGCTCGTCTGTAGTTAAGTGTAGTCAGCGAGATTCTTCGGTTCCGCCATGCAGGGCTCGGGCCGATGCCGAGCGCGATTGCGCTGAGGGCTAGGCAAAAGTCTGTCGACAAACCTTGAGGGTCTTGCCACGCGACCGCAGAAACGGTGCCATGCGCTACCAAGCCAAGACAGGACAACCAATCACCCGCATTACGCAAGCATTGCTGGCATTGGTGTTGATCATGGCGCCTCCCAGCCTGGGCCGACTGATGCTCGGCGAGCGGATAGCAGCCTATTGGGCGTTCCCCTTCCAAGCGCCCAAACTGGCTCACGCCGAGTTCTCTTGGCCGATCTTCTGGACTTATGCCGGCACCATCGTGCTCGTACTGATACCGTTTCTGTACCAGCTCGCAACCGGCGCACCTTCCGGCTATCGAGCCCAACGAGGGCTCGCCTTCCCGTGGTGGGGCTGGCTCGGCGCGGCACTGCTGCTCGCCGCCTGGGCGCTCGCCTGGGGAGGAATCCCGATGACCCCATCATCCATTCGACACCATTCCTTCAGCGGCCTTTGGCTCGGCTATATCATCACGATCAACGCATGGACGCGACAACGAGCCGGGCGCTGCCTGCTCACCGACGCACCATGGTGCTTGCTCATGCTGTTCCCGGCCAGTACCGCATTCTGGTGGGTATTCGAATACCTCAACCAATTCACCGGCAACTGGCGCTATCATCAAGTGAGCGCAGGGACCGCTGGTGCCGTGCTATCGAGCAGCCTGCCTTTCTCGACTGTACTGCCCGCCGTGGTCAGCACACGGGACCTGCTGGCTACCTTTGCCAGGCTGAGCCGGGGACTCGATCACTGGTGGCGACCACCGCAGCCGCCTCGCTCCTACGCGGCGCTGGCGCTGGTAGCGGCGGTGGTGGTGTTGGGGCTGCTGGGCATCTATCCGGACAGGCTCTATTGGGCCGTCTGGCTCGCCCCACTCGTCGTAATCACCGCGCTGCAAACCCTTGCCGGCGAGCGCTCCTTGCTCACCCCGCTGGCGTATGGCGATTGGGCGGTACTGTGGCTGGCTGCACTGGCCGGGCTCACCTGCGGCTTTTTCTGGGAACTTTGGAACTGGCACAGTCTGGCACGCTGGAGCTACGACATCGCCTATGTCGATCGCTTTCACTTATTCGCTATGCCACTGCTCGGCTATGGCGGCTATCTACCGTTCGGCCTGATTTGTATAGCGGCCGCCCGTTTGCTAACCGGCCTGGACGTGCCCCCCTTCGCGGTCAGACCGCGCCGCGTAGAAACGAGCGAGATAGCAACGAGCAGGTAAACTGCCCATAGACGGCTACAGGGCACGGCGTTCCATGGCTATCATCGCCACCATGACCGGGCTCAGATCGCGCCCCCGCGGTGCTCGTCACGACCAGCGGCCGCAGCACCGGCCGCCTGAGCAACGCCCTTGAGCAGCTCCCATTCGGCTTTGATACGCCGGATGTTAGCATACCAAGGCTCACGAGCTTCAGGACTGCGCGCCGCCTGATTGGCCTCCAGCACACGATAGATCCGTAAAGCGGCATCCACCGAACGCGCCAGGGAATAGCGCCGAGCGGTGTTCGCAACCGCCTCGGTCCAGGCCATGCGCTGTTGCCGATTCAAAGCCATGACATTGCGCAACGCCGTAGCGAAGGCCGCCTCGTCAACCCTCGGCAACAAATAACCATTGTACGCGTCCGTCACGACTTCTCGAACGCCGGGAGCATCTACGGCGACCACCGGCAGAGCGGCAGCCATAGCCTCGGCGAGAACCATTCCCTGCGTTTCGCTGAGTGAGGCGAAGGCAAACACATTCATGGCATGATAGGCATCGGCAAGCTCAGGCAGGCTCAGTGCACCGGACAAATGCAGATGATCCACCAATCCGGCGGCGTCAAACACATGCTGGATCTCGCTTACCGAAGGACCGGCACCGACTACCAGAAAATGGACGTTGCGCCGGCCACGCATCGCCCGCGCCACAGCCCGCGCCAGGAAAACCAGATTTTTCTCAGGCGCGAGACGTCCAACATGACCGATGACGAATGCCTCCCGAGGAATACCAAGACGGCGTCGCCAACCCGCACCGTCACCGCGGCTGAACTGCTCGAGGACGACCCCGGTAGGCAGGACCTCTATTGTCGTGTGCACGCCGCGGCGCCTGAGCACCTCGGCGATGCTCTCGCTAGGTGCGAACACCCGATCACAGAGATTGGCGTAGCTACTGGAGAGCTCAATCACGAAGCGCCGCAAAGCGGGTGAGTCGCCAGGAACGTAATGCGTATACTGCTCGTACATGGTGTGATGGGTGAACACGATCGGGCAGCCATGCAGCGAGGCAGCGCGCAGCGCTGTCGTTCCGAGCAGAAAGGGATGATGGCTGTGGATGATCTCTGGACGAAACTGCTCCAGAACCGAATCCAAGTAACCAGGAATAGGTAACATCACTGAGAAATCACTGCCGTTGAAATTCTGGATCGCCGGGAGGCGAACAACATCGTCTTCTTCCTCAGGCGTATTCGGAAAAACCGGCGCAACGACCAGTACCCGGTGCCCTCGCATACGATAGGCGCGCGTAAAGGCATCCACCGAGCGCGCCACACCACCCACGTGCGGTAGGTAAGTGTTGGTCATCATCACGATGTTCATGCAGTGCACCTCCAGTGCAGGCACACCCTTGCATCTTCCGCAGCTGCCACTACCGCATCCCCGTCCAGCGGGGCCACGACGATTGCCTCAGGGCGCTGGCGCCATTGCGCGTCCCAAGACACGACAATCCCTCGTCCCTTCTCCATAAGACTCACGCTCACGCGCACGGTTCCGAACCGGGTCGGCGCCGGCCCGAAGGCAAGCCGCTCACCCGAGTCCAGCCAACGCCGCGGCAGCCCACTCGCCAAAACGAGTCGTTCACCCTCCTCACGGATAAAGCTGTTACGAATCATCATTATCCATTCCGCCGCGGCCCAAACATGCTGGCCGTCACCCATGCAGCCGCCTAGCGTCCGAGGATGGATCGCCTCGGGCCACTGCCCAGTGCTGCTGGCCAGCGCGGCAACCGTATCAAGCAGGGATACACAACGCGCATCACCCGCCCGCAATAGCACCTGCGCGATATGCAGCGTCAGATACGCATTGATCCCGGAATGCACCATATCCTGGAAAAAGCCACCGTTTACCATGCACTTCTCCAGTAGGTACTCCGCAGTATCGAGCAAGCGGCGATCATTTACCGGACAAGCCTGCAATGGATAACCCACCGCGAGTGACCCCACGGCTCCAGGGTCTAAGCGCCGATAGGGTGAGGCCGGCATGGCAGGACGACCAAGCCGCTGTTCATCGCGCTGCAGACACTTTGCAATAGCCCGCTCCAACGCCTCGGCCTCCGCTCTAAAATGCGCTGACTCCGCCGATTCTGTGGAATCCTCGCACAAGGTGGCGGCAGCCTTCAGACCGGCCACAGCCCAAAAATCATCCCAATAATAATAATCGTTCGGACCTAAATGCTCGGCGCTAAACCCCGCCGGCAACAAACCGTCATGGAACTCGCCGCGCCCGTCCGGCAGGCGCTTGCGGACAATCCAGCGCGCGCCTTTGCGTACGCTACGCAACCAAGACTCCGGCAGCACACAGCCGGTCAGGTCGCAATAACGCAGCAGACTCCACAGCGCCTGTCCATTTGAATCCCATTCCCCCTCCTGGCTGTGAAAATAGCCGGTCGCCGGATTTTGCCGCTGCGGGAAGCACGCCAGCGCACGTTCGGCACGAATGCTCAACCCCGCCGCCAGTAGGGCGTTGATGATGAACGCCGCGTCACGAAACCAGAACCTTTTATAAGTATAGGGGCCGGGATAGACGTCGTTTACCGTGTGCAGCACCAGCGTGCGCAGCGCCGCCTCGTAGAGGAACTTATGTCCTGCCTCCGGAATCTCCAACCGCGCGCAACCCGCTAGGGCATCGGACCATGACTGCGCCGTACCAACCTCCTGGGCATGCTCCATCAGAGGGACGATGACTTCGATCCGGCGCGGCACACCAACCGGCAAGGCAAACAACGCCGCCGCGCTCGCTAGACCCACATCACAATCCACGCTGACTGTATTCGTTTGCTCGGCCAATCGAGTAGCGACATCACCGTGTCGGTAGTCCGAAGCGCTGTGCTGCTCGATCCGCTCACCAAAATGAACGACGGGCCGACCCTCAACCAACCAGCCGCGGTGTGCTTCGGTCAACGCCACCTGGTGAATGAAGCTGATGCCCTCCGGGTTATAGGGGCGCAAAGCCACCACCAGAAAACCACCCCCTGCGGCATACCCGGTATAACGGACCTGCAGGGTTGGAATACCGTCCCGATACGCCACATTCAACTCGCCGAGCAGGCGCAGGCCGTCGCCGCGGCTGTCCGTGATCGCCGTAATCCCCTCGTCCAAGTCCAAGCGCTGCTCGGACGATTCCGCTCGACTGGGATAAAGCGCTTCGTCATCGCCGCCGAGCACCCAGGCATCCAATGACCAACCGTCGAGAAAGGGGGTCACCAACCCCCGTGGGTCGACGATGGGCAAATCCGGGCAACTCGGCACTCCGAGGGCAGTCCAATTGCGGTGCGTGAGGTTGACATGCGTGATGGAAAAAGCACGGGGCAGAAACGCCGCATCGCTCGGATCGAACTGGCGCTCGATCCAATACGGCCAGATCCAATCCAAATTGTGTTGGATCACCCTGGCGTTGATCAAACCACGGGCGTGGAATACAACGCCCGCCCGCAGCAATTCCAGCGGTTCGTGGACTTCCGAGGGTTGAGCAAAGCGCTGCAAGCGCGCCAGCAGGGCAACCGGATCCAGGAAGCCATGGGCACGAGCCGCGCGTCGTAGCAGAAATTTCCATGGCAACCAGTTCCAGCGCACAGATCCCCCCGCCATCGCTCGCAGCCACCCGGCCTGCACCGGCCGGTCATCCGTGGCGGCCTCGTTGGTACTGCCATAAAAGAGGTGGAAAGGAATTCGCACAACGCTTCCCGGTGCGTTTTACGGAAGCTCGACCAGACTGTGCTCTAAAGGCCGACGACGCGATTGCGGCGCCTCAGCCGGATAGCCGTACCACACCAACCCGACCACGGCCTCGAGCGCGGGATCGATCCAGAGCAGATCGTAGAAACGGCGCTCGCGCGTTACCGCTCCTGTGGTCCATTTCACGCCGATGCCTTCGCTCCAGAGATAAAGTGCCAAGTTATGGATAGCACAGGCGCATGCCGCATAGTCTTCCCGAGCCCGCAACGCATCCGCGCTCTGATCACAGGTCACGACCAACCAACCGGGGATAGCGGCCCAACGCCGGCGTTTAGCCTCACCGGCTGCCGCTCCATTGGCGGTCGCAGCCAATTCGGCGTTGAGCTCGACCACCGCCTGCTTGGTCTCTGGCCCCAGGAGATAAAAATGCCACGGCTCGGTCAGGTGATGGTTCGGAGCCCAGAGAGCCAGCTCGAGGGCCCGCCTTACAATCCCCCAGGGCGGCGCCTGGGACTGGAAACGATTGATGGAGCGCCGTTCACTTATCGCACGTGCCACCGCCTGCGCAACAGCGCTTCGCGTGTCGCCAACACTTACCACCGGCTCAACGCTCATATGTCCTCCCTTGCAGAACAAGAACTGACATTAATGCAAAAAACTTTGGCTGCTCTAGGCCAGCAGTCTTGGGAACCATCATAACAAAGCCGGCGCTGGCCGCTGGATGGGTAAAACCGCCGCACAGCACGACACTACTAATTAACCGTTCTGCCGCCACGAGCAGCAGACAAAGCCCGGCCACTATCGAAAGCGCGGGTCTGCGCTCGCTTGGAAAGCAGTCGATGGAAAAACCACAGCCAGATAAGGAGGCAGGGATCATGTACGTCAATGCCTATCATTACCTGCAGACGTTCGCTATCGTGCAGGATGACTTGCTCGATGGCCAGTTCGCCCCCGCCATCCTGGATCAGCTGCGCGGTTCAGCCCGACGGCGTTTTCTGGAACAGCTCGGCGCTCACACGGACAATCCCACGCAACAGGGACTACGATTGCGAATCCTGGGTCTCGCTCGCGCCAACTCATTGAACTTGGCACCTGGCGATATAGCAGCTGTCACCCAACTGCTGGCACGACTCGAGGAAGAAATGGTCGTTGCAGAGAGTGTCTATGCCGTGACAGGGAATTGAAACCCCTGTACCGAGAACGGATTCGGGTGCGCATAGAAGATCACGCCGGCCAACCCCGGCTGCCGGAATCGTGGCAGGAATCAGCCCGAAAATGGCTGGGCTTGATCCGCGGCCTCACCCCGACAGGCGATAGCGCCGCGCAGTTCAATAGCCAAAGCTGACAGCCAACCTCGACCAGCGCTATGCTAACCCGGCTGCTCGGGTAGTGCGCGTCACCCGATAGGGGGGTGGATATTCGAGCCACACATCGCCACCAGGCGAGAGGAGCCCACACACCCAACGCAGGAGCACACGGCTGCGCCGAAGCGGCCCGTGGCCGCAACACGGTGAGGTAGCATTGAGTATGGCGCGGCACGATATCACGTTCGATCACTCGCAAATCCATATCAAAAATCTACGACTGCGCACCTACATCGGACTGAATGCGGATGAGCAGACAAAGTTGCAAGATGTCGTCATAAGCGTCCGGATCGACTACGACGGGCGCGCTGCGGCAAGCCAGGACGCGGTTGAACATGCGTTGAACTACCGGGTAATCACCAAGCAGATAATCGCTTTGGTGGAGAACAACCGATTCCTGTTACTGGAGAGGCTGGTCTTCGATGTTCTGAGCTTGGTGTTGAGTTTCGACGGGGCCAAACACGCGGCGGTCGAGGTAGACAAGCCCCATGCGCTGCGGTTTGCCGACTCGGTGTCGTTGACCATGGCCGCCTCGCGGCCTTGAACGGTCCACTCAGGCGATCAATTGGATCAATCCCAGCTCATAGAGCAACAAGGCCGCATAGCCGATCGCAAGGCAAATCAGCACCTGCTGCACGCGCAGCCACCGATACAGAACGAAACGGTGGTGCGTGGCAAGCAGCAACAAGCAGGTACCGGTGAGTACCACTTTGAGCAGGACGAACGGCCGGACCCCGAGCAGGAGCGCCGCAGCCATTACCGGATTGGCTTCAACGGCGCCGTTGTCGAGTAAATACAAGGTCAGCAGTGCATCCAACACGCAACCAGCCATGATCATAACCACGTTGGCCGCCACCCCGGAGTCGTAGACATCGGTGTAGCAGCCACGATCATGATCACCGATACGCCGCGAGCCCTGCCGGCGGCCACCGAGCCAGAAATGGCGGCTGCCCCACATACGCCGACAACGTCGTTCATGACCGCGCCGCTCGATTGGCATGAATACATCAGACATTATGTGACTTTAATAACAAAACACACCACGACGCAAGCACTCGACGGGTCGACCGCGCCGTCACTTGGCCAATACTCGGCTCAGCTCCGTTTCGAGCTCGGGTAATATCTGGAATAGATCGGCCACCAATGCATAATCGGCTACTTGGAAAATCGGCGCCGCCTCGTCCTTGTTGATCGCGACCACCACCTTGGAATCCTGCATTCCCGCTAAGTGCTGGATAGCCCCCGAAATACCCACTGCAATGTAGAGCTTAGGCGCGACAATCTTACCGGTTTGCCCTACCTGATAGTCATTGGGGACATAGCCGGCATCCACGGCCGCCCGTGAGGCCCCGATGGCCGCCCCCAGCCGATCGGCAATTGCCTCGAGCAGCCGGAAACCATCCGCACTGCCCATACCACGCCCCCCCGCGACGACGATCTCGGCGGCCGTCAGCTCGGGACGCTCGGATTGGGTCAGCTGCTCGGCAAGAACGTCCGCAAGATCGCTGTGCGGCTTGGCTTCTAACACCTCGATCGGCGCCGCCGTGGCACCGCTCGGCGCCGCATCGAAAGCCGTGGCGCGCACACTTATCACCTTAATCGGATCCATCGACTGCACCGTAGCCACAGCGTTACCGGCGTAAATCGGTCGCACGAAGCGATCCGGAGCGTCGATCCGTATGAGGTCCGAGATCATCGCCACATCCAAAATCGCAGCCACCCGTGGCAAAAAATTCTTGCCGAAGGTAGTGGCCGGGGCCAGCACATACGTAAAGTCGACAGCGAGGTCCGTGACCAGCGCCGCCAGATCCTCCGCGGTCGGCCGAGCATAGTGAGCGGCCTCGCTATGCCGCACCAGGCCCACGCCCTGCACCCGCGCGGCCGCTTCGGCCACGGCGCGACAGCCGTGGCCAGCAACGAGCACCCGCACATCATCACCGAGCTGGACCGCTGCCGTGATAGCCGACAAGGTCACGCCGGCCAATGTGGCGTTATCATGCTCGGCTATGACCAGCACGCTCATCTCAGAGCACCTTCACTTCGTTGCGCAACTTGTCCACCAATTCAGCGACACTCGAGACTTTTACACCGCTGCGCCGCGGCGGTGGCTCACTCACCTGCAGCGTCTTGAGCCGCACAGCGACTTCAACGCCGAGTTCTTGCACGGTCATGCTCTGCAATGGTTTTTGTTTCGCTTTCATGATGCTTGGCAATTTAATGTAGCGTGGCTCGTTGAGTCGCAAATCTGCGGTCACAACGGCCGGCAGCTTCAAGCGTACCGTTTGATTGCCGCCGTCGATTTCCCGGGTAACCGTCACCGAGTCTTCGGCGAGCGCTACGCCGCAGGCGAAAGTCCCCTGCCCCCAGCCAAGCAAGGCAGCCAGCATCTGCCCGGTCTGATTGCAGTCGTCATCTATGGCTTGCTTGCCCATAATCACCAGTGCAGGGGTTTCCTGCGCCACTATGGCCTTGAGCACCTTGGCCACATCCAGGGGCTGCAGTTCCGCCTCTGTGGTTACCAGCAACGCGCGGTCGGCCCCCATCGCTAGCGCCGTGCGCAGAGTCTCCCGACAAGCCGGTGCCCCGATTGAAACAGCAACAATCGACTCGACCCGACCCGCCTCCTTGAGGCGAATGGCCTCCTCCACAGCGAGTTCATCGAACGGGTTCATCGACATCTTTACATTCGCCGTCTCTACTCCGCTACCGTCCGCTTTGACCCGAACCTTGACGTTGTAGTCGATCACACGCTTGACCGGCACCAGAACCTTCATGAGGATTCCCCGTTGTGCTGTAGGGGCGCGCTCGGCGCTTGCCCTGACCCGGCGGGACCGCAGCTGATGGGCCGCACACCGCTCGCGGAGCGGGCCGCGACGCCGCACTAAAACCATGTTTACCTAAACGTTAGATCACTCGCGCACCCACGCGCAATGGTTATCCCTTGGACTGCAAAGGAGACGGCTTACTTCGGTGGCATACGCAGGGCACCGTCGAGACGGATGATTTCACCATTCAACATCGTGTTCTCGATGATATGCTGAACCAGCATCGCAAACTCACTCGGGCGCCCAAGCCGGGCCGGGAAGGGCGTCTGCTCGCCCAGTCTCGTGCGCACCTGCTCCGGCAGGTTTGCCATCATAGGCGTTGCAAAAACACCAGGCGCAATAGTCATCACGCGAATACCATGGGCAGCGAGCTCGCGGGCAAGCGGCAAGGTCATCCCGGCGATGCCCGCCTTGGAAGCCGCATAAGCCGCTTGCCCGGTCTGGCCGTCGTAAGCCGCTACCGACGCCGTGTTGACGATAACACCACGCTCACCGTCCGCGCCGACTGGCCCCTGCGCCATAACCGTTGCCGCGAGACGGATCGCATTGAAGGTCCCCACCAGATTGATCTGAACCGTCCGGGCGAAGAGCTCAAGCGGATGCGGCTCACCTTGCCGGTTCACGACCTTGCACCCGAGCACCGTACCCGCACAGTTGATAAGCCCGTGCAAGGCGCCGAAGGTGTCTACGGCGGTAGTTACGGCCTGCTGCATCGCCGCTGCGTGAACGACGTCCACCGCAACGAACCGAACCTGTTCACCGAGCTCCTCGACCAGCGACTGCGCCGCCGTGGCATCGAGATCCGCAATCACCACTCGAGCGCCATGCGCCACCAGCCGCCGGACCGTCGCCTGCCCCAACCCAGAGCCGCCACCGGTAACCAGAAACACACTGCCTGCAACCTGCATCCGCGGGCTCTCCGCCTATCGGTATCTACACGATTACCGGCTCTGCCGCCCTCAGATCAGCGCGAAATCAAAGCAAATTGACGTTCACGCAGACCTCATTAGACTGATTATAGGAAAGTTCATGCGCAGTGCGGCCACTATTTGGGCGATGCGCAAGGCCCGCCGCGCTGAGTGCCGCCAAGCTCAAAGGTGAGCTCCATGGCAAAGAAGGTCCCGCTTTTCATCGACGGCCAGTTCGTGGACAGTGCAGTCCACGAGTGGATCGACGTCACCAACCCCGCCACCAACACGATCATTGCCGAGTGCCCGGTCACACCGGGGGCGGAAATCGAACGCGCAATCGCCTCCGCCAAAGCGGCCCAGAAACACTGGCGAGAAGTCGCCGTGCCTGAGCGGGCACGCTACCTGATGCGCTACCAGGAACTACTCAAGGCACACCAAGAAACGATCGCCGAGACGCTGGCCGAGGAGACCGGCAAAACCTTTACTGACGCCAAAGGTGAAGTATGGCGCGGAATCGAGGTGGTGGAGCACACCATGAGCCTGCCCACCCTCCTCATGGGAGAGACGTTGGCGAATGTCGCCGCCAGCATCGATACCACCAGCTGGCGACAACCATTGGGCGTGTGCGCGGGGATCACACCGTTCAATTTTCCGGCCATGATCCCACTGTGGATGTTTCCAATTGCCATCGGCTGCGGCAACGCATTCGTGCTCAAGCCCTCCGAGCAAAATCCACTCACACCGATGTACCTAGCCGAGTTATTCGCGCAGGCCGGATTCCCGGCGGGACTGCTGCAAATCGTCCACGGCGGCAAGGCGCAAGTAGACGTCCTACTTGAGCATCCGGATATTCGGGCGGTTTCCTTCGTAGGCTCACCGGCGGCGGGGCAGCACATCTATCGCACCGCCACAGCCCACTTCAAACGCGTCCAATGCATGGTCGGCGCTAAAAATCACATGGTGGTCATGCCCGACGCCGATAAACAGCAAGCCATCGACCACTTGGTCGGCGCCGCCTGCGGTGCCGCCGGGCAGCGCTGCATGGCCATCTCAGTGGCCGTACTGGTCGGCAAACAGACGCGGGGCTGGGTCGACGCACTCCAGGCGGCGATGGCTAGGCTCCGTCCCGGCCCAGCGACGGACCCCGCAGCCGCCTATGGACCGCTCATCAGCCGCCGGGCCCTGACACGGGTCGAGCAGATCATAGATGCGGCGGCGCGGGAAGGGGCCAAGATACTACTCGACGGTCGTGACTGCAGGGTTGCCGGCTTCCCCGAGGGGAACTGGTTGGGCCCCACGCTGATCGATGAGGTCAGACCCGCGATGAGCTGTTACCGGGAGGAGATTTTCGGCCCCGTGCTGGCGGTGATGCACGTTGCCGATCTCGACCAAGCCATCGAACGGGTCAATAGCAATCCATACGGTAACGGCACCTCCATTTTCACCGCTTCCGGAGCCGCCGCCCGCAAATACCGGCAGGCGATCGAAGTCGGCCAGATCGGGATCAATGTGCCGATCCCGGTGCCCCTGCCATTCTTTTCTTTTACCGGCAGCAAGGGCTCTTTCTATGGAGATCTGCACGCCTATGGCAAGGATGCGGTGCGCTTTTATACCGAGACCAAGACCGTAATCGAACGCTGGTTCGAAGCGGGCGCTGCGTTGGGTAATCGTCCCAATATGACGATCAGCCTACGCTGAGCGGCGCTGGCGCAGCGCTGGCCAGCCAGATTGGCCGACTTGACCGAATTCGGTTGCGCTCGAAAAAACGCCATCGGCTCGCCGGGGAAGCCGCATCAATAGACGCTGCACGCTTGGCTTAAGGCTGCCCGCGACACTTGCCAAAGGGGCGCCCGGGTGCCCTCACTACGAGGACTGGAGACATGGACTTCGCACCGACCGAAGACCAAATCGCCTTTCAGGATGCGGCGCGCGATTTCGCCCGCCACGAGCTGACCCCCAATGCAGCGCGTTGGGACACGGAGTGCGTGTTCCCTAAGGAAACCATTACGCTGGCCGGCGAACTCGGGTTCTGTGCTGTCTATACGCCTCAAGAGATGGGCGGATTGGGCCTTTCTCGGCTAGATGCCACATTCATTTTCGAGGAACTGGCAGCGGGCTGCACCTCTACAGCCGCCTATATAACAATTCATAATATGGTGACCTGGATGATTGCCACCTGGGGCAGCGAGGCTCTCAAGGTGGCCTGGGGCGAGGAACTGAGCCGCGCCCGCAAGCTCGCAAGCTACTGCCTCACCGAGCCGAGCGCCGGCTCCGATGCCGCCTCCCTACAGACCACGGCGCGCCGTAGCGCGCAGTATTATCGCATCAACGGCACCAAGGTGTTCAGCTCCGGAGCGGGCGCCACCGAACTCCTGCTGGTCATGGCACGGACCGGGGGCGCGGGGGCAAACGGCATCACCGCCTTTGCCGTGCCCGCCGACAGTGCCGGAGTCACCTATGGCCGCAAAGAAGCAAAGATGGGCTGGAACAGCCAACCGACGCGATCCATCACCTTCGATAATGTACGAGTTCCCGCCGATCACCGCCTGGGTGCGGAAGGCGAGGGCTTCAAGATCGCCATGCAGGGGCTCGACGGCGGTCGAGTCAACATCGCCACCTGTTCGATCGGCACCGCGCAGACGGCGCTCGAAGCCGCCCGTGGCTATTTGCATCAACGCCGCCAATTCGGTCGGGCGCTGGCCGAATTCCAGGGCCTGCAGTTCAAGCTCGCCGACATGGCCACCGAACTGGTGGCCGCGCGGCAATTGGTGCGCCTCGCCGCATGGAAGCTGGATCGCCGGGACCCGAACGCCACCACTTACTGCGCCATGGCCAAGCGCTTGGCCACCGACGTGGGCTTTCGAGTCTGCAATGACGCGCTGCAGCTCTACGGCGGCTATGGCTACATTCGCGAGTACCCGCTTGAGCGCCACGTCCGCGACACACGCGTGCATCAGATCCTGGAGGGGACCAACGAGATCATGCGGGTGATCATAGGTCGGCGCATTCTCATGGAAGACGCCACGGAGAAAATCCGCTGAACGCGACCAGCGGCGATGGCCGAATAATCTGGGTACGGACGGAGCACGGGACTGGGCCGCCGGGCTGCAGGTCACCCGCACCATGTGGCTGGATGTTCAGGGTCTGAGGCATCCGGAGGATACATCCAAGATCGGTGTGAACCAGGAAAGATGGACCGCCCCGTCTGCGCTTACTGATAGCCCTGCTGCGGCACGAGCTGGGTCGGCGGACCGCTCTGCCGCCAGGATTCGATACCGCCCCGGTACCACAAAACGTTTGTATACCCCAGATTGATGGCGCGCAGCGCGGCGTTGTAAGACATCCAGCATTGCTGCGACAGGCAGTAGAGCACCACCGGGTATTCCTTGTTGCCGCCGGTTGCGCCTTGCAGGAACTGGCCGAACTGCTACTGGACCAGGTCGTTGAAGGAGCCGGCCTGATGGACGGGCACCGCAAACTGCGCGCCTGGTATCATATCCTGGCCGCCGAGAACGTCCAGCACCGGCATCTGCTGGCCGCGCAGGAGTTCAACCAAACCCTTGATGGTGATCAATTGTCCGCCCGGGATGGAGGCCGGCGGCGGCCCGTGCATGGGGCCCGCATGAAGCCGTGACGTCGGCGGAACGCCGAAGTCCCTTCGTTCCATCGCCGCGAGCTGATCCAGCGGGCCGCTGCCGCCCCGGTGCTGCCGGCCCATGGCGTTCGGCTGGCCGAAACCCTGCTGCGGGTAGCCTTGCCGCAAATTGTGCTGCTGAGGCACCTGATAGCCCTGATTTTGTTGATTCTGCTGCTGGGGTTGCGGCGCCTGTCCGAAACTGTCCTGCGCCTGGGCAGCGGCCGTCAGGCCTACAACTGTCCACAAAAGGGCGGCAGCCCATATCATCGCGGCACGGATCATGGCGCTGGCTCCAGTTTGGTCGCGTCCTGGCCGAACACGGCGTACAGATTGAAAGATGGATCGTCGGTCAGTACATAGGTGCCGTCATTGGGCCGGTAGGCGCTGTCATACTGATTCGAAAGCTGGTTTTGGCCGGTCGGACTCATCGGATCATTATAGGTCTCCACATCGCGGATCGTTTCACTGAATTCACGCGCGGAACAGTCCCACAGCTTTTACTGATACTCCCACTAATCCTGCTGCATCTGCCGGATCTCGTCGTAGGTTTGCGCGGTGATCCGCGATCGTTTGCGCGCCTCGGTGATGTTGGTCTGCGCGATCTTGTCGTTGTGCGCGTTGATCCGCTTCTCCCACTCCGGCGCGAGCTTGATGGAAGTGCGGATCGTTTCGGCCAGCTTGAAATCGAGCTGGCCATCCGGGGCGCGAAAGGCAAAGCTCGGCAATGCCTGAACCGTCAACGATTCCATGGTCTCGCCGGGATAGCCCCCCCGCAGGCGTCTGGAAGAGAAGATCACGACGGCTGCCCCGCTTGGCCGGCGTCACCCACCCGCGGTATTTGCTGTTCGGTGCGAATACACCAAGGAACGGGTGAGGTTCACCCACAATTTCGGCACCAAGACCGCCA
>JAUILK010000060.1 GCA_030433275.1 Gammaproteobacteria bacterium
AACCCTGGAGATCAGGCAGAAGGGGATGAACAGGCTGGTAACGATCAGTATGCCGCCGCCTGGCTATCCCGATGGCGTCATCGGGATAGGGGAAGCCGTGGACGAAAGGTAGCGGTGATCGCGCCGAGGAGCCGATTTAGCCCAAGTTTAACGTCCCCCAAAAGAACTTTCCGATACTCAGAGAGTTAAAATCGGCAGCGGCGGCGAGTGGCACTACATTACGTTCATTTTATAAGTCAGCGGGCTCACACGATGGTTTTCTGCACGCCGCCCGGGGCGGGGTCGGCACCGAGCGCCTGATAGATTCGCGCCTGATCGGGCTCGGCGCGGGTGGCCTTGCGCACGTGCAGGGTGCGGCCATCGCCGCGGTTGAACGTGGTGGTGACCCGGCACTGGCCGGCGAGGGTATCACGCAGCGTGCTCCAACGCTTGCGGATGCTGTGGACGGCGAGCCGGTGGCGGATGAGCTGGACGAACTGATAGGCGAGCATGGTGATGAACAGATGCCCCTCGGCGCGCGCTTTCTTATGATGGAAGATCGGGTGCAGGCCGAGCTCCGATTTCAGGCTGCGGAAGACCGCCTCGAGCTCAGTGAGCATGATGTAGGTGCGCCACATCGTCTCCTCGTCCCAGCCGGTCTCATTGCTGCGCAGGCAATAGACGCCCGGCTCGGTGACCAGAGAGCCTGTGACGGGCCGGCGCTGCCAGTGGATCGCACGGGCGCGCTCGCCGCTGTCATCGGGGATCACTTCAATGTGGTAGTGTGTCCCGAGGCCGCGGCTTTTCTCCTTGAGCCGCCCGATACGCTCCCAGAGCTTGTCGATGCGCTTGGTGGTGCCCCGCCGGCTAAGGCCGGCCGCAAGCTTGTCGAGCCCGGCCTCGAAGCGGCCCATCCGGTGCTCGGCGATCGCTTGCTCCTTGCGCACGCGGTGCTCGGAGCGACAGTACAGGCGCACCTCTTGGCCATCGGCCGCGGGCACTTTGATTAGCTCCACGGCCTGTCCGCCGGCGTTGTCGATGGTGATGGCCTCTTCAAAGTCGACCGCGCCGCGGCGCTCGCGGCTGACCACCAGATAGCGGTAGCCCTGCTCGGCCAGCCAGGCGAGGTTGGCCTCGGTGGCCACCCCGCGGTCCATGACCACGAGCGCGCCGGCGGGCGCAGCGAGACCGGTGAGCATTGCCTCAAGGGTCTGCGCCTCGGCCGCATTGCCAGCGAAGACCCGCGAGCGGCGCACAAAGCCGCTGGCATCGAGCACCAGCGCCAGGGTGAGCAGCGGGCAGTCGCTGCGCCGCTCCTTGGAGTGACCGTGGCGTGCGGCCGGGTTGACCGGTGCCTCGCCCTCGAAGTAGGTGTTGGTCAGATCGTAGAGCGTGATCGTCGGAGCGAGGGCAAACAGATCGCTCACCCGGGCGAACAGATGCCCCTCGAGGGCCGCGCGGTGGCGCAGCAGGCTATCGGAGGTGCGGTAGAGCTGCATCGGGCTCATCGCCTCGAAGTCCACCTCCAGCAGCTCGCCGAGGCCGCTGCGCCGGGCGAGCCACTGATGCGTCGCCCGCTCCGAGCCCGGGGCGGCCATGCGTCCTATGATCAGCCCCAGCGCCGCCGCACGCTGCGGGCCGGTCAGCCCCAGCGCCTGGAGCTGCTCCTCCAAGCCCGCCTGGCGCAGCGCCCACAGTCCGAGCTGCTCGACGCCCACCGAGCGCGGGCGCACCAGTGAGAGCGAGTCCACGTCCACCGACTGCACGTCACCACCGTCGCCGGGTGCGCCGATACCTTCGGGCGGTGCCGGCGTACCGCCCTGCTCGGCGAGCAGCCGCGCCGCAATGCGCTCGGCCTGGCGCTCGACGGCGAGCGGAAGGCCCTTCCCCTCCTCGTCGAACAGCGCCGCCTGGCCGCTGAGCCGTTGCTCGATGCGCGCACACAACGCCGACCAGTGCGTCTGCGCCACCGGGAAGTGCCGCCCCAGGTTCAACAGGGTGCGCTGGCGGACCTTACCGGCGCGCCGCTCGGAGCGCACCAGACGGTACGTGATATACGACTCGCCGGTGGCCGTGCTGCGGGTCTGGGTGCGGCGGATGAACATGCCCGCGAGGCATGCGTGATCGGACATTCCGCGCAAGGGCTGATAGCAAATATTATGGCACTACACCGGCTGTGCCGCCGGCGCTTATATACAAATCAATGGATTATACTTGACCACACGCCCAAATCGGCCCGAAATCAGGTAGAGAGCGTTAAAGATGGGCTAGCAGTTAACCCGCCGTCATTCGAAGGTTGGGAGTGGGCGGTGCTGGTTCGGCACAGTTTGGGCGCCGAGCAGGAGATGCAGGCGTTTTTCATCTTTGCTCCGGACGGAACGGCCCTGGCGGATCTGGCCTTGGCGGCTGGAGTCGGTAGAGCATCGAGCGCTGTTTTCAGGAGAGCAAGTCACACCTGGGGTTGGATCAGCACGAGGTGTGCGCCGGGACGGGCTGGCACCGGTATATCACTTTGGTGATGGCGGCTTATCCTCTGCTGGTCACGTTGCGTCGGCACCAGTTGAAAAAACCTACTGTCCAGCTTGGGCGGCCAATGCCCGTGGCCCCCTTTCTAGCCGAGCGGCGCCGGTGGTTGTGTCTCACCCTCATCGCCTGGCGACGCGGAGGGCCTGAACAGGCGTTACAGTGGTCCCGCTGGCGTTGGCTATGCCAACGCCTTGCTCAGTTCTGCCACTGGATGAGATGGCTGCAGATAACGAGAACCCCCAAGCGGCCGGGCTTTTTTTAGGATGGCTGTGAAACAGATGTCAGGAAAAGAATTACAAACCGAGCCAACCGATGCCGTGCGCCTTGAGCGCATCGAGCCGGAACGCAACGCTTACCGCTTCTATTGCGCTGTGCTTTGGCCCGATCTCTTCGGTGGTGTGGCGCTTGTGCGCGAGTGGGGGCGGATCGGGCAGGGCGGCACGGTGCGTCGCGACCCCTATGCTGACCTTCCGGCCGCGCGGCAGGCCCTGCGTGAGCTCATCCGGCGCAAGTGCCGGCGCGGCTACCGGGTGATCTCATAGGCGGCGAAGGGATGCGGCTTTTCGATGCGGCCGGGCGGCACAAGTACCTTATGGCCGAGGAGCGCGCGTATTTTCTCACCGCTGCCGAGGCCGCCCCGCGAGAGAGCCGTACTTGTGCTCGCCTACATGTCAGGCTCCGGATGATTCCGATCGCCGGATCTATGCAGCAGTACTCGCGATCAACCTGATTTACCTGGCTTTGCGGTTCCGACTATAATGTACGGTTACCTTCAAACCGATATCCCGCCATGCTGTTCAAGGTAACGAGCGTATGCGATTTGCTCAGGAAGCACTCACCTTCGATGACATCCTATTGATTCCAGACTATTCGGAAGTCTTGCCGCGGGAGGTGGATCTGCGCAGTCGCCTCACCCGCGAGATCGAGCTCAATCTACCGCTGGCCTCGGCCGCCATGGATACCGTTACCGAGGCGCGTCTGGCCATTGCGCTGGCCGAGCAAGGCGGCATCGGCATCATCCACAAGAATATGACCATCGAGCAGCAGGCTCTGGAGGTGCTGCGGGTCAAGAAATTCGAAAGTGGGGTGATCAAAGAGCCGATCACCGTGGGGCCGCAGACCAGCATCCGCGAAGTGCTGGCGCTCATGGGCGTGCATTGCATCTCCGGGGTGCCGGTGGTGGAAGGTGAGAGCCTGGTCGGCATCGTGACCAGCCGTGATCTGCGCTTCGAGAGCCGGCACGAGGCACCGGTGACGGCGGCCATGACGCCCAAGGACCGTCTGGTCACCGTGCGGGAGGGGGCGGAGCGCGATGAAATCCAGCAGCTGCTGCATCAATACCGCATCGAAAAGCTGCTGGTGGTCAACGAGGATTTTCAGCTGCGCGGGATGATTACCGTCAAGGACATCCAAAAGGCGCAAGATTACCCTAACGCCTGTAAGGACGAGCACGGGCGACTGCGGGTCGGCGCGGCGGTGAGCACGGGGCAGGGCACCGAGGAGCGGGTCGACGCGTTGGTGAAGGCTGGGGTTGATGTTCTCGCGGTGGACACCGCGCACGGCCACAGCCGTGGGGTCATGGAGCGAGTCCGGTGGATTAAGACGCAATATCCGCATGTCCAGGTCATCGCTGGCAATATCGCCACGGCGGAGGCGGCTCGCACGCTCGAGGAAGCCGGTGCGGATGCGGTCAAGGTGGGCATCGGCCCCGGATCGATTTGCACCACACGGATCATCTCCGGGGTCGGGGTGCCGCAAATCTCGGCGATCTTCAATGTCGCCGAGGAGTTGAAGAGCTCCGGATTGCCGATCATCGCCGACGGCGGTATCCGCTTCTCCGGGGATCTCGCCAAAGCCATCGCGGTTGGCGCGCATGCCGTCATGCTCGGCGGGATGTTTGCCGGCACCGAAGAGGCGCCGGGGGAGGTGGAGCTTTATCAGGGACGGTCTTATAAATCCTATCGCGGCATGGGCTCCATCGGCGCCATGGCGCAGAGCTCGGGTTCCTCGGATCGTTACTTCCAGGAAGGTGCCGATGGTGTCGACAAGTTGGTGCCGGAGGGAATCGAGGGGCGCGTCCCTTATAAGGGCAGTTTGGCGGTTATCGTCGAGCAGCTCATGGGAGGGTTGCGGGCCAGCATGGGTTATTGCGGTTGCCCCAATATCGAGACGTTCCGGACCCAGACCCGGTTTACTCGGATTACGCAAGCGAGTGTGCGCGAGAGCCATGTTCACGATGTGAACATCGTCAAGGAAGCTCCCAATTACCGGATCGACTAACCGGCACAGAGGTTGTAATCGGCATGGCTTTTGATTTACAGAGCCAACGGATTCTTATTCTGGATTTCGGCTCCCAGTATACGCAGCTTATTGCCCGGCGGATTCGTCAGGCCAATGTCTACTGCGAGATCCACCCCTGCGATTGGCCGACGGCCGACATCGAGGCGTTTGCCCCTATGGGGATCGTTCTCACTGGTGGTCCGGAGTCGGCTCACGTCGACAACGCTCCGCGCATACCCGATATCGTTTTCCAACTGGGCGTGCCCGTGCTCGGCATTTGTTATGGTATGCAAGCGATGGCACGGCAGCTCGGCGGCCGGGTCGAGCCCAGCGGCTACAAGGAGTTCGGTTATGCTCAGGCGCGCGCGCGCGGCCATTCCCGGCTGCTGCGTAATATCGAGGATCACACCAGTCCGGAAGGCTATGGTTTGCTCGATGTCTGGATGAGCCATGGCGATCGGGTCGCTGAGTTGCCCGAGGGCTTTAAGGTGATTGCGAGCACTTTGGGTGCTCCCATTGCCGGCATCGGCGATGATGAGCGGCGTTTCTATGGTCTGCAGTTCCACCCGGAAGTGACGCACACGACTCAGGGTCAACGCATCGTCGAGCGGTTCGTCGGCGAGATTTGTGGTTGTTCGGGGCAGTGGACCGCCGGCAACATCATCGAGCACAGTATCAGCCGTATCCGCGAGCAGGTGGGCGAGGATCAGGTGCTGCTTGGTTTATCCGGCGGTGTGGACTCCTCGGTGGTGGCCGCGCTGCTGCATCAGGCAATCGGTGATCAGCTTACCTGTGTCTTCGTGGACAATGGCTTGCTGCGCCTCGATGAGGGTGCACAGGTTATGGCGACGTTCGCCCGCCATATGGGTGTACGGGTGATTCATGTCAACGCCGAGGAGCGTTTCCTCACGCGCCTGGCCGGAGTGGCCGATCCGGAACGTAAGCGCAAGCTCATTGGGCGTACCTTTATCGATGTGTTCGACGAGCAAGCCGGCAAGCTGGACGACGTCAAATGGCTTGCTCAGGGCACCATCTATCCCGACGTGATCGAATCGGCCGGCACCAAGACCGGCAAGGCGCAGCTTATCAAGTCCCACCACAATGTCGGGGGCCTTCCCGAGCGGATGAATTTGCGGTTGTTGGAACCGCTGCGCTCGCTTTTCAAGGACGAGGTTCGGCGCATTGGACTGGAGCTTGGTTTGCCCACGGATCTGGTCTACCGCCATCCTTTTCCGGGCCCGGGGCTTGGGGTGCGCATTCTCGGCGAGGTGTGTAAGGAGTACGCGGAGGCGCTGCGCCGGGCCGATGCCATCTTCATTGAAGAGCTGCGCCGCTGCGAGCTCTATGATCGAGTCAGCCAGGCGTTCGCGGTTTTTCTGCCGGTCAAGACGGTGGGTGTCACGGGCGATGGGCGACGCTATGAGTACGTGATCGCGCTGCGGGCAGTGGAGACCACCGATTTCATGACGGCGCAGTGGTCCCACCTTCCTTATGAGCTTTTGGAAGAGGTCTCGCGGCGAATTATCAACGAGACCGAAGGGATCTCCCGTGTCGTCTACGATATATCCGGCAAGCCGCCCGCGACGATCGAGTGGGAGTGAAACACCGATTGTTTTTGAGGCAAACCGGATGAATCGAGCACATGGTTTTTAGCAAGTCGGATTCGATGATCGAGCCGAAAGCGGTTGTGCAACCGCAGACGGGTGTAAGCGATCAGGATCGGGCCTTTATGGCGCGGGCGCTGGAGTGGGCGTGGTGGGCACAAGCGCACGGCGAGGTCCCGGTCGGCGCCGTGGTCGTACAGCGAGAGCGCATCGTGGGCGAGGGTTACAATCGGCCGATCGCCGCCCGCGACCCTACGGCGCATGCCGAGATCGAGGCGCTCAGGGCGGCCGGGCAGGCCGTGGGCGCCTATCGGCTACCGGCCACGACCCTATATGTGACCTTGGAGCCGTGTGCGATGTGCGTGGGCGCACTGATCCATGCTCGGGTAGCCCGCTTGGTATTCGGTGCGCGTGACCCGAAGACCGGTGCGTGCGGTGGGGCGCTGCGCCTAATCGATCATCCTAGCCACAATCACCGGATCGCCGTGTGCGCCGGAATTTTGGCCGAGCCTTGCAGCGAAATACTTCGTGCTTTCTTTCGCAACCGTCGCATGGATGGCGCAAGGCCTTCGTCATCCCCCTAGCCCGCTTTTCTTTTCGATGTCGTTCGTTTGAAGTTATTCAATATCGGCATGCACCCTTGTTTCAGTGTCCGCCGGGCCTGGATCGTCATTCCTGAGCGTTCCCCATAAGATCGGGCTGTTCTGGGAAACACTGGGCACGATTCTCTGAATCTCTTTGCGCTGTTGACTCGGGATCGGATCAAATGCCGATGTTTACGTTTTTATCCCCAAGCGCGGGAGGGGGTGGGAAAATCCCTGAAAGATTGTTGCCAATCGATCGCTCGGTACATCAAATCGTCTGCAAATTTATGCCTTTCATTTGTAGCCATCGACTCGGTTGCCTCTTATCCAATTTGCGTCCTGTCTCGAGGACGAAACACCAATATCGATCGGGTCCGTGAGAAATGTAGGCGAGATGTGTGAAGCAGCGAAGCCAGTATCTGTAGTTGCGTGGATTTATTATTGATAATGCGGTAGGTGGTGTCTGTATGGGCATCAGATAATAATGACGCAAAAGGTTTTAAAATTATGAGGCAATTGATTTTTCTTGTTTTTCTGAGCTTGGGTCTAATCGGCTCGCCAGTTTGGGCGGAGAACGACGAGGCGCCTACAGCCAAGCAACTACTTGAGCGTGACGCTGAAGATTCCGTCATGGCAAAAGAAGCAGCGGAGTTGAAGAAAAACCCCGATGACCGCTCGACACCACGCAAATCTTTATTGGGTGTGATATCGGCCTTGAAAGGTGGGGATTATGAAAAGGCTGCAGAATACCTCGATATGCGCTACCTGCCGCCGGGGATCGATAAAGAGGATGGGCCGGATTTA
This sequence comes from Gammaproteobacteria bacterium, assembly GCA_030433275.1. Lineage (GTDB taxonomy): Bacteria > Pseudomonadota > Gammaproteobacteria > Nitrococcales > Nitrococcaceae > Nitrococcus. Next base: position 7,778 of record JAUILK010000060.1, read on the forward strand.
ATCAGGAAGCTGGCTTATGTGTTCACCCGGCATTTGTGGGTAGATATTGCCGCGGTGAGTGACGAACCCAGCGGCGAAGTGGACGATGCTTTGCCAAGCTACCGCGACGTTTTCGGTGAGATTCCGTTCGAAGATGACACGGTCACTTTATACTTGCAGAGCATACCGGATGGCAAGGGCGGCCGGGAATGGAAAATTTCCAACGCCACTGTCGCGATGATTCCCCGCTTGTGGCAGGAATATGGCCACAGTGAATTTGCCGCTCGGCTCAGCGAGCACTTGCCAGTATTCACCTATATGGGTATCGATAACTGGCAGTGGGTTTATTTGATCAGTTTCCTGCTGTGCCTGTTAGTGGTGATTGTCGTCCTTTATTTGGTGATCGGGCGAATTAATCGCCAGCGTGACAATTATCTGTTGAGTGGCTTGCGACGTTTTCTGGTGGGCCCGCTGGGCTTTTTCGTTTATATCGTATTATTACGCGAATTTATGCTGAGCCTGGGCCTCAGTGTCAAGGCGAGGGCGCTATTCGACTCCGTGGTGCTGGTCTACGCAGCGTATATTTTCTTAACTCTAGGTATTATTGAGCTCATTGCGGGGCATATTCGGCAACGCATGCAAAACAGTAAACACCCGGAAGCGCAAGTTATCGTGCGGCCGGTATCGGCTGTAGTTAAGATGCTGAGTGTGGCGGTGCTGGTGGTCATGGGCTTGGACAACGCCGGCTACGATGTTACGACCATCATCGCGGGTTTGGGCGTCAGCTCGGTTGCCATTGCCCTGGCCGCGCAAAAAACCCTGGAAAACCTCATTGGGGCGATCACCATTTATATCGCGCGCCCTTTTATACCCGGCGATTTCTGCCGGGTAGGTGCCAATCTGGGTGTTATCGAGGAGATTGGTTTGCGCGCAACTTTGTTGCGAACTCTTGGTCGCTCGGTGGTCAATATTCCCAATGGCATGCTGTCCAGTATGGAAGTGGAGAATATAAGCCGGCGTGACGGTATCCGTTTCTACCGGTTGCTTGCCCTGCGGTTGGCAACCAGTCCTGACCAGATGCGCTATATTATGGCTCGGCTGCGTGAAATTCTCTACGCTCATCCGCAGGTCATGAGCGATACCGTTAGTGTGCGCCTTTACAATATCAATGATTATGCTCTGATCGTGCGGTTGGATTCCCGCATCAATACTACCGATTACCAATGTTATCTGGCCACTGCGGAAGACATTTATCTGCGTATTATCGACGCGGTGCATCAGGGCGGCGCCGAGTTTGCGTTCCCGGCGCAATCGATCATGCTCGAAGAGCCCCTGGCCACCGATCAGGAGCGTAAGGTGCAGGTTGAAAAACTGGTGGAGCAGTGGCGAGAACAGGATAGCTTGCCGTATCCGGACTGGTCCGATGAACATGCCGCCAAAATTGATAATACACTGGATTATTCGCCAACAGGCGCGCCCCAAAATCCGCGTAACTGAGGAACCCCTGAACAACATCCGCCTTGTTTGCGGGCCATCGGGGGAAGGTTCAGTGCGCTTACCTTTGTGTGCAGCACACCTAAACACGCACACAGGGGGATGACCGGCGCGCTATCGGGCAAGCTTTGCTTGCCAGCGCGGTGCAGGAATCGGAGGAGGATCGTTTTTGAAATAAAAACCCCAGCCCGGCTTGTTATCGCCCTGTTGGGGCTGTTGCCCTGTGGGCTAGTCTCACTAGCCCGATTCATCGGGAGCAACTATAGGATCGATCTACTATCCAGGCGCGCCACGGCCAAGCGCGAGCATGCTACACTGGCGTACGGTTCGCCAGTCCTTGGCGGCCAGGCGACATCAGCGTAGATGCGTAAGCCACCCCGGCGTCTTGCCTATCCGCACGCGGTAGCCTGCCGTTCAGAGGCGCACGCTATTGTGTGCCGGATGATTATGAAGATGGGGGTCGCGCAGCTTGGCTGCGAAGGGCTTATAATTGTATTTACTCGCAGCCTTCTTCAACTATACGTGGAAATTTCCTTTCGTACGATTTTAACGCTTCATCCACTGAAGCGCAGAAGGCAAGTTCTCCCACCCGCTTTCGGATACCGGCCCGGCGCAGTTTGAGAATCATGCGCGGGTGTAGGTTGCTGATTAGCAATCCAATACGGCGGGCGCGCAGCTCGCTAACGATAGACTCCATGGAGACGATCGCTGTCATGTCCAGCATGGTGACGCTCCGCATGTTAAGGATGACCACGCGCACGTGCGGATTAACCATGCTGATATGGCGCATGGCCTTTTGGGCAGAGCCGAAGAACAACGGCCCATTTACATCGTAAACAGCTACCTCTTTCGGAAGATCCTGTGCCTGTGCTTCTCCCTCGTTGAGGACGCCACGGATGTCTACTCCTGTCAGGGCGATGCTGCGGCGGATAAACAGCATGGCCGCTAAGCCAACGCCAACACTTACTGCAATGACCATATCGAACAACACGGTCAGCGAAAAGCAGGTCAGTAGAGTAAGCACGTCGTGGCGAGGTGCGATCTTGAGAATGCGCACGAAGTGGCGGGCCTCACTCATGTTCCAGGCAACCATGATCAACAGGGCCGCCATCGATGCCATGGGAATGTAGGCAAGTAGGGGAGCCAGCGCCAGAATAGCGGCGAGGATGAACAGGCTATGTACGACAGAGGACAGGGGGAGCGAACCACCGGCACGGATATTGGCCGCCGTGCGTGCAATGGCGGCAGTTGCGGGGATGCCGCTGAATAGCGGTGCGATCAGATTGCCGATGCCCTGCCCGATTAACTCATCGTTGGGATTATGCTTTTTACCGGACATGCCGTCTGCGACCACCGCACACAGCAGGGATTCAATCGCCCCAAGCATCGCGATGCTCAAGGCTGATCCGGTCAGCATGTCCACCAGTTCAAAGGAAAGCCCGATGGGCTCACCGTTCGGCCCAGGCTGCTGCCAGGGCCACATGAACTGCGGCAGCAGCGGTGGGATGCCGCTGCCGCTCACCCCGTTGATCTCATATTGAAAGCGGGAACCGATGGTCTCTACGGTAAAGCCATCGAATACTTGGACAAGACCCACTGCGACAAAGGAGCCGACCAGCAACGCAACCAGATGCCCTGGTATCTGGCTGCGCACGCGCGGCCATAGAACCAGGACCAGAAAAGTCATCCCGCCGATCAGCGCCTCGCGCCAGTCCAGGCTCGGCATGGCGCTGATGAGGGTGGCGACCTTCTCCGGGAAATGTCCATCTAGGCTCACGACGTCCAATCCGAGGAGGTCCTTGATCTGAAGAGTGGCGATCACTACGCCGATGCCTGCGGTAAATCCAACTGTCACCGGATAAGGCATTACCTCAATGAGGCTACCCAGACGCAGCACCCCCATCAGGATCAGAATTATGCCTGCCATGAAGCCGCTGAGCAGCAACCCACCCAGCCCGTACTGCTGCACAATCGGCAGCAGTAGCACGACAAAGGCGGCCGTCGGCCCCGAGATATTCACCTTCGATCCGCCAGTCAGCGCAATTACGATGCCTGCGACGATGGCAGTGTAAAGGCCATTCTGCGGGGGCACACCGCTGGCGATAGCCAGCGCCATGGACAACGGCAGCGCAATCACACCTACTGTGAGGCCGCTCAGAACGTTGGACCAGAGGATCGAAAGCGATGGCTTGCTCCGGATGCTGCGGGTCAAGGCATACAACACATCTACTTCCTCGACGGCAATATCGAATTTGTTCTATGACACGGCCCGCCTAAGGTCTACGTTAACGGCTGCGACTAAAAACCACCGAAGACATCCAATCGAGGCGTTGTCTCCTGCTGGACCGTCGTTCACACCCAATATATTCCTGTTAATGATAAGTGTACTAAGTGTAGTGCGCCATCCTGTTTGGAACTTAAGCGTCGATTGGCCCGAGCGACCTTCTCAAGGATGTCGTTGGCGTTGGCGGTCCAGATGAACGGTTTGGGATTTTGGTTGTGCTGAGCATGTAAGCCTCTATGGTTTTCACCAGGGGTTAAGCTCATTTCTGGTGTATGGGGGAAGTAATAAAGGAGGTGGCAGTATCCTGCTGACTGCTCACGACCAAGATCACAGTCAGCAGAGGATGGATACGCGATGAGCGAGTCTACGCTGCACGCTCTTTCACAACCAGAGACCGAGCTCACGGATCCGCTCCATGAGCGGCTGCGCCGAGACAGACACACGGGATCTGATCGCGAAGGCGCTGGAGGCGGAGCTTGAGACGTTTCTGGCCGCCTACGCCGAGGAGAAGCTTGAGGATGGTCGCCGGCGCGATTTCAGTGACAAGCGTTACGTTTACTGGTGGGCCGATGGTCTCTACTCCCAGGTACGTTTAGACGATCGACTCTGTCTGCTGGTGATCATCGGCGTGACCGAGCACGGGCGCAAAGAGCTTGTTGCCGTTGACATCGAGGACGGTTACCGCGAGTCCGAGGCCAGTTGGAGGGAGCTGCTCACGGCGCTGCGCGAGCGCGGCCTTGAGCTGGCGCCGAAGCTGGCCACTGGGGACGGGGTACTGGGTTTTTGGAAGGCGCTGACCAAAGTCTTCCCCGCAACGCGCCATCAGCGTTGCTCGGTGCACAAAACGGCCAACGTGCTCAACAAGCTGCCCAAGTCAGTCCAACCTTAAGGTCAAGGCGGGCCTGCACGAGATCTGGATGGCCGAGACCCGCGAGCACGCGCAGAGCGCCTTCGATCAGGTGCGTAAGCGCTTCGAGGCCAAATATCCCAAGGCGATGGAGTGCCTGGCCAAGGATCGCGATGAGCTACTGGCGTTCTATGATTTTTCGGTCGAGCACTGGGCGCATCTGCGCACCACCAACCCGATCGAGTCTACCTTTGCCACGGTGCGGCCTGACGGCCATACACGAGAATTGACAATAACTCCAGATAGTTCGGCCAGAAGCGTTGCCCCGTGTGAGCTTTCTGCGGATTGCGCGGAGTTAGAGAGGTGGGGATCAAGGCTGTCGACGATTTCGATTGCAGTCGCTAGCGGGAGATATGGATGGCCCGGATTCGGCGAAGAGCGGAAGTCCCACTCCTTGGGACAGATGTCCACGTGCCTTGAGTGGTCGTCTGCCCGAAACTCCTTTCTCTACTTCAGCATTGTGTCCGAGATAGTGTGCGCGACGGCGGCTCGCCGAAGAACGCTCGATAGTTCTGAGCGGCGCGCCCGAAATGGGGCAGCCCGCAACTCAAATATGCATCCACGAGACGCATGCTCCCGGGCGGAGTGGAGCCGCAAATCAGCAGGTGACGGAGTTTCGATAGTCTTTTTTTCAGAAGATACTGCTTGGGCCGGGTTAAGCTCATTTCTGGTGTATGGGGGAAATAGAAGGGGTGGCGTATCCTGCTGACTGCTCACGACCAAGATCACAGTCAGCAGAGGATGGATACGCCATGACCGAGTCTACGCTGCA
>JAUILK010000011.1 GCA_030433275.1 Gammaproteobacteria bacterium
GGAGCCAAATGGCTCCGGATAGCAGCGGTCGGTGTCGAAAAACCGAGCATTTTTGCCCTTCCTCTCGTCGAAGATGAACGCTCTTGGTTTCAGGGCCGAATTGATCAGATGTTCCCTAGCCGGCCACCTACGGCAGCAGCGATATAATGAGTTTCATGCTGAGACGTAACGGAACGCTGCATGAATCCGACCTGAGCCCTTCGGAAAGCTCAGGATAATCTTGCCGAATGGCTCTTAAGATATTAAAATATCGTTATTAGCGCTTACGGTTTCGGAGGAAATTTCTCCAAAATTTTTGCCACCACCTTATTGATTAAGTCTGTCGCTTGTTCTGGGGATGGATTATTCGGCAGTATACTTCTGGCCGTTCCACGCCAGACTAGGTTTTTTGATTTAGAATCAATAAAATCAACAATAAGCGTGCCTTCCTCATACTGGTAGACATCCACACCACCCATCCCCCATCCGTGCCAACCCAAACCATAACCGTAATTGTTGATGTCGGTTTTTTGCTGCGCCCCGCTGTGCAAGGCGATCAAAAAATCGGGGTTGGTGCTGAACTTTGAATAGCCTTTAGCGGTTAGTTGGGCATCTAGCGCTTTTTTGACACGTCTTTCGTTGAGTTGACTCATCTTCGACCCCGGATTGCTAGGAAAAAAGTCAAACGTTTTCAATTTGGAGAAATCGAATGCATCATCATAATCCTGATTGACTTGGATACTTGAGCAACTCAACAAAAAACCCAGCGCACAAACGAAACTGAAAATAATTAGATTCTTCATAATAAATCCTTATTTGAATTATCTAATAGCTCGCAGAATTACGAGAACCCTGTTTCCCCCACAAATGTCCCATCATCCTCCAATCCTCGGGTTCTCGCCGATGCAGCTTAATACACGGTACCCGAACGAACATCAGCAATTCCCACGTGAACAATTTCCGCGCACCGGTACGAGAAGTCAACGCAAAGCACCCGTGTCAAGTGCCGGCCTAAGAATCATCGAGGCGCAACATTCGGCCAGCGCGTTCCTTCGGCATCAAGGCCGAACGCATCACGCTCGGCACGGCTGCCGCCTAGCAGAGGAAACCGCCGTCGAAGCACGCTCACTAACCGGACACTCTATTTCCAAATGTCAACGCCAAACGACCAAGCACAAGGAGACTGCGATTAGCCAAACACGCCGAAGGCCAGTACACGATTACCAAACGCAAACGGCCCCGGTATCGACCCTTGCCGCCAGTTCTGCAATTATTAAAGTTTCTACACCGCCTTCGAGCAGCCGATGGCCCGCATCGCAAACCTGATCGCCACAGGCCGCTGCGTACCGGCACGCCGAGTCACCAACCAAGAGTTGCAGGCTCGCTTCGCCGCCCTGGGGCGAGCCGAGAGCATCGTTAAGCTCGCCGCGAGCTCCGGTATCCGCCAGCGCTGGTATGCCCCCGGTGATTGGGCCACCTCCGATCTGATCCTGCCCGCCGCCCGCCAAGCCCTGGAGCGTGCCGGGCGCTCGCCCGAGGAGGTGGATCTGATCATCGTGGGCACGGACTCACCGGACTACCTCACCCCGGCCACCGCCACCGTCGTGCAGGCCAAGCTCGGCGCGTTCCGCGCCGGCACCTTCGATATCGGCTGTGCCTGCGCTTCGTTTCCAACCGCGCTGGCCGCCGCGGCCGGTATGCTGGCGACCAATCCAGGGCTGCGCACGGTGCTGGTTGTCGGTGCCTACCTCATGCACCGGCTGGCCGATCCTGAAGATCCCTTGATTTTTCTCTACGGCGACGGCGCCGGCGCGGCCGTACTGGAGCCCCGCGACGCATCCGGTTTTCTCGGCAGCGCCTTTCGGGCCGACGGCCGTTACGCTAGGCACTGGGGAATATACGCGGGCGGCACGGCCGAGCCCGCCTCTGTGGCCGCCGTGCGAGCTGGGCGAACGCGCGTGCGACTCCACGAACGTTACCCCCCCGAAATCAATCAGGAAGGCTGGGTCAGGCTCGTGCGCACCCTCGCCGCGCAGTGCGGGTTTCGACTTCAGGATGTCGCGCAGGCGCTCTTCACGCAGATCAATCAATGCACGATTCGGGATGTGTGCGAGACCTTGGGACTACCGATCGCACGAGCTCATACCGTTATGGACAAATGGGGTTATACCGGCTCGGCCTGCCTACCCATGGCGCTCGATGACGCCATAGAGCAAGGGCTCATCGGCCCGGGAGATTTGTTGGTGATGGTTGGCTCAGGCGTAGGATACAACTTGGCTGGGGTGGCGTTGCGGTTGACCGAGCATTTGGTGCTACACCGAGCGCTGAACAACGACCCGGCTTGAAAGCCGGGGAGCCGGTGGGCAACAGCTCCCTACCGTCTCACCAAGTGCTTTATCGTCAGGAAGCGTGCAAACGGCGAACGACACAGCCGAGCATCGGTACCAGCCGCCCCCGTAAGCGGCTCGCGTAGAACAGCGCATTGCGCCCTTGATAGACCGGTAAATTTCCTCGATCGTGAGTAATATCCCCCGTATGAGTAGAGCGAGGCGGCATAACAGCTAGGATGGGACACATGGATGGAGGACCAGAAAATATGAACCAAGGCAGCGATAAAGAACGGAAGATCCGCACAATCGAGGCCGTGATTGCACAAGCCCGGGGACACCGACTGAGTGATACGGCGCAGCAAATCGAGAACTTCGTACGCCACTATTTTGCAGGTGTTGCACCAGAGGATATCGCCATCCGCCGGGCCACCGATCTCTGTGGCATCGCGCGCTCTCACCACAGGCTTGGCTGCACGCGCCTGCCGGGCCAGCCGTTTATCCACGTCTACAACCCCGTCCCGGAGCAGCACGGCTGGCAGTCCAGCCATACGATTCTCGAGATCGTCACCGATGACATGCCGTTTCTGGTCGATTCCGTGTCGATGGCGCTCAACCGCCTCGGGCTCACCATACATCTTGTTATCCATCCGGTGCTGACGGTACGGCGCGATCGCCAGGGCCATCTCCAGCAGATCTGCGAGCCAACTGAGCAAGCAGCGACCCGGCACGAAGCCTGGATGCACTTCGAAATCGATCGGCAGACCGAGCCGAGATGCCTGGAGGAGATCCATCGGGCTACAGCCACGGTGCTCGAGGATGTACGGGTGGCGGTCGAAGACTGGCAGCCCATGCATGAGCAACTCGGCCGGGTAATCCGCACCTTGCAGCGCAACCGCCCACCAGTAGAGCCGGACGATCTGGAAGAAATATTGGAGTTCCTGCGCTGGATACGCGATGACCACTTCACTTTTCTAGGTTACCGGCGCTACGATTTGTGCCGCAGCCCCACGGGCGATGAGCTGCGCGCGGTTGCCGACTCTGGGCTGGGTCTGCTGCGACAAACGTGTAGCCAACAAGTCTCCAGCAGCTTCGCGGTACTGCCTGAAGAGATACGCAGCCGCGCCCGCAACCCCGAGCCGTTGATCCTGACCAAATCGAACAGCCGCTCCTCGGTGCACCGTCCCGGCCACTTGGATTATATCGGTGTTAAACGCTACGACCGCGAAGGCGAGGTAATCGGTGAACACCGCTTCCTAGGTCTGTTCACATCGTCGGCTTATAATCGCAGCCCGCGCGCGATTCCGTTGTTGCGGCGCAAAGTTGCGTGCGTCCTCGAGCGGGCCAAGCTGCGCCCCAATAGCCACGCCGGCAAGGCCCTCGCCAACATTCTCGAGACGCACCCGCGTGATGAACTCTTCCAGGCCTCCATTGATGAGCTATACGACATCGCCCTTGGTATCCTGCACCTGCAAGAACGCCAGCGGGTGCGGCTGCTGGTGCGCTACGATGCCTATCAACGCTTCGTCTCCTGCTTGGTATTCACCCCGCGCGAGCGCTACAACACCGAGATTCGCCAACGCATGCAGACGATTTTGCAGGAGGCCTTCGCCGGGACTCAGAGCGAATTCTCGGTACAACTCTCCGAGTCGATGCTCGCACGCATCCACTTCATCGTGCGCCTTACCGAAGCCGGCCAACCCGATTATGATCACGCGGCGCTGGAGCAAGCGCTGGCCGATACCATGCGATCTTGGCCGGACCGGCTTGCCGAAGCACTACGAGATCATTACGGAGAAGCGATCGGCAATCGTCTGTTTACTCGCTACGGCAAGGGTTTCAATGCTGCCTACCGGGAGGATACCGACCCACAAACGGCCGTCCATGACATCGAGCTATTGGAAACATTGCAGCAAGCCGGGCAACTCGCCATTCGCCTGTATCGGCCACCGCAGGCTAGGAAGGGTGTGCTGCGTTTCAAGCTCTTTCATGCCGAACGCCCGATCATTCTCTCCGACGTGCTCCCCGTGCTTGAGAACATGGGCGTACGAGTCATTAATGAGCGACCGTATGCTATGGAACGCAGCGGCGGTGGCGTCGCCTGCTGGATCGACGATTTTGGGCTTTGCTATGCGGGCCCGGGTCAGCTGGAGGCCGAGCGTATCCGCGAGACGTTCCAGGAGACCTTCGCCGCAGTCTGGCGTCGTCAAGCAGAAAACGACGGTTTCAACCGCCTGGTGCTTACGGCGGCGCTCGGCTGGCGGGATATCGTCATTCTCAGGGCGTATGTCAAATACCTGCACCAAGTCGGCATGGCATTCAGCCAAAACTATGTCGAGAACACGCTCGCCGGCAACCCCGGGATTACCCTTGAGTTGATCAAGCTTTTTAAAGCCAGCTTCGACCCCCGCTACCAGGCAGATGAGCGTCCGAAAGCCATCGCCGAGCGAATCGAAGGTTTGCTCGAGGCAGTAGCGAGCCTCGATGAGGACCGTATTTTGCGGTACCTTCTGGCAGCCATCCAAGCCACTGTACGCACCAATTACTTTCGCACCGACAGCGCGGGCAACCTGCGGGATTTCCTCTCCTTCAAGCTCCGGCCACAGGCCATCCCTCACATGCCCAAACCAGTGCCAGCCTATGAGATCTATGTCTACTCGCCACGCGTGGAGGGCGTTCATTTGCGTGGCGGAAAAGTGGCGCGCGGCGGCATTCGCTGGTCGGAGCGGCGTGAGGATTTCCGAACCGAAATTCTGGGCCTGATGAAAGCGCAGATGGTGAAAAACGCCGTGATCGTCCCCGTCGGCGCCAAAGGCGGCTTCGTATGCAAAAACCTACCCGATGAGCGGCAGGCGCTGCCCGCAGAAGTTCAAACGTGCTATCGAATCTTCATGCGCGGGTTGCTGGATGTCACGGACAACATCGACGAAGGTCGTGTGGTACCGCCACCGAATGTCGTGCGCTACGATGAGGACGATCCATATCTGGTCGTAGCCGCAGACAAAGGAACAGCCCGGTTTTCGGATTTTGCGAATGAAATCGCTGCCGAATACGGTTTTTGGCTGTGCGATGCCTTCGCCTCCGGTGGCTCCACAGGCTACGACCACAAGAAAATGGGCATCACCGCCCGTGGCGCCTGGGAGGCGGTCAAGCGGCATTTCCGCGAAATGGGCCGGGATGCGCACAGCGAGCCGTTCACCGCGATCGGAATCGGCGACATGTCAGGTGATGTTTTCGGCAACGGCATGTTGAGTTCCGCACAGACACAGTTGATCGCCGCCTTCGATCATCGCCACATATTTATCGATCCGAATCCCAACACTGAGTCGAGCTACCTAGAACGACAACGACTGTTCGGTTTGGAGCGCTCGAGCTGGGCCGACTACGATCGAAGCCTGATCTCGGAGGGGGGCGGCATCTGGTCGCGCCATGAGAAATCCATCACCTTGTCACCGCAAGCACAATCGGCCTTGGCAACCCCCATCGAACGACTGACCCCGAATGAGCTGATCAGCACAATCCTGCGTGCGCCAGTGGATTTGCTCTGGAACGGTGGCATCGGCACGTACGTAAAAGCCTCCACGGAATCTCACGCCGAGGTCGGGGACAAAAGCAACGACGCAGTACGTATCGACGCGGACGAACTGCGCTGTCAAGTGATCGGGGAAGGCGGCAACCTGGGTCTGTCCCAACTCGCCCGTGTGGAGTACGCGCTCGCTGGTGGCCGCATCAACACAGATGCCATCGACAACTCGGGTGGAGTCGACTGCTCTGATCATGAGGTCAACATCAAGATTTTACTTAACCGCGTGGTGGATGACGGGAAACTGACCTTAAAGCAGCGCAACGAGCTGCTCATGGATATGACCGAGGCTGTCGCCGAACTCGTGCTGCATGATAATTACCGCCAAACCCAGGGTCTGACGTTATCCCAAGCACGAGCACCGGAACTGCTCGATGAACACTTGCGCTACATGCGCGAACTCGAACGCTGCGGGCATCTGGACCGCCGGGTCGAGCAACTACCCGATGATGAGGGTGTGGCCGAACGTCAGAAAGCCGATACTGGCCTGACGCGCCCGGAGTTGGCGGTGCTCCAAGCCTATGCCAAGATCGAGGCCTACGAGGCGATCCTCCACACCAACGAGCTCCATACGGAGCATTTGGCCGGCGAGCTTGAACGCTACTTTCCGCCACCCTTGCGCGAGCGCTTTCCCGGCCCGCTCGCTAAACACCCGTTGCGTGCGGAAATCATTGCCACCCTGGTGGCGAACCACATAGTCAACCGCATGGGCAGCACTTTCCTGTTCCGAATTCGTGCCCAAACTGGGGCCAATGCGATCGACGCCGCACAAGCCTATTTCGCGGCCCGCGACATCTACGAATTGCGAGAACTTTGGCATGCTATCGACCGACTCGACAACCATGTGCCCGCTCAACTTCAAACCTGCATGCTGCAGCGCCTCAGTGACCTCCAAGAACGCGCCACGCTGTGGCTGCTGCGTAACTTGCGGGCACCGATCGATATAGGGGAAACCGTAGCTCGGATACGCCCGGCCATTATTCAGCTCAATGACTGGCTCGATGAACTGCTACCGGAGGGTGATCGTGCTCGCCTGCATGCTGAAGCAGCTGAGCTGGCCCAAGCCGGAGTGCCACAAACACTCGCGCGCCGGGTGGTTTATCTGGAACCTCTTTATTCAGCGCTGGATCTGGTCAAAGTCTGCTCGGAGACGAAAGCCAGTCTTGATCGCGCCGCCCGTATTTATTTCAACACGGCGGCCTATCTGGAGCTGAATTGGCTGCGCGATACTCTAGCGGAATTCAAGGTGGTCGACTCATGGCAGGAGCGTTATCGCGCAGGCCTGGAGGATGAATTCTACGTCCAGCTTCGGCTATTAACCATGCGTGTGCTCGCCATTCCACTGAGTGGACAAACTTCGGAGGCTCAAGTGGCCCATTGGGCCGGGGAATACGAGGCGCTCGTGATGAACTTGCGCCGCACCCTGAACGAGCTCGAGGGCGCCGCGCAGCTGGACCTCGCCATGCTCGGTGTGGCAATCCAGGAATTACGCACAACCGTGCAAGCCGGCGCGGCTCAGCGCACCTGGCTGACCCGCAAGCCGAAAGCCGAGGCAAGGCGGGCCTGAACGACCATGCCCTCTATGCATCATAGAATTCGAATGCATGTCCAAGCGAGCGGTGCGGGTCCCGCCTTGCTGTTACTCCACGGTCTATTCGGCTCCGGCAACAACTGGAAGCGTCATGCCCGCGAGCTTGCCGAACGCTACCGCGTGCTCCTTCCCGATCTGCGCAACCACGGCCGCTCCCCGCATGCCCCGAGCATGGATTATCGCGTCATGACCGATGACCTGATCGGCCTGTTCGATGCCGAAGCGATCGACAAAGTGGCAGTGGTCGGACATTCCATGGGCGGCAAAGTGGCAATGGCGCTGGCCCTCACCCGCCCCGAGCGCGTCGCCGCCTTGATAGTCGTAGATATCGCCCCCGTTACCTACGGTCGGCATTTGCACGGTTACATCGAAGCCATGCGCCATATGAACTTGGTTGGCATCGGCTCCCGGGCCGAAGCCGATCAAGCCTTGGCGAGCGCCGTTCCCGAACCCATGGTCCGACAATTTCTGCTGACCAATCTGGAACGTCATACTGAGCATTACCATTGGCGAATCCCATTGGACATACTGGCCGATCAGATGCCGTTGCTCGAGGGCTTTCCCGAACTGACACCGAGCTTTGCGGGGCCAACTTTATTCATTCATGGTGGACGCTCGCCATATGTTGGCGAGGCTCACCGCGAGATCATCCGACGCCTGTTTCCGCAGGCCGAACTCGCTTGTATTCCCGAAGCCGGACATTGGCTGCACGTGGAAGCACCAGAGCAATTTGCCGAGTTGTTGGAGGATTTCCTTGCTCGCATCTCGTTCTCTGCTTAAAAACCGTTGCCGTCAGCCGCCCCTTCGACTGGCCCCCGTAGTCGATCCATCCCTATAATGATTGGCTCATACCTCTAACGAAGCCACGCCTGGAGAGAGCAGAGCACGATGCCCGAAGACCTGCGCGCCGCCGCTCTCGAATACCACCGCCTGCCACAGCCCGGCAAAATAACCGTCACACCATCCAAACCGCTGGCTAATCAACGGGATTTGGCGCTCGCCTATTCGCCAGGAGTGGCGGCGGCCTGTGAAGCGATCGTCGAAAACCCGAACGCCGCCGCCGAAGTCACGGCTCGGAGCAATCTGGTAGCGGTGATCACCAACGGCACGGCCGTGCTCGGACTAGGCGCCATCGGGCCGCTGGCGGCCAAACCGGTGATGGAAGGCAAGGGCGTACTCTTCAAAAAATTCGCCGGTATCGACGTCTTCGACATCGAGATCGACGAGCGCGATCCGGACAAGCTGGTGGAGATCATCGCCAGCCTCGAACCCAGCTTTGGCGGCATCAATCTGGAGGATATCAAAGCGCCCGAATGCTTCTATATCGAGCGCAAGCTCAAGGAGCGCATGAATATCCCCGTTTTTCACGACGATCAACACGGCACAGCGATCATCACCGCCGCGGCGATTCATAATGGCTTGGCCCTGTTGGGGAAACGATTCTCGGAGGTAAAGCTGGTGACCTCAGGCGCCGGCGCCTCCGCCATTGCGTGCCTGGACCTACTGGTAAGCATGGGTTTGGAGCCCGAAAACGTGATCGCCACCGATAGCAAAGGCGTGATCTACAAAGGCCGCACCGAGTACATGGACGCCCGCAAGGCCCGCTATGCGACTGCTACCACCGCCCGCACGCTAACTGAGGCGATCGAGGGAGCGGATATCTTTCTCGGTCTTTCGGCACCGGGGGTGCTGACAGAGGACATGGTCAAGCGCATGGTCAAAAGACCGCTTATCCTGGCGCTTGCCAACCCGGTACCGGAGATCCTACCGGAGTCCGTCCACACGGTACGGCCGGAGGCGATCATCGCTACCGGCCGTTCGGATTACCCCAACCAGGTCAATAATGTCCTGTGCTTTCCATTCATTTTTCGTGGCGCCCTTGATGTCGGCGCGACCACCATAAACGAACAGATGAAAAAGGCCTGCGTAATGGCCATCGCCGAACTCGCCCAAGCGGAATCCTCCGACGTCGTGGTTGCCGCCTATGGCGGCAAACCACTCAGATTCGGCCCGGCCTACCTCATACCCAAGCCGTTCGACCCACGGTTGATCACCCGCATCGCCCCGGCCGTTGCAAAAGCCGCGATGGAAAGCGGAGTGGCACGGCTTCCCATCCAGGACTTCGATGCCTATCGACTGCGACTCAATCAATTCGTTTTCCAATCCGGCCTGGTCATGAAGCCGATCTTCGAGCGTGCCCGCATCGACCCCAAGCGCCTGGTTTACGGTGACGGAGAAGAAGAGCGCACGCTACGCGCCGTGCAAGTGGTGGTCGACGACGGGCTTGCCAAGCCCATATTGGTAGGCCGGCGGCGCGTGGTACGCATGCGCGTGAAGCGCCTCGGGTTACGGTTAAAGATGGATCAAGATTTCGAGTTGGTCGACCCCGAGGACGATCCACGCTACCGGGAATACTGGACATTGTATCATTCCATCATGGAGCGCCATGGGGTCACGCCCGACTACGCACGGGCCATTGTCCGCACCCGCAACACCGTGATTGCCGCGCTGATGGTCAGGCGCGGCGAGGCCGATGCCATGCTCGGCGGCATGATCGGGCGCTACCAACGGCAGATCGGCTACGTCGACCAAGTGCTTGGCAAACGCCCTGGGGTGCGCGATCTTGCCGCCATGAGTGTCATCATCTCGCCAAAAGGCGCTTTGTTTCTATGTGACACCTATGTCAATGAGGACCCTACTCCGCATCAGATCGCGGAGATGACGGTGCTCGCCGCCGATGAAATCCGACGCTTCGGCCTCATCCCCAAGGTTGCGCTGCTCTCGCATTCGAGCTTCGGTACTTCGCATCTGGCCTCGGCAACGAAAATGCGCGAAGCGTTGCCACTGATCGAAGACCGCGATCCGACCCTGGAGGTGGAAGGGGAAATGCACGGCGATGCCGCAATCAATGAACAGATCCGCCAACGCATCTTCCCCAATTCTCGACTCAAGGGACAAGCAAATCTGTTGATTCTACCTACGCTGGATGCAGCCAATATCGCTTTCAACTTGCTTAAAACGATCACCGAATCAGTCTCGATCGGACCCGTATTGCTCGGCGTCGCCAAGCCGGCCCACATTCTTACACCCTCCATTACTGTCCGCGGTTTGGTGAACATGAGTGCCCTGGCAGTCGTCGATGCCGCCATGCAGGAAACGACCGCCGGTAAGGATTGAGTACACGCACCGGCAAAGTTTCACGGCTGCCGGGGATCACGCTGTGTGGCCCTTGCCATTGCAGCACCCCCACAACAAGTCATACAGTTACCAGCATCTTTGCCCGTAAGAAGAATGCCGATGACCGAACCACAACGCGCCACTGGCGTATTATTGACCAATCTTGGCACACCCGCGGCACCCACCCCGCAAGCGCTGCGCCGCTACTTAGCCGAATTCCTTTGGGATCACCGCGTCGTAGAGCTGCCACGGCCGCTGTGGTGGCTGGTGCTAAACGGCGTGATCCTCTGGATCAGACCGCGCCGCTCCGCAGCGGCCTACCAACGTATATGGACGCAACAGGGCTCCCCCTTGCTCACCATCTCGCAACAACAGGCGGCCCGGCTCGCCGAGCGCCTCGAAGGACAGTACTCAAAACAACTTAAGGTTGCTCTGGGGATGCGCTACGGGCAGCCGTCCATCGAGTCGGCCTATGCGGAGCTGGAAGCTGCCGGCTGTGAGCGCATAGTGGTGCTGCCGCTCTATCCGCAGTACTCGGCAGCCACTACGGCCTCGACTTATGACGCGCTCGGAGCGATTCTGCGCAAACGTCGTGTCATGCCGCAGCTGCGCCTACTCCGGGACTACCACGACCACCCGAGCTACATCAACGCTCTGGCGGCTTCGGTCCGGGAATACTGGCAGCAACACGGCCGTGGCGAGCGTCTGCTCATCTCCTTCCACGGCATCCCAAAGCGTTACGCCGAACGCGGCGATCCCTATCCCATTCAGTGCGGGCGCACGGCACGGGCCCTCGCCGAACGGCTGGACCTCGCGAGCGAGGAATGGCAAATGGTGTTCCAGTCCCGGTTCGGCCCTCAGCCCTGGCTCGAACCTTATACCGATCGTACCTTAGAGCATCTAGCACGCCGTGGAGTCAAGCGCGTAGATCTCATCTGTCCGGGGTTCGCGGCTGACTGCCTGGAAACACTAGAGGAGAACGACATGCTCAACCACGAGCGATTCTTGGCCGCTGGCGGCAGCGAGTTCCATTATATTCCCTGTCTCAACGACCGCCCTGACCACATCGACGCGCTGAGCGAGATCATACGAGAGAATCTCGCCGGCTGGTCTTAGCCGCGAGTATTGCACCCAAACATCTTGCCCCATTTTCTCCTCGCCACATTCCACACGCCTCGTGTGTGTTTTGTCGACGTAACAGCGGCAGCGCGGCGGCTCTTGCCCCTGCGGTCCTGCTGTAAGAGTTTTGTCACAGTACCACGCTAGTCTGTGTCCCGATGACATAATACCTACCACGAGCCGTCGCCGACCGCTTACCGCGGCAGCAACGGCCTGTTTGGCTAGCGAGATGCTACTGACCTTGCTCCGCGATACGCTACGCCGCTACGCGCGGCTTATTGGGGTCACGCTCCGACCGCCGCGCGGTGCGTTCGCGGGCCGAACACTGCGGCACTACGGCGTCGGTTCGATACTGCTAATACTGCTACCCGTGCTGCTTGCCTATCACTGGCTGGGGTTGCTGCTCGATGAGCTGTTGTTCCCGGGCTATCGGCGGGTACGCATCGAGCGTCCAGTATTCATTATGGGCGTGCCGCGCAGCGGGACAACGGCTCTGCACGAGACACTCGCCGAGGACACCCGGTTCACCACTTTTCGCACCTGGGAGTGCCTGTTCGCCTTGTCGGTGACCTGGCGCAGACTCTGGCTCGCCGTAGCAGCGTTTGACCGGCGGCTCGGCAAGCCGCTGAACCGAGCCCTGAACATCCTTGAGCGGCGGGTCTTCAGCGGGCTCAACGCCGTGCACCCCACGACGTTGCGCAGCCCGGAAGAGGACTACTTTGCATTCCTGCCGCTTTTGTACTGCTTTATCCTGGTCGTGCCTTTCCCGGACGCCGAATGGCTGTGGCGCTTTGCTCGTTTCGATACCCGCCTTGAGGCGCAGGAGCGGGATCATCTCATGGCCTATTACCAACGCTGTATCCAACGCCACCTCTACGTCCACGGCCCGACCCGGCGTTTTTTATCCAAAAACGCCTCCTTCGCGCCGCTGGCGGGTGCGCTTGCCGAGACCTTCCCTGATGCCGCCTTCCTGTGCTGCCTTCGCGAGCCAGCAACGGCCGTATCCTCGCAACTCAGCTGCCTGGCCGGTCCGCTGCGCAGCCTGCACGGACGCTACTCAAGCGAGTTCCACGTACGCTTGATCGAGCAGTTCGGCTTCTATTACCGGTGTTTGCTAGACAGTCTCGGCAAACTACCGCCGCGACGGGCGGTGCTGATTCCGGCACCGGCACTGCGACGCCGCCTGGACGAGACAGTGGTGTCGTGCTACGCACGGCTCGGCCTGGCCATGACTCCCGCGTTCCGCGAGCACCTCCGACACCGGGCCCGGCAGGCCCGGGCAACGCACTCCATGCATCATCACCGCCCAGCCGACTTCGGCCTCGACCGCGAGGCGCTAGCGGCTCAATTCGCCGACGTCCATCGGCGCTTCGATTTCTCGCGCGACCATCTCTCATCAGACGCTCCGCAGGTCGCCACAACCGCATCTCGGACCCGATCGTCTTGATGGCGCCGCGCCCGGCACGCCTGCCCTTACGGGTTGTCATCGTCTCGGACGCCGAATCCGAGCGGAACGGAGTTGGAACCTATTACCACGACCTCGCTGAGCATTTGGCCACGCGTGTCGACACCGTCACGCTTATCTGCCCTCAAAACAATGAGCGCGCGCTCAAGCAGTGGCTCAAAATTCCGCTGCCCGGTGACACAACCCAACGCCTCGCGCTTCCTTCGCCGGTGCAGCTGCGCCGCCGGTTGCGCGAGTTGCGCCCACATACTGTAATCATAGCGACACCTGGCCCATACGGCTTGATTGGCGCGTACTTCGCGCGGCGCCTTGCCAACCGGCTGATATTCGGCCTGCATACCCACTACGAGGCGCTGAGCAGCCTTTACTGGGGACCACTGATCGCACATATGAACCGCGCCTGCCTCGCCATGCAAAACCGGCTTCTCGCTCGGCAAGCCGATCATGTGGTGGCGAACTCTCCAGCCATGTGCACACTGGGCCATCAGTTAGGCAGCCATGCCGTCAGCCTGGTCGGTACGTTGGTACCCGAACCATTCCTGTCACGACCGCCAGCGCCATTCGGTAAGGAGCTGCGCCGCATCCTCTTCGTAGGTCGGCTGGCGGCGGAAAAGCGCGTGGATACGGTGCTCGACAGCGCTGCAAAATTGCCTCACATTCATTTTCGCATCGCAGGAGACGGCCCGCAGCGTGACACCGTGGCAGCGGCGGCGCGATGCCTTCCGAATCTGGAATACCTCGGCTGGCTGCGCCGCAGCCAGGTGCTTGATGCTCTCGACGAATGCGACATGCTGGTTCTGCCCTCGCGCACCGAGGCGTTCGGCACCGTAGCTCTGGAAGCCTTGGCAAGGGGGCGCGTCACGCTTGTCTCACAGGGTTGCGGCATCGCCGAGTGGAGCGCGCTCAGCTCGGGACTCTACCGGTTCGCGGATGACGAGCCACTTGTCGCGGCGATTCAACGCATCGCGGCGCAGGCTCCTGAAGCGCGCCGGGCACGCGCGACCCACGCCCGGCATGCGGTCGCAGACATGGTCCAGCAAGGCGTGCGAGTCTGGTTGGACGTACTCGCGGGCACCGATAAGACGGCGCCCGCGTCCGCCAAGGCATGCTAGCCGCGCTGGTCAGTATCCACGACGTCATGCCGGAGACCCTGGACGAGGTCACCGGCATTCTCACACGCCTCGTCGTTTGCGGTATCCGCCGCGCGACTTTGTTGGTTGTACCGGGCCGCGCTTGGTCGATTAGCGACATCGCTCGCCTGCGACGCTGGCAGGAAGCCGGCCACATGCTCGCCGGGCACGGCTGGCATCACCGCATCGAGCGCTTCCCCACCCTGTATGCACGTGCCCACGGCGCCATACTCTCGCGCCGCAGCGCCGAGCATCTCGCTCTCGACGGGCCCGCCATTGCGGCGCTCATGGACACCAACCACGCCTGGTTCGCGCATCAAGGCTTAGCGCGCCCGTCACTATACGTACCACCGGCCTGGGCACTAGGGAAAATTGGTTACGAACAGCTCGCCGCCCGACCGTTCCGATTCGTGGAAACCCTCGGCGGTGTGCATGACACTCGCACCCGGCAATTTCACCGTCTGCCGCTAGTGGGTTTCGAAGCTGACACAGCTCTACGCGCTTTACTCCTACGCGCGAGCAACGCCAGCATGTACCGACTCATCCGGCAACGGCCACTGCGCGTGGCGATTCATCCAGCCGACGGCCGGCTCTATCTTGCCGAGGCACTGACGCAGACTCTTGCCGACATCCGATGGACGCTTAGCTACCCGGATCTCACCGACTGCACTTCGACACAACGCTGCAAAACCGGCCGGCGTTAGCAACGCTTCAGCGAAGCAACCGCGCCGGGGCGGACCATACGCCAACGGCTCAGGCAGCCGCAGGCGAGGCGCGCTCAACGGCTGGTGACTCTTCAAGCCAGTACAGCAGTTCGATCGTGCCGTCGGCGTGTTCGACCAGCGCCGTACAGCTCTCCACCCAATCGCCGCAGTTACAGTAAGTCACACCCCGCATCTCGCTGATCTCGGCTCGGTGGATGTGGCCGCAGATGACACCGTCGACACCTCGCTCCCACGCGGCGCGAGCAACCGCATCCCCGAAATTACTGATGTATTGCGCAGCATTCTTGACGCGGTGCTTGAGATAGCCTGCAAGCGACCAGTGCGGGAAACCCAGCCGCCGGCGGAAGTAGTTTATTACGCGGTTGAGCTGGAGCAGCCTGGAGTAAGCTATGTTGCCAACGACTGCGAGCAGCGGCGAGCATTGCACCACGCTGTCGAACTGATCACCGTGCAGCACCAGAAACCGGCGGCCACTGGCCGTGGTGTGTACAAGCTTGTTGACCACGCGGACGTTGCCGAAGGTAGTGCCACAATGATCGCGCAGCAGCTCGTCGTGGTTGCCCGGCACGTAAACCACATGCGTGCCGCGACGCGCCTTACTAAGAATTGCGCGTATAACATCGTTATGGGCTTGAGGCCAATACACTCGCTTGCGCATGTACCAAAAATCAACAATGTCGCCGACCAAGTACAGCGTCTCGCACTCGATGGTGCGCAGAAACTCCACCAAATGACCCGCCTGGCAACCGGGAAAACCCAGATGCACATCGGAAATCCAAACGCTCCGGTAACGGTAAGCTCGGGGGTGGCGCACAGTGATCATGAGGTTTGAGTTCCTCCGCCTGAGATTTTCGATCGCGAGTGTGCGCCTGAATCATTTCAGGAACGTTATCGTCGAATCACAGTTCGATGACACGTGGCAGAAAAATCATGGGACGGACATACTGCTGTCATCCGGATGCAATATGGCGTGGCGACAATCGGGCTCATGCAGCGAATCGCTCTCGTCACGGATGCCTGGCATCCACAGATCAATGGGGTCGTCACAACCCTGCGGCACACCGTGCACGAGCTCAAGCAGCTCGGGCACGAGGTGCAAGTAATCCATCCCGGCCAGTTCCGCACCACGCCCCTGCCCAGCTACCCTGAGATCCGGGTCGCCTTACGTCCGGGTCCACGACTCCGGAGGCTGCTGGATACGTTCGCGCCGCAAGCAATCCACATCGCCACCGAGGGCCCACTTGGCCTTGCGGCACGGCGCTACTGCCGGCGACACGGTTTGTGTTTCACTACCTCGCTGCACACGCGCTTTCCAGAATACGTCCGCCTGCGCCTCCCATTCGTGCCGCTGTCCGTGGGCTACGCCTTTTTACGCTGGTTTCACGGCGCTGCCACGCGCACGCTGGTGAGTAATCCCATGATGGCCGAAGAGATGACCGAGCACGGCATCGCCAACCTTGCGCTCTGGTCTCGCGGCGCCGACACTGAATTGTTCCGCCCCGACGACGCCTTCCTCTTGGAGGGAAAACGTCCGATCTTCATGTACGTAGGGCGTGTTGCTCCCGAGAAAAATATCGAGGCGTTTCTGAGTCTTGAGCTTCCGGGCACCAAATACGTCATCGGCGGTGGGCCCTCATTGGAGTCGTTGCGTCGCCGTTACCCAGAGGTTCACTTCACCGGCTACCGCATCGGCCGCGAACTGGCGCGCCATATCGCCGCTGCAGATGTGTTTGTGTTTCCCAGCCGAACCGATACGTTCGGGCTGGTGATGCTCGAAGCCATGGCCTGCGGCGTTCCAGTAGCTGCCTATCCGGTAGCAGGTCCGAACGCCGTAGTGATCGATGGTGAAACTGGGTGTCTCGACGAGAATCTGCAACGTGCCGCACTACGGGCCCTGAAGCTGGATCGACGGCGCTGCCGCGAGTTCGCCTGCACACGCTCGTGGCGTGTGACCACCCACGAACTGGTCAATCAACTCGTTCCGACCCGCGCGATCGCGATGGTTGCAGCAGAGGAATTACAAAGATAATAGTCAGGCGGATCGCCATCCTAAGCGACGCAGGCTTCAGCAGCTAAGCGCTGCCCGCTGCGGCGGGACGGACACAGACTCAATTCCTCGGCAATCGCCTCGCTGAGGAAACGCGCCATACCGATTGTTGCCAAAAACTCGTGCTGAAAGCGCAACAATGGCATCGCGTGATCGATCTTTCCAACGCGAACCGGTCGCGGGCCAGGGCCATTTCGCACAAACACACCGGCAGACGCCGCCAGGAAACTCACCCAAGAACCGGTGATGATGGCATATCACCTGCCTTGTACACTCAGCCGAGAGGACGAATCGGTCGATGACATCGACAATCTTGGTCTACACGCTGGCAGGCAGCACCGTATTGGCGATTGTGTACAAGCTGCAGGCGCGTTTGCGACTGTCCCGTGCGAAACACCCGTCGCTGCAAGGCCACGCCAAGCTAGCTCGGCGGATCGCGCGCCTGGTGCCATTCTACGAATATAGCGAACGACGTTTCTTCCAGTGCGACAACGCGCCCGATGAGGTTGCCGCGCGGCGCCGCGCCGACTTCGAGCGCCTCGCCCGGTACTTTCGCGAGTACGCACCCCAGTCTCTCGAGATGAGCAGCAAACTTCAGTCCAGCCTCTCCGACGCGCTGTTCACCAACGCCTACCGCGTCCCCTTTCAATTTCGCCGCCACACCCAACGCCACCTGCCAATCGGCGCCGTGGTCGTGGCCTCTGCGGGACGACAGCTCAAGGACCTTGATGGCAACTGGGCGTACGATCTGTCCGGATCCTACGGTGTCAACGTGTTCGGCTACGATTTCTACAAAGACTGCCTGGCAAGGGGCATGGCGCGGGCGCAGCCGCTCGGCCCGGTGCTAGGTAGCTATCATCCGGTGGTCGCCGACAACGCCAAGCGCCTGCAGCGCATATCCGGCCTGGACGAGGTCTCCTTCCATATGTCCGGAACCGAGGCCGTGATGCAGGCAGTGCGGCTTGCTCGCTATCACACCGGTCGCTCCCACATGGTCCGTTTCGCCGGTGCCTATCACGGCTGGTGGGACGGCGTGCAAGCCGGCATCGGCAACCCGCGCCCGGCGCGTGACATTTATACACTCAAAGACATGGACCCCACCAGCCTGAAGGTGCTGCGCACACGTAAAGACATCGCTTGTGTTCTGGTAAGCCCGCTGCAGGCCCTACACCCCAACAAAGCTGCACCGGGTGACGCCGCTCTGATCAGCAGCGAGCGCGACGCGCACTTCGATCGTGCCGCGTATACCCGCTGGCTGCAGGCCCTGCGCGAGGTCTGCCGCGAACGCGACATCCCGCTGATTTTCGATGAGATCTTCTCTGGTTTCCGCCTAGCCTGCGGCGGCGCCCAGGAATATTTCGGAGTCGACGCAGATCTGGTGGCCTATGGCAAAAGCTTGGGCGGCGGTCTTCCGGTCGGCGTGCTCTGCGGCCAGCGCTGGTTGATGAAACGCTTCCACGACAATCGCCCGGCCGACATCTGCTTCGCGCGCGGCACCTTCAACGCGCACCCGTACGTCATGACCTGCATGAATGAGTTCCTACAGAGGCTTGACGAACCCGAGGTCAAGAATCACTACGCGCGCGTACACGCGGTTTGGGATGAACGGACTCACGCCCTAAACGAGGTACTGCGCCGCAGCGAGCTGCCGCTGCGCGTAGTCAATATCGTCTCCGTCCTGACGGTGCTTTACCTGGTTCCAAGCCGCTACAACTGGCTGTTTCAATACTATTTACGGGCGCACGGACTCGCCCTTTCCTGGACCGGAACGGGGCGTTTAATCATGAGTCATGATTATTCCGAAGCCGACTTCGAGGCCGTCAAGGAACGCTTCGTCGCCGCCGCGCAGGCCATGCAGGCGGCCGGCTGGTGGTGGCAAAGCCCGGTGTTGACCAATCGGGTCATCAAGCGGCAGGTGCTTGGTGAGATGCTCTCCGCCTGCCTCGGGCGCCGCCGTATCTGCGTCAAGCGCCTGTGCCCAACTGAACCACAGCAGCAAAAACCCCGCTAGCTGGACCACCCCGGACGAGCCTGCCGGCGAAGGCCGCTTCGCGCCGCTTGTGCATAAGACGAGCGGCGCTCGGTCGGCGGGTCGTGGCAGCTGCCGCTATAAGGTAGTCACCCCTCACGGGCCTGGGAGTAGACCGCAAGCGTGCTGTCCTGGCGCACCTCGATCATGGGATCGATCAGCTCGCCCTTGAGTAAATGCAACGGTGCCTTGTAATAAAGCTTCACATCGTGGAAGGGATCGGTGAGAATTTTCAGAAACCAGGCGAGCCCGGTGATTACATCGTAGATGAAAAACAAATGCACAGTGCGGAATACCAGCGCCGCGCCACCCAGGCACAGCCACAGCACCGAGAGGTCGTAGAAATAGCCGTATAAATCCCGGTACGGCGTTATCAGACCGAATAGGCTGGGCTCGACTATGAGCACGATCGGTGAAGCGCCCCAGATCGAAAGCAACACGATTTTACGCCTGAGATTGTAGCCGATCTTGATCTGCTCCTTGTAATCATGCGTGACACGATTAACCCTGTCATAGCCTTTGGGCTCGAAGAAAAAGTGCCCGATCTGCCGAGAGCACATGGCTACGATCCAACCGAGCAACGCTGTCACCACCGGATTGATCAGCACATAAGCGTAAGCGGTCAGAAAGCTTAGTGCGCTCAAAAGGTGTAGAGATTGATTGACGCGGCTGTGGTGATAATAACGATGGTCATCCCAGCGCTGTTCACGGAGTTCATGGAGCAATCTCATTCTTCGAATCCCTCATCTGGTTTTTGTAAGGCGGTAATTTTCCATTTTCACTGCACTTCAGTTACCAATTTGCGACAATTGAGTTACGGAAATATTTCGATCGCTGGCCGCGACCGTTTGCTGTTGCTCATCAAGCCCGTGGCTTGAGCAATAACGGCTGCCCCATGCGCACGGTGGCGCCCTTCTGCAGATTGGGTACCAGGACGAACCCCGCGCTAGCCAACACGATGATCGTAGAGCCCTGCTGGAAATAACCCATTTCCTCACCGCGCGCATAGCGCCGTCGGCACGGCAAGATCCTCGGACCGCGATAGTGCAGATCCAGCGGCAGCTCGAGCCCATGCACCATAATGGTTGCGACGAGAATAGCCGCCACTGGCACTAGCGCGATACAGTGTGGCGAGCTGCTTAAGTGCAGTTCCAACACAGCACGCTCGTTGCGGCAGTAGAGGCGCTCGATGCACTTCAAGGCTATGGGATTCACATTCCAGGTATCGCCCGAGACGTAGCGCACCTCGCGCAGACAGCCTGTATCGGGGGCATGAAAGCGATGGTACATGTTAGCCTTGAGCCGCAAGGTCACGAACACGCCATCGCGATAGCGCTCCGCCAAAACGTCGTCGCCGAGCAGTTCCGGCAGGCTGTAGGGAAATCCCTTGGCCTGGAAGACCTCGGTACCACGAACCGGACCGAACGCACCCACCACCCCGTCACAAGGGCTCACCAACACCGCCGGATCGCTGGCTACGGGTCGTGCACCCGGTTTGAGTTCCCGGATGAAACAATCCTGCATACTGGCGAAACGCGTCTTTCGCGCTTCGTGCAGGCGCAGATCGCCGGCAAAAATCTGCCACACGGCGATGGATACGTATCGCACCAATGGGTTACGCACCCGGCTGAACCAGCCTATGAACAGCGTAGCGTAGCGGCGCGGGATACGATTGGTAATCAGGAAATTGACGCGCTCGCGGGGCGAGAGCCGGCTTAGGGGCGTTCGGGTTATCAACCGGAGCTAACCACCAACAGTTCAAGAAGTAAACGAATAAGCGTAACGTGGTTATGTTACCGCGCTATGACCGCAGCTGCGGCGCATACCCGCTCCCTACCGCCATCCGCTACAATACGCTCGGCGCCGAGAGCCCACTGGTGCAGCGAGCGCTGTCTGTCGTACAAGGAGAACAAGAATGATCTATTGGGCTGTCTTGCTCGCCGCCGTATTGCTCAGCTTCGAGCGGCTCACGTACTTTTGTATCTCGCACTACCCGGATTCCTGGCGCACCCTATGCGAGCGGCCCATTCTGGGTGTTCTAGGCGGACCCGTTGTCGTCTTGCAAAAACTATTCTACGTTTTCAAGGTAGTGCAGATCGCAGTATTTTTCGGCTGGTGCAGCCTCTTTAGTAGTGGATTGATTCCCTGGCCCACCGGCACGGCGCTGTCGACCGCCATCGGCGTACTGCTGCTCGTGGCAGGGATGATACTGAACCTTAGCGTGTTCTACCGATTGGGCAATACTGGAGTGTTCTATGGCAAACAACTCGGCTTCGATGTGCCGTGGATCGAGGGCTTTCCGTTCTCACTATTCAAACACCCTCAGTACATCGGCACTCTGGCGTCGATCTGGGGATTTTTTTTGATTATGCGCTTTCCCCACGAAGACTGGCTGGTGCTGCCCGTACTTGAAACAGCCTACTATGCCGTCGGTGCCTACTACGAACCATAAACTGGCGCGCGAGTTGCCCCCACCCCATTCTCCTGTCTACGCGACTAATGGCTTGCCGCTCGACATACAGTCTATTTAACTATTTTGTTGTTCTAAACGAAGGCCGTACAAAACGTGGCATACGGGCAATCAAATATACGACGCTTAGACCAAACTGCTTCAGAAAGCCGTAGTCTGTGCGAACGATTCAACCCCCGCTGGAGGCTGAATCTTGGCGAGCTCTACCGACCGGGGCACCAAGTGGCTGCCAGGCTCTTCCCCGAGGGTCTTAGCCAAAGCACGTCGGTAGCTATCTCGTGCTTTATTCAATTCACCCAGACGGTCATACGTATCCCCTAACAGGCGAAGAATCACCGGCCGCTCGGCCCGCCGAACAGCGGCCTCCAGGTAACTCCGCGCACTGCCCAACTGCTCACTGCGCAGCGCCTGACAGCCAGCCGCAAAGAGTAAATCCGGATCCTCAGGGTGATCTTTGAGCCAACGCTCAAGCACCTCGGACGTCCGTGTGGCCGGCTTGAGATCCAACTCGCCATAGACGTTCACTAGGCGCGGATCCCAGGCTTTCTCCAAACCACCGCGCAACACGTGCTCCGCTTGCTCTGATTGACCTGCATGAATCAGACTCCGAGCATAGAGCGCAACGATCCCCGGGAGCCGTTTCTGCTCCCGCGTCAAACTCTGCCAGACGACCTCGATCTGCTGGGGACCCCGTTCAGCGGCGGCCCGCAACCTAGCCTGTGCCGTTCGCACTTCCAGATCCTCCAGCTCCGCATCGGTTAATACCGCGTTCCTTCTCAAATCGGGCAGCAGTTCCGCCAAACGCTCCCAATCTTGCAGCGCCTCGGCACTTTCGGCAAGCAATCTAAGTGCATGGTGATTGTTAGGGGCACGCTCACGGACCCAGTCGAGCTTGGCTATGGCTTGTTCCCACTGCCGGGCTTGCATCTGCATTTGTGCCTGCAACACACCGAGCCCGATCTGTGCTCGCTTCTCCCCCGGGGCGGCGAGCTCCAGATATTGATCACGGCTATCCCACGCTCCTTGTCGCTGAGCGGCGATAGCGGCCACCAAATAACTCAGTACGGGCAGATCGACCACATCGGCTCCCTGAAGAACCGCCCGCTCGCTCTCCTTGTTGCGTCCCTCCGCCAGCAGCATCAAACTTCCTACCAATTTCTTTCTGGCTTTGACTCGGCGTCGATTTCCGGCCCACAGCCGGACGCCGGTCGGCATAAACCAGAGCTGCCGAAGCAGCGACCAGAGCGCATTGAGAGCGAACCAAAGCGCGAGAAAACCACCGGCGAAAACGAACAAGCTCATCTGCACGGTCCAAGGACCGGCCGTAAACAAAGCATAGCCTTTATATTCATTGAACCACAGCGCAGCCGCTACGCTGAACAACAGAATGAACAGGATTAAAAACAACCTTTTCATTGGGCACTCCTGAACCCGAGCCGCTCTACCGGAGCCAACAAGGGGCCGATATCCGGTAATTGAACCGCAACCGGCTCTTCGGCAAGCTCACCGAGCTCACTAATCGTAGCCTCGACCTCTGCGCTTTGCTCATCGAAATACAGGCCCAACCATTCCCGGACACGCTCCAGGCTCCTCTGATAAAGCGCCTGATCACCTCTCAGAGCGGCGAGTCGCGCGGCCTCGAGCTCGAGCGTAAGATTTTGGTGCAAAAAAAAGCGCTCTTGCGGCGTCACCAGCGGAACGACTTTGAGATCGCGCGCAACCACCACCAGCCTGGACAGACTGCCTTTCAACTCTTCCCAGGCATGATTCGCCTGCGCCCGCCAATCCTTATTAACCACTGCTGCGCTTGCGGGGGCACCTGCTGCGGAAGGCTCGGCGCCGGTTCCAACTGCCAACGGCAGCTCAGGTAAGCGTTCACCGATTTGATGCAAAGCATGGTTGATCTTGGTTCGATCCGGCAACTGAACCTTTAGCAGGCGATCGACGGCTCGTGCTATGCCGCGTCGGGCCTCGATGCTCTCGCCGCCGAGATCCGCCAGCAGCTCATCCGCTTTTTTAAGCGCGGCCAACGCCGAGTCTACATCACCGTAAAACCGAATCCGGTTTTTCGCCACGAAAGCCAGATAGCCCGCCTCCGACTCGGCCCAAGCGGCTCGCTTGGCCCGGGCGAGTTCATCGAAACGCTGTTTGAGCTGTTCCGCGTTCTGCTGCAGCTCAGTATCGGCTTGGTGTTGCTTCGCCAATTGCTCCTGCACCTGCGATTGCCTCTGCCCAAGCTCGTTGACGCTCTTATCCAGGCGCGCCAACGCGGGCTCACCCGAACCAGTGGGGCGCTGCGTAAGTTGCTGGAACTCACTCGACAGGGCCGACAAACGCTCTTGCATCGGCTGGAGATCCGCCTGCACACTCCCCGCAACGACGTATTGCGACTGCTGCGCCTGCAGACGCCGGTCCTGCTGCCAGAGCCAATAACCACCACCGGCCGCACCTGCTGCAACCAGCAGCGCCACGCCGAGCGCAATTCCTGCTAAAGTGCCTCCACTGCGCGCCGGTGGCGCACCGCCGCCATTTCCTTTGGGGCCCGGTGGGGTTGATCGGACACCGCTGCCGGAACTGCCGCCTTGAGTTGGCGCGGTGCGTCCTGGTGACGCCGATGCGCCCTGCAGGCGCCCCTTATCCGTTTTCTCCTCGCTCATCTGTCGTCATTCTCTATGCGTGTACATTCCACAGACAGATTGGCCGAATGCCCAGGCCATCACAGCCAGTGCCCAACATCCGTCCGGCCAACCGCCCCCGCCGTTTGTGGGTTTCGCAACCAAACCGCCGCCTCAGCGGACCCATGCTCGCTAGCGGCAGCAAACGCCGCCCTCCAGTGCATGCGCAGCCCCCTGCCGGGATCCCCTTTGCTTGCATAGGTCAAGCGGCATGCGTAACCGATTATGAACCGCAGCCCATCCCTGCGCCACCCGAGATCAGCGCGGGATTTTCGCAACAAGATTGACCTGAGCCTAATTTGGCCAAACTCCTTCGCTCAAGTGTAGCCCATCCCTAACGGGGCATGAGGCTACTCTTCGTCCGTCACCGCCAGCAACTCAGCCGCACCGCGGGAGAGCAGATCGTCAGCCAATCGCCCACCTAAGTCGACTCCCTCCGCCGCGAGCCCGCGAATCTCACCGCGGAGCACGCAGTTGCCATCACGGGAACCGACCAATGCGCGCAACCATATGTCGGACCCATCGAGCACCGCGAAAGCTGCAATCGGCACCTGGCAACTGCCCTCTAGGCGCGCATTAACGGCACGTTCGGCCACCACCCGCAGATAGCTTGGATAATGAGTCAAGGGGGCAATCAGACAATTGATCTCTGGGTCATCGCTGCGACACTCGATGCCCAAGGCACCCTGGCCGACCGCCGGTAGGCTTTGCTCCGGCGTGAGCGTACAACGGATGCGCTCGGCAAGCCCCAAACGACGCAACCCCGCTGCCGCCAGCACGATCGCATCGAACTCGCCGCTCTCGAGCTTGGCAAGCCGCGTTTGAACATTGCCGCGCAGCGTGCCCACCCGCAAATCCGGCCGTTGAGCCCGCAACTGGCACTCCCGACGTAGACTGGCGGTACCCACATTCGCCCCGGTCGGCAGCGCCGCCAAGCCCTGGTAACGGCTGGAAACAAAGGCATCGCAGGGATCTTCGCGCTCGAGCACAACAGGCAGATGCATGCCCTCAGGCAATTCCGCCGGAACGTCTTTAATCGAATGGACTGCGATGTCCGCCCGCCCCTCCCAGATACCACGTTCGAGCTCTTTGACGAACAGCGCCTTACCACCAATACGCGCAAGCGGCGTATCAAGAATACGATCGCCACGGGTGGTCATGGCGACCAGCTCGACCTCAAGCTCCGGGTACTGGCGGCGCAACTCCGCCGCTACGTGCTCAGCCTGCCATAAAGCAAGTGGACTCTTGCGCGTGGCGATGCGCAGCCGTCGTCTGGACATGCAATTCCTCAACTTCCAAGCTTCTGGGAAACCGCCGCAACAGACAAGCGCGCAGCAGAATGCGCACCTGCGGCAGATGACACCGACCGACCTTGAGTCGCTCAGCGCTGCCAAGGAGTACGAAAGAACAACGCCCATCCGGCGCTGCTCCAAGCCTACGAGGCGGACACGCGCGAACCGTGCATTGCGGCGAATGCGCAGGAACCGTCAGCGGAATTCCTCCTCTGGCTGGCGCCGAGAATCATCGATGAGATCCTCGCCATCTGCATGTCTAACGATAACGTACTTCTGATCGGCCATGAAATAGTGAATGTCGGCGATCACAACAAGCTCGACACCGCGACGACGAAGGTGGCCACAACCGTGGTCGGCGTAAGCGGTTACGATAATCCCCCTGGGCTCCAAATAATCCAACCACGCGGCAAGCGGTTGCCTGAGTGAAGGCAACGGGGTCATTCTGCCCACACACTTGACCCAGCCGAATAGGATTATCTAAGTATCCAACGATCGAAGGGACGTCCAACCCACTGTCTTGCACCAATAATGTGTTACCTGATGGCAGGCTTTTAAAAAACGCCTTGCAGCGCCGTCAAACACAGCATTGAACAAGTCACGGAGTTCGGCATGCGCACACTATTCGGTCTGTTAACTATATTCTTTCTGATGAAATCGGCACCGTCTCCCGCCGATTCCGCACGCCTCGAAATTCAGGAATGGCCGGTACCTTGGCAAAGCAGCCAGCCGCGCGACCCGGATGTGGCACCCAATGGCCACGTTTGGTTCGTGGGTCAGAGTGGCGATTACGTCGCCAATTTCGATCCGGCGACGGAAGCCTTCGTAAAAATCGACCTCAAAAAAGGCACCGGACCGCACAATTTAATTGTCGGATCCGAAGGATACATCTGGTACTCCGGCAACCGCGGCCAGCATATTGGTCGCATCGATCCAGAAACGAGGAAGATCCTGCGCATTGATATGCCGATCGGCGCAGCACGTGATCCTCATACGCTGGTTGAGGACGGTCACGGGAATATCTGGTTCACCGTGCAGCATGGCAATTTCATCGGCCGCTTGGACAAGAAAAACCAAAAGATCCACTTGGTAACGGTCACGACCAAGCGGGCACGACCCTACGGCATCATCAGCGATTCCCAGGGCCGGCCCTGGATTGCTCTGCTGGGTACGAACAAACTGGCGAACGTCGATCCGAAGACCATGAAATTGACGGAAGTCGAACTGCCGCGCCCGGATGCCCGACCGCGCCGAGTGGCCAGAACCAGCGACGGCCGAATTTGGTATGTCGACTACGCCGAAGGCTACCTAGGCAACTACGATCCAGGTACAAAAAAGATCCAGGAGTGGAAGACCCCAAACGAACGCCCAGGCCCATATGCCATGACGGTAGATGACAAAAATCGAGTTTGGTTCGTGGAGACGATTCCACATCCGAATCGGTTTATCGGTTTTGATCCGGCAACCGAGCAATTCTTCAGCCAGTCAAATATCCCAAGCGGCGGCGGTTCGGTAAGACATATGGTGTTTGACCCACCAACCAACACCATTTGGTTCGGCACCGACACACAACGTCTGGGGCGGGCACGCCTGCCTGACTGAGGCGTATTCGCTCTGATTGCATCACTTCGGTAAAGTAGCTACCGTAGTTTACGCACAGCCGGGATAAGCGATTAGCATTATGCGGCTCAGGTGCAACCTTCTCAGACTGAGGCTTCGCGCAGCAAGCTGCGCACCTGCGGCAGGTGGCGTCGACTCACCTCGAGTCGCTCGTCGCTGTCCAGAAGTACGGCATAACAGCGTCCATCCGGGCGCTTTTCCAGACCGACGAGGCGGCCGCGCGCCACCAGCGCCTTGCGGTGAATGCGCAGGAACCGCCGGCCGAACTCCTCTTCTAATTGCCGCAGCGAGTCCTCGATGAGATCCTCGCCATCGTCATGCCTAACGATAACGTACTTCTGATCGGCCATGAAATAGTGGATATCGGCGACCGCGATAAGTTCGATACCGCGGCGACGCCGACACAGGATGTGTTGGCGACCCCATGCTTCGGAGGGGGGCTGAAGAGTGTCGAGCTGGGCTCGATTGAGTCGACGCGCCTTGATAAGCGCCGCAGCAAGGCGTTCGCGCCGCACGGGTTTAACCAAATAGTCGATCGCCGCGGCGTCGAAGGCGGCCAGCGCGTGATCGCCGTAGGCGGTTACAAAAATCACCGCCGGAGGTTGCTCTAGCTGGCTCAAGCGGGCTGCCGCTTGCAGGCCATCGATGCCCGGCATACGGATATCCATTAGCACGACCTCGGGCTGCCAGCGGCGGCAGCATTGCAGCGCCTCGGTCCCATTCACCGCCTCAGCCACAACCTCGTGCTCGCCCACCGCGCGGACCAACGCGGACAACCGCCCGCGCGCCGGCTCTTCATCATCGACAATAAGGATCTTCACCGCACGCCCCCGCCTCCGCTTAACAAGTTGTAGCGCATCACCTTGATTGGCCACGGATAGAGTCCAGGGCCGATGCCAGCACAGCTGCCTTATCTGACCGGCTGACCTCACGCTATTGGCACTAAATAGGGCGATGCACTACATTAGGCTCGCCGGTAAGGGAAACGTATCGTCACATGATAGAAACGCTGATCGTCATGGACATACAACTGTCCGCGCCGTGCAAAGGCCAACTGCAGCCGCTCTCGGACGTTATCCTGCGCCATACCGAACCCGGCGCGCAGCCGATCACTCGGCCCGGGCGAGGGGTTGCGCACTGTAATAACCACCGCTCCGTTTTCCCTAACACCGTGAATCGAAAGCACACCGCCCTCCAGGCGAGGCTCGATCCCATGATAGACCGCATTCTCCAACAACGGCTGCAAGGAAAGCGGAGGGATGAGTGCATCGCCTGGGAGCGCCGCAATATCCCGCTGCAATCTCAATCGGTTCCCCAAGCGTAGCCCCTCCATCCGTAAATAACCGTCCGCCAAAGCGAGCTCCTCAACCAACGCGACCAGCCGATCCCGCCGCCCCAGACTGGCCCGGAACAAATCCGCCAGATCCTCCACCAAGCGCTCGGCTTCGGCGGGAGCGCTCGGAATCAAAGAGGCGATGGTATTGAGGCTATTGAACAGAAAATGTGGGCGGATGCGCGCTTGCAGCGCGTCGATCCGCGCCTCGGCCGTACTCTGGATCCGAATCCGCCAGGCGTGCTGAACATACATGTAGCGCAGCGCCACAGCAGCGGCGACGGCCGCAACAGCCATGCTGCGCAGTAGAAACTGGAGATGACTGGAACCGATCACAGGACCGTAAACAAGCCGATAGCCGATCTCACTGACTAGCAGCGTAACACCCAAGATAAGTGCGTAGCTCAAAGCGGCCGCCGCCGTGTTACCTAGCCGGGCAAGCCAACTCCGCAGCAGACACAGTAGCGCCGCGCTGCACAGGCCGATCCATTGCACGAACAGCGACAAAAGGCTTAAATCCTGCCAAAATCCGCTCCCTGGCGCGCGCGCCAACACCATCACGAGCACCAACAACTCACCCACGACGACGATGGCGAACACACTGCGAATGGCACAGAAATTGGGCAAAAAACTTTCCTTGACCGCCACGCCGCCTCGTCTCCTTGAAGCTCGCCACGCATCGAACCGAATCGGCCATGGGCGCTCGAGCCACACCGTGCTTCGGCGCCTCCGGGCGCCGGAATCGAGATGAAGTTGTTATAGTGTAGCTATTAGCTTGTTCAGCATGAGATTGCACCATGAGCGATAAAAACTCGACCCATGTCTGGGCCGGGCGTTTCACCGAGGACACCGCAGCTCTCGTGCAGAGCTTCACCGCCTCGGAACACTTCGACCGTCGACTTTACCGCCAGGATATCCGCGGTTCCAAGGCGCACGCGGCCATGCTCAACCGCGCCGGGATACTCTCCACCGAAGAGTATCAAGCGATTATAGAAGGTCTCAACGAGATCGAGACTGAAATCGAGCGCGGGACCTTTTTGTGGTCGGCTGCCCTCGAAGACGTGCACATGAACATCGAGGTGCGGTTGACCGAGCGCATCGGCGAAGCCGGCAAAAAGTTACATACGGCTCGCTCGCGCAACGATCAGGTCGCAACCGACCTGCGCCTGTGGTTGCGCGAAGTCATCGACGAGATCATCGCTTTTCTGCGTACCTTCCAGGGCGGGTTGATCGATCTAGCCGAAAGGGAAGCAGCAACTCTCATGCCGGGCTTTACTCATCTACAGGTGGCGCAGCCCATTACCTTCGGCCACCACATGCTCGCTTGGTATGAGATGCTGGTGCGGGACGAGCAGCGATTGACCGACTGCCGCCGGCGAGTGAATGTCATGCCATTGGGCTCCGCGGCCCTGGCCGGCACTACATTTGCCATCGATCGCGACCAGGTTTGCGCCGAGCTCGGTTTCGAGCGGCCCAGCGCGAACTCGCTGGATGCGGTCTCGGACCGGGACTTCGCCATCGAATTCACCGCCGCTGCCGCACTCATAATGGCGCATCTATCCCGCATGGCCGAGGAATTGATCCTTTGGGCCTCGCCGCTCGCCGGATTCATCGAGCTGCCCGATCGTTACTGCACCGGCTCCTCCATCATGCCGCAAAAAAAGAACCCGGACGTTGCCGAACTCGTGCGTGGTAAAACGGCGCGGGTTTATGGTGACTTGCAAGCTCTGCTCACGCTGATGAAGGGTCAACCGCTCGCCTACAACCGCGATAATCAAGAAGATAAAGAACCGCTGTTCGATACGGCGGACACCCTGCACGCCAGCCTGCGAATCTTTGCCGAAATGGTACCGACATTGGTCGTAAAACGTGAACGTACCTACCAAATCGCCCGTCTGGGCTTCGCCACGGCAACCGATTTAGCCGATTACCTGGTCCGCAAGGCCATTCCCTTTCGAGAGGCCCATGAAATCGTAGGCCGCGTCGTGCGCTACGGCATAGAACAGGGGCGGGATCTCGCGGCACTGACCCTAGAGGAGTTGCGGCGCTTTTCGAACGCTATCGACGGGGATGTCTTTGAGATACTCTCTCTGGAAGGGTCGATTGCAGCGCGTAACCATCTCGGCGGTACCGCACCGGAGCAGGTGCGCATTCAGGTCCACAAAGCGCGCGCCCGCCTTGGACCAACGCAGTAGCTGGTCGAAATTAGCCTTGGTTGCGGATCGGAGTGACCTCGGCTTAGCGCGGCGACTCCGCAAGCACCTGCTGCAGCCAAACGGCGATGGCCTGGATCTCCTCCAAGCAAACCTGATGTCCCATAACGTACCCACGCCACTCCACCGGGTAACCGCGCTCCTGCAACCAGCACCGGGCGTACTCGCCGAGTTCGAACGGCAGTACCGGATCTTGGCGACCATGGGCCATGAATATCGGGGTCTCGGCATTGCCCTCGGCGCGCGATTCGGCCACGGCCCAATGCAGGGGCAGATAAGTCGACAAGCCCATGATCCCCGCCAACCGCTGCGGATAGCGCAGCCCCGTATAAAGCGCGAGAGCCCCCCCCTGGGAGAAGCCCGCGAGCACGACGCGCTCGGCGGGAACACCCCTCCGGGTCTCCCGGTCGATCAGTTCACGCAGCCGGCGCTCGCCGTCCTGGATACCCTCTGCATCCTGGGGCGATCCGGCCTCCAGCCCCAGCAAATCGTACCAGGCGCGCATCGCCATGCCGCCATTGATGGTTACCGGCCGATAGGGTGCGTGCGGAAAGACGAACCGGATTCGTGCCTCCTGGGGGAGGTCCAACTCCGGCACTATGGGCCGGAAATCGCGGCCATCGGCACCGAGCCCGTGCAACCAGATCACCGCGGCCTGCGCCTGGTCGCCCGGCTCGACCTCCAAAGTTTCGAGCAGCTTTTCAGTCATGCAAAGTTTGTTAACCTCGCTCGTTCAAAACTCAGACAACTAAAACCCCAAGGGAAAGCGGCTGCGGCACATGCTCGGCATCCCGCTATAATGAGCGGGTTAACCGCCGGGGGGTGAGCTTAATGCTCCCGAGACTCGCTTGGATCGCCCTGCTCACAGCCCTGCTACTCAACACGAGCTGCGGTCTAAAGGGGCCTTTGTATCTGCCCGATCAGCCCGCCGACAGTGAGCACCCACAGCCTGGTGCATCTGCGCGAGACGACACATGAACGACTTTACGCTGCACAATGGCGTTCTGCACGCCGAGAATATCGCATTGCCGAGTGTGGCGAAACGCTTCGGCACCCCCTGCTATGTCTATTCCCGCCAATCCATTGAGGCCGCTTGGCGGGCCTTCGACGACGCCTTCGCCGGCCATGACCACCTCATATGCTATGCCGTCAAAGCCAACTCCAATCTGGCGATCCTCAATTTACTCGCCCGGCTCGGCTCCGGTTTCGATATCGTCTCCGGCGGCGAACTTGAGCGCGTGCTCGCCGCTGGGGGGGACCCCGCTAAAGTGGTGTTCTCAGGCGTGGCCAAAACCGAGGCGGAAATGCGCCGGGCTTTGGAGGTCGGTATCCTCTGCTTCAATGTGGAGTCGGAACCGGAACTGGAGCGCTTGGCTACAGTGGCCCGTTCTTTGAACCGACGCGCGCGGATATCGTTGCGGATCAACCCCGATGTCGACGCCGACACACATCCGTACATCGCCACAGGACTCAGCGAGAACAAGTTCGGCATCGATATTCACGCCGCCGAGCAGATTTACCGACGAGCGGCCGATCTACCCGGTATTGATGTTACTGGGGTCGACTTCCACATCGGCTCGCAGCTCACCCGGGTCGAGCCGATTATCGACGCCCTGGAGCGGGTGTTGGCGCTAATTGATCGACTGCAAGAGATGGGCATCGAGATCAGTCACGTGGATGTCGGCGGTGGCGTGGCCATTCGGTATCGGGACGAGACACCACCGTCGATTGCCGCCTATGCCCGGCAGCTACTTACCCAACTGGGAAGCCGCCCACTAAGGCTCATGCTGGAGCCGGGACGCGCCATTGTCGGCAATGCCGGCGTGCTGCTGACCCGGGTGGAATATCTGAAACACACTACGCAGCGCCACTTCGCCATCGTCGATGCCGCGATGAACGATTTATTGCGCCCGGCACTTTACGAGGCCTGGATGGCGATTGAACCGGTCGTTCCGCGGAACGATGACACCCCGACTCGGCGCTATGACGTAGTCGGCCCAGTCTGCGAGAGCGCCGATTTCCTAGCAAGGGATCGAGAGTTAGCCCTGGCAGCGGGCGATCTTTTGGTGGTCCGCTCAGCCGGCGCCTATGGCTTCACTATGAGCTCCAACTACAACAGTCGGCCTCGGCCCGCGGAGCTGCTGGCCGACGGCGAAGCGATCCACCTGATACGTGAGCGCGAACGCACCGAGGTGCTCTGGGCCGGCGAGCGCACAGCAATGCTCGGACCCGAACGTTGAGCACGCACGGTGGCCGGGTTGAATTGCATTTCACTTACCAGCACCGCTGGAGTTACGAATAGAGCATGACGAAGCTACGCTTCACCAAGATGCAAGCGCTGGGCAACGATTTTGTCGTAATCGACGCAATGAGCCAGACAGTGGCACTCAACCCTGAACAAATCAGACATTTATCGGATCGACGGCTTGGCATCGGCTGTGACCAGGTGTTGCTCGCCGAACGGCCACAGCGACCGGATGCCGATATCCGCTATCGCATTTTCAACGCCGATGGCGGCGAGGTCGAACACTGCGGCAACGGAGTCCGCTGCCTAGCTCGATTCCTTCACGAAAAAGCATTGCTCGAGCTACACGAGCTGCGGGTGGAAACACTCAACGGCCTAACCCTAGTGCACTTGTGCGATGATGGCGCAATTGCGGTCAACATGGGGCCACCGATTCTGGAGCCGAAGCGAATCCCCTTTCGCTCGACCGAGCAGGCCCGCGAATACTCACTCGCGCTTCAGCGCGAGCACGTCACGATTGGCGCCGTATCAATGGGCAACCCCCATGCCGTGTTACAGGTCGATGATATCGATTCCGCACCCGTCGACACACTCGGTCCGGCCATCATGCAGCATGAGGATTTCCCGCAACACGTCAACGTCGGTTTTATGCAGGTGGTGAGCCGCGATCGGATTCATCTACGGGTCTATGAACGCGGGGCTGGTGAGACGCCGGCTTGTGGGACCGGCGCCTGCGCGGCGGTGGTCTCCGGCCGGTTACGCGGCCTGCTGGATGCCCGGGTAAAAGTAGATCTTCCCGGCGGGGCGCTGATGATATATTGGCACGGCAGTGATGCATCCGTTTGGATGACCGGGCCAGCCCTAACGGTCTATGAAGGAGAGATCCGGCTTTAACGGCATTTCAAACTCGGCCGTGTAGAGTAGCTCACGGGAAAAACCGCTGTCAGCGTTAATCTGAAAGCGGTCGGCTCCGGAGAATAAAGTAAAACGTGCATACAAGGCGGGGGAATCGATGAGTACACAACGGGCGGAAAGCCTTGACGAGATCCTGATCGCAGAGTACCTGCGGCAGCATCCGGATTTCTTCCTCCGCCAACGGGAACTGGTCGCTGAGCTGCGTATCCCGCACGACGTCCGCCCCGCCCGCTCCCTAATCGAATACCAGATACAGCTGCTGCGCGAGGAAACTGCCCGGCTACATACCCACATGAATGAACTGCTGCGTATCGCGCGCGGCAATGATCGACTCATGCAGCAACTCCACCTTCTGACCCTAGAGTTGCTCGACGCCGACAGCCTGGAGACGGTTTGCGACGCACTGCGACAAAGCTTGCAACACAGCTTCCATATCGATGCAGTTCATATCATTCTCATAACGGCGCTACCGGCACAGGCCAACGCATCCGTCTGGCCACCCGACCACCCTGATGCGGCTCGGTTAGCTAAACTTTTTCTTGGTGACCGCCCGATTTGTGGGCAGCTTAACGACGAAGATATGCGACTTGCATTCGGCGAACTCGCCACCGGCATCAAGTCAGCGGCGCTTATCCCACTAGCCGATGGTGCCACCCAAGGCCTGCTCGCCATCGGCAGCCACAATCCCGAGCATTACCGCCCCGACCAAGGCACCACATTCTTGCGTCAGCTCGGCGCCCTGCTAGGGCGGGCCATTCAGCGCCACTTGCCAGCGAGCCATGCATGAATGATCGGATGGGTTATTGGCTCGAACGGTTCGATGTCCATCTACGCACGGAAAGACGGCTTGCCCGCCTGACTCGGCAGCATTACCGTCGCGACCTGGAGACATTGGCGGCCTACTGCAGTGGCCTCGGGCTGCGCGGTTGGGAGCAACTCAGCGTCGCGCATATACGCCGCTTTATCGCTTGGCGTCACCGCTCTGGTTTGGCGGGCCGGTCCCTACAGCGCACGCTCTCCAGCATCCGCGCACTCTATCGCTACCTCATTCGGGAAGGAGTGACTCGAGCTAATCACGGCACGGACGTGCGGGCACCCAAAACCACGCGGCGCTTACCCGAGATGTTGGATGTTGATGAAACAGCCCGTCTACTGGCTGAGCCATCAGCCTCGGACCCGCTGCGAGTGCGCGATGCAGCCATGTTCGAGTTGATGTATTCCTGCGGCTTACGGCTGGCCGAGTTGGCGAACTTGTCCACCGACGCCGTCACAGGACGAGAAGCCGAGCTACGGGTAACCGGCAAGGGCCACAAGGTGCGCGTGGTCCCAATCGGCCGTCACGCCCGCTGCGCGCTTCTGCGTTGGCTTGCGCTGCGCCCTGGATTAGCTCACTCGGGCGAGTCTGCGCTGTTCGTGGCTCGCCATGGTCGAAGGTTGAGCCATAGAGCCATTCAAGTACGCCTGGAGCGGCTTGCCCAGCGACGGGGCTTGCGCCGGCGTGTGCATCCGCACATGCTGCGCCACTCTTTCGCTTCGCACTTGCTCGAATCGAGCGGTGATCTACGTGCCGTCCAAGAGCTTCTAGGCCATGCTCAACTTGGCACAACCCAAGTCTATACTCATTTGGATTTCCAACACCTCGCCCAAGTCTACGATGCGGCTCATCCCCGCGCCCGGCGCAAACGCCAGGAGCAGGGGTAACGCACGTATTACGGAGCAGCTACCGTTAACAACTCACATACGCCAGCTCAAGGCGTGCGTTAAACATCGATAGGCGTTACTTTGAAAATCCAGCCCCCGCCCTTACCTCCATTCCATGTAAGATAGCTTGATCTAAACTGCAGCCGCTGAAGCGGCGCTTGCGCTGTGTCAAACGAGGTTCCGATCGTGAGGCAATTCCAAGGCACAACCATCATCGCGCTACGCCGCAATGGCCACGCTGTGATCGGTGGCGACGGCCAGGTCACGCTGGGCGATACCGTCATGAAAGGTAATGCCCGCAAGGTTCGACGGCTTTTTCACGACCGCATCCTAGCCGGTTTCGCCGGCGGAACGGCGGATGCGTTCACGCTGTTCGAGCGGTTCGAGGGTCAGCTCGAAAAACACCGCGGCAATCTAACTCGCGCGGCCGTCGAGATGGCCAAAGACTGGCGCTCGGATCGGATCCTGCGACGCCTAGAAGCTTTGCTGGTGATAGCGGATAAGGAATCGCTGCTCATGCTCTCCGGCAACGGTGACGTAGTCGAGCCGGAACACGACCTGATGGCAATCGGTTCCGGCGGTGCTTACGCCCGCGCTGCGGCCACGGCGTTGTTGGAAAATACGCAACTCTCGGCACGCGAGATCGTGGAACGATCCCTTAATATCGCAGCCGACATCTGCATCTACACCAATCATCACTTAGCCATAGAAGAGCTGGGGGCCGGCTGAGCCAAGCCCTTGCTAGCCGGAGAGTAACCACCATGTCTGAAATGACTCCCCGGGAGATCGTCCAGGAACTCGACAAGTACATCATCGGCCAGACAAGAGCCAAGCAGGCGGTGGCCATTGCCTTACGCAACCGTTGGCGACGCATGCAGGTCGATGATGCGCTGCGCGCCGAGATCACACCCAAGAACATTCTGATGATCGGACCGACCGGTGTTGGTAAAACCGAGATCGCCCGTCGCTTGGCGAAACTCGCTGGCGCACCGTTCATCAAGATCGAGGCCACCAAATTCACGGAGGTCGGCTATGTCGGTCGAGACGTCGAGTCCATGATCCGCGATTTGGTGGATATCGCCGTTAAGATGACTCGCCAACAAGAAATGGAGAAGGTGACCAGTTCAGCCCTGGACGCCGCTGAAGAGCGTATTCTCGACACGCTGTTGCCCCGAGCCAGAGGTTTCGGCACGGAGGACGAAAGCACCGATGCCACTCGACAAAAAATGCGCAAGAAGCTGCGGGAAGGCGATCTCGATGAGCGGGAGATTGAAATAGAGGTGCGCAGCGCGCCTATCGGCATGGAGATCATGGCACCGCCCGGAATGGAGGAGATGACCGGACAGTTGCAAAATATGTTCCAGAATCTAACCGGGGAGCGCACCCGAACACGCCGCCTGAAGATCAAAGATGCCTGGCGTGTTCTCAAAGAGGAAGAAGCCGCCAAACTGGTCAACGAGGAGGAGGTCAAGCGCAAGGCACTCGAAGCCGTAGAACAAAACGGCATCGTTTTCCTGGACGAGATCGACAAGGTGGCCAAGCGAGGCGAACACGGCAGCGGCGCAGATGTCTCCCGTGAAGGCGTTCAGCGCGATCTCTTACCATTGGTGGAAGGCTCTACTGTTTCCACCAAACACGGTATGATCAACACTGACCATATTCTATTCATCGCTTCCGGAGCCTTCCACCTGTCCAAACCCTCCGACCTGATTCCGGAGCTTCAGGGACGATTGCCCATCCGGGTGGAACTTGACCCGCTCACCGTAGACGATTTCGTACGCATTCTCACCGAGCCGGATGCCTCCCTAGTGCGCCAGTATCAAGCGTTGATCGCGACCGAAGGCGTACGGCTGGAATTCACGACAGAAGGGGTCGGCCGCATTGCTGAGATGGCCTGGGAAGTTAACGAGCGCACCGAGAATATCGGTGCCCGACGGCTCCATACCGTGCTGGAACGCTTGTTGGAGAAAGTATCCTACGAAGCCGCCGACCTGGCCGAGGAGATTGTCCGCATTGATGATCATTATGTCGACGAACATTTAGCCGATCTGGCGCGCGACCAAGATCTCAGCCGCTATATCCTTTAACCGCTTCACGCTGGCTCGGTCCGGCCGAGCATACGCCACACTAATAGGCCGAGCGTAGGAACGAGAAGCGATGCGCAGACCATACAAAACGCAAATCGAGCGCACCCCGACGGATATTCGTCTGCATCGGCGTACCCGGATCCTCGAGGTCTGCTTTGATGATGACAGTCGGTTCGAACTGGCTGCCGAGTATTTGCGTGTCTATTCGCCTTCGGCCGAAGTACGCGGCCACGGTCCCGGAGAGCAAATACTGCAACTCGGCAAAGAGAACGTCGCCATCACCGCTGTCGAACCGGTAGGGCAATATGCCGTAAAGCTTCTCTTCGACGACGGCCACTGTACGGGGCTATACTCTTGGGCTTTGCTATACGATCTGGGCACCAATAAAGAACACTACTGGCAGGCCTATCTCGCGGCATTGGAGCAGGCTGGCTGCCCTCGCGATGCCACCGGTAAAGAGGAGTACTAGCGGTGTCGAGCGAGCATCCGCCAACGCCGGAGGAAACGCACTTCGGCTTTCAAAGTGTGTCGACGACGGAAAAAACGCGTCGGGTAGGCCAAGTGTTCGAGTCCGTAGCACAACGCTACGATGTCATGAACGATCTGATGTCGCTCGGCCTGCATAGGCTGTGGAAGCAACAGGCGCTGCGATTCGCGGGGTTGCGCCCCGGGCATCGAGTGCTGGATCTGGCAGCCGGAACCGGCGATTTGAGTCGATCGATCGCCAACCGAATCGGCCCAAACGGGCTCCTGGTTGCCTGCGACATCAATCCCGCCATGCTCACCCTGGGGCGAGATCGCCTGACCGATGCCGGTGTCGTCGGCAATATAGGCTATGCAATTGCTGATGCAGAGCGTCTGCCGTTCCCTGACCAGAGTTTTGAGCGGGTCACCATCGGCTTCGGCTTGCGCAACTTCACACACAAGGAACGCGCCCTGGAGGCCATACGACGCGTGCTGCGGCCGGCAGGCCGAGCCATCATATTAGAGT
The DNA here is from genome assembly GCA_030433275.1 of Gammaproteobacteria bacterium. Lineage (GTDB taxonomy): Bacteria > Pseudomonadota > Gammaproteobacteria > Nitrococcales > Nitrococcaceae > Nitrococcus. Next base: position 38,715 of record JAUILK010000011.1, read on the forward strand.
TTTCATCGCTTTATATACGACCGCTGCGACCGCTCTACGATCTCTACTCCTTGCGCTTTTTGCCTCTTTTAGGACGATTCGTCGCCCGGGATCAGGACAGTTACCGCTATCTTGCCGAATCCATCCGCAGACACCCCGATCAACAAACCCTCAAAGCCATGATGGAGGCGGCGGGGTTCGAGGACTGCGACTATGTCAATCTCTGTGGCGGCTTGGTCGCCGTGCATCGCGGGCACGTATATTAGGCTATTAGACGCATGGCATTCACAGCGCTGGCCCAACAACCCGTTCAAGAAACCCTGCTACGCGCGCTCGAGGCAGCTATTAATCGTCTGTTGGCCGCGGACCCGGTAACGCCGCGGCGGCTCAGGGAGCTCGCAGGCTATCGTTTAAGCGTGGAACTCACCGAGTTCGAGTTCAATTTTGTCATCTTGTTCAACGAGACAGGGCTTCGACTCATCCCACCGGCATCGGTTAATGACGCGGGCGCACCGACGGCTCGGATACGCAGCAGCTTCCTCGGTCTACTAGGGCCGGCTATCTCGGCCGATCGCCGCGGTACCCAAATCGAATTCTCAGGCGATGTCGGGATCGCAGAAGACGCACGCCGACTGTTCGCCGATCTCGAGGTGGATTGGGAAGAGCAGCTCGCGCAGTTCACCGGCGACATCGTAGCGTATCAGCTGGGCCAAGCAATTAGAGGCTCCACCGCCTGGCTGCGCCGCTCTGGCAGATCCGTGCTGCACACGCTCGGCGAATACGTCACCGAGGAGCGTCGGGACTTACCCGCCGCCGCCGAGGTGGACATCTTTCTCACTGAGGTGGATCGTTTGCATCGAGATGTAGAGCACCTTGGCGCACGCATACGGCGGCTGCAACAGAATTTCGACTGCGGGGCGGTGCGGTGAGCATTCGACCCGGACAATTATTGCGTCTCATCCATATCAATTTCATCCTCATCAAGCATGGGCTGGATGAGGTCATTCTAGCCACCCACCTATTCCGTCCCCTGCGTGTGTTCGGCTATCTGATGCCCTGGCGCTGGATCCCACGGCAACGCCGGCCTAGAAGCCAGCGCATCCGTATGGCCCTGGAGGACCTGGGGCCCATCTTCGTCAAATTCGGCCAGATACTCTCCACCCGTCGTGACCTACTGCCACAGGATATCGCCCAGGAGCTCTCTTATCTCCAGGACCGAGTGCCATCCTTTCCCGGCGCAGTTGCACGCCGCATCATTGAGCGCGCTTATAATCAGCCCCTAGAGGAGGTGTTCGATCAGTTCGAAGCCGAACCGCTGGCCTCCGCCTCTATCGCGCAGGTCCATGCCGCCCGTCTAAAAGATGGCCGCGAGGTGGTGGTCAAAGTCGTGCGCCCCGGTATTGAGCGAGTGATCAGCCGCGATCTGCAGCTCCTTTACACTATTGGCTCACTCGCCCAGCGCTATTGGCCGCAGGCGTATCGTCTGCGCCCGGTAGAAGTGATCCATGAATTCGATAAAACCATTCACGACGAATTGGACCTCATGCGCGAGGCAGCCAATGCCTCCCAGCTACGCCGCAGCTTCAAAGACTCGAACCTCATCTACGTACCCGATGTCTATTGGCCCGGCACCCGCACCAATGTCATGGTCATGGAACGCATCCGGGGCATCCCCATCAGCGACCTCGATCAACTCAAAGCCAACGGCATCAACCTCAAAGCGCTAGCTGAACGCGGCGTGGAAATTTTCTTCACACAAGTCTTCCGGGACAGCTTTTTCCATGCTGATATGCACCCCGGAAACGTCTTTATCGATCCCAATCACACAGAGGAACCGATGTACATCGCCGTGGATTTCGGCATCATCGGTACACTAAATCCCGTTGACCACCGCTACCTTGCAGAGAATTTCCTAGCTTTCTTCAACCGCAACTATCGCCGCGTGGCCGAATTGCATATAGAGTCCGGCTGGGTTCCCGCCGGGACGCGCGTGGACGAGTTCGAAGCGGCGATACGCACCGTCTGCGAGCCCATATTTCAGCGGCCACTCGGCGAAATCTCATTTGGGTCGCTGCTGCTCAGACTCTTTCAGACCGGTCGCCGCTTTAACATGGAAATTCAGCCACAACTGATTTTGCTACAGAAAACTTTGCTGAACATCGAAGGAATGGGCCGGCAACTCTACCCAGAACTCGATCTATGGGCTACGGCCAAGCCCTACATGGAGCGTTGGATGCGCGAGCAGCTTGGCATCCAGGCGCTGCTGCGCAGCATTCGCCATGAGCTCCCCAGCTGGGGTCGGGAGCTACCGGCTTTGCCGGGGCGGCTTGCGCGGGCGATGGAGCAAATCGCTGATGGAAGGCACCAAATCGATGGCTTGGAGCGCGAGATTCAAGCTATGCGTCTAGTGCTCAAAACCAACAGTCGGCGAACCTTCGCCGCCATCCTTGGCGCGGCTCTCGTGGTCTCGGCGTTCCTCACCATTGCCTTGGACGGCTACACGCCAACCATGGCGGCGGGCGCGCCGCTGTTAAGCTGGATTCTCGGTGGCCTCGGCACAGTGATTTGGCTCTTCGCCTGGCGTGGAACAACTTAGCCGCATCCCTGCTGATTATTCCATGCTTTATCGGGGAGAGAAGGTAAGAGAACTTTTACGCATACTAACGCGTGCGCGGCAGAATCCCGACCGGACTCTGATCTTTAGCGATATTGCAACTGCTCGCTCGGGCGCTGTAGCGGCGCTTCCACCTCACTCGCCACGCGTTCGCCCAGCAGCAAGGCTATGAGGTTCAGCGCAAAATCGAGTGCCGTGCCTGGACCACGCGACGTCACCACCTGGCCGTCCACCACAACAGCCGTCGTCTCGTAGTTCACACCCTCGACCTGATCCAGAAACCCCGGGAAGCTGGTGACACGCCGTCCTGACAGCAAACCAGCCTCCGCCAGCACCTTAGGTGCGGCACAGATCGCCGCAATATAACGTCCGCTATCCGCCTGCCGACGCAGCAACCGACGAAGACGTGCGTCGGCCTCCAACCGGGCAGCACCGCCCGCCCCTCCAGGCAAAACGATCATCTCGAAGTTCTCCTCGAGCACCGCATCGAGCGTCACATCCGGAACCAAGACGACCCCTCGGCTCGCTTTCACCGCACCCTCAGCCAAGCCAGCAACCACAACTTCGATGCCCGCCCGGCGCAGCAGATCGATTACCGTCACCGCCTCGAGTTCTTCGCAACCCTCGGCGAGCGGCACAAGGACACGGACCACGCCTTTTAATTACCTCCCGTTGCCGCACCAGCAATTTGGCGAGTACACCGCCCTATTATTGAACGCTTAACCAGCGCGCCGCTACGGTGCAGCAAGGCTTATCCTGCACATCGCGGCCAGCACTCCACACTAACCCGCGTTGCGTTTTAAAATAATCAACCCCTTGAGCAGATTCAAAGCCTCTGATAGCGCATAATCTTGACTGGCGAGATTTTTCTTGCCCGAGGAAGCGCCATTTTTCTGCCCCGACTTGGTATTCTGACCATTAAGTAAGTGGCGGCTGAGGTCCGCCTCGGTCAGCATGCCCACACCGCTATCGCTTGCTTTAGTAACTTTGAGGTGAGCCAAAACAACATCGGGCGCAATGCCTTCCGCCTGAATGGAACGCCCGCTGGGGGTATAATAGCGTGCCGTAGTGAGCTTAATGGCGGCACCGTCGCGTAGTGGCAAAATAGTCTGTACCGAGCCTTTGCCGAAAGTCTTGCTGCCCATGATCACCGCGCGCTTGTGATCCTGTAGCGCACCGGCAACGATCTCTGAGGCAGAAGCCGAGCCACCATTGACAAGCACAACCATGGGGGCGCCGGCGATAAAATCGCTTGGAGTGGCGCTAAAACTCATATCGGCACTGTCGATACGCCCCTTCGTATAGACGATCCGCCCTTTGGTGAGAAAATCGTCAGCGACCTCCACCGCCGCATTGAGAACGCCACCAGGATTATTGCGCAAATCCAGCACCAAACCGTGCAACTTACCGTCGCTCTGCTGCTTCAAGTCATCGAGTGCAGCGAGTACGTCTTCCCCAGTATGGGACTGAAATTGGGTAATGCGCAAATAGGCAAAGCCGGGCTCCAATATTCGAGATTTGACACTGTCAACCTTGATCACGGCGCGCTTAATCGTCACGTCGAACGGTTTGTCCTCGCTCTCCCGAACTACCGTCAGTTTGATGGTCGTCCCCGGTTTGCCACGCATCACGCTCACCGCATCGCCCAAAGTCATCCCTTTCACCGGTTTTCCGTCGATGCGGATGACCAGGTCACCGGGTTGGATGCCCGCCCGCGCGGCCGGCGTGTCATCGATGGGAGCAATCACCTTGACGAAGCCATTCTCCATCCCAACCTCGATACCAAGCCCCCCGAATTCACCTCGCGTCCCCACTTGCAGGTCTTGATATTCTTTTTTATCCAGGTAGGCTGAATGCGGATCCAGGCCCGAGAGCATACCTCGGACCGCATTCTCCAACAGCGTTTCATCCCGCACCGACTCGACGTAATCCTGTTTGACACGAACCAGCACCTCGGTGAAGGTACGCAGTTCATCCAACGGCAATTCCGCTTGTGGGGCCCGTTGAGCGCACGCGCTCTGACCGAACGCGACGAAAAATCCGAGCACAGTGCCGACGCACAGCGCATACAGGAACTTGGTGACTCGCATATCCACTCTCTATGTAGACGTCTATCGCAACGCTAACAACGACTCGCCACAGCTTAACTATGCTGCCCTACAGGCCGCAGCCAAGCGAGCGGGTTTTCGGGTTTACCACGCACACGCACTTCGAAATAAAGCCCCGCACGGCTCTCTCCACCGCTTAGGCCCACCGTGGCGATTACCTCTCCGGCCTCGATCCAATCACCAACCCCTTTGTATAGGGATTGATTGTGGCCGTACAGAGTCATATAACCCCGACCGTGATCAATAATTAGCAGCAGCCCAAGACCACGCAGCCAATCGGCAAAAACCACCCGTCCACCCGCAACAGCGTGCACGGCGCTGCCCTCCGCCGCCGCAATAAACACACCTTGCCAAAGCACCCCGACATCGCGCTTGGCACCATAACGAGAGGCCAGTTTACCCGTCAGAGGCCAAGCCAACTGCCCTTTGCGAATTCCAAACGGCCGTTCATCCATATTATCGGCGGAAATATCGGCCAGTGTACGCAAGCGCTGTACTAATTTCGTCAACTTCGCCGCGTCGGCTTGCAAGCGCTGCAATCGTTGCCCTTGATCGACCATATGCCGACGCAACTGCCGCAGCAACACAGTCCGTTGCTGGCGATCATGCTGCAAACCCTTTTGCTGTAAAACACGCTGCCGCTTGAGTTCACGCAGTTGCGCGAGCTCAAGACGCAACTTCTGCTTGAGCGAGTCCATCGATTGCAACGTCTGCACGGCCTCCTGGATACGCCGGCCGCGTTCTTGGCGGAGATATTCATAGTAGACTTGCACCCGTTCCAGGCGGTTCGGATCTTCCTGGTTCAGGAGAAGACGCAAATACTGATCACGGCCAAGCGCATAGGCTTCGACGATCTCCCGCGCTAAATACGCGCGCTGCTGCGCAAGCCGCCCGGAGTTGCGCTCATAGCGAGCCCGTAGCTTGGCAATGCGGTGGCGATGTGCCTGAGCCGTAATCTCCAACTCATGTACACCAGCGGCCGCCCCGCCAATGTCCTTATCAAGGCGCCGCAACTGCCGCGTAAGACTGTCCTCACGCCGCTGCTCACCGCGTAACTCGTTACGGATACCGGCAATCTCCGCGTGCAACTTCTCAAGCCGTTCGGCTTTGCTATGATACCCTTCGCCAGCGGTGGTATCCGTGAACAGAAACAAGGCCAGTATGGCCGTTATCAAAGCGGCCCACGATTGCATGCAATATGATCTCTGCTCAGACACCCTTGACAGTACATTTCATCACCGGCTGGCAACAGTATAATGCCCAGTTTAGCAATCCCCGTAGAGCAGCCGAAACAAGTCGGCTGGCACACAGATACATCGAGCTACGGGTAAAACTGTCTGCGCGGGTGGTTTGCACGTGCAATGGCCGGTGGCCGTCCTTTCAGCATTAACGAGCCCAAAGATCGCCTATGGAGCACTTGTTTGAATTTGTCGGCAACCACTGGGCGCTTTTTACCGCGCTCGTGGTGATCACAATAGCCATTATTGCCAATGAGGTGCTTCTGCTGCTCCAGGCAGGTCACGCATTGGAACCGGAACAAGCGACTCAATTGTATAACCGAGATGACGCCGTATTCATCGATCTGCGTGGCGAAAACGCTTACTTGACGGCCCATCTGCCAGGCGCCGTAAATTTGCCGTTCGCCCGCCTGGAGCACCAAACGGAAAAACTCAAACAATACGCCGGACGTCCTGTGATCCTCTATGACGAGTCCGGTTATCAGGCCCGCAAAGCCGGATCGAAGCTCAAAAAACTGGGTATGGAAAACGTGTATCAACTAAGAGGCGGCCTCGACGCTTGGCGAGGCGCCGGATTACCTACGAAGAGCAAGTAGGGCTTGCCGATTGCGATAAATAAAGGGAGTGTAACGAAACATGGCTGAAGTAGATGCCACCACCCGAACAGGCGAAGCCCAGCAGCAGTTCATCATTCAAAAAGTATATCTCAAGGATGCCTCTCTGGAGATACCCAACGCCCCGCAAATCTTTCGCTCGGAATGGCGCCCGCAAGTTAACGTCGAGTTGAATACCGCACACGGCGCGCTCGATGAAAGCGCGTATGAAGTGGTCGTCACCGTCACGGTAACCACCAAGCTCGATGATAAGACGGCTTATCTCTGCGAGGTTCATCTAGCTGGAATTTTCACCATCGGCGGATTCGATGCTCGGACGCTGGATGGTCTGCTCGGCAGCTATTGCCCCACCATCCTGTTTCCCTATGCTCGCGAAGCCATATCCGATCTCTCCAATCGAGCCGGTTTCCCAGGTATAGTCCTGGCGCCGGTGAATTTCGACGTCATCTACGCCCAAAAGCAAGCCGAGCAACAGCAGCGCCAGGCGGGCGAACTCCAGTAGGGCGGCTCATGCAGCATTCCGACCCGATCAGCGTCGTCGGCGCGGGCTCTTGGGGAACCGCTCTCGCACTGGTTCTCGCACGCAACGGTTACCGCGTTTACCTCTGGGGTCATAACCCCGAGTACATACAACGCATGTCGCGGGAGCGCATCAACCCCCGCTATCTCCCGGATGCACCGTTCCCAGCCGAGCTGCAACCGGTCGCCGAACTGGAAGTCGCCCTACGTGACGTGCGGGAGGTGCTGGTGGTGGTCCCCAGCGCCGTCTTCAATCGGGTGCTCGAACAAATGGCGCCACTGCTTGCCGAGCAAGCCCGAATCACCTGGGCAACCAAAGGACTCGATGCCGATACGGGAAACCCTTTGCATTGCACGGCCGAGCGCCTTTTGCCGGGGCGTCCCCTGGCCGTGCTCTCGGGTCCGAGTTTCGCGCGAGAGGTCGCCCAAGGGCTCCCGACCGCTGTCACCATAGCCTCACGAAACTCAGCATTCGCCCAGGAAATTGCCAGTGCCTTTCATAACGAGACCTTCCGTGTCTATACCAGCAACGACGTGCTCGGAGTGGAACTCGGGGGTGCGGTGAAAAACGTGCTGGCCATTGCCACCGGCATTGCCGACGGACTCGGCATGGGCGCCAATGCCCGAGCAGGTCTCATTACACGCGGCCTGGCCGAACTGCGCCGCCTTGGCCAAGCGATGCAGGCCCGTTCAGAAACTTTCATGGGACTTTCCGGCATGGGGGATCTCATACTGACGTGCACCGACGATCAATCCCGCAATCGCCGAATGGGCCTTGCCATAGGCCGGGGTCTACCGGTCGCGCAGGCCTTGCGGCAAATCGGACAAACCGTGGAGGGCCTGCAAACCACTGCAGACGTCCACCGCTTGGCAAAGCGAAAGGGCGTCGAGATGCCCATTTGCGAGCAGGTTCATCTGGTCCTGTCGCACCAACTCACCGCAAAGATGGCCGCCGCCAACCTGATGCTCCGAGAACGCAAGTCAGAACTGGATTGAAGGCAATGTGCCCTTTTGTATTGCGGGGCAATGGCTACCGGAGCTTGCTACAACGGCTTCTGCGTTCCGGCAAAACCGAACTGCCGCCAGGCCTCGAAAACGGTAACGGCTACGGCATTGGAGAGATTGAGACTGCGGTTCCCAGGCACCATCGGCAGACGCAAAACGGTTTTTGGATCGAAGGCATCAAGCAGGTTTTGTGGTAGACCGCGGCTTTCAGAACCAAACAATAAAGCGTCACCGGGCTGAAAACGAACCGCGTGAAAAAGCCGCCGCGCGCCGGCGGCAAAAGCGAATATCCGCATCGGCTGCACCGCGTGGCAGAAAGCGGCATAGTCGGCATGCTCTGCTACCCGAACGTATTCCCGATAATCCAATCCCGCGCGGCGCAAGCGCCGATCGTCCATATAGAAACCAAGCGGGTGAATCAAATGCAACCGCATACCGGTATTAGCACAGAGCCGGATCACGTTGCCCGTGTTAGCGGGAATCTCCGGTTCGAACAGGACGACCTCCAGCAAGGAGGTGTTTTCAACGGCATGCTTGCGTTCCATCATACTCGTTGTTTAGACCACCCGCCGGCGAGCGCGCTAGCAATAAGATGAGCGGTACGTAACGGCTCCGGGATCCGGCTGTGCAAGCCAAAGCGCTTGAGTATGTCCTGCGCCTGCACCAACGTCAGCCCTACGCGTTGGACATAAACCGTGCCCAGTGGCTCCATGGGCCCCAGCCGTTCGATGAGTTGCCATTTCCGCCGCCCGCCCGACACCCGCTGTAACAAGGCTTCCCGGATAGCCGGCCAATTCGGCCTGTGTCGAGCGACGACCAACACCGGGAGCCCGAGCGCTTCGGCCAACTGCCGGACATCGACCACATTAAAGCCGGCCAACGCCACCCCTTGCAGCAAAATGCACTGCAGTTGCGGCGCAAAGCGCGATTCCCGCACCATCCGCACCAGCTCCCGGGTGGCGTTAGCACCGTCGCGACGAACCCGTCCAGATAAAACCCCCTCTAGCCGGGCTCCGCTGAAAACAGCACCAACAACGGTCACATCGCCGCGATACTCTCTCGCGAACGGGGCGTCGTCAAAACCAACCATGTGCGATAACCGTCCCGGCACCTTGCGCCACCTCTAATGCGAAGAGCCGTCCCTGCGGCAAGCATCCACCCCAGCGGCGACCGCAAAGTCATACTAGGCGCTCGGAACAGCGGCTGCCTCCCCACGGGCAATGGGACGGCTCGGATCTCTTATCCACTCGCTCCAGGAACCGGGGTAGAGCCGCATCCCGGACCACCCTGCATACTCCAATGCTAAAACGTGATGACACGCCGTAACACCCGAGCCGCACATCGCGACCAACTCGGCGGCACCGCCGGTTGCCAGTAGCTCGCTCCAGACCACTCGCAACGAGTGCGGATCGAGGAAACGGCCATCCGGGCCTAAATTGTCAGGGAAGGGCCGATTGTAAGCCCCTGGGATATGTCCGGCGACCGGATCGATGGGCTCCACATCGCCCCGAAACCGTTCGACGACCCGAGCATCGATGATCCGATAGCACGTGCGCTCACGGGAGAGAGTATCGACATCGATCGTCGGCATCACCCCGGCTCGACCCTGGAAATCGGCCAACCGTTGCTGCGGTCTAGCACGGCTGATCGGATAACCCAGCGCCTGCCAGGCGAGGAAGCCACCGTCGAGAACCGCCACGGCTTCATGACCCAGCCAGCGCAATAGCCACCACAATCGGGCAGCAATGGCACCGGGACCGGCATCGTAAGCCACCACCTGGGTGGCATTGCCAATCCCTTGGCCCGCGAGCCAATGCATGAGAGCGTTGGCATCCGGAAGCGGATGACGGCCGCTGTGTGCCGTGGTCGGGCCGGATAGATCTTGCTCGAGGTGCGCGTAGTGCGCACCTGGAATGTGCGCCATCGCATAGGCGCGAGGACCGGCTTCCTCGTCGGTCAAATCGAAGCGGCAGTCAATAACGGACCAAGCAGGATCGGCGAGATGCTCAGCCAAGGCACTGACCGGAATCAATGTATTCCAGACCATTTTGCGCTCCCTTTGCGGCCGAACCCGGCAACAAACACGCCGGTACACAACGCCATACGGCCATCACCCGACGGCCAGTTGCGGAATCGCGAGCCCATGCTCGCTTCCAACATTCGTTGCGCACCCAGTTCCATCAAACACTGAGTTGCAGCTCTTTGATTTTTCGGGTCAACGTATTACGGCCCCAGCCAAGCAAACGCGCGGCATCCTGTCGACGACCACCGGTGCGCCGTAGCGCAGCCTGAATGAGTACGCGCTCAAGCCTTGGCAGAGCGTCGGCCAGCGCACCGGGAGCCATCTCGCTGGCGCGTTGCTCGGCCCAGCAGGCCAGAAGAGACTCCCAATCGTTCGCGGTTTCAATCTGGCTGGGCTCGCTTCTAAGCTCGGCAGGCAAGTCTTCCAACTCTATGTCCTGGCTGCTGGCCATCACAGTGAGCCAGCGGCAGGTATTTTCCAGCTCCCGCACGTTGCCCGGCCAGGGTTGCTGCATGAAGTAACGTTCCACCGCCGGCGAGAGCTTCTTGGGCTCCACCTTGAGTTCGCGCGCAGCACGAATAAGGAAATGCTCTGCCAGAGCCGGAATATCGCTGCTGCGCTCGCGCAGAGGGCAGACGTGAATCCGAATCACATTCAGGCGATGGAAAAGATCTTCGCGAAATAACCCCTCCTGAACCCCGCGCTTCAGATCCTGATGAGTTGCCGCGATAATCCGTACATCCACCCGCAAGGGGGTAAGCGCCCCCACCCGGTAAAATTCGCCGTCGGCCAGCACGCGTAGCAGCCGAGTCTGCAGCTCCGGTGGCATATCGCCAATCTCGTCGAGGAACAGCGTCCCACCATCGGCCTGTTCGAAGCGCCCCCGCCGACTCTGATGCGCGCCAGTAAAGGCGCCTTTCTCGTGGCCAAATAGCTCCGACTCCATAAGGTCTCGGGGAATGGCCGCCATGTTGAGCACGATGAAGGGATTGTCGGCACGCGGGCTGTGTCGATGCAAGGCTCGCGCTACCAACTCCTTGCCCGTTCCCGACTCTCCATTAATCAGCACCGTAATGTTGGAACGGGAGAGGCGCCCGATTGCGCGAAACACCTCCTGCATTGCCGGCGCTTCACCAATGATCTCCGGAGTGTAGCGGCGCGAGTAGCGGGTAGGGGCCGCCGCCCGAGCGGCAGCGATGGCACGCCGAACCAGAGCGACCGCGTCGTCCGTGTCGAAAGGCTTGGGCAGATACTCGAATGCCCCCCCCTGATAAGCAGCGACTGCGGCGTCCAGATCCGAGTGGGCTGTGATTACGATCACCGGCAATTGCGGCCAACGCTCGTGCACATCTCGCAACAGCGCCAAACCATCTGGACTCGGCATCCGGATATCGGTTATGAGAACATCAGGTCGGCTCCGATCGAACGCAGCCAGTGCCTCGCGGCCGCTCTCAAAAGGAACGGCCTGCATCCCAGCTTTTTCCAAAGCGCGGGTGAGCACCCAGCGAATGGAGCGATCGTCATCAACCACCCAGATACGCGGCAACTCACTCATTGTGTTCCTCGATCGGCAACCATACGGTGAACACCGTGTGCCCCGGTTCACTCGTGCATTCGATGAGCCCACCGTGTTGGTAAAGCAGCGTCTGAGCGATGCTTAGGCCAATCCCTCGGCCCTGTGCGCGATCGCTAGCCACTGGATAGAAGATCGTGTCCTGGCGCTCCACCGGAATTCCGCAGCCATCGTCAATGACTTTGATGCAGGCCACCAACCGATGCTCCGCCTCTCCGATCGTAAAACGGCGTTGCGCACGAGTGTACAATGTGATAAGACCAGTTTCACCGACCGCCTGGAGCGCATTTCGCACCAGATTGAGCAGCACCTGAATGAGTTGATCCGGCGCCGCCTGGAGGAGCGGAATGCTCGGATCGTAGTCGCGCACGATCGACACCCCCGTGGGGGCTTCGGCCTGAACCAGATGCCGAACATGCTCTAGCACTTGGTGAATATTGGTGGGGCAATGGCGTCCACGAGCATCGGGGCCAAGCAAGCCGTCCACTAGGGCGCGCAAGCGATCGGCCTCCCTGATAATCACTTGCGTGTATTCCTGCTGGCCTGGCTCGAGCAACTCCTGCTGGAGCAACTGGGCCGCTCCGCGCAGCCCGCCAAGTGGATTTTTGATCTCATGGGCCAGATTGCGGATGAGCTCACGGATGGCGCGATTCTGTGCAATAAGCTGGTTTTCCCGGGAGATCCTCAGATGATGATCCAGTTGGTCCAACTCCAAGAGGATGCGCCCGTGCGCCAGCGGCGTGATAGCGCAATTGACAGTCACCGTGCGCCCGCTGCCGACAACGATACGGTGTTCACGTTGCGTGTAAGCGCCCTGCCGCTCCAGCGCCAATCCAATACCCCGCTCGAGGGTAACAAGGCTCGGCACCATTCGCGCGAGCTCTATACCGATCGCCTGACGGGCACTGATCTGCAGCAAACCCTCGGCCGCGGGGTTGAGATAGCACACGGTGCGATCACGCTCGAGCAACACGACACTTGTGCTCAGCAGCCCCAGCATTTGATCGCCGATCGGAGTCAAACTCTTATTCATGCTCAGCATTGACCGCCCACAGGCCAAAGTCCATCCTGCACCCTCGCGAGTCCACGCGGGCTCTAGAGGGATCTTTCGTTCACCCTTGCCCCAGGGAGCCAGCCGTTAACCACGCCCTTGTTTGGTGCTATAGCCGGCGAGGCGGTTTATTGGCCGGAATATTCACGGAAGGGCGATGCATATAGAAGGTAACGGGATCGGCTCGCGCAACAGCCTCGCCCCCTTTGTCCTCGATTACAGCGCCGATTGTATGCGTGCCCCGCTCGACCTCGTAGAGTTCGGCTGTAGCGCCGTTAAGCGCAGCCGTATCCACCAGCTGGCCATCCAACAATATCCGAATACGATCCCCGGCGCGCAATTCAGGCTCGATCCTAAAACGCACGACCACAGTACCCGGATTGTTGCGGACAGTGGCCTCAGCGTGCGGCTCAACGATGCCAAACTGCGCGTAGCCTTTCGTCTCCGAGCTCGTCTGGGGCGCGGTAGAAGGCGCTTCTTCAACCGGCGGCAAGCTAATTACCGGCGGTTGCTCCAAATCCAACCGCTTGGCACCGGCATGCGGGTTATCGGAGAAATGCACCCCCTCATTCTCATCCGTCCACTTGTACACGACGGCCCCAACGGGCAGCGCCGCTAACAGAAACAGCACGGCACTTGCCACAAATTGCTTCATTCCGCCACCACTCCAAGAGTCTTAATGGGGTCGTTTGATCGTTCTGTAACGGCCGCCGCCCAGGCCTACTTAACATGTTATCCAATCACATTTTCGGGCTGACCGGTTCCCTCACCTCAACCACGCCCTCTCTCGCGCAATCGGCCCAACAGCCAACTTGAAAGCGCTGAAGGGCCGCTTCAGCTTAAACGCTGTAATACATATCGAACTCGACAGGATGCGTTGTCATCCGCAGGCGCTGGACTTCATCCATCTTCAGCGCCAAGTACCCATCGATGGCATCATCGGTAAATACACCACCGGCTTTGAGAAACGCACGATCCTGATCCAGGGCCTGCAGCGCTTCCTCCAGGGAAAACGCCACTTTGGGGATTTCCTTTTCCTCCTCCGGGGGCAGATCGTAGAGATCCTTGTCCATGGCATCACCCGGATGAATTCTGTTTTGAATCCCATCCAGCCCAGCCATCAACATGGCCGCAAAAGCGAAGTACGGGTTCGCGGTAGCATCCGGGAACCGCACCTCGATGCGCCGCGCTTTGGGATTTGAGACCCATGGGATGCGGATCGAGGCCGAGCGATTACGAGCGGAGTAGGCCAACAGCACGGGCGCCTCGAAACCGGGCACCAAACGTTTGTAGCTGTTAGTGGCCGCGTTGGTGAACGCATTCAACGCCTTGGCGTGCCGAATGATGCCGCCGATATAGTACAGCGCCATCTCGGACAAACCACCGTAGCGGTCACCGGCGAACAGGGTCTCACCAAGCTTGGCGATGGATTGATGCACATGGCAACCGTTGCCGTTATCCCCCACCAAAGGCTTGGGCATAAAAGTCGCTGTCTTACCGAAAGCGGCCGCGACATTGTGCACGCAGTACTTATACGCTTGCAGTTCGTCGGCTTTTTTGACCAAGGTAGCAAACTTGGTGCCGATCTCGCCCTGGCCGGCCGTTGCGACCTCGTGATGGTGCACCTCGGTAACCAACCCCATCTCGGCCATGGCCTGGCACATGGCGCCACGGATATCGTGCAGCGCATCAACCGGTGGCACGGGGAAATACCCCCCCTTAATTCCCGGACGGTGCCCCATATTGCCGTCCGGATAGATTCGCTCCGAATTCCAGCGCGCCTCTTCGGAGTCCACCTTGCAAAAGCTGCCGCTGATATCGGCGCCCCAGCGGACATCATCGAAGATAAAGAACTCGGCCTCCGGGCCGAAGTAAGCCGCATCGCCGATGCCGGTGGCTTTCAAATAGGCCTCGGCCCGCCGCGCCAGGGAACGGGGATCACGCTCGTAGCCTTGCATGGTGCTTGGCTCGATGACATCACAAATGAGATTGAGCGTTGTCTCATCGAAGAAAGGGTCAAGTACTGCCGTGGCAGGATCCGGCAGCAAAATCATGTCGGACTCCTGGATACCCTTCCAACCGGAGATCGAAGAGCCATCGAACATTTTACCGCTTTCGAAGAGATCCTCATCGACGCAGTGCGAGGGAAGGGTGAGATGCTGCCATTTGCCGCGCGTGTCCGTAAATCGCAGATCCACGAACTTGACCTCTTTGTCCTTGACCATCTTCAGCGCGTCATCAGGTGTACGAACCATTAATCGACCTCCACGGTGAATGCTGCATAGATTTACAGATCATCCAAGAATTCGCCCAAAATTAGGGCATGAATCGTGCCATATACCAAAAACCCGCCGCCCCAGCGTCACCTCTAGCAATCGCTGCGGTTACGGCAAGGCATCGCCGCCCACAATAGAACCAAACTGGTGCAAAAAAACCATCAAACGCACCAATATTGGGCTTATGCACCAAACTCGCTCAATTTTTCAAACACCCACCCGTTCATCAATGCCGACGACAACCACCACCGGTGGCGACGAGCGTGGCGTCGGTGTAGTGTCGCAAAACACGACGGGCAAACGCGCTGTCCGTCTCGAGTGAAAGCTCAGCCGCCTGCAGCGCCGTCATAGCAGGGGCGTCATTTTGCTGCCGAACGGCGCGCAACACATCCATCAGCACAACAAAGGTATGCGCCAAAGCATGGAAAAGCTCGGCGCTATCGGCATACGGTGCGCCGGCCAAATCATCGTAGGCCGAGCGCCCGAGATCGACGAAATAGCTCAACCCCACCCGGCGGCGCTCCGCCTGCTCTGGAAACAACCCAGCGAAGATGAGGCACTGATCGCCGACTTCCTGCAGACTATCGCGGCGCACCCGACCCCGATTCAACAGGCCGTGCAGAAACTTGAGAGCCAGAACCGATCGCATCAACTCCGGACGCCGCAAATAGCGCATGAGCAAAAACACGAGATAGCTTTCGCGCTGCTCATCGAGCGCGCACTCGGCACGGCAAGCCGCCTCGGTCACCACACGATGCCACACCGCCATGGCACTCGGCTCAAGGATCAACCGGCTCATCACCCACCTCCCGATTTTACCAACCACTCATATCTATATAGGGTATCGGCGCGCCGGGGGAAATATTTGCGAATTTGGCCGCTTACATCGTGTGAACTAGACCCACTATAATCCGATACTTAGTGCAGCCATCAGGAAAATTGCGCTGCAACCAAATCCAGGGACTGAAACAACGAGCCGAGCATGATAACTTTTCAAGAGCTGATCTTCGCGCTACAACGCTACTGGGCACAACGCGGATGTGTAATATTGCAGCCACTCGACATGGAGGTGGGTGCGGGCACATTCCATCCGGCGACCTTTCTGCGCGCGCTCGGCCCCGAGCCCTGGTACGCCGCCTATGTCCAACCCTCCCGCCGTCCTCAAGATGGCCGCTACGGCGACAACCCTAACCGACTGCAACACTACTATCAGTTTCAGGTCGTACTCAAACCCTCTCCTGCAGACATCCAAGAGCAGTACCTCGGATCGCTTGAGGCACTTGGCGTTGATCTCACCGTCCACGATATTCGTTTTGTCGAGGATGACTGGGAATCGCCCACGCTCGGCGCCTGGGGGCTGGGCTGGGAAGTCTGGCTCAATGGCATGGAAATCACCCAGTTCACCTACTTCCAGCAAGTGGGCAGTCTGGACTGCCGACCGGTGACAGGGGAGATCACCTATGGGCTCGAGCGCATAGCCATGTATCTACAAAACAAGGAGAGCGTATTCGATCTGATCTGGACTACGGGTCCCACAGGCTCGGTGTCATACGGTGACGTATTCCTGCAGAACGAACGGGAAATGTCAGAATATAATTTCGAGCAGGCTGGCGTCGATGCCCTATTCAACTGGTTCGACGTCTGCGAGCTTGAGAGCAAGCGGCTAGTAGAACTCGGACTACCGCTGCCGGCCTACGAGATGGCGCTGAAAGCCTCACACACTTTCAATTTGCTGGAAGCGCGTCACGCGGTATCGGTAACCGAACGCCAGGGCTACATACTGCGTCTGCGGGCCCGTGCGCGTGCCGTGGCCGAAGCCTACTTCGCATCCCGCGAGGCACTGGGCTTTCCCCTGCTCGATGTAACCAAGGAAGGCTAGAAGCATGAACCACGCGCATCGTGATCTGCTGGTGGAACTGGGTACCGAGGAGCTACCCCCAAAGGGGTTGCGCCGCTTGATGGAGTCATTTGAAAGCCAAATCATCGCCGGATTGAATCAGGCGGAGCTACCCCACGCCGAACACCGCTGCTTCGCCACCCCACGCCGTTTGGCCGTATTGGTACGCTGCGTCGCGCTGCAGCAACCAGCCCGCCAAATCGAACGCAAAGGCCCGGCTTGGTCAGTAGCCTACGACACTGCCGGTCAACCGACCCAGGCCGCGCTCGGCTTCGCCCGTTCCTGCGGTGTCGAAATCGAACAACTCTGCCGGCTGGAGACCGCAAAAGGGGTGTGGCTCGGCTATCGCGGCACCGAATCCGGCCGCACAACGGCGGAACTCCTCCCCAAAATAATAGCCCAAGCGCTTACGCGCTTACCTATAGCAAAACGTATGCGCTGGGGTAAAAGCCAGGCCGAGTTCGTTCGACCTGTGCACTGGTTGGTATTGATGCTCGGTGAGGAGGTCGTGCCAGCCACACTCTTAGACACCGCCAGCGGCAATACCAGCCGTGGCCATCGCATTCATCACCCACAACCGATCCCGCTACGGAATCCGCTCGAATACAGCGATCGATTGCGCGAGAAAGGCTGCGTCATCGCCGATTTCGAGGCGCGTCGTGAGCGGATCCTAAGCCAGGTCACGCAATGTGCCAAGGCACTCGGCGCACAAGCACTATGGGACGATGCCCTGCTCGATGAGGTTACGGCATTAGTGGAGTGGCCGGTCGCATTAGCAGGCAGCTTCGATGAGACCTTTCTAAGGGTACCTGCAGAGGCGCTCATCTCCAGCATGCAAGGCCACCAGAAATATTTTCCCTTGCGGAGCAAGTCCGACGCGGGTTTGCTGGCACGCTTCATTACGGTGGCCAACCTAAAAAGCCAGGATCCGGCCCAGGTAATTGCCGGTAATGAACGGGTTATTCGGCCACGATTAGCCGATGCAGCTTTTTTCTGGGACCAAGATCGTCGGCGCTCGCTGGCTGAACGCATCCCACAGCTCAAGAATGTTTTGTTTCAAAAACAATTGGGCTCTTTGTTTGATAAGTCTGCCCGCGTCGCTGCGCTTGGACGGCATTTTGCCGACGACTTCAGCGTCGTGGGCGACCAGATCGAGCGGGCGGCATGGCTTTCCAAAACCGACTTGCTCACTGATATGGTCGGCGAGTTCCCGGAACTACAAGGCGTGATGGGCCGCTATTATGCCGTGCATGATGGTGAGGACGAGGCGATCGCGCACGCCCTCGACGAGGCTTATCGGCCACGATTTGCAGGGGATGCAATCGCCCCAAGCTCGCTTGGACAACTGTTGGCGATAACAGAACGTGCCGACACACTGATCGGTATATTCGCTCTGGGAAAAGCCCCTACTGGAGCAAAAGACCCGTTCGCGCTTCGTCGCGCGGCACTCGGCTTATTGAGAACTTGCATAGAAGGACAGCGCTCGATCGATCTTGAGGCACTCTTTCGCTTGGCCGCCGAACTGATGCCTACCGAGATTCATGCAACGCGCCAAATACAGCCCGTACTGCAGTTTTGCCTGGAGCGCCTGCGCGGCCTCTACCTCGAGCGCAACCACCCCGGAGAACTGTTCGAGGCGGTACGCGCGCTAACCCAGCAAAAACGCCTGATCGTCGACCCGTGGGATTTCCACCGCCGTGTCATGGCCTGCGCCGAGTTCGTACAATTGCCGGAGGCCACTAGCCTGGCGGCATCGAACAAACGCATCCATAATATTCTGCGCCACGCTGATGCGAGCGATCAGCCGTTCCCACCGGTCGACCCAGAGCACCTTGAGTATCCGGAGGAGCGGCAACTTTATGAGGCAGTCAATGCACTCGCCACCGAAGTCGAAAATCGGGTAAATACCGGAGAATACACTGCGGCGCTTCGGCATCTCGCTATACTGCGCGAACCGATCGACCGTTTCTTCGATGCGGTTTTGGTCATGGCCGATGAGCCGCGCGTACGGACCAATCGGCTTGCCTTGCTTACCTGTGTCTCAGAACTTTTTCTCAGCGTTGCGGATGTGGGTTGGCTGCCCACTGGAGAATGAATCCATGGCGCGGCAGCTAATCGTCCTTGATCGGGACGGGGTAATCAACTGGGACTCGGAAGCTTATATCAAAAGCCCTGCAGAATGGCGTCCCCTCCCCGGTAGCCTTACCGCGATCGCCCGGTTATCGGCAGCGGGATACGCGGTGGTGATATGCACCAATCAATCCGGCCTCGCACGCGGTTTGTTCTCATTGCATGATCTAAGTGCGATCCACGCACACATGGATCGTGCCGTTCGCGCGGCCGGTGGTCGGCTAACCGCCATTTTCGTCTGCCCGCACGGCCCAACCGATGGATGCCCGTGCCGCAAGCCGCTTGCGGGGTTATTACGGGGTGTCGAACAATACTTCGGAATATCTCTGCGCGGCCAACCGGTCGTAGGAGACAGCGCCCGCGATCTTGAGGCCGCCCAGCGAGTCGGAGCTCGCACCATTTTGGTGCGTACCGGCAATGGTGAGCGCACATTGACAAACAAAATAGCCAAGCCATCTGAAGTTTACCCAAACCTTGCCGCACTCACCGAGTGCTTACTCAAGGAGACCCGATAGGCGATGACCAGCCACTACACGCGCTCTGTGCAGGGCAGCCTGATCCGAGGGGTTATCTTTCATATCGGCCTGGGGCTATCCGTAGGTCTTTGGGGAATTCCCAGCCTGCTCAGTTTCCCCCTTCCTTACCGCGCCCGCTACTGGATCATTAGCCGTTGGAGCCTATGGGCCATCTGGTGGCTGCGAATCACCAATGGGGTTCGCTGGGAGGTAGAGGGATTAGAGAATATTCCCGCCCAAGCCGGCATAGTCATGTCCAAACATCAATCAACCTGGGAAACGCTTGCCTTGCAAGGCTGGTTCCAACCCCAAACTTGGGTTCTCAAACGTGAACTTATGTGGCTGCCAGTTTTCGGATGGTCACTTTCCCTTCTTCGACCCATAGCGATCAACCGCCATGCCGGTCGCTCGGCCATACGGCAAATCATCAAACAAGGCCGAGCCAGATTGGCCGCAGGTAGCTGGGTGGTCGTATTCCCAGAGGGCACACGGATCCCTGCCGGCGATAAGGGCCGTTATCGTTTGGGCGGTGCCGTGTTGGCCTGTGCCACCGGAGCCAAAGTCGTGCCCGTTGCGCACAACGCCGGCGAATTCTGGCCCAAACACGGTTGGCGGAAACGCCCGGGTTGTATCCGGGTGCGCATCGGCGAGCCGATTGAAACCCGCGACCTACAACCGGAACAGCTAATGGCCCAAGTTGAAACTTGGATCGAAGGGCAGATGCCTACTTTATCGCAACAACGCACCCTTCGGGTTGAAACAGCTTAGCAGGCCATAGCCATATATCGCCCTTTCGGACGGCCGCCCTGTTTGGCCTAGATATCCAGGTTACTGGCGGATAATGCATTGTTTTCGATAAACTCTCGGCGCGGTTCGACCTGATCACCCATAAGAGTTGTAAAGATCTCGTCGGAGGCCACCACATCCTCGATACGCACCTGCAGCAATCGACGCGCCGCTGGATCCATCGTGGTCTCCCATAGCTGCGCCGGATTCATTTCACCAAGTCCTTTGTAACGCTGCACGCTAAGGCCTCGTTTCGCCTCATCCAAAAGCCAATTCACGACATCGTGAAACTCGCTTACCGCCTTGCTCCGTTGCCCGCGGAGCACGAGAGCATCCGCACCGAGCCGACCATCGAGCGCTTCACTCAACCGCCGGATGGTCTCGTATTCCTGCGACAAAAAAAACTGCATCGGAAAAGCATAGGGGTAAAGAATCCCGTGCATGCGCTTGGTTATCAGCGCATCATGAAAACTGCCGTTCTGAGTCAAATTGACGCGAACGCGATACTCGGTGCCGGTAGGCTGGTTGCGGTTGATGCCTTCCGCCAACCGCTGAAACCAACTGTCGATTTTTCGACCATCACGCAATGTGTCCTCATTGAGCGCCGGCAGGTCCACCATAGCCCGGAGGATATTCGGATCCGTACGCCGGGCGAGATGATCGATCATATCCATAGTCGCCCAATATTGGCGAATCAACGTCTCCAATTCTTCACCGAAGATCCGCTCTGCACCGGCCTTCGGCTGCAAGCTCGCGTCAGTCAATGCAAGGCGGAGCAGATGTTCGATGAGCTCCTTTTCGTCCTTGACATAATCCTCTTGCTTCCCCCGTTTGACCTTGTACAGAGGGGGTTGCGCAATGTAAATATGCCCTCGCTCCACTAATTCGACCATCTGGCGATAGAAGAACGTAAGCAACAGGGTGCGGATATGGGAACCGTCGACGTCAGCATCGGTCATGATGATGACCCGATGATAGCGCAGTTTATCAGGATCAAACTCTTCCTTGCCAATACCGCAACCAAGCGCCGTGATCAAGGTCCCCACCTCGGCAGAAGAAAGCATTTTGTCAAACCGCGCTTTTTCGACGTTGAGAATTTTGCCTTTAAGTGGCAGGATCGCCTGATAGCGTCGATCTCGCCCTTGCTTGGCCGAACCGCCCGCGGAATCTCCCTCAACGAGATAAAGCTCCGAGCGCGCGGGATCGCGCTCCTGACAATCGGCAAGCTTGCCCGGCAAGCCGGCCACATCCAACACCCCTTTACGCCGAGTCATTTCCCTTGCCCGGCGGGCGGCATCGCGCGCGCGGGCCGCCTCGATAACCTTCTCGACAATTGCTTTCGCGCTACCTGGCTGTTCGTAGAGCCATTCATTCAGGTGCTCAACCAACACCGACTCCACCACCCCCTTGACTTCCGAGGAGACCAGCTTGTCTTTGGTCTGGGATGAGAACTTGGGGTCAGGCACTTTCACCGATACAACAGCGGTAAGGCCCTCGCGAACATCATCGCCGGTCGGCACTAATTTGGCTTTCTTGCCGTATCCTTCGGACTCCATGTATTGGTTTACAGTGCGCGTCAGAGCCGCACGGAAACCAGCCATATGTGTACCCCCGTCACGCTGAGGGATATTATTGGTGAAACAGAAGATGTTCTCCTGATAAGAGTCGTTCCACTGCATTGCGATCTCGATACCGACCGAGCCCTTCCAGAAGTTGAGATAAAAAGCATCCCGATGCAGCGGTGTTTTATTTTTGTTTAGATGTTGGACGAATGCGCGAATACCACCGGCATACTCGAACACATCCTCCTTATCCGTGCGCTCATCTTTTAATGAAATACGCACACCAGGATTAAGAAAAGAGAGTTCACGGAAGCGCTTGGCCAAAATATCGTAGTTGAACTCGATGTTAGTAAAAATAATCGAACTCGGATGAAACGTAACCTGCGTTCCCGTATCGTTCGTCTCACCGAGCTGCTTAAGCGGAGCAAGTGGCTCACCGTCGCGATATTCCTGAAGGTGGATATGGCCACTTTTCTTGATCACGAGCCGCAATCGCTCCGACAAAGCATTAACGACAGAGACCCCCACGCCATGCAACCCACCCGAGACCTTGTAAGATTTATTATCGAACTTTCCGCCAGCATGCAGCATAGTCATGATGACCTCGGCAGCGGAACGCCCTTCTTCCGGATGGATGTCTACCGGGATACCACGGCCATTATCGGTAACCGTCACCGAATTATCCGCATGGATCATCACCTCGATCTCGGTGCAATGCCCCGCGAGTGCTTCGTCGACGGCGTTATCAACCACCTCGAAGACCATATGGTGTAGCCCGGTGCCATCATCGGTATCACCAATATACATACCAGGACGTTTGCGCACGGCATCCAAACCACGCAAGATTTTGATTTGCGCGGAACCGTACTCAGACTGTGCGCTCATAAAAGATTCCTTTTTGAAAGACGTTCGTATTATACCATTTCGCAGTAACGACCCTGTTTCACGTGAAACACGCGAAGCCCAACCCCACAAGGAAGCACCAGTTCGCTCCGAGTCAAAGCTGTCAATAGAAGCTGTGCATCCATGTGCAGCAACCCCGACAAAACACGCTCCCGACGCTCGCCATCGAGTTCGGCCGCCAAGTCATCGACAAGAATGATTGGCCGCTGTCGGCCGCTTTTTGAAGCAAGCTTGGCTTGAGCAAGCTGCAGCGCAATAGCTGCAAGTTTTTGTTGCCCGCGCGAGAGGCGTTGAGCGGCCTCGACATCGCCTGTAATGAAACGCAAATCCCCCCGATGAGGGCCGTAGAGAGTATACCCACGCTCAAATTCACGGTCCCTCGCCTGTGCCAAGGCGCTCTCTAGCGCATCGCGCCGTGGCCAACCGGACCGAAAATCCCAATGAACCTCAAGCCCTGGAAGCCAGTCTTCCGCAAAAGCGGACCAAAGCGGCTCAAGCGCAGTCAGGTAACGACGCCGCATGATGTCGACCGTTTCAGCCGCGGCCACAAGATCGGGTTCCCATACCCTGGCTAACTGCCGATTGCCAGAACGCAGCGCTGCATTGCGCTGCCGCAAAGCGCGCCGATAGCGCCGCCAATAATTCTGAAAGGACTGTTCCACGTGGAACACACCCCAATCGAGAAGGCTCCGCCGATCTTGCGGAGCACCAACGAACAGCCGCTGGCTTTCCGTATTAACGATGTAAATGGGTAGCAGCCAAGCGATTGCGGACAAGTTCCAGATGTCCTGCCCGTTGAACCGGACGCGCGTCCGCCCGGGAGTCCGTTCCATTCCCAGCCACGCCGTGCGCGCTTTTACCTTGACGCTTGCTCCTAAGGTGAAAGCGCGACGACCCTCGCGGATCAGTTGGTCGGAAGGAACGCGCAAGAAACTGCGGCCACGCGCCAACCAATGAACAGCCTCAAGTAAACTGGTTTTCCCAGATGCATTGTCACCCCAAATCAGATTAATTCGGGGATCCGGGGTCAGCGCAACGCCTTGCAGGTTTCGGAACGCCTCCACCTCGATTCGAGCAAGGGTCATCGGTGTTTGGTTTATTCCAATAGTCAATATGATGTTATTGATCCAGCACTTGCTTAACAGGCCGTGCTAATCGCACGGTTATACCCATTACAGCCTTAACGGCATCACCACATATTGGCAGTTGTCATCACCAGTTCCACGCAATAAAGCACTGCTGTTGGCGTCGGTTAGGAAGATCTCTACGGTTGAGTCCTCAATCGCGGCAAGCGCATCCAGCAAGTAACTTGCATTGAAGCCGATTTCGAAGGCTTCTCCGTCGTAGACCACGGCAAGTTCCTCTTCGGCTTCTTCTTGATTTGGGTTATTGGAGCAAATGCGTAAGTACTTGCCGCCGAGAATAAAACGGACTCCATGCAATTGCTCATTGGAGAGAATGGCAGCTCGGATCAAGGCTTGTCGAATGGCCTGGCGTTCGACCTGCACGCAACCACCGCTTCGTTTCGGGATTACTCGCTGATAACTTGGAAACCGGCCGTCGATGAGTTTGGTCGTAAAACGAACGTCCGACCATGTGGCGCGGATGTGATTATCACCGAGCTCGAGCTGCAGCGCCTCGTCGCTATTGGTTAAAAGCCGTAATAATTCCTGTATGCCTTTACGCGGCACAATAACCTGTTTCGTCTCCGTCAGTGGAAGCTCCGTTACCATCTCGGCAAGCGCGAGCCGATGCCCGTCAGTGGCAACGGCGCGCAAACAATACGGCTCAAGCTCTAACAAAAGCCCGTTAAGATAATAGCGAACATCCTGCAAGGCCATAGCAAAGCTGGTGCGATCAATGAGCCAGTGCAGATGCGCTTGTGTGAGCTCCAGATTTTGGGTTTGCCCTGTTTCTTCAATTGTCGGGAAGTCGTTGGTCGGAAGCGTGGCGAGCGAAAATCGGCTGTGGGGGAGCTGTAGTGCGATGTGATTGTCGCTCAAACTGACATGGATACTGGAGTTCTCCGGTAGATTACGGACAATATCCAGGAGCTTTCGTGCCGGTAGTGTTGTTTCTCCCGCTTGCGTGAGCTTGGCCTGGACGTGGGTTTGAATCCCGACCTCCAAGTCAGTCGCCGTAAGCGAGAGTCTTTGATCTCGTGCCTCAAGCAGTATGTTTGCCAGTATCGGTAAGGTTTGGCGACGTTCTACAACGCCGATAATGGATTGTAGCGCTTTGAGTAAGGCGGTTCTCTCGACGTCGAACTCCATGGCAGCATCCAATTAAATATTAATGTGAATAAATATCTTTTTGTGATTATTAGTCATGGACCAATATTGGGATAACTCAGATTTTGATATCTATTTTAATGGCTTAGCTCAAAAATCTGATGGGGAAAACCCGCGGATGTCCTGTGTTTATGAGGAGGATATCCTGTGGATAAAATCTAAATTTTGGAATCTTTCTGAGTAATACACAGGTTATCCACATCATGCTGAGAGTGTTCTCAACAGGTTGTTATAATCCTCGGCCAAACGCGCATCCGCCTCCATGAGTTCTGTAACCTTGCGGCAGGCATGCAGCACTGTGGTGTGATCACGTCCGCCGAAGGCTTTGCCGATCTCGGGTAGACTATGGCTTGTCAGGGCTTTGGCAAGCGCCATAGCGATTTGTCGCGGGCGTGTAATGGAGCGACTGCGTCGTTTGGATAGCAAATCGGTCAACCGGATCTTGTAATACTCGGCAACGGTTCTCTGGATGTTTTCAATGGTCACGAGCTTATCGTGGAGGGCAAGGAGGTCGCGCAGCGCTCCTTTGGTGAACTCGACCGTGATTCGCTCACCGGTAAAATATGAGTTCGCGATGACCCTGCGTAATGCCCCCTCAAGTTCGCGAACGTTCGAACGGATACGTTTGGCGATAAAAAAAGCCACTTCATGAGGCAACTCAATGCCCTCGATATTGGCCTTGGTCATTAAAATGGCAGCCCGCGTTTCCAACTCGGGGGGTTCGATAGCGACCGTCAAACCCCAACCGAAACGCGATTTCAACCGTTCCTCCAGCCCCTGCACTTCCTTCGGGTAGCGGTCACAGGACATAACGACCTGCTGCTGGCCTTCCAGCAACGCGTTAAAGGTATGGAAAAATTCCTCCTGGGACCGCTCTTTGCCGGCAAAAAATTGAATATCGTCGATAAGTAGGGCGCTGACGCCGCGATAGTAGCGTTTGAATTCATTGATTGCGTTATGCTGCAACGCCTTGACCATATCGCCGACGAACCGTTCGGAGTGCAGATAAAGCACCTCGGCACCTGGTAAGCGCTGCAATAGCGCGTTACCGATAGCATGCATCAGGTGGGTTTTGCCGAGCCCAACGCCGCCATAGATGAACAGCGGATTGTAAGCCCCGCCTGGGTTTTCAACCAACTGGCTGCTGGCTGCACGGGCCAATTGATTGGATTTCCCCTCGACGAAGGTGTCGAAGGTAAAATTTGGGTTGAGCAGGCTAGAAGACGGATGGACTGTCGTCGCGCGCGTCGTCGGTGCCAAGTTGGTTCCGATCTCAAGCTTCAGCTTGGGTGGGCAATCCGGGCATTGCCCGACCAGCAGCTCCTGGATCCGGTCGGCGAAATGATCGCGTACCCAGTCGAGCACGAAGCGATTGGGGGCCAGTAGGCGCAGCAGTTTGCCATCCTCCTGGGCTTGCAGCGGCCGTATCCAGGTGTTGAGCTGTTGGTCCGAGACCTCCCGTTCCAGGCGGCGTAGACATCCCTTCCACAGCGAATTGGCCACGGACGATACCTCTTCGGTAACGATTAGGAGATGCTGACGGGATTTCGTTAGACCGAGGAGTCTATACCCTCGCGCGGTGCTAATCCACGGTCACTTGTGTGCGGCGTAAAATTGACAGTGACCCTGTTGCACAGTACAGTTCCCGCCTTGATTTTACTGGCCTGCAGGACGAAATATCGCCATGAAGAGGACGTTTCAGCCGAGTGTGATTCGACGTAAGCGCACCCACGGTTTTCGGGCGCGGATGGCGACCAAGGCCGGTCGGCAAGTGCTGGCGCGGCGTCGCGCCAAAGGGCGGGCCCGCTTGATACCTTGAAGGACGAGCGACGGGTGCAACAGCAAGTCGGTGGTGGTTACCCACGCAGTTCGCGCTTGACGCGGCCTGCGGAGTACGCGCGGGTGTTTGCGGGCGCAAGGCGTGTGGCGGATCGTTATTTTACCGTTTTGGTGATCCGTAATGATCGCGGGCGCGCTCGACTCGGTGTTGCCGTATCCAAAAAAACGGCGCGTTCGGCAGTGGCTAGAAACCGTATAAAACGGCAGATTCGAGAAACATTCCGTCTTCACCAAGTGGAGGTTGGCAGCAACGACTTGGTCGTCATCGCCAAACCGCCCGCGCGCGCGATGCAGGGAGCCATATTGAATACTTCCCTGAGCCGGCTGTGGCAACGGGTAAGCTAACGATGAAAACGCTCCTAATTGGCTTGATACGGTCCTATCAATGGTTGATCAGCCCGCTGGTCGGGTCCTGCTGCCGGTATTATCCAAGTTGTTCCCAGTACGCCATCGAAGCGATCCAAATGCATGGCGCAGCTCGTGGTGGCTACCTGTCTACATGTCGGCTATTGCGTTGTCAGCCGTGGCACACTGGCGGTGTTGATCCCGTTCCGCCCTCCGCTCCCAATGGATAATCCTTGATGGAGAACCAAAGGCTCTTCCTCTTTCTCGCGCTCGGTGCCGTTTTGTTCCTGCTCTGGGATGCCTGGCAGCAGGATTATGGGCCGCCTCCGCCGACCCCGGAAAGTACGGAACAAGTCCAAGTCAATGAGGCGCCTGATTCCGGTGGTGTGGCAGAGGATCTGCCTACCGATCAGCGCCAGCGAGCGAGTTTTGGGCAGGGTGCGCGTATCTCGGTTATGACGGATTTGTTTGATATCGAAATCAACACCGTTGGTGGCGGTATCGGTTCGGCTAAGTTGCTTGAGCACGCCAGTTCGACTGACAATCCGGCGCCTTTTGCTTTGTTGCGCGACCAAGGGAAACCACTGTTTTTGGTTCAAGCGGGGCTCAGGGCAAAAGAAGGTTCGGCACCGGATACGCAAGCTCGATTCCGAGCAAAGGAGAAAGTCTATCACCTCGCCGCCGGGGAGCAGCGGCTGGTAGTTCCGTTAATCTGGCATGGCCCGAACGGAATTACGGTCACGCGCCGTTACATTTTTCAGCGCGGCAAATACGCCATCGATATAGAGCAGGATGTGCATAACGCGGGTGCCACGCCGTGGTCTGCTTACCAATACACGCAGTTGCTCAGGGGCGAGCAAAGCAAAACGAGCGGACTTGCTGGGCAGGTGGCCTACATCGGCGGGGCAATCTATAGCCCGGAGGAGAAATACCAGAAAATCTCCTTCGATGATATGCGAGACCAGGCGCTTGATCGAACCGTTCAAAACGGTTGGGCTGCCATGGTGCAGCATTATTTTCTAGCTGCGATGGTGCCCCCGGAAGGGGCGACAGAACGATTCTACAGTCGTGTTATCGGTGACGATCTGTTCAGCTTGGGGATGAGTTCGCCATGGCAAACGATCCAACCGGGGCAAAGCGGTACATTCTACAGTCAGCTTTATCTCGGCCCTAAGGATCAAGATCGACTGGCGAGCGTGGCCTCTGGTCTTGAGCTGACGGTGGATTACGGTATTTTTACTATTATCGCCAAACCGATGTTCGTGGTCTTGTCCTGGTTCCACGCCGTCGCGGGCAATTGGGGCTGGGCGATTGTTTTTCTGACGGTACTGATCAAAGCGGTCTTCTTTAAGCTTTCGGAGACAAGTTATCGTTCCATGGCGCGCATGCGCAAGTTGCAGCCGCGTATGCAGCAGCTCAAGGAGCAGTTTGGCGATGATCGCCAGCGCATGAACCAGGAGTTGATGACGCTTTACAAACGGGAAAAGGTAAATCCGTTGGGCGGGTGTCTGCCCATCCTGATTCAGATCCCGGTATTCATTGCGCTGTATTGGGTGCTGTTGGAGAGCGTGGAGCTACGCCAGGCACCTTTCATATTGTGGCTGCATGATCTGTCCGCGCCGGATCCTTACTATGTTTTGCCGATCATTATGGGGCTGACTATGTTGGCTCAGCAGCGTCTTAATCCAGCGCCAATGGATCCGATTCAACAAAAGGTTATGTTGTTTATGCCGGTGGTGTTTACCGGTTTCTTCCTTTTTTTCCCGGCCGGACTCGTACTCTATTACACGGTAAATAACTCCTTGTCTATTCTGCAGCAATGGCTGATCACGCGGCGCATCGAGCAGACCGAGAGCAAAGCGGTCGACGTAAAGAAGCTCGTGTGAGCCCGTCGACCGGGGTTTTGTCCGAGGATGGATCGGTCCGCCAGTGCTTGGCACAGGGAATCGCGCAAATTTTGCCGCAGGTTGGCACGGAGTTGATAGATTGGCAATTGCGCTATCTCGAGTTACTACAGCGCTGGAACCGCATTTTTAATCTCACCGCAATTCGTGCACCGCTCGATATGGTCGTCCGCCACGTGCTGGACAGTCTTACCGTGCATCCGTATGTTAGAGGCGAGCGTGTGCTGGACGTGGGCTCGGGTGCCGGACTGCCCGGAATACCTTTGGCGCTTGCAAGCCCGGAGCGGAGTGTGGTGCTGCTCGACAGTAACGGTAAAAAGATCCGGTTTTTGCGCCAGGCGGTGGTTGAGCTAGCACTCCCCAATGTATCGGTGGTCCAGGCTCGAGCCGAGCGTTTCCGGCCGGCGCGCCCATTCGACACGGTTATTGCCCGAGCTTTCGCTGATTTGCCGACTTTGTTGCGAATCGCACGGCCGTTGTTGGCACCTGCGGGGCGCGTGTTGGCGATGAAGGGGCGTGAACCGGGCGCTGAGCTGCTGCGCCTTGCTTCTGATGAGGATGTTGTATGGCGGTGTCATCGGCTCGCGGTGCCTGGTTTGGCGGCCGAGCGGTGTCTGGTCGTCCTTGAGCCGTCCCGTACCGCGAACTGGAGCATGTAAACGTAGGGTCAATGGACTAATGGCCAGGATCATCGCGGTTGCCAACCAAAAAGGGGGGGTGGGTAAGACCACGACATGCGTCAATTTGGCTGCTTCTTTGGCCGCCAATCGACGCCGCGTGCTGTTGGTGGATATGGACCCCCAAGGTAACGCCACCATCGGCAGCGGGTTAGATAAGGATGACCTTCAAATTACCAACTATGACATCCTTATGGGCGAACGCTCCGTGGCGGAAGCGCTGCATCGAGTAGCGCCGGCTGGTTATGATCTTCTGCCGGGTAACGGCGATCTCACAGTCGCCGAGGTGGCGCTCATGGGCAGTGCGGGGCGTGAGCGGCGCCTGCGCGAACTGCTTCTGCCCCTGCTTGATGAATATGCCTACGTTCTCATCGATTGTCCCCCTTCATTGAACATCCTGACGGTCAATGCCCTGGTGGCCGCTCATCGGGTGCTGATTCCTATACAGTGTGAATATTATGCTCTGGAGGGGCTCACCGCGTTGCTCGACACCATTCGCCAGGTGCAAGGCAGTGTGAATCGGGAGTTGGAAATCGAGGGCTTGCTGCGGACCATGTTCGATCCGCGCAACAACTTGGCGAGCCAGGTAGGGGCGCAGTTGATCCAACATTTCGCCGATAAGGTCTATCGGACCCTGATTCCACGCAACGTGCGGCTTGCCGAGGCACCTAGCCATGGCATGCCGGCCTTGCAGTACGATCGAACATCGCGCGGTGCGATCGCCTACATGGCGTTGGCGAGCGAGATGCTGCGGCGGGAAGCCGCAGCGCGGGTGAACGCATCGATCTGATAAGGAGAAATCTTAGAGCCATGACCAACAAGCGCCGCGGATTGGGTCGGGGATTGGATGCCCTGCTCAAGAACGTACCGGAGGAACCGGGCACTATACAGTCCGCGGCCGAGCAGGGCGAGCTGCGCAAGATACCGTTGGATTTGCTCCAGCGTGGTCGTTATCAGCCACGCAGCAGTTTTGATCCCGCTGCGCTGCAGGAGCTTGCCGACAGCATCCGTGCCCAGGGGGTGGTACAGCCCATTGTAGTGCGCCCGGAGCGCGACGGGCGTTATGAGATCATCGCTGGTGAACGACGCTGGCGTGCCGCCCAATTGGCTGGCATGGACGCTGTACCGGCACTCGTGCGCGACCTTCCGGACGAGGCGGTCGTCGCCGTTGCTTTGATCGAGAATATTCAGCGTGAGGATCTCAACCCGCTTGAAGAGGCCGGTGCCCTGCAACGATTGACCTGTGAGTTCGGGATGACCCACCAGGAAGTGGCAAACGCCGTTGGTCGATCGCGTGCAGCCGTGTCCAATCTGCTGCGTTTACTCGAGTTGGCCGAGGAAGTAAAAAGTCTGGTCGACGCACGCCGACTTGAAATGGGACACGCGCGCGCGCTGCTTGCGCTTGAGCCGTCTCGCCAAATCGAGGCCGCGCATCGAGTCATCGCCAAGGGATTGTCCGTGCGGGAGACCGAAGCACTTGTGCGCCGGTTGCTTGAGTACCAGGCAGCGCCTCCAATTGCTGCGGTGAGCGATCCCAACGTTCGTCGGTTGCAGGATGACTTATCGGCCCGGCTGGGTGCCGAGGTGAGGATCCAACACGGCAAAGCCGGTAAGGGTCGTATGATTATTCGGTATAGCAGCGTCGAGGAGTTGGACGGTATTCTCGAGCGCATCAAGTAATAAAGGCTCGTTGCTTTCGTAATTTTCTCAGCAGGCTTGATCGGGATGCGGCCCGAACTTTATACTGCTGCACCATTCGCTGCCTGCTTAAGGGGCGGCACCTAATAACAGTTACGAATACGCGCGGCGCGACACTGGAGGCGCGTAAGGCACCATCCGGGCTTCGGGCGGAATGACCTGAGGCAGGAGTGTCAGTGCGCGAACGTAGACCATGAATACCCAGGACGGTAGTCTTTATCCGCTCTTTTGCATCCAGGCTTGCCTGGTCGTGGGGATCGCGGGGATTTTTCTCCTGAATGGGCTGGAGGCTGCACTTTCTGCCTTGTATGGCGGGGGGCTCGCCTTGGCTAGTAGCTTGCTTTTGGGTCGCAGTCTTAGAGCCGCTGGCGCAGCGGCGCAACGCGCACCGAAGCAGGGCGTTTGGACGCTGTACTTCGGGGCCGTGCAGCGGTTTTTGCTCGTGCTAACCCTCCTTGCAGTAGGAATGGGTGTGTTCGGGCTCTCGCCACTGCCGTTGATCGTCGGTTTTGCCGGGGCGCAAGTGGCCTTTCTGATTGGGGGGATCGGACGTACGTCCGCGTCCTCCGTGGATGATAAGGAAACGCGGACGTGAGCGGATTACTGCCGGATTCGAGCAATCCCGTTGAGTATATTCAGCACCACCTCGCCAATCTCAGCATCGGTGAGGGATTTTGGGCTTTTCATTTCGATACGCTGCTTATCAGCTGGCTATTGGGCGGCGCTATCGTCTATGCCGGTTACCGAGTCGGCCGCAATTTGAGCATTGATCGCCCTTCTGGAATGCAAAACATATTGGAAGCGGTGCTCGAGTTCGTCGACGATTTGGTCCGCAGTGTGCTCGGCAGGGGGCACGCGATGATCGGCACGCTTGCGATGACCGTGTTCCTGTGGGTTCTGCTGATGAACACCATGGACATTATCCCGGTCGATTTGATTCCTTGGTTGGCTGGGATGCTGGGGGCCGAACACTTTCGTGCCGTGCCCACGGCCGATCCGCAAGCGCCTCTCGGTATGGCGCTGCTCGTGTTCGTGCTCATGCTTTATTACAACATCCGGATCAAGGGCTTTTATCAGTACATGATGGAGTTCTTGACGCACCCGTTCGGGATCTGGTTGTTCCCGATCAATTTCGTCATGAAACTGATCGAGGAAGTCGCCAAGCCGTTGAGTCTTGGTTTGCGGCTTTTCGGTAATTTGTTTGCCGGTGAATTGGGATTTTTGTTGGTGGCCTTGCTGCCATTTTGGGTGCAACCCGTGCCCGGTACCATCTGGTCGCTCTTCCATCTCCTCGTCGTGGTGCTGCAAGCCTTTATCTTCATGGTGTTGACCGTTATGTATTTGGCGCTGGCCCATATGGGCCATGACGAGCACTAACCCGCGCGAGAGTCCGCCCAAAACGTCGAATCATGAAATCAGGAAAATCAGTTTAGGAGACAATAATGACCGCTGATGCCAATACCATTGCCCTGATCTACTCGGCCACCGCGCTCGGTGTGGGAATCATCCTGGGTTTTGCCGGCCTTGGTTCGGCCCTCGGTTGGGGGCTGATCTGTTCGAAATACATGGAAGGCATTGCCCGCCAGCCGGAGATGCAGCCGCGCCTTCTCATTCAGATGTTTATTACGGCGGGCCTGATGGAATCATTCCCGTTCATCGTGCTGGCTTTTGCTATGTATTTTACGTTTGCCAATCCTTTCATCGGTGGTGCGCTGGCGGCTATCAGCGGTCTTGGGGGGTAGAATCAACCGCCTTCCCGTCTCCTCTACCGCGGCAGTAGGGGGCGCATTCGCCCTTACGGATTAGGAGTTCCCGAGGTGAATCTGACCTTGTTCGGCCAGCTGGCCAGCTTTGCATTGTTTTCATATTTGGTTTACCGCTTCCTTTGGGATCCCATCACGGACATGCTGGAGGAGCGGCGTAAGCGGGTCGCTGACGGGCTTGCAGCGGCCGAGCGCGGGCAGCGTGAGCGCGAACTGGCCGAGAAACACGCGCGTGATGTGCTGCATGGGGCAAAGGAGCAAGCCAATGAGATTATCGCGAACGCTCAGCGGCGCGCCGACGAGATCGTCGAAGGGGCGAAGGATGATGCACGCATCGAGGGAGAGCGCATCGTTTCAGCGGCGCGTTCGGAGATTGAACAGCAGATGAATCTTGCCCGGGAGGGGTTACGACGTGAGGTCGTGGCATTGGCGATCGAAGGTGCCGAGCACGTGTTGAAGCGCAAGATCGACGCCAAGACCAACAACGAAGCCCTCGAGAAATTGGCAGCGCAGCTCTAGAGCGGCAAACATGACAGATAGAAGCACGGCACGTCCTTACGCAATCGCAGCCTTTCGCCAAGCACAAGAGGAAGGGGCGGTGGAGCGGTGGTCCGAGATGCTGCAGCTGCTCCGAGCCGTGGTGTCGGATCCCGCGATGGCGGAGATTCTCGCCAACCCACGACTTGAGCGGAACAAGCTCGTTGAGCTTATCTCGAACATTGGCGACAAAGTCTTCGCCAAGACAACGCTTAATTTCCTTAAGGTGCTGGTCTACAACGGACGCCTTACGTTGGTGCCGGAAATTGCCGAGCTTTTTGAAGAGCAACGGCGTGACGAGGAAGGCAAAGCCAGCGTCGAGGTCGTCTCGGCATTCAAGCTCTCGCCGACGCATGTCAACGCCATCGTCCAAGCGATGACAAAGCGCCTTGACCGGGAGGTGGATCTTACGGTCCGAATCGATAAATCGATCATCGGTGGCGTGATTATCCGCGCCGGCGACCTGGTTATCGACGCCTCGCTGCGCGGCAGGCTACAGCAGCTTGCCCAGGAGTTGAGCTAGCGCAACCCGGCGTGATAAGCCCGGCGTGAGTCATAGGTCCTAACAACAGAGGTCCGGTCATGCAACCACTCAGTGCGACAGAAATCAGCGACCTTATCAAGAAAAAGATCGAACGTTTCGATATCGGCGTAGAGGCGCGCAGCGAAGGTGCCGTGCTTACGCTTACCGATGGCATCGCTCGGCTGCATGGGCTCAGCCAAGTCATGCAGGGCGAGATGATCGAGTTCCCAGGCGCGACCTATGGGCTTGCGCTGAACCTCGAGCGCGACTCGGTTGGTGCGGTTGTTCTTGGCGACTACGAGCACATCAAAGAAGGTGATGTCGTCAAGTGCACCGGCCGCATCATCGAAGTCCCGGTAGGTGCGGGTTTGCTTGGCCGGGTAGTGAATGCGCTCGGGCAGCCCATCGATGGTAAGGGAGAGGTCGAACACGACGGCACCTCCCCGATCGAGAAGGTGGCGCCGGGCGTGATTTCCCGCCAATCGGTGAGTCAGCCGGTGCAAACTGGGCTAAAAGCGATTGACGCCATGGTGCCGATCGGTCGTGGGCAGCGTGAGTTGATCATCGGTGATCGCCAGACCGGTAAGACCGCAGTGGCGGTGGATGCGATCATCAACCAGAAAAATACTGGCATCAAATGTATTTACGTTGCTGTAGGGCAGAAAGCCTCGTCCATCGCGGCGGTGGTCCGCAAGCTCGAGGAACACGATGCGCTGAGTCACACTATTGTGGTCGCGGCGACTGCCGCGGAATCTGCCGCGATGCAATACATCGCGCCTTATGCCGGTTGCAGTATGGGCGAGTATTTCCGTGATCGAGGCGAGGATGCGCTGATCATCTTTGATGATTTGACTAAGCAAGCCTGGGCCTACCGGCAGGTCTCTCTGCTGTTGCGACGCCCACCGGGGCGGGAGGCCTATCCTGGTGACGTGTTCTATTTGCATTCGCGACTGCTTGAACGAGCCGCACGTGTCAACGCTGAGGAAGTGGAAAGGCTTACCAAAGGAAAGGTCAAAGGCCGTACCGGGTCACTTACTGCGCTGCCGATCATCGAGACACAAGCCGGTGATGTCTCAGCTTTCGTGCCGACTAATGTGATTTCTATCACTGATGGGCAAATCTTTCTCGAATCTGATTTGTTCAATGCGGGCATTCGGCCGGCCATCAATGCCGGTCTCTCGGTGTCTCGGGTGGGTGGTGCGGCTCAGACCGGTATCATCAAAAAGCTCGGCGGCGGTGTGCGCTTGGCACTGGCGCAGTACCGGGAGTTGGCCGCGTTCGCACAGTTCGCCTCGGACCTCGACGAAACCACCCGCCGGCAGCTTGAGCATGGCCAGCGGGTAACCGAACTCATGAAGCAGAAGCAGTACTCGCCAATGAGCGTTGCGGCCATGGCGGTTTCATTGTTTGCCGTCGACCGCGGTTATCTTGAGGATGTGGAGTTGAACAAGGTGGGTGATTTCGAAGCGGCGTTGCAGTCCTATATGGACTCCGAGCAAGCCGAGCTTATGAGCGAAATCAATGAAAACCCGCAATTCAATGAACAAATCGAAGCCAAGCTCAAGGCGGCTCTAGAAAATTTCAAGCAGCGCTATTCCTGGTAGTCCACGATTGATTCGGATTCGTGACAAGGAGACAACCTCGTCTTTGTTTTGGCGAGGTACCGAGTGCTGATTTCGACACTGAGATTAAGCGAGTGAGTCATGGCCGCCGGTAAAGAGATACGAACGCAGATCCGCAGCATACAGAATACGCAGAAGATCACGCGTGCCATGGAGATGGTGGCGGCGAGCAAGATGCGGCGCGCCCAAGAGCGCATGAGCGCAGCCCGGCCCTACGCCGATAAGCTGCGTAACGTCATCGGGCATATCGCCAATGCTCATCCGGAGTATAAGCATCCGTTCATGCTCGAGCGCGAGGTGCGGCGGGTAGCTTTTATCGTTATCTCCACCGATCGGGGGCTGTGCGGTGGATTGAACGCGAACGAGTTCCGTCAGCTGCTTCGCGAGATGCAGCAGTGGCGTCAAAAGAACGTGGAGATGGAATTCGGCGTCATTGGCAATAAGGCGACTATGTTCCTACGGCGCATACGGGCGCACATTATCGCGCAAACCACGCACTTGGGTGATACCCCGGAAGCCAGTGATGTCATCGGAGCGGTAAAGGTGGCGCTTGATGCCTACAGTGAGGGACGTGTCGACCGTCTCTATCTCGTGTACAACCGCTTCATCAACTCGATGACGCAGCGCCCCGAGGTAGAGCAGTTGCTGCCGTTGGTACCCTCCGAGGAAGAGGAACTCAAACACTATTGGGACTATCTCTACGAGCCTGATTCACAAGAAGTGCTACAGCATGTACTGGTACGCTACATCGAGGCCCTGGTGTATCAAGGCGTGGTTGAGAATATTGCCTGTGAGCAGGCTGCCCGCATGGTCGCGATGAAAGCGGCGTCGGATAACGCCGGCAATCTTATCGAAGAGCTGCAGCTCGTCTACAACAAGGCAAGACAAGCGGCAATTACCAAAGAGCTATCCGAAATCGTGGCGGGCGCAGCCGCTGTTTAACAGCCGGTTAGCGTGGGTGACCGAGCCGCGGATGCGGACGGTGGCTCACTCCGGTGCAAGCAAGCAAAAAGCGCGGTAGCTCCGGCTTGAGGAAAAGGAAACGGGATATGAATTCAGGAAACGTGGTCCAGATCATCGGTGCCGTGGTGGACGTGGAGTTTCCATACGAGGCCGTGCCGAAGGTCTACGACGCGCTTTTGGTCGATGGGCAGGAGTTGACGCTCGAGGTGCAACATCAGATCGGCGGTGGCGTGGTGCGTACGATCGCGATGGGCAGTACCGATGGCCTGCGGCGGGGCGTGAAGGTGTCGAACACCGGTGCGCCGATTTCGGTGCCGGTAGGGGCGAAGACGCTTGGCCGTATTATGGATGTGCTAGGACGTCCGGTCGATGAGCGCGGGCCGGTCGGCGCTAAGGAGACGATGTCGATTCACCGCCAGGCGCCGGCGTTCGACGAACTTGCCGCAAGCACTGAGCTGCTGGAGACGGGCATCAAGGTGATCGACTTGATTTGCCCGTTCGCTAAGGGCGGTAAGGTGGGGCTCTTCGGCGGCGCGGGTGTTGGCAAGACCGTCAATATGTTGGAGTTGATCAACAACATCGCCAAGGAACATGGCGGTTTATCGGTGTTTGCCGGTGTCGGCGAGCGTACCCGTGAAGGCAATGATTTTTACCATGAAATGGCGGAATCCGGTGTAATTAAGCTCGACGATCTACCGGAATCCAAAGTGGCAATGGTGTACGGACAGATGAACGAGCCGCCCGGTAACCGCCTACGAGTGGCACTCAGCGGGCTCACCATGGCCGAGTATTTCCGTGACGAAGGCCGTGACGTGTTATTGTTCATCGATAATATCTACCGCTACACGCTCGCTGGTGTCGAGGTCTCGGCGCTGCTTGGCCGGATGCCTTCCGCCGTGGGTTATCAGCCGACTCTGGCTGAGGAAATGGGTAAACTGCAGGAGCGCATTACCTCGACTAAAACCGGGTCCATCACCTCGATTCAGGCGGTGTACGTACCGGCCGACGACTTAACCGACCCGTCTCCGGCAACCACTTTCGGGCACCTAGACGCAACTGTGGTGCTCTCGCGCCAGATTGCCGAGCTCGGCATCTATCCGGCGGTCGACCCACTCGATTCCACCAGTCGCCAGCTTGACCCCCTCGTCGTGGGTCATGAGCATTATCAAGTAGCGCGTCAGGTGCAAGGTACATTGCAGCGCTATAAAGAGTTGAAGGATATCATCGCTATTCTCGGTATGGACGAACTCTCGGACGAGGACAAGCTGACGGTCTCCCGGGCACGCAAAATCCAGCGCTTCCTTTCACAGCCGTTTTTCGTGGCCGAAATTTTCACCGGGGCGCCGGGTAAATATGTGAGCCTCAAAGACACCATTTCAGGTTTCAAGGCGATCGTCGAAGGTGGGATGGACGATCTGCCAGAGCAGGCATTCTATATGGTGGGTTCTATTGAAGAGGCGACGCAAAAGGCCAAAACGCTCTAGTGGCCGTACCGATTCGGTGCGGCTCGGCAAGTTGGATCTTGAGGGGCCACGGCAACACGGGCCGTCGCGGTACGGAATACCGGAGAAAAGAGTGCCAGCGTCATGCTAGCGCTCTGCGAGAGGTACAGACATGGCTATGACCATCCATGTGGACATCGTTAGCAGCGAATCGGCGATTTTCTCCGGCTCGGCGTCGATAGTGTTCGCCCCGGCCTCGATGGGAGAGTTGGGGATAACACCGCGCCACTCCCCTCTGATCACGACGCTTCGGCCGGGCGAAGTTCGAGTGCAGCCTGCCGAGGGCGGGGAGGAAGTCTTTTACGTCTCAGGCGGAATTCTCGAAGTGCAGCCGCATGTTGTGACCGTGCTCTCCGATACCGCACTGCGTGCCATAGATGTCGACGAGGCCGCGGCCCTTGCTGCCAAGGAGCGCGCCGAACAAGCCATGCAGGATCGACAATCGGAGATCGATTATGCGCGTGCGCAAGCCGATCTCGCGCAGGCTGTGGCACAGCTGCGCACCATTGAGCGGCTACGGCGCCGACGCGGTTCGTAGTAGCCGAGCGCGTGTGTCGTTAAGAGCCGGTATATCGATGTGGGGGCTGCCCAAGCGCTGCAAATCCAGCTAAGCTGAAGGTCTACCGCCGGGGCGAAGGGAGGGTCGCCAAGCAATGCTCAGCGTGGTCGTGCTTGCTGCCGGGCAGGGAACCCGGATGCGCTCAAGTTTACCCAAAGTACTCCATCCCATCGCCGGCCGGCCGATGCTTGGCTATGTGCTCGACGCCGCGCGGGCGCTGCAACCCGAAGCCTTATACGTAGTTCATGGGTATGGTGGGGCGCAAGTGCGAGCGGCGTTGCCAGATCCGGATATTCACTGGGTAGAGCAGGCGCCGCCGCGCGGAACAGGGCATGCGCTGCAACAGGCCATTCCGGCGATTGCCGACGAGCATCATGTGCTCGTGCTCTGCGGCGATGTGCCGCTGGTGCGCGTGCAGACGCTGCAGAAGCTCAGGCAGGTCGCCGGCGCGGGTCTCGGATTGCTTACAGTGCGGTTGGCCGATCCCAGCGGCTATGGCCGGATCGTCCGCACGTCATCCGGCAGTGTTGCGGCGATCGTCGAGGAACGCGATGCCAGTGCGGCGCAGTGTGCCATCCAAGAGGTGAATACCGGGATCCTTTGTTTGCCGGCGGGTCGCTCGCGTGGCTGGTTGAATGCCCTGGACTGCGACAATGCTCAAGGGGAGTATTATCTGACCGACATTGTCGCCCTGGCCTGCCGGGACGGTATCGACGTGCAGGCCCTGACAGCTAGCGACCCAAGCGAGGTGCAGGGCGTTAATGACCGTGCTCAGCTGGCTTGGCTGGAGCGGGTTTATCAACAACGCGAGGCGCGGCGGCTCATGACCTCGGGGGTCAGCCTCATGGATCCGGAGCGGTTTGATCTGCGTGGCCGGCTCGTCTGCGGCGCCGATGTGACGATCGACGTCAACTGCATCTTCGCGGGCGATGTGGAAATCGCAGACGGTGCCTACATCGGGCCGAATTGCCTGATCCGGGACAGCCAAATCGGTATCAATGCCCACATTGCGGGGCACTGTGATATCAGTGGCGCGATAATTGAGAGCGCCTGCCAGGTGGGGCCCTTTGCCCGCTTGCGGCCGGGTACCCGACTGGCCGTTGGTGCGAAGGTGGGTAATTTCGTCGAAACCAAGAACAGTGCCATCGGCCAGGGTTCCAAGGTCAACCATCTCTCTTATGTCGGTGACGCCGAACTCGGCACAGGTGTCAACGTGGGGGCTGGCACCATCACCTGCAACTATGACGGCGCTAACAAGCACCGCACCGTGGTCGAAGACGATGCGTTTATCGGTTCCGGTACCCAATTGGTCGCGCCAGTGCGGGTTGGTCGGGGCGCGACCATCGGTGCGGGCTCGACCATTCGACGCGATACGCCGACGGGTACGCTTACCGTATCTGGGTCAGCGCAGAGAACGATAACCGGCTGGCGGCGTCCTATGAAAAACCCCAAATCAGAGGACTGATGTGGCCGAAGGGCTACGGAGGGTCTGATTCAGCGGGTATCTTCGGCGGTTTATAAAGTGGGGGAGCCAACGCCATGTGTGGGATAGTGGGGGTGGTAGCTGAGCGCGACGCCGTAGCCATCCTGCTCGAAGGGCTCAAGCGGCTCGAATACCGCGGCTATGATTCCGCCGGCTTGGCGGTGTTGGATGAAGATCAGCGTTTGCAACGCCATCGCACGATCGGCAAGGTGGCCGCGTTGATGGCGACGCAGGCCGGCCAACCGGTGTACGGTCACACAGGCATCGCACACACGCGCTGGGCTACCCACGGCGCGCCCACCGAACTCAACGCGCATCCGCATATTGCCCGCGACGAGGTTGCGGTAGTGCACAATGGCATTATCGAGAACCATGAAGTCTTGCGTCACGAACTGTGCGCGCAAGGCTATGTATTCCACTCGCAGACCGATACCGAGGTCATCGTCAACGAAATTCATGCACAGATGGCGGTGGGCGTCGATCTCGGCCAAGCCGTTGCCCGCACGGTGCAGCGTCTGGAGGGCGCCTATGCCTTGGGGGTTATCAGTTCCCAGGCGCCCGGTCGACTGATCGCAGCCCGCAAGGGCAGTCCCTTGATCATAGGGATCGGAATCGGCGAGCATTTCATAGCCTCCGATATTTCTGCTCTGTTGCCGGTAACGCAGCGATTCATTTTGCTCGAGGATGGCGACATCGCAGATCTCTCCTGCGAGCGTGTAGTGATTCGCGATCGCAATGGCGTAATGGTTAGCCGGCCCGTACAGACCTCCGAGCTCAGCGCGCAGGCGGTTGACCGCGGAGGCTATCGGCACTTCATGCTCAAAGAAATCCATGAGCAGCCCCGTGCGGTGAGTGAAACGCTGGAGGGGCGTCTCTCACAGAGTCGGGTATTGGAGGAAGCTTTCGGACCCGAGGCGGGCGCTGTCCTCGACCGGGTCGAGCGCGTGCAGATCGTCGCCTGCGGCACTAGCTATCATGCTGGTCTGGTTGCCCGTTACTGGTGCGAGAGCCATGCTGGCGTGCCCTGTGATGTGGAGGTGGCGAGCGAGTTTCGCTATCGTTCGCACGCGCTCGCGCCGGCGACGCTGTTCGTGACCATCTCGCAGTCGGGCGAGACGGCGGATACGCTAGCGGCTTTGCGTGATGCTCGGGAACGAGGTTATTTGGCGACGCTCGCGATCTGCAACGTGCCGCAGAGTTCGCTGGTGCGCGAATCCGATCTGACCTTGATGACACGGGCGGGTCCTGAAATCGGAGTCGCCTCCACCAAGGCTTTCACCACGCAGCTTACCGCATTGTTGCTGCTGATCATCGCACTCGGTCGGCGTCATAAACTCTCGGCCGAGTGTGAGACCGCTTTTGTCCGCGCTCTGCATGGTTTGCCCCGGCAGCTTGAGGCAACATTGGCTCTGGAGCCGTCGATCGAAGCATTGGCAAAGGAGTTCGTGGACAAGCGCCACAGCCTTTTTCTCGGCCGCGGCGCTCAATACCCCATTGCCATGGAGGGCGCGCTCAAGCTCAAGGAGATCTCCTACATCCATGCCGAGGCGTATCCCGCCGGTGAGCTCAAGCACGGCCCACTGGCGCTGGTCGACTCCGAGATGCCCGTGGTGACGGTCGCCCCCAACGATGAGTTGATTGAGAAACTGAAGTCTAACCTTCAGGAAGTCAGGGCCCGAGGCGGGCGCTTGTACGTCTTTGCCGACGCAGCCACAGCCCTGGCTACGGACGACGGCTACGTGGTGCAAACGGTACCCCACAGCGATGAGATCACCGCGCCGATCGTCTACACTATACCATTGCAGCTGCTGGCTTATCACGTAGCGGTTTTTAAGGGCACAGACGTGGATCAGCCGCGCAATCTCGCCAAATCGGTTACCGTGGAGTAGCAGTAGCGAGTAGGGCGTGGCACAAAGAACCTAAACTACGTCAACTCCGTACCTATGGTGCACACATTCCAGAAGCTTTTGAAAACGTGGATTAGCCTCCAATCGAGGCTAGGCTGTTAGAATCGATTCCAGGCAATTCTTCACGTTGTCCGGTTCCGTTGCGCGTCCTCACCGATTACGAGATCCAAGAAGGCGCGCGCAGCCGCAGGAAATTGTGGGCAGAGATCGGCTTGATGAAGGCGATGAACGGAGTAACCAGGGCACTACGGCGACTGCAGACAGTGCCAAAATTTTCCAATACTTTGGGAAATGCGGTCTGTGTGGCAAGACGCAATCTGACAGGATTTTCCGAGAGTGTCGGAGCTGCTAGGGAACATCTGATCAATTCGGCCCTGAAACCAAGAGCGTTCATCTTCGACGAGAGGAAGGGCAAAAATGCTCGGTTTTCGACACCGACCGCTGCTATCCGGAGCCATTTGGCTCCCCAGAGCTC
>JAUILK010000094.1 GCA_030433275.1 Gammaproteobacteria bacterium
TGGCGCGGCTGCACAGTGGCAGCAAGCGGCCTGAGAGTGTAATTCAACCCACACTGGCTTCTATCTTAAATCCGCCAGGTAGCGGTCTTGACTGTAGGGTCCACTTCACAGCTCTATGCCCGTCTCAACACCGCCGTTGCCGATAACCCCAAGCCGAAGAGGCCGACGCCGAACAAGGTGAGGACGGCGGGCTCAGAGATCGCCACCGCTGGTGAAATCTGGCCCCGAAGTTCACCGCCCGGGAAAGACGGGGTGTGGATATTGATGTACAGTCCCTCGTTCAGGAGGTTGGGTAGCTCGTCGGCGAGCGTGGTGTTGTTGCCTTCGCCGAGATCCCAAATGCTGAAGATCGTGCCGGCCGCTGCATCGATCACCAAATCATTGTTAAGATCGTTGTTGGGCGAGATAAAACCAAAAACCACGTCACCATTGTCCCCGGCGGGCGCGCGATGGATATGAGCCGCGACGACATTGTCACCGTCGCCCCCCGGTGTTTGGTTGCCGTCTAAGTCCAAGCCGACTATTGAAATCAGTATCTCCAATTCGGTCTGGGCATCGTTTAGAGTCAGCTCGGCGGAGCCGCTGGCGAGGCTCGTAACGGGGGGTACCTCCTGGTCCCCCGAGAGATTGGCCTCGAAGACCATGACCGCCTGCGCCTGTAATGCGCTCCAGCTCAACACCGACAGTAGAATCAGTAGGAATGCTTTCATGACCGGGGCCCCTCCGCGACACCTCGTTAGGCACTCCGGAAAATATGCAGTTTCCCTTTCTATAGTCGTTATCCATAAATAAGCCAGTCCGCTCATTGGATAATTACATTTCCAGCGCTCAGTGACGTAGGGCTTTCAAGCGCTGGTTGTCCTCGGGGCTTTAGCGAGGGGTGGTGCGTATGTTGCCGCTGAGGGGAGGTCTTCTCCGCTCGCTTCGATAAGCGTTGCCTCGTCATGGCGTGGGTTGCCGACGCGCGGCGAGACCGGATAGGCCCGGATTTGCTCTATGGGCAAAGCCGCCGTTACCCCGCGTATATCGCCACGCTCCGTGAACTCGGGAGCCAGCCAATCGCGCCAGCACTGTTCACTTAGCACCACGGGCATCCGCGGATGGACCTGGCGTGTGAGCCCACGGGCCGGCTCGGTGATGATCGCGGCGCGC
Organism: Gammaproteobacteria bacterium; assembly: GCA_030433275.1. Lineage (GTDB taxonomy): Bacteria > Pseudomonadota > Gammaproteobacteria > Nitrococcales > Nitrococcaceae > Nitrococcus. The sequence continues at coordinate 1,153 of JAUILK010000094.1, forward strand.
TCCCCGGGTTCCTGCGTGCTCGGGGTCCACAGGCCGGCGAGCAGCAGCAATCCGCCATCGCGCCGCGTAAAACGATAGGGCTGCTTGCGCCCGGCTTCAGCCCGCCATTCGTACCAGCCGTCGGCGGGTATGATGGCGCGGCGTTTCGCAAAGGAGCTGCGGAAGTAAGTCGAATCGGCGACCTTCTCCGCGCGGGCATTGATCGGGGCCGGCGCTCCTTGCTTTTTCTCCGCGTAGAGCGGCTTGAAGCCCCAACGCGACCAGGCCGCCACCGGCCGGCCATTGGCACCGGCATGGATCGTCAGGATGTTCTGACTCGGGGCGATATTGTAACGGGGCGGCCAATCGGCTTCGGCCTCGATGCTGAAAAATCGAAGTATCTCTTGGGCGTTGCGGGAGAGATCATAGCGACCGCACATGGCATCCACCGACACGCACCAGAAAAATGAGCAGCAAACCGATTTGTCGGGCACCGCCACTGACAGGTGGCCTAACCAGAGCCAAGATCAAGCCGTCCAAGGCCTCTCTTGCACAAATTGACGCACACAATCCGCCCCATCCCGAAGCACGGTCAATCGGTCGGGAATACGTCCTGGACCCAGGAGATTGCTGCTGCAGTGCGGGGAAAGCCGACCGTGCTCATCAATAGAAGCAGCGCGTGATAAATTTCCTCCTTACTGGCTCCCGCCTCGAGAGCCCGCCGCGTATGGGAATGCACGGCTCCTTGCGAGTCCAACGCCACGGCACCGGCGAGTTGGATCAGATGCGCTGTTTTTTCATCGATCGGACCCGCTGCGTGCACCTTTTTGCCAAGCTCGGTCGAGGCCTCGAAGACCTCCGGGAAAATGTCCTTGATCTTCTCGTAATGGCTAGGAAGTTTTTCGCTCATGCTCGGTCCTCCAGGTGTGTTCGAGGGAACGGAAGACGTAGGATGCAGGGGTGGCCCGCCGATAAACAATCGACGTCGTATCGGGACGTATTTTCTCGCCGCTGCTGCCGAGCCTTGCCTTGAGGATAGCTGATTCGGCGGGATGTTAGAGCCTCGGACCATTGACTGCCATCCTTCGCCTCCACACCGGAGGAATCTGAATCCGACGAAGCGGCCTTAGAGCCTGTTCACAATCTCCGGAGCAACAGTGTCAAGAACGCCAGATGGACGAACTGCAGACTGGTATTAATCTTACGCTCGCAGTTCTTCCATAAGCGGCGGCATTTTTCCAGCCAGCCGAA
>JAUILK010000095.1 GCA_030433275.1 Gammaproteobacteria bacterium
TCCTGCGGCGTGAAGCAGTCGACGAGTTCGCCGATCATATCCCAGAGCCCTGTGACGGTCCGCACGGCTGCCTTCCTGAGGAGCGCCTTGAGCTTGGCGAAGGCCATTTCGATTGGGTTGAAATCGGCTCAGGGGAATTTTAAAGACCCCTGGGACGCCATATACGCTCCAGCAGCTAAATTAGACTTATACGCCATAGCGTATAAAGTCTGACTATACGCCACAACGCATATTGACACAATATGCGCCATAACGTAAAATAACCAAATGAGTGACCTCGGCCGCACACCGAAGCAAATCGGCACCATCATCCAGCGCGCCCGCAAGCAGCGCGCCTGGACACAGTCGGACCTCGCCGAGCGCGCCGGCCTCCGCCAGGGCACGATCTCCGTGATCGAAAAAGGCGACAAGCCCGCAAAGCTCGACTCCATCCTTGCCGTTCTCGCCGCCCTCGATCTCGAATTCAGGGTCGGAGGACGCTCCAAAGGCGCGGGACAGGATATCGAGGAGTTGTTCTGATGGGGCGGCGCCCGGCCTATGCACCACTGCGCGTGTATTTGAACAACCGCCGCGTCGGCACGCTGAGCCGAGAAGCCAGCGGCGCGATCAGCTTCACCTACCATGAAGACTGGCTGGGCTGGGAGCACGCCCTGCCGGTCTCACTGTCGCTACCGCTACGCGAGACACCCTATCGGGGTGAGCCTGTGGCCGCCGTTTTCGAGAACCTCTTACCGGATTCGGACAAGCTGCGCCGCCTTGTTGCCGAGAAAGTCGGCGCGCGAGGCATCGATGCCTACAGCCTGCTCGCCCGGATCGGGCATGACTGCGTGGGCGCGTTGCAGTTCATCGCAGGAGATGATGCGGCGCCGGACAACACGAGCAAGCTGGAGGGGGAACCGGTCGATGCCGCCGCCATCGAAAAAATTCTTAACGGCTTGAGCCTGGCCCCGCTCGGCCTGAGCAGTGATGACGCATTCCGGATTTCCGTGGCTGGGGCACAGGAAAAAACCGCCCTCCTTTTCCATGAAAGCGGCTGGATCAAGCCCCACGGCACCACACCGACCACACACATATTGAAGACGCAGATCGGACAACTGCCCGGCGGCATCGACCTGTCCGACAGCGTCGAGAATGAATATTACTGCCTGAAACTGACCGAAGCCTTTGGCCTGCCGGTCAATGCCGCCACCATCGAAACCTTCGGCGACACCAAAGCGCTCGTGATCGAACGCTTCGACCGGCGCTGGACAGAGGACGGGCGCTTGCTGCGCCTGCCGCAGGAAGATTGTTGCCAGGCGCTGTCGGTACCCCCGACCCTAAAATACCAGAATGAAGGCGGGCCGGGCATGGTCGATGTGCTGGGCCTGCTCAAGGGCAGCGATACGCCGATGGAGGATCAGGAGGTTTTCCTGAAAGCGCAGCTGATCTTCTGGCTCATCGGCGCAACCGATGGCCATGCCAAAAATTTCAGCGTATTTCTGAGCCCCGGCGGCAGTTACCGCATGACCCCGCTCTACGACATTCTGACAGCGCAGCCGGCGCTGAACGCCCGCCAGATCGAGCGTAAGCAGATGAAGATGGCGATGTCGGTCGGCAACAGCCGCCATTACCGCTTCGATCAGATCCACGGACGGCATTTCGTGCAAACGGCCATGCGTTCCGGCATGTCCAAAAAACGAGCAACGGCGATTGTCGAAGAAATAGCGGCGGGCGCACCCAAAGCGCTTGAATCAGCAAATGCTACTCTGCCAAAGGACTTCACAAGTTCCATTGTCGACACTGTGGGCGATAGTATCACGGATCGCCTGCGCGGGCTCTATCTGGCCGCTATAGAATGCAGCGTCGCCAGTGATGAGTGAATCGCCCGGGATTCCTAAGGTTTTTGATTTCTGATTCAGTCCCCTCGGGGAGGATGTCAGATGGGCAACGCACTTTCGATGGACCTTCGTGTCCGGTTCAAGCGGTTGATGGATGGCGGCATGCGTGCCGCGGAGGCAGGCAGGGTACTTTTGCTCGGCCCCGCGACGGCGGCGCAATGGGGCAACAAGATCCGCGACGGCGCGTCGTTGGACCCGCTACGCTCGGGGCCTCGAAAAGGCAGCGGCAAGCTTGCTCCCTTCTTCGACTTCTTCGTGGAGCTGAACGAACAGGATCCGGATATTACTTTGGTTGAACTACAATCATCGTTGCTGGTGGCTCATGCGTCCCAAACCGCGCGCATATCGGTACGACGCGGGCGCCCCACCTTGGCCCGACTTGAACAGTGACTTTTCAATAAATGTTACGTGTCAATGCGTTACGCTCCCGCTTGCGGGTGTTTGCACTACATTCCAGTACTGGGAAGGTTGACGACGACGCCTCAGGTGG
>JAUILK010000061.1 GCA_030433275.1 Gammaproteobacteria bacterium
CACCAAACGCGCCAGAGCAAAAACAAGCTTCTTTCCTGGCACGCCCCGGAGGTGGAGGTCATCGGCAAGGGCAAGGTGGCCAAGCCCTGGGAGTTCGGTGTGAAAGTCGCACTGGCGGTGACCAACAAAGAGAGCCTTGTGCTTGGCGGCCACAGCATGCCTGGCAACCCCTACGATGGCCATACACTCGCCGAGACACTGGAGCAGGCCGAGATACTCTGCGGCGTGAACACCCGAGCGCTCAAACGCGAACTCAAGCGCCGCTCGGCGATTGAGGCGGTTATCGGACACCTGGAAACCGATGGGCGCATGGACCGCTGCCGGCTCAAGAGTGCCCTTGGCGATGCGCTCAATGCCGTGCTGGTGGCCGCCGGGCACAACCTCCGGCTGTTGCTGCGGGCGATGGCCAACCTTTTGCGTCGAATCCTGGAACGGCTACTCGGGCGATCAATCTCCGAAGCCCATAGCCGAGATCCCGAATCGGCCCTGCAGGCAGCCGCGTAAGGGGTTATTCAGAACCGACTATTTATGGAGCACTACACTAGTTTGATAAGTCACTACGACTTGCCTGTCTTAGACGCGCTGGAGCACTTGCAGCGCGGTTCGACATTGCCGCTGTGCTTGGTGCTTATCGAGTATCCGGGTTTTTAGGCTCTTCTTTGATCTTATGCTAAGACTCTGAGCGGGTAAGAAAAAAGGGCCTAGCCTTTTGAGCTAAACCCTTGTTTTATGGCTCCCCGGGACGGGCTCGAACCGCCGACCCGGTGATTAACAGTCACCTGCTCTACCGACTGAGCTACCGGGGAGTGGTCACCTCACGAAAATTGTATTTTACCGGGCAGAATGCGGGCGTCAACAAACGCACTTAAGTTCGAGGTATATTTATTGGGTCTTATTGGCATCCAAAGACTTTTTCCAGCCGATCCATGGCATTTTCTAGATTCTCCATGCCCGTGGCATACGAGATCCGAGTATGCCCAGAGAGCCCAAAGGCTGAGCCGGGGACCAGTGCTACGCCGGCGGTGCCGATGAGATGTTCGGCGAGTTCCACATCGTTGCTGATCCCCTCCAGCATGTCGATAGCACCGCGCATGCTGGGGAAACAATAGAAGGTACCGTTACCGGCCGTACAATGGACGCCGGACATGGAATTGAGCCGCTCGACAACATAGTCGTGACGCTCTTTGAATGCCTGCAGCATCGGAGCGATACAGCTTTGATCGCCGGTCAGTGCCGCTACCGCTGCCGCCTGGGAGATGGAGCTTGGGTTGGATGTGCTCTGTGACTGAAGCTTCTTCATGGCGGCGATCACAGGTGCGGGACCGGCTGCATAGCCAAGCCGCCAACCCGTCATGGCGTAGGTCTTGGACACGCCGTTTATGATTACTGTCCGCTCGCTGAGCTCGGGACACAACATGGCGATGTTGGCGAATGGTTCCGCGGTCCAAAGGATGTGTTCGTAGATATCGTCCGTGGCGATCAATACCTCCGGGTAACGTTTGAGTACTGCCCCGAGTGCCGCCAGCTCGGTATGGGTATAGGCCGTCCCGCTGGGGTTGGAGGGGCTGTTGAGCAGGACCAAGCGGGTCCGGTCGGTGATGGCCTCCTCGAGCTGTTCGGGGAGCAGTTTGAAGTGCTGGTCCTGGCCGGCTTCGATTACCTCGGGTACACCTTCGGCGAGCAACACCATATCCGGGTAGGAGACCCAGTATGGAGCCGGCACGATCACCTCGTCGCCGGGATCGAGAATGGCGGCCATAAGATTGTAAAGGCACTGTTTGGCGCCGCTGGAGGCTATGAGTTGATTGAGTTCGTAGTGCAGACCGTTTTCGCGCTCGAACTTGGCGCGGATGGCTTCTTTGAGCTCGGCGGTGCCGTCCACTGGTGTATAGCGAGTTTTGCCCTGCTCGATCGCTGCCACTGCGGCCGCTCTGATATGCTCAGGTGTGTCGAAATCGGGTTCCCCGGCGCCAAGCCCAATGATGTCGTGGCCCGCCGCACGCAACTCGGCCGCCCGTGCCGTTACTGCAAGCGTCGGCGAGGGTTTGACCCGCTGCACGCGTTTTGCCAGTCGTATGCCCAAAACTCACCTCCTGAATCATCAATTTTGCCAGCTATACAGGATTAAGCGTTAATGCAGCAGGGTGTTATGTCCAAACGCTTCGATCTCCACTCTAGATATCAGCCCGCAGGGGATCAACCAGATGCCATCGAAGCGCTTTGCCAAAGTCTGGCCCTCGGCAATCAGCATCAAACCCTACTGGGCGTTACCGGCTCCGGCAAGACTTTCACCATGGCGAATGTCATTGCGCGTCTGCAGCGACCGGCCTTGGTGCTGGCGCCGAATAAGACGCTGGCCGCGCAGCTCTATGGCGAGTTCAGGGGGTTTTTTCCCGCCAATGCCGTGGAGTACTTCGTCTCCTACTACGACTATTATCAGCCCGAAGCCTATGTGCCGGCCTCGGATACTTACATCGCGAAGGACGCTTCGGTCAACGAACACATCGAGCAGATGCGACTTTCCGCCACCAAAGCTATTATCGAACGCCGCGACACGATTATCGTCGCCTCGGTTTCTGCTATCTACGGTCTTGGGGATCCGCAAGCCTATTTGAGTATGGTGCTGCACCTGGTCCGTAACGATCGTATGGATCAGCGCTTTATTCTGCGCCGCTTGGCCGACTTGCAATATAAGCGCAACGACGCGGAACTGCAGCGTGGCACCTATCGGGTGCGGGGCGATGTTATCGATATATTCCCTGCGGAATCGGAGGAGCAGGCCGTGCGGGTCGAGCTTTTCGATGATGAAATCGAATCGCTCTCCTACTTCGATCCGCTCACGGGCGAGGTATTGCGGCGTGTGCCGCGGCTGACGATCTATCCTAAAACTCACTACGTCACGCCGCGAGAGACGCTGCTCGACGCTATCGACGGGATCAAACAGGAGCTTGAGGCACGCCTATGGGAATTACACCAGTCGGGCAAGCCCTTGGAAGCCGAGCGCCTCGAACAACGCACTAGATTTGACCTTGAGATGGTAGTGGAGCTTGGCTACTGCAGTGGTATTGAAAACTATTCGCGTTATCTCTCTGGGAGGGCGGCCGGTGAGCCACCGCCGTGCCTGCTCGATTATCTGCCGACCGATTCCCTGTTGTTCGTGGACGAATCGCATGTGACCATTCCTCAACTCGGGGGGATGTTCCGTGGCGACCGCTCGCGCAAGGAAACGCTTGTGGAGTATGGCTTCCGGTTGCCCTCGGCGCTCGACAACCGGCCGTTGCGGTTTGACGAGTTTGAAGATTTGGCGCCCCAATGCATTCATGTTTCGGCTACCCCGGGTCCCTATGAGGCGCGTTGCTCCAAAGTGGTGGTGGAGCAGGTGGTACGGCCGACGGGATTGGTGGACCCGGCGGTCGTGGTGCGCCCTGCCGCCAGCCAGGTGGACGAGTTACTCTCGGAGATTCGTGAAAGGGCGAAGGTCGGTGAGCGGGTATTGGTAACCACGTTGACCAAGCGGATGGCCGAAGATCTAACCGATTATCTGGCCGAGCACGGTGTGCGTGTGCGCTATCTGCATTCGGATATTGATACCGTCGAGCGTGTGGAGATCATTCGCGATCTGCGCCTCGGTAAATTCGATGCCCTCGTGGGTATCAACCTCCTGCGCGAGGGCTTGGATATCCCAGAAGTCTCCCTGGTGGCGATTCTGGACGCGGACAAAGAGGGTTTTCTGCGCGCCGAGCGATCACTTATTCAGACCATCGGTCGAGCGGCTCGGAACATTCACGGTACGGCTATCCTTTATGCGGATGTGATGACCGATTCCATGCGTCGGGCGATCGATGAGACTGAGCGCCGCCGTGCCAAGCAACTTGCTTTCAATATGCGGCACGGGATCACCCCGCGCGGCATTGAAAAGGCCGTGGCGGATGTTATGGAGCGGGAAAGCGGAGGCGCGCTGGATTCGCCGGAGCACTTTGCGCGGGTTGCCGAGCAGGCAAGCCGTTATGTAAAGCTTTCCCCCAGTCAGGCGGTCAAGCGAATTCAAGCGCTCGAGCAGCGTATGCACAAGCATGCTCGTAATTTGGAATTCGAGGAGGCCGCGCAGTTGCGTGATGAGATCAAACGGATCCAACTCTACGCATTGGGCGAGCCGAATAAAGCGGGGGCGCAGAGTTGATGCGCTTACGTGTCGTTCGCTCCCGTGCCTTGCCACATTGCGGGACCTCCGGTATATTGCGGGATCAGCTCAGGCGCGTAGCTCAGCTGGTTAGAGCACCACCTTGACATGGTGGGGGTCGGTGGTTCGAGTCCACTCGCGCCTACCAGTTGCACCCTCCTAAGCATCGCTGAAGGCGATGTTCTATTTATTTTCGGCCGGTAAATCCATAGCGGAGAAAGACAAGTGGCTCCTCGTATAGGCCACCACTGCGGAGTATAGATGCCTACCGTAACCCTTCCCGATGGCAGTGAGCGTCACTACGACCGCTCAGTTACCCTGCTGCAGGTGGCCGAGGACATTGGCTCTGGGCTGGCTAAGGCCGCCGTTGCGGGTCGATTGGACGGTCGTGTGCTGGATCTCGATCACCTCATCCAAGAAGACTGCGCTGTGTCGATTGTGACGAGCCAAGACCCAGACGGCCTGGAGATCCTCCGTCATTCCACCGCTCATTTGCTCGCGCAGGCAGTTAAGCAGTTGTACCCCGACGCCCAGGTCACGATTGGCCCGGTGATCGAAAACGGGTTTTATTATGATTTTGCTTATAAGCGCGCTTTCTCCGAGCAGGATTTGCGGGCGATCGAGGTACGAATGGAAGAGCTCGCCCGCACGGATTTCGAGGTGCGGCGGGAGGTTTGGGACCGTTCGGAGGCGCTCGCATTTTTTCGCGGCCTCGGCGAGGAATACAAGGCTCGGATCATCGAGGAGATCCCGCCCGCCGAGGTGATCTCGCTCTATCGTCAGGGGGATTTCGTCGATTTGTGTCGCGGCCCGCACGTGCCGCGCACCGGTAGGCTCAAGGCGTTCAAGCTGACCAAGGTTGCCGGCGCTTACTGGCGCGGGGATGCCCGCAACGAGATGCTGCAACGCATCTACGGTACGGCTTGGCCGGACCGGAAGGCGCTACAGCAGTATCTGCATGCTCTGGAAGAAGCTCAGCGGCGTGATCACCGCCGGCTCGCCAAAATCCAGGATCTCTTTCATTTACAGGAAGAAGCCCCGGGAATGGTGTTTTGGCACCCGAACGGCTGGCGAGTCTATCTGTTGCTGCAGGATTACCTGCGCACCAAGCTCGATGCGCATGGCTACCGCGAAGTTCGTACTCCGGAACTGGTTGATCGCAGCCTTTGGGAGCGTTCGGGGCATTGGGAGAAGTTTCGCGCCGATATGTTCACCACGGAGTCCGAGAAGCGGGACTACGCGGTTAAGCCCATGAATTGTCCGTGCCATGTGCAAATCTTCAATCAGGGCCTGAAGAGCTACCGGGATCTGCCGTTGCGCTTTTCCGAATTCGGCAACTGCCACCGCAATGAGGCATCGGGGACGTTGCATGGCCTGATGCGGGTGCGCAATTTCGTGCAGGACGATGCGCATATTTTCTGTACTGAGGAGCAGATCCAGAGCGAAGTAGCAGGGTTTTTGGATATGGCTGAGGCGGTTTATCGTGACTTCGGCTTTGATGAGGTTATCGTGGCCCTGTCGACCCGTCCGGAGCAGCGGGTCGGCGCCGATGCGCTCTGGGACAAGGCCGAACGTGCCCTCGATCAAGCACTCCAGGCGAGGCGCTTGGAGTGGGAGGTCAAGCCGGGGGAGGGAGCATTCTACGGGCCCAAGATCGAACTGTCGATGAAGGACAGCCTTGATCGGGTTTGGCAATGCGGTACTATGCAGGTGGATTTCTCGATGCCGGAGCGGTTAGGTGCGCAATACGTCGCCGAGGACGGTGCGCGGTTGGTTCCGGTCATGCTGCATCGGGCGATATTCGGCTCGTTCGAGCGTTTTATCGGGGTTTTGATCGAGCACTATGGTGGGGCTTGGCCGGCGTGGCTCGCTCCGATTCAAGCGGTGGTGCTCAATATCACGGATCGCCAGGCCGACTATGCCAGTGGTATTGAAAAACGCCTTGCAGAACACGGCTTTCGCGCCTATGCGGACTTGAGAAATGAGAAGATCGGCTTTAAAATCCGCGAGCATACTCTGCAAAAGACTCCCTATCTATTGATCGTGGGGGAGAGAGAACGTGAATCCATGACCGTGGCCGTGCGGACTCGTGCGGGTGAAAATCTTGGGTCCATGCCGCAGGAAGCCTTCATCGAACGGCTGAGCGGCGAAGTGACACAGCTCGGTCGTATTGTTGCGGAGGGTTAAAGGATCGCTGCGAGAAGAAAACCGGCCGTGCGCCGTGGTGGCGCCACAGACAATAGACGGGTAAACCACGAAATTCGGGTTCCGAATGTTCGCCTGATCAACGAGGAGGGTGAACAAGTCGGGATCGTCGACACCGAGGATGCGCTCAATTCCGCTGAGGAGGCTGGTTTGGATCTGGTAGAGCTCGATGGGAGCGCCGATCCGCCGGTGTGCCGGGTCATGGACTACGGTAAGTGGAAATTTGAGCAGTCCAAAAAACAGCAGGCAGCACGCAAGAAACAGAAGCAGGTTCAGATCAAGGAAATAAAATTTCGCCCGGGAACGGGTGAAGGTGACTACCAAGTCAAGCTAAGAAATCTCAAGCGGTTTTTGGAAGAGGGCGATAAGGTCAAAGTCACGCTTCGCTTCCGCGGCCGGGAGATGGCGCATCAGGAACTCGGCTTGGAGTTGCTTGAGCGAGTGGAGTCGGACCTCTTGGACCTCGGAGCGATTGAGCAACGCCCGAGGATGGAGGGTCGCTTGATGGTCATGATGCTGTCCCCGAAGCGGAGCTCACGCTAGCTTATCCCGGCTTTAGCGCAAAGCAGGCCGCGGCTCGGCGGGGCGGGAATTTTTGTTCAGTATGGTTTTTATTATCGCGCAGGCGGAGAGTTTGGGATGCCGAAGATCAAGACCAATCGGGGCGCGGCGAAGCGATTCCGCATGACAGCCAGCGGACGCTACAAACGGGCGCATGCGTACCACAATCACATTCTGACCAAGAAAGACTCCAAGCGTAAACGGAGTCTGCGCGCGACAGCGCTGGTCGCACCAGAAGATAGCGCTATGGTACGGCGTTTGCTGCCGTATCTGTAGCCGGATGCCGGGAGAGCAACATGGCGAGAGTCAAACGCGGGGTTATTGCGCACAGCCGACACAAGAAGATATTGGGCAAGGCCAAAGGGTACTATGGGGCTCGCCGTAAGACCTTCCGTGCGGCTAAGCAGGCGGTTATTCGAGCCGGTCAGTATGCTTACCGCGATCGTCGGCAACGCAAGCGCGAGTTTCGCTCGCTTTGGATACAGCGCATCAATGCCGCGGCCCGTCTCCATGGCCTTTCTTATAGTCGACTGATCGATGGACTGCACAAGGCCGGTATCGAGATCGATCGCAAGGTGCTTGCCGATCTTGCCGTGCATGACGGGGCCGGTTTTGCCGGACTAGCCGATCGGGCCAAAGCCGGTCTCGGTTGATACGGTTGCTGGCGCCGAGCTTAATGGCGCACTGGGAAGGTCAGAAGGGAAAGAGCCACATTGGCGCCTTTCCCTTTTTTATCGCCACCGCGAGACGGATATGAGCACCCAAGCTGAGGAATTCGACAATCTGCTTCAGGAAGCTACCGAGGCCGTGGCGACAGCCGGTTCATTGCCTGAACTCGATGATGTGCGGGTGGCGTATCTCGGCAAAAAGGGTGCAGTAACCGCTCGGCTGAAGGCTTTGGGCGCGCTGGAACCGCAGGAGCGCCGAGTGGCGGGGCAGGCGATCAACCGGGTCAAGCAGTCCTTGGAGAAAGCGTTGGCAGAACGCCGAGGGGTGTTGCAAGAGGTCGAGCTGGCGCGGGGCTTGGAAACGGAGCGAGTGGACGTCACGCAACCCGGCCGGGGCGAGACGGTTGGCGGTCTACACCCCATCACCCGGACTCTAGAGCGCATCGAGGATTTGTTTACCAGCATCGGGTTTGCCGTGGCGGAAGGTCCGGAGATCGAAGATGATTATCATAATTTTGGTGCGCTCAACATTCCCGAGCACCACCCGGCTCGCGCCATGCACGATACATTTTATTTCGATGCGCACCGTTTGCTGCGTACCCATACTTCGCCGGTGCAAGTGCGGATCATGGAGACGCAGGGTGCGCCGATCCGCGTGATTGCTCCGGGTCGCGTCTATCGCTGCGATTCGGATCTGACCCATACGCCTATGTTCCATCAGGTAGAGGGCCTGCTAGTGGATCATGGCGTAACATTTGGTGAGCTCAAGGCGGTGCTGGACGAGTTCGTTAAATGCTACTTCGAACAAGATCTCGCCGTGCGTTTCCGCCCCTCATACTTCCCGTTCACCGAACCCTCCGCCGAGATGGATGTGCAGTGTATGTTCTGTCGCGGGGACGGTTGCCGAGTGTGCAGTTCGAGTGGTTGGTTGGAGATGTTGGGCTGCGGGATGGTTCATCCGGCTGTGTTCGAATGCGTGGGCATCGACGCCGAGCATTATACCGGCTACGCCTTCGGTATAGGTGTAGAGCGGCTTGCGATGCTGCGTTACGGAGTCAACGATCTGCGGATTTTTTTCGAGAATGATTTGCGTTTTCTGCGGCAGTTCCGTTAGGTGGTGGACTGACATCCGCCCGCTTAGCACGGGGACATCCCATGCGGATCAGTGAACAATGGTTGTGTGAGTGGGTGGCGCTCAATGTGCCCACCGTGGAACTATGCCGTCGCTTGACCATGGCGGGGTTGGAGGTCAGCAGCGTACAGGCGGCTGCCCCAGCTTTCTCCGACGTCGTTGTTGGCGAGATTGTGCATTGTATTCCCCATCCGAATGCGGACCGTCTCAAGCTCTGCGAGGTGTTTGCCGGCGAGCTGGGGTTGGTTTCGATCGTGTGCGGCGCGCCCAATGCTCGTGTGGGGTTGAAGGCCCCCCTGGCGCAGGTGGGCGCGCAATTGCCGGATGGGTTACGCATTCGACAGACACGGCTGCGCGGCGAGCAATCGGCGGGCATGCTTTGCTCGGCAAAGGAACTCGGTCTCGCGGACGAAGCCGCCGGGCTGATGGAACTTTCCCAGGATGCTCCGAACGGCATAGATCTGCGTCAATATTTGAATCTCGACGATCAAATCATCGAAGTGGATCTCACGCCCAACCGTGGGGACTGCCTAGGTATGGCGGGCCTGGCGCGCGAACTCGGTGCGCTGCTGCGCAAACCCGTAACGAGACCTTCGCTCGAACCGGTAACGGCTGTGATCGACGATGAGCTCTCGGTTCATCTGGATGCCCCGGCGGATTGCCCACGCTACATCGGGCGGATTGTACGTGGGGTAGATGCACGTGCACCGACGCCGTTGTGGCTTTGTGAGCGTTTACGTCGGGCCGGGATCCGGCCATTGTCGGCCGCAGTGGATGTTACCAACTACGTAATGCTCGAGCTTGGTCAGCCGCTCCACGCCTTCGATTTGGCGACGCTCGCTGGCGGCATTCGGGTGCGTCGCGCCGATTCGGGCGAACGGTTGGCGCTTCTCAACGGCGCTAGCGTAGAGCTCGACGAGCAGACGCTGGTGATTGCCGACGCACATCGGCCGGTGGCGCTCGCGGGTATCATGGGCGGTGCGTCGACAGCGGTTACCGAACAAACATGCGATCTTTTTCTCGAAGCGGCGTTTTTTGCACCACGGAGCATTGCCGGGCGGGCTCGTCGTTTTGGTCTGCACACCGACTCCGCGCACCGCTTCGAGCGCGGTGTCGACCCGAACCTACCGCGCATCGCCATGGAGCGGGCTACGCGGCTGCTGGTCGAGATTGCAGGAGGGCGGCCTGGACCGGTCAGTGAAGCCTCCGATGCGGCCTACCTCCCCTCTGTCGCGGAGCTTGTATTGCGGCCCGCACGAGTGACCCGGCTGCTCGGCAGCGAAATTCCGTCCGTCGAGATGCACGAGATCCTCGAACGGTTGGGGATGAGCGTCACGGAATCGAGCGTGGGTGCTTGGTCGATCAGCGTGCCGGCTTACCGCTTCGATATCGCTCGAGAGGTCGACCTGATCGAGGAACTCGCTCGCGTTTGGGGCTATGATCAGTTGCCCGCGCGGCGCGCGCCGGCCGGGCTCGCCATGATTGCGCGTCCGGAGCGGGTGCTTCCCGTGCGGCGCTTGCGGCGGTTGCTGGTCGCGCGGGGGTATCAGGAGGCAATCACTTACAGCTTCGTGGCACGCGAGCTCGAGCAGGCGTTGGATCCTGAAGCGGCACCGATTGTGTTGGCCAATCCGATTTCGGCCGACCTCGCGGTCATGCGCACGAGTCTCTGGTCCGGCTTGATCCGCGCGTTGTTGCACAACCAAAAACGCCAACACCAGCGTGTTCGTTTGTTCGAGACTGGATTGTGTTTCAGTGGCAATCTCGACGCGCTCAGGCAGGAGTCGGTCCTCGCTGGTATCGTTTGCGGGTCCGCTTGGCCGGAGCAATGGGGCGCGTCGCGCCGCAGCCTGGATTTTTTTGACGTCAAAGGGGATGTAGAGGCGTTATTGGCCTTGACGGGCGAGTTTGCGACCTTTCGATTCGTCCCTGAGCCGCATCCTGCGTTGCACCCGGGCCAAAGTGCGCGTATCTACCGCTGTGATCGCGGCGTTGGTTGGATCGGAGCGCTGCATCCGCGTGTCCAGCGCACGCTCGAGCTCAGCATGCCAAGTTTCGTCTTCGAGTTGGCGCTGGCGGAGATCGAGGCTGCCGTATTGCCTGCTTGTCAGGATCTCTCACGATATCCTTCGATTCGGCGGGATCTGGCGATCGTCGTCGATGAAGATGTTGCAGTGCAGCAGGTGGATGATTGTATCCGCGCCGCTGCAGGGGGAAATTTACGCGAGATTGTGGTTTTTGATTTGTACCGCGGTCAAGGAATACCTCCAGGCCGGAAGAGTTTGGCCATAGGCTTGATTTTGCAGGATTCTTCGCGCACCCTAACGGATAAGGGGGTGGAGGAATCCATCAGCTGTGTGGTCGGTGAACTAAGGCACCAGCTCAAAGCAGAATTGAGGGAGTAGCAGGCCGTATGGCATTGACCAAAGCCGAGATGGCGGAGCGTCTGTTCGACGAGCTCGGCCTTAATAAGCGTGAAGCGAAGGAGCTGGTTGAGAGCTTTTTCGAGGAAATACGTTGTGCTCTTGAGCAAGGAACTCCCGTTAAGCTATCGGGCTTTGGCAACTTCGATCTCAGGGACAAAAACGAGCGTCCAGGGCGCAATCCAAAGACCGGTGAGGAAATTCCCATCTGTGCTCGTCGCGTGGTAACGTTCCGTCCGGGCCAGAAGCTCAAAGCGCGGGTAGAAACGTATGCTGGAAACGTCAAACAATGACGAACTGCCGGCTATTCCGGCCAAACGCTATTTCGCCATCGGCGAGGTTAGCGATCTGTGTTATGTCAAGCCGCACGTGCTGCGTTATTGGGAGCAGGAGTTTCCGCAGCTCAAACCGGTCAAGCGCCGAGGCAATCGACGTTACTACCAGCGCCAGGACGTAATTCTGATCCGCCAGATCCGCTCCTTGCTCTATCAGCAAGGGTATACGATCGGCGGTGCCCGCCAGAAGCTCTCTGGTGAGGGCGCAAAAGAAGATTTGATTCAGAGTAAGCAGGTTATCCGCCAAATTCGCTCCGAATTGGAAGACATTCTCACAATGCTTAAGCGATGAAGTGCGTTTTTTGCCGGTAGGACGTGAACTGGTGTATTCTCAGCCGTTGTGACGGGGTGTAGCGCAGCCTGGTAGCGCACCTGCATGGGGTGCAGGTGGTCGGAGGTTCGAATCCTCTCACCCCGACCAATAAATACGGATAAACAAATTCTTACAAGAGCCCCGTTGAGGGGCTTTTTTGTTCGTTAAAACTCAGGTCGCGTTGACCTGACAAACCGGCCGCGGCATCGAGGTATTAGACTTCGACTCCGCAGTGGTCAAGATAGGTGCGGGTCATTTTGGCGCTGCAGGGGGGCACGCCTGAGTTTCTCCATATATCATAGCCTTGCCGACTTTGGCTCGATCGCGTCGCGCTCTTCGGCGTTTGGCTAATCCCCCGGTGTTCCAACGTCGTCTGGCACCGTGTTCTTTTTCGGCGGCTTGCTCATGGATATTCGTTGAGTAAGTTTGCCTTGGATCTTCGGCGCGTTGAATTGGGCTGCTTGTTGGTCTGGCTGATGGGGGCTCCCGTTGCTGCGGACACTTCTGAATATGACTTTCACCGGCTCAGGCACGGCGTGTGGCGTGTAACCAGGAACTCGCGCAGTTCGCCGGGAGCTGGCAACAGTAAGGAAAGAGCGCGATTTTTGCGCGATGCGGGAATGTTCTTCGCCAAGGCGTCATCCTGAGATATCAGGCGATCGAGCGTTGCCGCGATAAATTTCCCATTCGAAGGATGAGTTGGCTACTGAAAGTTTCTCCCAGTGGTTTCTACGAGTGGAAAGGTCGCCGATCCAGTGCGCATCAAGTCGACAATGAGCGCCTGCTGAAGCGGATCCGAGAGATCCACGAGGGCAGCTAAGGTGTTATCGGTGCGCCGCG
>JAUILK010000062.1:5000-12570 GCA_030433275.1 Gammaproteobacteria bacterium
CCATACGTTACACCGACCCCAACGGCCGGAGCAGTTACTACACCCCGGAGGGCAAGAACATGCGCAAGGCGTTCTTGCGTACGCCGGTGGATTTTCGTCGGATCAGTTCCCGTTTCAGCAAATCGAGATGCCACCCCATCCTCCATGTCTGCCGACCACACAAAGGCACCGATTTTGCGGCAGCCAGCGGAACTCCGATTCAGGCCGCCGGCGATGGGTTAGTCGTATTCGCCGGTCGCCGAGGTGGCTACGGTAACGCGGTCATCCTGCAGCACGCTCACCGTTACAGCACGCTTTATGGACACATGCAACGCATTCACAAGGGTGTTCATGCCGGGGCACGGGTCACACAGGGACAGATTATCGGCTATGTGGGCCAATCCGGGCTGGCAACAGGCCCCCATCTCCATTATGAGTTTCGCGTCAATGGCGTGCCGCGGGATGCACTCAAGGTCACATTACCCGATGCCAAGCCCATCAATGCTCGTTATCTGTCGGACTTCAAGGCCAAAGCCCTCTCTCGGCTGGCGCAGCTGGCCGTGATCACGCGAACCCAGCTGGCCAGCAACGAAGACGACGACCAAACCATCCGATGAGCAACCTTTATATCGGGCTCATATCCGGCACCAGCATGGATGCAGTGGACGCGGCATTGGTGGCTTTCGATCCACCACAGCGGCTGCGTGTCTTAGCCGCGTGCTCGCCCCCCCTTTCACTGCCATTGAGCACGCTGCTGCGCAGCATCGGGCCCAAAACCCCATTGGAATTCATCGCCCGCGCGGACGCCACAGTAGCCGATGCCTTTGCTGACGCCACCCTTGAACTCTTAGCCATCAGCGGTTATCACCATGAACAAATTCAAGCCATCGGCAGCCACGGTCAAACCGTATGGCATGCTGCCGAAAACTGTCCATCATTAAGCGTTCAGATCGGCGACCCGAATCGCTTGGCGGAAAAAACCGGGATTACAGTTGTGGCCGACTTCCGTCGTCGTGACATGGCCGCCGGCGGTCAAGGCGCCCCCCTCGCAGCCGGCTTGCACGCTGAGATCTTTCGCCGGCGCGGTACGGATACGGTCGTACTCAACCTCGGCGGAATTGCCAATATTACGCTGCTGCCTGGAGACCCGGAGGCCGCCATTACCGGGTTTGACTGTGGCCCGGCGAATACGTTGATGGATACCTGGTGCCGACGCCATTGCAAAAGCAACTTCGATATCAATGGGGCATGGGCCGCGGGCGGCACTGTGCATAATGCGCTGCTCGAAACGCTAGCCAGTGATGAGTTTTTTCAGCGCCCAGCACCGAAGAGTACCGGCCCCGAGTATTTCAATCTCGCATGGCTGATGAACCGGGCCGGCAATCTATTGGCCGACGTAGAACCGCGCGATGTGCAGGCGACCTTAACGGAGCTTACAGCAGTGAGCGCGGCCCGCGCGATCCGAGAGAATATTCCCGAGCCAGCCGAGATATTGGTCTGTGGAGGTGGCACGCACAATCGCCATTTGCAAGCTCGGCTATCGGCTAATCTGCCGGAATACCGCATCCGCTCGACAGCCGACTTCGGCGTGGACCCGGATTTCGTCGAAGCCATAGCATTTGCTTGGCTTGCTCGGTGTCGCATCTACGAAAGAACAGGCAACATCTCCAGCGTTACCGGAGCACGCCGGGGGGTAGTGCTAGGCGGGATATACGCGGGAGATCCTTAACTCCCTCATAACCGAAAAGAGCCGCCGCCGCTTCGGCGTCGATCAAACTACGCTCTCTTGCGGCGGCTTTGCCTGAAGGTGTTATATGACCCTGACCCTATACGATGTTAGACGCTGAAGGAGGATCCACAGCCACAAGTCGTGGTGGCATTCGGATTGCGGATTACGAACTGAGCACCCTCAAGACTTTCGACAAAATCGATTTCCGCACCGCTAAGATACTGAATACTCATCGGATCGACGACCATCGTTACGCCGTCTTTCTCAATAACAGTATCGCCTTCCTCGTCATTTTCATCGAACATGAAACCGTATTCGAACCCCGAGCAGCCTCCGCCCGTTATGTATACTCGGAGTTTAAGGTCGCCTTTCTCTTCTTTGTGAAGTAATTCACGCACCTTCTCTACAGCACTATCGGTAAACACAAGAGGAACGGCTTCCTGCTCTGCAACCTCGGTCATGGAAATCACCTCCCGGGGCAATCATCATATATGGCGACATTGTCGTGGATTAGTGAAAGCTTAGTCAACCGACAAGTCGGCACGCATCGATCAGGGAATAACGGCGATATCGGTCAAGCCAACGCGCTCATTAAGGCCGAACATCAGATTCATATTTTGCACTGCCTGACCAGCAGCCCCTTTGACAAGATTATCCTCTACGACCAGGACTACGACCCTTCCAGAATCGGGACGATGGACCGCTATACGACAAACATTTATGCCTCGTACCGTTCGTGTCTCGGGATGACTACCCGGCGGCATTACGTCCACGAATGCCTCATTCCGAAACCGCTGCTCATAAAGTGCCTGCACGTCTACCTCGGAATCCAAAAGCCGAGCATAGAGCGTCGCATGAATGCCGCGAATAATAGGAACCAGATGTGGGACAAACATCAACTCGACAGGCCTTCCAGCTGCTCGCGCCAACCCCTGTTGAATCTCCGGAAGATGCCGATGGCCGCTCGCACCATACGCCCTAAAACTTTCGGCCACCTCAGTGAGCATCGTATTTTGCTTGGGTTGCCGCCCGGCACCGCTTACCCCCGATTTCGCATCCGCCACCAGATGATCAAGATCCACAAGGCCCAGCTCTACCAACGGCAGAAAGCCAAGCTGTACTGCGGTAGGATAGCAACCCGGATTGGCAACCAGTCGGGCCGCACGGATCACTTGTCGATTGACTTCAGGCAATCCGTAGACTGCCTCCTCCACCAATTCCGGACAGGTATGTTCTAGACCGTACCACTGCGACCAAAGATGGACATCTTTGAGTCGAAAATCAGCCCCGAGATCAATCACCCGCGTACCGGCGTCGAGCAGTTGCGGGACCATGTGCATGGCTGTGCCGTTCGGCGTCGCAAAAAAAACGAGGTCGCATTTTACGAGGTCCTCCAACTCCGGCTCACTGAAGCATAAGTCCGTTTCTCCCCGCAGATTCGGGAACCAATCAGTGAGCGCCGCACCAGCGTGGCCACGAGAGGTAACCGTGGCAATCTCAACTCGCGGGTGGCGCAGCAACAGGCGCAACAGTTCACCCCCCGTATAGCCGGTAGCCCCGACTATGCCTATAGAAATCATGGTGTTACCTTAGGCCTCCTTAACAAGGCTCGCCTCTTTGTGCATCATACGACGTACCCCGTCCACAATGCCATCTTGACACAGACCTTGCATGCCGGGACTCGTTTCCGAAAGAATGTCGTTTGACAATCCCACAGGCGATAAAAAATCCTCTCGAGTAGGCTCTCCTGGGCCTTTCGGTAAGGTGAAGAGGGAAGACTTGCCGAGGCTCAAGGCAAACGGATCAATGGACTTAACGCATCTTAAAAAACAAGCCATTACAAAACAAAGGCTTTATTAATTATGAGCAGCCGTAAGCAGGAAATCATACAAGCCCCTCCGAGCCCTGCCGAAAAAGAGGAAAACACCAAACTGAACGGGCGCCCACTGCCCGCCAACCTCATGTTTTTCCTAGCCGTGCTCATCGGCATTGTTGGTGGGCTCGGTTCCATCGCCTTCAAAGCCATTATCGGATTTTTTCATAATTTATTCTTTTATGGTGAATTTAATCTGAACTACGATGCAAATCTCCACACCCAGCCCAGCCCGTGGGGGATCGGCATCATATTCGTGCCGGTGCTGGGCAGCCTGCTCGTCACCTGGATCACCCGCACAGTCGCTCCGGAGGCCCGCGGCCACGGCGTGCCCGAGGTATTACACGCCATATATTATGGGCAAGGGAGAATCCGCCCCATAGTCGTCATCGCCAAGGCCATCGCCTCATCCGTTACCATTGGGACCGGCGGCTCGGTCGGCCGCGAAGGGCCCATCGTTCAGATCGGCTCAGCATTCGGCTCAATTGTCGGACAACTCACACGTTTGCCCGCCCACCAGCGAGTGGTACTGATCGGTGCCGGCGCCGCGGCCGGTATTGCCGCTACTTTCAATGCCCCGATCGGAGGTTTGGCATTCGCAATCGAGCTGCTGCTGATATCCATCAGCGCCCGCACTGTCGCTTTAGTGGCCATTGCCACAGTGACCGCCACCTACATCAGCCATTTCTATAGTGGCCTGCAGCCTTCGTTCGACGTTCCGAGCCTTGCTGTGTTCGAAAACCACATCATCGGGTTTTACACTCTGCTGCTCTGCGTACCTTTGGGCATCCTTCTCGGTTTCGCCTCCTCCGCGTTTATCCGGTTCATCTATTACATGGAGGATTGGTTCGAGCACCATTTCCGTAATGATTACGTGCGCCACATGTGCGGCATGTTCGCCGTGGGTGTCATGCTTTATTTATTCTTCCGCTACAGCGGCCATTACTATATCGGCGGCGTAGGATACGCAACAGTGATGGATACGCTGCGTCTCACCCTCAGCGATCCCGCCTTTCTTGCCTTACTGTTCCTGGCCAAACTGATTGCCACGGGGCTGACATTAGGCTCGGGCGGCTCCGGCGGCGTGTTCTCCCCGTCGCTGTTTCTCGGGGCCACGCTTGGCGCAGCTTTTGGTAACTTTTTCGCCCTGGTCATGCCTGCGGCCGGAATCGATCCGGTTGTTTTCGCCGTAGCCGGCATGGCTGGCATGGTCAGCGGTAGTACCGGCGCCGTGCTCACGGCCATCACGATGCTATTTGAGCAGACACGAGATTACAGTGCTATGCTACCGATCATTACCACTGTCTCATTAGCTTATGTGGTACGAATCAGCCAGACTCCAGAAAGCATCTATACACTGAAGCTCGTCCGCCGCGGAGCGCACGTACCACAGGGATTGCAAGCAGCGGTCTCCTCGGCGAGAAACGCACGCACCCTCATGACCAACGATTACCAGATTGTGGAGATTAGCGACTTACCCGAATGGCAGGCGAATCACCGCCCGGGTCAGGGGCCGCGCCACACAGTGGTTGCGCAGGAGGGGAAAATCCTCGGCCTCGCCCACGATGAATTACAGTATCTATTGCGCGATGAAGATCCAAAAACTCTCATCGATACGAATTTCTTTCTCGTTACCGCTCGCACCCCATGGCCAACCCTCATACGGGGGATGCACGCCAAAGACACGGAAAAAGCACTCGTCACCCGCAACCGAGGCAGCATTCGGGTCGAGGATTTGCTAGGCGTTATCACGCCACGCGAGATCGCCCGCAGTTCAGGGGCGAGCGCGGTGTTGATGGATTAAAGCGAAGCGCCGCTCGGCTTAAAATGCCCCGCCGTACTTGCGGGGCAACAGGTAATCGATAACCGCCGCATGGTCTACCGGATACAGGGACAGAACAAATGCTTTATCTTTGGATCAAAGCGTTCCATATCATATTCGTTGTCACCTGGTTTGCGGGGTTGTTCTATCTACCGCGATTGTTCGTCTATCACGCCATGGCCACGGAGATGGTCAGTCGGGAGCGTTTTAAGATTATGGAACGCAAGCTCTACCGCGGCATCATGACCCCGAGCGGTACACTGGCGGTAGTTTCCGGCAGTTGGCTACTCTATCTATCTCCCGCCTGGCTCAGCCAAGGCTGGCTTCACTTAAAGCTTCTGCTGGTCGCCCTCATCATTTCCTACCATTTCTATAGCGGTAGACTGTTACGCCAGTTCCGTGACGAGCGCAACACCCACAGTCATGTCTGGTACCGCTGGTTCAACGAACTACCGGTGCTGGGTTTGATCGGTATTGTTATACTTGTCGTGGTAAAGCCACTTTGATGCACGATATAGTGCACCCCGTCCTCCTATGAGGACATTTGTCTTGGCTCCGAAATCAACAGGACACGTCCAAAGTCGTTTTGTATGAGTGTGAATTAACATGACAGTGCCGGCTCCAGAGGCTCGCTCGGCAACGGGAAGTGCATGTTCTCCGTCATTTGCGCGAGCTTCTTTCTCGCCGTCTTCGCCCAGCTCTGCCACTTCGGCAGCTGAACGGCTTGACCATGGATGTAGACGTCTGCCGGTGTAACGGGATCGCCGCCCTCCGGCGGGGTCAGCGCCCAGTGCGGGCGGATGTCGTTGTATCGACGTCGGAACGACTCCAGCGATTCTCTGGCCTCGGCCGGCGACGCATACAGCTTCCAGTACACCTCCTCGGTCTTCAGCGTCTGATGAAAGCGCCCCAGCAGCCCGAGCTGCGTAGGCGTGCGATACTGGATCCGCACGTGCGCGTATTCGCCGTCGATGTGCCGGCGGAAGGATCGAGCTAGGAAGCTCGAGCCATTATCGGTCACAAGAAACGGCATCTTCTCGAACGGCCCATGCAAACGCTCAGCTTCGGCCCGCGCCGCATCCAGTGCCGCGGCCACCTCCATCGCTCGGTAGCTCGGCGTGAAGTAACAGGCCAGCAAGTAGCGCGAGTAGTAGTCGATCACCGTTACCGCATACCACCAGCCGTGACCGGGAATGTGCATGTGCGTGACGTCCGCCTGCCACAATTCATTCGGCCCTTGCGGCAGCAGTTCGAACAGCTTGGCTGTCTGGTACAGCTCCGCCTTGCGAGCTCGCCGCTTCTGCAGCAGCCCTGCCTCCTTCATCACCCTGTACGCTTGCTTGTTCGTGACGTCGATACTGAGGCGTCGCGCGATGACCGCAATGCGCTTGTAACCCCACCATGGGTACCGCTCGGCCAGTTGGCGAACGGCTATAGCCAAGTCTTCGGGCACAGGCTTCGGCCTTCGCCCTGGCTTCTTCGGGGCCTCCTTCCGACGCGCGTACCAGACCGACCTGGAGATGCCGAGATGGCTCAACAGATGATTCAGCCGCGCCGGCGGCTGCGATGCCTTGTGCTCCTCGGCGATCATCGCGCGCACCGCCTCCGTCAGCTCAACTCGTCCGAAAGTTTTTTTAAAATGCGATTGGCGATCGTGATCTCGCCAATGACCTGGTCACGCTCGGCGAGCTCGGACTTCAACCGCTCAATCGTCTTTGCCTGCTCCGATTGCCCGCCACCGCGACCGCTCAACGCCTGCTTACCGCCACTGAGAAACTCGTCCCTCCAGCGGTACAGCGTTTGCTCCGAGATCCCAGCGCGCCGCGCGATCTGCACCGCGGGTTCCTCTTTGCTCAACAAACGCAACACGATCTGGGCCCGTTGCTCGGCGCTCAACGTCGACTTCTTGCCCATCTCCGCTTCCCTCCAGGACACTTTTAGTATCACTTACCTTCGTGTCCTGGGAAAACGGAGCTATACACATTGGCAAACACTGCAGCACATAGAACCGGATCGATCCGATCCAATTAATCAAAGGATCCAATTAATCAAAGACAGGGATTAAACACGGGTTAAGCTCATTTCTGGTGTATGGGGGAAATAGAAGGGGTGGCGTATCCTGCTGACTGCTCACGACCAAGATCACAGTCAGCAGAGGATGGATACG
>JAUILK010000012.1 GCA_030433275.1 Gammaproteobacteria bacterium
TCACTGGCAATGCCGCCATTATACCGGCTGGGGCAGTCGGGATTATTTCAGAGTCTCCTTAACTACCCACCTTATCAGTAGGATCTGATTAAGAGTATTTAATTAAAAAGTTTTTCAATGCCTAGATATTTTGTTAATAACAGACATGCTCAGCCATCACTGGGTGGGTTAATGTTACCCTTGCCACCGACTGATGGTCCCATCATGATCAGAGCACAGCAAAATGTGGCTGATTTGTTGAGTGTCGCTATGTCAAAAGCAGTGGTTGGTGTTGTTAATCAGCAGCCACATAATGGTATCTGGACCTCTGGCGTATCAGACTGCGCAGTGTTGGTGGTGATGGAGTGGGATCAGCATGCAAACCATTGGCAAAATTTCTTTTTTGAACATATCGCAGGTGGTGATATCAGTAATGCTAACAAAAACCAGCTGCAGCAAATGATGACGAATTCGAATGTCAATAATTGTTATGCTGTAATTGGACATTATTTTGGTGTGCTCGACAACCCCGACACTTCTACTGTTTTCAGTAATATTAAGAGGTTTTTAATTGCTCAGAATGTGCCAGCAGAAAATATTACAGAGTATATCTCTGGAATGAACGGAATGCGCTTTGGAATTTTATTTTTCGGTGGCTTATTTGGCGAGGTTATTTGATAAAAAATCCGCGGAGATAAAAATTAATCGCTGCAAAACTAGCGTTATTTGTTTGCCTTGAAAGGCGTTTTGTTCAACAACACTATTTCGACTACACTCATCCTGACACTGGGGATAGGTACTGTGAATGGGCATTACGCGGATAGGTGCCTTTTTTATAAGGCTTACCAAATCCTTGTTAGTGTTACAACCGCCTGAATACATGCTTCTCAGCTCAGCCCAGCAGCGCTGAGCTGAGAGGCAACGGCGCGCAGTTGCTCCAAGCTGGTGATATCGCGCGCATCGTGGACGATGCGGGCGGCGCCAATGGCGGCGAAGCGGCGTTCGATCTCGGCTAAATACTCGGCCTGCTGGCTGAGCCGCGCGCGCATAAACGCCCCTTCCGCGTCGGCCGGCAGCACCCGGTTGACCAGTAGCTGCCCCACGGTGAGGCGGCTGTCCTGCAGCGCGCGCAGCGCCCGGGCGGTCTCCTCGATAGGCAGCCGCTCGGGGATGAGCACCAGGTAGAAGCACGCGTCTTCCAACAAGCGCCGGCGGGCCTGCTCGAAGCGACGTTGGCGCTCGGCAAGCCGCTCGAGCACCGGATCTTCGTCGCGCGCCGGCTCCCGGCCGGCCATGTTGCGCAGCATGCGCTCCATTCCGCTGACCCGCTCGCGCTGGCGACGCACGCCCTGCACCCAGGCGGTGAGCAAGCTCGGCAGGGTGAGCAGGCGCAGCGTCTGCCCGGTCGGAGCGGTATCGAAGACGATGCGCTCGAACTCCTCCGGGCAGCGGCCGATCAGCTCGACGAAGCGGTCGAAGAGCGCCGCTTCATCCGTGCCGGGGCTGGATCGGGCAAGATCGAGCTGCCTTTCCACGGTCGCGATGATCTCCGGGCTCACCGCCACCCGTGCGTCGGCCTTGATGCGCTCGATATGGCGTTCGGCCTCGGCTGCAGCATCGATTTCGACCGCCCAGAGATCGCCGGCCACCCGACCGGGCTCGGCTCCGAGCGGGCAGCCGAACACATCGCCGGTGGAATGGGCCGGATCAGTGGAGACCAGCAGTATCCGCTCACCCGCCTCGGCACGCTGCAAGGCAAAGGCGGCGGCGAGCGTCGTCTTGCCCACCCCGCCCTTACCGCCGAAGAAAATCAGCCTGGCCATTGGCAGCTCGTCAGCAGCAGAAACCGATCTCCGGAAAGCGCTCTAGGCCCATGCGTCGGTGCCATTGGTGGAAGGCTTCGACCATTTCCGGGTAGAGCTCCAGCGTATAGTAACTCGCCGGGTTCGGGACCCCCAGGGCTTCGAGAAAGAGCATGGCAAGCAGCGCGTC
Source organism: Gammaproteobacteria bacterium (assembly GCA_030433275.1). GTDB lineage: Bacteria > Pseudomonadota > Gammaproteobacteria > Nitrococcales > Nitrococcaceae > Nitrococcus. The sequence goes on from JAUILK010000012.1 coordinate 1,972, forward strand.
CTGCTGGCGGTTGGCCTCCCGTTGCAGGGCCGAGCGCCAAGGCGCGGTGAAGAGCTCGTCGTGGAAGGCTTCAATACGACGATAGAGGCGAGGCAGATCAGGCGGCACTGGAGTCGGCCTCCGCGGTCGTTGTGACCGCCGGCAACGCCAATCCCGGACCGAGGACCTTGAAATTCCGCTCCCCAGTCCAGCTGAGGCAATACATCACGGCCATTCCCTCCTCGTCGACCGGGCCAATCTTTTTTAGCGCTCAACCGGCACCGCCTGAGCCCTCGATGCACGGCGCAGCCGGTTGAACGCCACGATCGCCTCCACCAGCAGCCAAACGCTCAAGACCAGAATGATGGAATCCAAACTCAGCAGCAACCAATCCCTCTGGGTATAAAACGTCACCAGGTTCAAAAACAGCGCGTAGACCGTCATGAACAGCAAGAACACCAGCGGGATGAGCGGAGCAACCGGATTGCACCGGCGCGCGGCAGTCCACACCGCAACCACCGCCAGAGTGAGCCCGGCGGTGAGCTGATTGGTGGTGCCGAACAGCTGCCAGAGACGACCGAAAGCAAAGCCCTGCTCGCCGCCGCCCGGCGCGAGCGCCAAGGCCAGCGGCGCCGCCACCCCCGCGGTGGTGGCGAGGGTAACGTTGCGGGCCAGCCAACGCGCGCCGATCAGCTCGCCGACCTCCTGGAAAATATAGCGCTGCAGGCGCACGCCCGTGTCCATGGTGGTACCGGCGAAGGTGATGACCACCACCGAGGCGAAGATCGCCCCCAGCTCCGGCGGGATGCCGAGATGACTCACGAAGTGGCCGACACCGCCCACGAAATTACCCACCGCACCGCTCGAGGCAGTACCGAAATCCACGTATTTCTCGTTCCAGACAGCGGCGGTGCCGATACCCGCCGTAGTGGCGAGGATGGCACCCAAAGCGAGCGAACCTTCCCCCAGGGCGCCCAAATAGCCTACATAGCGGGCGTCGGTCTCTTTGTCGAGCTGCTTGGAGGTGGTGCCCGAGGCGACCAGACTGTGAAAGCCGGAGATCGCCCCGCAGGCGATGGTGATGAACAGAAACGGAAACCAGCTCGGCGAGTCGGCCGCGATATGGGTATTGACCGCAGGTGCGTTGATGGTGTCGAAGCCGGCCAGCACACCGCAAAAGATCAGCCCGAGGGCGACGAACAGCTGATGGGAGTTGATGTAGTCGCGGGGCTGGAGCAGCATCCAGACCGGCAGCCGCGAGGCGAACCAAGTATAGAGGAAGATCAGCAGGATCCAGGTGGTCTTCGGGCTGAGCCCGGCGAGCGCCGCCAGGTCGTCGACCGACACCGGGTAGAGCTGGCCGACCGGAATCATGATATAAAGGACAACCAACCCGATCAGCGAAGGGATCAGTGCCGGGGAGCGTGACCGGTAGACCCGCTGGCCGACCGCGATGGCGATGGGAATGACGGCAACGGCCGGGATCACCGCGGCCGGATTGGCGATGAACAGCGTCGCCATGACTGCGGCGAAAACCGCGTTCACCAAGGTCAACAGGAAAAACAGGATGATCAGGAACAGCGACCGCGCCCGACTGCTGATGACGCTGCCCGAGAGCGTACCGATGTTCTGTCCTTTGTTGCGCACGGAGGTGACCAGGGCACCGGTATCGTGCACCCCGGCGGCAAAGATAGCGCCGAACACCACCCACAGCATCGCCGGCAGCCAACCCCAGTAGACGGCGATGGCCGGACCGACAATCGGTGCGGCGCCGGCCACCGAGGTAAAGTGGTGACCGAAGAGCACGTGTTTGTTGGTCGGGACATAGTCGACGCCGTCCTTGAGCTCGTGCGCCGGCGTGACGAAGTTCGGATCAAGCCGGTAGACCTTTTCGGCCAAATACCGGGAATAGAGACGAAACCCGAGATAGAAGGCCGTAAATACGAGTACGGCCACCACCACTGCCGGCACGTGTTTCTCCTTACTTGCGCTTGCTCCGCCCCAGCGCTATTCCCCGCCACTCCGCCGGCCACCCACCAAATCGACCGCACGCCAATACGAACGGCGGCGTCCGCGCTCATGCCGGTAGCTCATCGCTGATCCGCTGCGCCACCACCTGCATCGGGCCAGTAGTGGCTGTCCGGCAGCGGGCGCGGACCAAAGATCGCTTGTCCGACCCGTACGACCGTCGCGCCCTCCTCCACGGCGATCTCGAAATCTCCCGACATGCCCATCGACAGCTCGTCGAGCACGATCGCGGGCGGCGCCATGTCGCGGAGCCGATCCCGAAGGGCTCTGAGCCGGCGGAAACAGGCCCGGACACGCACCGTATCCGGGTCGAAGACGGCCAGCGTCATAAGACCGCGCACCCGCAGCGCCGAATACGCCGGCAGCGCGCGCAGAAAATCGGCAACGGCCTCGGGGGCAAGGCCGAATTTGCTCGCCTCATCAGAGGTGTTGACCTGCACGAGCACGTCGAGCCCTCGGCCCGTACTTTGCAAACGGCGCTCCAGCGCCTCGGCCAGCCGCAGGCTGTCCAAGGCCTGGAACTCGCGCGCGAAGCGGGCCACCTGTTTGGCTTTGTTGGTCTGCAGGTGGCCTATGATACTCCAGATGACCGGCAGATCCGCGAGGCGTTCCGCCTTGGCGTCGGCCTCCTGGATCTTGTTCTCGCCGAACTCGCTGAGCCCGGCCGCAAAGGCCTCACGCAGCCGCTCGGCGGCGACCGTCTTGGTCACCGGCAGGAGCCGCACCTCCTCCGGCGCGCGACCGGCGCGCACGCAGGCCTGCGCAATGCGCCGGCGCACTTCGTCGCAGCGCTCTCTTATCAACTGAGTAGCGGCATTATCCATACGCTTCCAGTGCCATGCATCTGGCCAGACCCGGGCTACCACTGGGGGGCAGAACGGCTTGACCTAGTGTAGCGCGGCATAATTAATGGAACTTAAAATTCTGTGTTGTGCCCTATTACAAATAGCATACCCAGGCAAAACACCGTAATACGAGTCGCCCCGGTACTTGAGTTGAATCCGAAGGAAGAGCAGCAACTACGCCAGTTGGAGCAATCGAATACGGCAGGCGTGCGTGAAGCGCCGGGGGGGGGGCAGTGATCGTGTTGCTGGCGGGTAAAAGCATGACCAACCACGTAATGGCCGGTGGTTACCAGTCTCAGCGAGATCGCGCCGACCTGCCAGCCTATCTGCCGGATCGCATCCACGCTCATACCCTGATTCTGTTTTTGGCTTTAGTTATAGCGTGGGATGCGCATTGTCCAGCCGGCAATGCCTGCACGCCGGAGCGGGCGCTGCGCATCCCGCACTATAATTTGAGTGCCATCCTACTGCGGCCGGTCGCCCCACGCGAGTGTGGGGCGATCGGCCGCAGGAAAGCAATTCGATCTATTTCAGGGCCTGAAAATGCCCGTGCCGAAACAAACCGCCTAGACCTATTAGGTCATTATTTCGCATTTATGAAGCTTCGGTCTGCATTTGTGAAGCTTCGGTATAATCTTTGGAATAGTCTATGGGTGCTGCATGCTTGAATCCGACACGCGTAAACACAATGTAGAATCCGGCGATGTTCATCAGCGCCCAGACGACAAAGCCTCCAGTATAACCGCCCATAGACGTGCTAACAGCCATGACGCCCGTCATGGTGGCCCCGCAGGCTGCACCGGCGGCCTTGGCTAGCCCGCTGACCGTACCGACCTGTCGGAAGTAGACCGGAATCAGCTTGATCACCCCGGCCGCAGCAGCGCCGGAGATCAGCGCATGCACATAAATGGCGAATAGCTCGATCTTCAGTGACATCTGCATGGCGACAAGCACGGTCAGAAGAGCCATAACGCAGTACATCGGCTTCAGAACGCTCAGGGTATCGAAACGATCGGCCAACCAGCCGCCCAACGGCCGGGTAATGGCGACGCAGACCACCATCAACGGGGTGTACACCATGGACGCGTGGCTGGGATCCACATGCCACTGGGTGGCCAGATAGGTCGGCATAAACGACGCGAAAAACACGAGGGTCCCGAAGGACACCCAGTAAAGGTAAGCAACCAGCCATACCACCACGCCCGAACGGTACACGCCGATGATGTCACGCATCTTAAGGCCTTTCTGCATGCGATACGGCGAATCGGACGTAAAGAGCCAATAAAGCAGCGCCATCACCAGTGCAGCCGTGGCGAAAATCGGGAATATCAGACGCCAGCCGTCCGGACCCGAGGCGTGATCAACCACGAAAGTGACGGTCATCAAGCCGACGATGATTCCGAGGTTGCCCAGAGCAAAGATGCCAAGGGCCGTACCCTGCTTCGATCGGGGGTACCAGTTCGATACATGAGCGTTGCCGACTACGAAGCTCGCACCCCCGAGCCCGAGCAACAACCCCACAGCCAGAAAGCCGAGGTAGCTATCGGCGAAGTATCCATAAGCCAGGGGAAAGACGAGGGTCAGAAGCAAAATCGTGAAAACCCTCCGGCCACCATATTTGTCCGTCCAGATGCCGAGCGGGATGCTGATGCCGGCCGCGAACAAAGGCTCCATCGCAGCCAGGATGAGCACTTGAGTGGAGCTGAAATCGTACCACTCGATCAGAAAGGGGGCGAGCGCCGAAAACATTCCCCAAATCGCAAAACCGAGCGAAAACCCCAGGAACGCCAATAACATAACCCTGGAGTTGCCCGGCGCCTCGCCCTTCGGACTAACCGCGACAGATGGATTTCCCACGACTTCCTCCTACAAAAAGACATATTTAAAAGATATATTTATTTGCCGAGTATTTAATTCGCCGGGTCAGGTCGCGAATCACAAATAGCTTTTAATGACTCCAAATTGACACGGATTATTTCCCTTTAGAAAGCCCGGCTCAAATAGCAATACTCTAACTTGCAAATAATGGAACCACCCGCTTAACGCCCTATTCTCCTTTGCGCCGAATGCTTGGGTCCATGATTCTTGCTGCATGGACGCGAAAGCTGCGATGCAGGATTGTCACGTAATCTGATTTAGAATACTGCCCAAGGATGGTTGTTCGGCCTGATAAGACCTTCCTTATTTTTATACTACCTTTCGCTTTTGCGTTTGTCACGCCAAAGCATCCGCACGCCACACCGCCAGGCAGTGACTGGACTGGTCAGGAGCACGCTAGCCTTTAACTCTGCGGTTATCCGCACAAAAGCAGTATGGGCGAAACCCACGCAACCTTCAAGATGTGCAACTTCCGCTACCCTACCATTAAGCGCAGCGCCGAACAGAAAATCGTAATGCGAGTCGCCCTCGTGCGTGAGTTGAACCCAAAGCAAGAGAAGATGTAGAAGCGGCGCAAGCTGGAACAATCGAATACGGCAAACCCAAGGCTCAAGCCCCGCCGCCCGAGACCTTCAAGATCTCGTGAAACCCGCAGTTTATCGAAAAAGCTGATGTTCTCCTGCTACGAGAAAAACCAAATCCAACTCCTGGACCGCACGCAATCGGGATTGCCCTCGAAGAAAGGTCGGGCGACGACGATCCATGACTACAAACGCCACGACATCACCACGTTCTTTGCGGCACTCAATGTCCTGGATGGCGCTGTCACCGGCGGCCAATGTCAGACGCGCCATGGTCACACCGAATCACTGAAGTTTCTGCGTCAGATCGAGTGAAAGATTCCGAAGGGCGGGGCATTGCCCCTAATCTGCGGCAATTACGCCATCCACAAACACCACAGGTGAAACCCCGACTCGCCAAGCACCCGCTCGTTCATACCCACTTCACGCTCGCTGCAGCCTCATAGCTCAACATGGGCGAACGCTTCTTCCGCGATTTCACCACAGAGGGCTTCGGCGGGGTGTGTTTACCCTCGTGCTCGAACTCACCCAAACGATTGAGGCGTGTATCGCTGAGCACAATCGGAACAGCATGCTCAGCGCACATGCGCCACCTCTTGTCCGAGCATTTCGGCTGTAACCAACACCACACCAGCCGCCGAGACGAAGAAACGCGCCCGATCGGCCGCGTCATCCTCGCCAATAACGGTTCCGGGCGGGATTTTGCAACCCTCATCGATCACGCAGCGGCGGATGCGGCATCCCTCGCCTACCACTACATCCGGCAAGATCACGGCATCCTCCACCCTAGCTCTCGGCAATACGATCACTTGCGAGAACAGCAGCGAGTGACGCACCTCCGCCCCTTGAATGATATCGCCGCCCGAGACCATAGAGTCGATGGCAATTCCGCTGTGACCCGCATCATCGATGAACTTCGCCGGTGGTAACTGCGCCTGATAAGTCCAAATGGGACGATCCTGGTCGTAGAGATCGAGTTCGGAACCCTTACCGATCAGTTCCAAGTTGGCTTCGAAGAAAGCGTCCACGGTACCCACATCGCGCCAGTAAGGCTGCTCGCCACTTTTGGGATCGGCAAAAGGATAGGCAATCACCTTGTCGTGGGCAATGGCAGCGGGGATGACATCCCGACCGAAGTCCCTGGAGGAGTCGGCATTCTCGGCATCCGCGCGCAATTGCTCGAAAAGGTATTCACGCTCGAACACATAGATACCCATGGAAACAAGCGCGGTATCCGGCTTGCCCGGCACCGGATTGGGCTCCTCGGGTTTTTCGGTGAATCGCAGCACTCGTCCGTTTTCGTCCACCGTCATTACGCCAAAAGCCCGTGCCCGCTCCCTTGCCATCTCCACGCACCCCACAGTCATGTCCGCGGCATGCTCCACGTGCAAGGCGATCATGGGTCCATAATCCATCTTGTAGACGTGGTCGCCCGCTAGGACCAGGACGTAGCGCGGCCGATGCGCCTTGATGATATCGATGTTCTGATGAATTGCATCGGCGGTACCGGCAAACCACAAGGGTTTGTCCAAGCGTTGCTGAGCCGGTACGATCTCCACGAACTCACCAAATTCCCCGCGCAGGAATCCCCAGCCGCGCTGAACATGCTGGATGAGTGAGTGCGCCTTGTATTGAGTGATAACCTGAATTCGCCGCACACCGGAGTTAATGCAGTTCGACAGCGGGAAATCAATCAAACGGAACTTGCCGCCGAAGGGCATGGCAGGCTTCGTGCGCCAGTCGGTAAGATTGGCCAAACGCCCGCCCCGGCCACCTGCAAGAATGATGGCAAGCGTACCCCGGGTTAAGCGGCTGACGAAGCGAGGGTTACGCTCAAAATACATGATGGGACCGGCTCTCTCTCGAAGGCCTTGGCGTCATTTTGATGGGCTATCCACCTGCCGCAACCGCCAAAGTAGGATACTTTGCTGCGGCGCCGATGCCAAATACTGTTGCCGACTGCCGCTGCAGGCGCACCAGGTCGGCGGGCCGATCGATATCGAAGCTCAACGGCAATTCGACCCGATTTAACCCCAACCGACGCACTCGCGTGCGCGTCGTCACCATCACTTCGGGGCCACCCCAAGGCAGTGCCTGGAACAGCAGCGGCTGGGGACGACGCAAGCCCACCAGCATATATCCGCCATCCTCGGCTGGCCCGACTACGACATCGGCACCCTCGGCGAGGCGATCGAAGGCGTGCTGCAATTGCCACGGCGTCAATGCGGCGCAATCACCGCCAATAAGCGCCGCAAAGGGCGCCGTGCGCAGTGACCACTGCAAGGCTCGGTGCATACGCTGGCCCAAATCACCTTGCACCTGAACCCGCAGCGGCATCCCCTGCTCGCGCGCCCGGGCCGCAAGCCACGGGTGCGCACGCCCGGGAGCCGCCCAGAGCTCCATCGGCGCCACCCGCGCTTGCGCCGCCGTCGCCAACGTGTGCCTAAGCAGTTGTCGATAGCGCCGTGCCGCACCTCCCCGGCCGTAGGCCGCCGCCAAACGCGTCTTGACCCGCCCGGCAACCGGTGCCTTAGCAAAGATCAACAATCGCGCGGCCGGGTAGCGTACGGCAAGGTTCGCTGTTTCCATGCTCATGGCATACGCTGGGGGCGCGGTGGCGAGTCGCTCCGTTCGTAACGGCGCTGCAGCATACGCGCATCGGCGCCGCAAAAATAAGCCAGCCGAAGGCACCACATCAAAGCGATAGTAGCCCATACACCATTGCGCTCCCAGCGCCGGGCGGAGGTTACGATCGGCCCAAGGAGACAAGCGGGACGCCCATACCGTTTCAATCGACGTGACAACTCCACGTCTTCCATCAGCGGCTGATCCGGATAGCCGCCGAGCGCCTTGAATAGCAAACGCTCCACAAACAACCCCTGATCTCCGGTAGCAATGCCGCTCAAACAAGAGCGCCGGTTCATCGCCCAAGCCACCAGGCGCAAAAGCCGTTTTTGACTGGACAAACGCACATCGAACCGCCCCCAACTATAGCCGCGCCCCCCCGCGCGCGCGATCTGCTCCGCCGCATCCGCCGGCGCCAGAGTATCGGCATGCAAAAACCACAGCACAGCACCATTTGCAACGGCCGCGCCGGCATTCATCTGCCGCGCGCGGCCGCGCGGCGCGACCAGCACTCGATCAGCAAACGGCGCGGCAATGCGCGGCGTGCCGTCACGGCTGCCGCCATCGACCACGATCACCTCATGGCCATGCGCCCTTAAAGGCTGCAGCACCCGCAGTGTCGCCGTGATTACTGAGGTCTCATTAAATGCCGGAATAATAACGGAGATGATCACTGAATCCGCCCACGGGATACTCGCACCGCGCCGCCTATACTGGTACTCCGGGGACGCCGGTGTTAAACTGCGCGCCGCAAACAGCGCGGGGCCGTAGCTCAGTTGGGAGAGCGCGACATTCGCATTGTCGAGGTCAGGGGTTCGACTCCCCTCGGCTCCACCAAGTGCTTCGCGGCGCGGTCGATCCAACCGCAAATTCGGGGGCGCCCCTGAGCCAAACCTCACGATACGCCACTCTATCCTGCCCCGGTAGCTCAGTCGGATAGAGCGATCGCCTCCTAAGCGATAGGTCGCAGGTTCGAATCCTGCCCGGGGCGCCATTACCATCATACCACTGCTGGCACGCGCCAAAACCTGCTCGGCCACTCATCGTTCACTGCACTCATCCGTATCGAAATGGCACTACCCATATCAAGATACAGGGTGGCCGGATTCGGTTCCACACGGATCCACCCCGCAGTCCACATACCGCCCAGCTGTCCAGAAAACGATTGGAAGCGCTAGAATTCTCCTTGAGATCAGGTAAATTGCCTACGTTCAAGGGAGCTAACTCTCAAACCATTCGTAGGCCGTTTTCATCCATTCGGTTGCTAGGCTGCGAGGAAGATCCCCCCGAGCGGGAGGACCGATACAGACCAGGAGGACGGTATGATCATCGCCGGCCAAACCCACATCGGCCGTGTACGAGTACGCAATGAGGATGCCATTGGCTGGGACGAAACAGCAGGTATAGCGGTTATCGCCGATGGCATGGGTGGCCACCCCGCAGGCGATGTGGCAAGTCGACTCGCCGTGGCAACCATCCTCAAAGCCGCACGCGAGTCAAGCTCTAGTAACCGTACATGGCTTGCGCGAGGCGGTGATCCTGCGCAGCTGATCCATAAGGCTCATCAGACCATTCTTAGCCAAGTCGAACATGAACCACGCTACGCCGGTATGGGAACGACAGTAGTTCTCGCCGCAGTCGACGAGCGACGCATAGCCATCGCCCATGTCGGCGATTCACGTGCTTATCGCCTGCATGAAAGCGGCCTCTCTCGCCTCACCCGCGACCACAACCTGGCCCAGGAAGCTCTGGACCAGGCGTGGATCACGCCGGAGCAGGCTCAACGCGCTCCCGAACGTCATCGCCTCACGCAGGTGCTGGGTATCGGCACAGTAAATCCAGATGTCATACGCCTTGAGCGCAACCAAGGCGATTTAATCATCCTCTGCACGGATGGGCTCACCGGCGAGTTGGAGGACAGCGAGATCCAGCAGCAGCTCGCGCAAGCCGATCATGATCCGGATCGCACGGTGCAGCTGTTGGTGCGCTGCGCCGTTGACAACGGGGGCAACGACAATGTCTCAGTCGTAGCCTTGCAACTCTAACCACCGTGTGGCTGTATAGTCTAATTCTATTTTGGTGGCTTTATTGCCTGTCACTATTATAGGGTCAACCTGACTTTGCGCCGGCGCCCCCCGCTGCTCGGTTTCGGGGACAGGAACGCTCACACCCAAGAGCTACGAGGCAAAGGTACAGCGATAGCAGTGGGCGGGTAGAAAATTGCGCAGCACGAATCCCCGCTCAACCGCATCAAAAGTCCGCTCCAAATGAGGACGCACGCGGTCGGAGAATTGATAGACTAGGAATTCACCGTTCGGGTTCAAATGCTCACGCGTTTGCTGCAGGACATTGTCGCGCACTGCCGGCGGCATGGTGCTGAAGGGAATGCCAGAGATTGCGTAATCCACACCTTCCCACCCGCGCTCCTGCAATGCCAGCCCTAAATCTGCCGCCGACATCCTAACCACCTCCAGGCGCGGATCCTTTACTTCACTGTTGAGGTAGGTTACGAAATCCGAGTTCAGCTCCAGGGCCAACAGCCGCGCATCGGGGGCCATGTGGGCGAGCAATCTCTTAGTAATCGTACCAACGCCGGGACCATATTCAACAATACGCCTTGCCCTCGACCAATCGATCGGCCGTAAAAGCTGCTCGATGAGATGACGCGAGCTGGGAATAAGCGAGCCCAACAGACCTGGATGTTTGAAAAAATTGCTGGCGAAAAGCCATTGCCCGTTGAGATAATTATTCACAGTTTCCTCCTTCTTACTCGCCAATGAAAAAGGCCTTAGCCGGCAAGCGGCCAGTCTAAACAATCAGAACGGACGTAAAGGCCTAGGCGACGGTATCGCGCAGGCCGAAGGCACAGGGCTATCTGAGTTTCCGCCGTCACGCCCGGAGAACGGTTGGCCGGTCACACCAAATCGTTTATCGGGTGTCGCCGCTGCGCTTTGACTGACCCAGCTCGAAGTTGCAAATGTAGCACTATACTCGGTAAGAGCCACCAGCGGGACTATTTTTACTCGACACCGAACCTGACCACCAACTGACAATGAATGACATTGGATCCGGAGAAAAGTAGCCTACACGCTGCTGCCTACTCTCAACTTGCGCTCGTCTCGATAAATGCTCGACACGCCGACGCGTTTTTCAGTCCCCCTTGAACTCCGCCATTCAGGAACACCGGCGGCCGGCGACAAGCTTTTGCGAGGGGCTATTATAGCGGTAACCGCAGCGTTCCTGCTCGCACCCGACCAGCTTTGTATCCTCATATCCGTGGCCGGGACAACGGCTCACCTGAAGCGCCACACTCATCCGCAGCCAGGATAAGCCTCCTGTCCACAGACGTGGCGCCAGTTTCATAACGTTTCGGACCAATCAAAAGCTTACGTGAAAATTTAACCGAGACCAAACAGAGGCCCTGCTGACTGATGGTCACTTCATATAGCTTCACATCATAACGCGTCAATAATGATTAGCACACTTCACCTGTCCGTTTCATCTCATATACGCCTATGTATAGTGGGTGACATTATCGTCTGTCTTACGGCTTACCGGCGGCGTTTACAGCCTTGATGTCGGCCCCAATGGCCTTTAACCCCGCACGCGCGCAACGCTCATCCAGGTGGCCGCCGGGGGCTCCACCGACACCGATACCGCCGACGAACTCACCGGCGATGCGGATCGGCAGTCCGCCAGCAAGGATGAGGATGGAGGCGTTCATATCCCGCAGCGCTTGGAGTTCGGCATGTTCGGCAATCAGGGCGGCCAGTTTGGCTGTGGATTCACGCAAGCTAGCCGCGGTATAAGCCTTATGGTGGCTGCTGTCCACCGTATGCGGCCCGGCGCCATCTGCTCGCGCAAACGCCTTAAGGACGCCGTTACGATTGACCAGCGCCGCACTGACCCGATAGCCGTCCGCACTACAAGCGCTCACCGCTGCCAGCACCGCTTTTTGAGCAAGACTCAACGGCAACACAGACATCGTCGGTAGCGGCTTGGCGAAAGCAGCTCCGGCGATCGCCAACAGCGTGAGCAGCAGGCCAAACAGCCCGCAGAGGCCGGCAAGGCGAATGAGGGGGGTGCGATCCGTATCCGACATCGGCCTTCTCTCCTTTGTCTCGGTCATAGTTTTAGCTTCGTCACGTAGTGCGCATCGCCCGATGCGATCCCAACTTATAACCGTCCACCTTCACGTGCGGCTCCACATGATCGGTTCACCGTCGATCACGAGATCACAGGCGCAGGCAGCGTCTGGGTGAGTCGATCACAAAATCGCCGGACCCGCTCGGCGTTCTTGCCGAGGTCGCCGACCCCGACCCGCGAAACCGAGCGGATGTCCACCCGGGCGCCCGACCCGGCGGCACGAACAAGGATCACGACATCGTCCTTGAATCCGAACCAAAAGGTGGTGGCCGTCGCCTCGATACGCCCTGCCTGCGGCACGGCCGCGGCAATCTCCCAGCCCATAACCTTGGCCACTTCAAGCGCGGCCGAAAAGGCTTGCTTGGGACTCACCCGCAAGTGCAGGGACTGGATATCCGGATAGGCCTGCCGCTGGGCGCGCGCGACGCTCGGGCCACCATAGACGACAGGGTTGGACGCCGCCCGACGTGCAGACAGGAGGGCATGGAAAAGAGGCGGCTGCGCGGTATCGGTGGTGATGTCGTGAATGGGCGGCACGCGACGGGCCTGTTGCAGCAGCGCCCAGGGCACCCCGAAGCTCATCGCTCCGACTAGCAGCCCAATCGAAGCGAACACGGCCCACGGCGGGCGTCGACCCCGACCGCTGACGATCAACGACAAGGCCAGCACACTTACAAAACCGCCGGCCAATCCGACGAGCGCGCCCCAGCGTAGCAAAGTGAATGCCGGACTAAGCTCCAACAGTTGCCAACGATACCCCGGGCCCGGTAACAAAACGAGCGCCCCGCCGAGCAAGGCAAGCCCCAGCCCCATCCCCGTAAGCCAGTGCCCAAACCGCGGCTTATTGCCGGCTGATCGCACTTGGGAAGAGTCGTTTTCGCCCATCGCATCTCCGGGCCGGGGTATGCCCGTTGTTTTCACCGAATGCCGCCGGTCGGGGCGACACCTGGTACGTGTAACCCATAGCAGTATGGCTTTGCGCATTGCTCGGGCAGTTCCGATTATGACGCTCAACCCACAGGATAGAGCCATAAGAGCACCGCCGAAACCGTCGGCACCGCCAGTGTGGTCGAGACCAGCACAGCCGTCGAGACCGACCCGACATGAACCTGATAGCGCTGGGCTAGCACATAGACGTTGGCGCCTGTGGGCAAAGCGGCCTGGGTTATAGCAACCGCCGCCCAAAGCGGCGGCAACTGGAAGATGAACAATGCCGCACCGCTTACCAGCAGCGGATGGACAACCAACTTCATTAGGCTCAGAAATCCGGTCTCGACGGCACCCTCACGGATCGGCTGACTGGCCAAAGTCGCGCCCAGCGCAAAGAGCGCGCAAGGGCCTGCGGCGTTGGCGAGCAAGCCCGCGTAGGCAAGCAATGGAGTGGGCGGCGTAATCGCGCTCAAATGCAGCGCCAACCCCAGAAAACCGGCGACGATGATCGGATTGCGCAGCAAACCACAACCGACCATACGTAACAGCGCGACCCCGCTGCAGCCCGCGCCGCGATCCGCTTCGATGATCACAGTGGCGAGCCCCAGCATAAGCACACCGTCGCCGATCACGATGAGCATCGCCGGCAGTGCCGCCTCATCCCCGTAGGCCGAAATGACCAGCGGCAACCCGACGAAGCCGACATTGGAGAAGGTCGCTCCCAAGCCCTGTAGAGCGCCCACCGCACCCGAGGCGCGAAACAGCCGCCGGCCCAGCATGAAGGTCACGGTAAAAAGCAACAGCCCGGCACCATAATAGGTGCCGGCTAACGCTAGAGCCGCATCGGCCGAGGCCGCTGGCGCTTGCAACACCTTTACCAGAAGCAACGCTGGTAGCGCAAAATAAAAGACGAAAGCATTGAGGCCTGCTACGGTATCGACGCTCAGCAAGTAGCTGCGTCCGGCCCCGTAGCCGGTGAAAATCAGGGCGAAAAACGGCAAGACGATATCGACGACCGCAACCATAAATGCCGCCGGTTGGAAAAAGGAAACGCAAGTCCATCACAGCCACATACCGGCGGCAAGCAAACTCACGACGATTCCCACCACTGGCCAGCCCGTGCAGGCCAGCCGCAGCGGCCTGCCCGAGCTCGCCGGATCAAGTGCTACGAATATCGCAGAGATTTCCGCTCGGTACAGCAAACTGGCTAAGAGCGCCTCGCCTACTGATCAAAGCCGACGCTGCTGGGCGAGCGTCCACAGCGCCTGAGCGAGACCGTCGGTCACGGCGGCGAGACGACTGTAGTCCAGCTTCTCCGGGGTGTCCTGCGCGGTATGGTAGTAGGGATAGCGGTAAAATGCCGTATCGGTAACCATCACCGCACGATAGCCCTGGCGCCAAAACGAAAGATGATCGCTCCAGGCAACCCCAGGGATCATGGCCAGGGTGGCAATATACTCCGCCGGGAAATCGGTGGCAGCCCGAAACGCCCGCACTAGGCGTTGCAAAGCCAGTCGTGACCGTAAATTCGATACGAAAGCGATGAAGTTACCCCGATCCGGAAAGAAATAGCGCAGCAACGGCGGATAAGCCTGCGAGCCGGGTCGATCGCGGTAACAGCCCATGGTCTCCAAAGAGATCATCAAGCGAATGTTCTCGCCCCGGGAACGCGCTTGGCTTGCATAGCGCAAACTGCCCTGATCAGGGGTAAGAAAAAACGGCGATTCCTCGTTGGCGAAGGCAACGAAGCGCAGCTCACCCGGCCACCGCACTGCAGCATAGCGCCGGGAGAGCTCGAGCAGGGTGGCCACCCCGGTCGCATTGTCGTTTGCCCCAGGACTGCCGGGCACGGTGTCGTAATGCGCGCCCACCAACAAGATCGGCCCGTTAGACGGGCGCCCCACCGAGCTGATCTCAAGATTGGCACAGGACACCCCGCGCGTCGTGTAAGCCTGCTCGACAACCGTATAGCCCTGGTCTTGCCAGCACGCCCGCAGATACGCCTGCGTCGCCTCCAGCGCGTCCGGTCGATACACATTGCGCTCACCTATCTCGCCCGCCAGTTGCGCGACATGTCGCCGCAACCACTTCTCCCCCTCGCCCGGCCAAGTGCTGCAAGGCCCTTCTGCAGCCACCGGCGCGACCGCAGCCGCCTCCGAAGCAACTCGCCTAATCATGACGGGTCCCGCTTTGCGATCGCACCCACGACACTCGCTGCCATGGCCCCGCCTAGGCCTCCTCCTCCAGCGGCTTGAATTCGGTGGCGAGGCGCTGTTGGATATGACCCGGCACCGGCTCGTAGTTACTGAACTGCAGACGGTAATTGCCCGCGCCGCCGGTCATGGCCTTGAGCTTGGATGGGAAGTCTTCGAGTTCGGCCAAGGGCGCCAAGGCCTGCAGGGTGATGTGCTCGCTGTGGCTTTGCGTATCCTGGATTCGGCCACGCCGAGC
Organism: Gammaproteobacteria bacterium; assembly: GCA_030433275.1. Lineage (GTDB taxonomy): Bacteria > Pseudomonadota > Gammaproteobacteria > Nitrococcales > Nitrococcaceae > Nitrococcus. Next base: position 17,435 of record JAUILK010000012.1, read on the forward strand.
GGAGATATCCCCCGTGATATCACCCATAGCCGCACTCGGGACATCGATCATTAGTTCCACGATCGGCTCCAGCACGATGGGATGCGCCTTATGCACAGCATCCAGAAAGGCTTTGCGGCCGGCGATGACAAAGGCAATCTCCTTGGAGTCCACCGGATGCGTCTTACCGTCGTAAACCGTGACTTGGATATCCTGCATCGGGTAACCGGCGATCGCCCCATCGCTCAACGCCTGCCGTGCGCCCTTCTCTACAGCGGGAACGAGCGAACCGGGTATGGCCCCGCCCCGGATTTCGTTGACGAATTCGAATCCGGCCCCGCGAGGCAGCGGCGCGATCCGCAGGAACACTTCACCGAACTGACCGGCCCCACCGGTCTGCTTCTTGTGCCGGCAGTGTCCTTCCGCGGCCGCGGTGATAGTCTCGCGATAGGCGATCGAAGGCGGCTTGGTCTTCACCTCCAAATTATATCGCTGCTGCATCTTCTCCAGCGTCAACTGCAAATGGCGGTCGCCCAAAGCCCAGAGCACCGTTTCATGGGTGGCCCGGTTCTGCTCGACGCGCAGCCCCGGATCCTCCTCGGCCAACTTGGCCAGCACCTCGGAGAGCTTCTGCTCATCGCCGTGGCGCGTGGCCTGTACCGCTGCGCCGAATACCGGCGTGGGGAACGCCATGGGATACAGACGGATATGGTCCTCGTCGTGGGAGTCATGCAGCACGGCATCGAAGTGGATTTCCTCCACCTTGGCCACGGCACAAATATCCCCTGGGATACAGCGGGCGACCTCGGTGCGCTCTTTGCCGCGGAGCTTGAACAGGTTACCGGTTTTGAACGGCTTGCGAGCATCGCCGATATAGAGGCGACTGTCGCGGTTGACCGTACCCTGATGCACCCGGAATACCGCGAGTTTACCCATGAAGGGATCATGCTCGATTTTGACCACATGCGCTAATACGTGCTGATCCGGGTCGGGTTCGGCGTGGTATTCGCGAACGCCGCTTTCGTCCTCGCGGATGAAAGGCGGTGGATTGCCTTCCAAGGGATTGGGCATAAGCTGTTCGACAATATTCAACAACTCTGCCAGCCCCGCTCCGCTTTTCGCCGAGGCGAAGCAGACCGGCACCAAATGTCCTTCGCGCAAAGCCGCCTCGAACGGCTCGTGCAACTGCTGCGGGTTGAGTGCCTCGCCCTGCTCGAGATAGAGAGCCATCAACGCCTCGTCAACCTCCACCACCTGATCAACCAACGCGTCGTGCGCTGCTTCGACCGAAGAGAAGTCCGCTTCTCCGGCGGGGGCAAAAAAACAGTCTGCCACTGCGGCACCGCCCTTTGCCGGCAGGTCCAGGGCCAAGCACTCCGGCCCAAAAGTCGCGCGGATCTCCTCCAACAGTCGCTCCAGATCGACTCCTTCGACATCAGTCCGATTGATGATGATCAGCCGGCACAGGCCGCGTTCACCGGCCATCTGCATCATCTGCCGGGCTGTATTCTCGATCCCCGCCTGAGCGTTGATCACCACCGCTACGGTTTCCACTGCCGGCAAAACGGCCAACGCCTGTCCCAGAAAGTCGGGCGATCCGGGGGTATCGATAAGATTGATGTGAGCACCCTTCCAGTCCAGACTCACGATCGAGGCGCTGATGGAGTGGTGGATGGATTTTTCCAGAGGGTCGGCATCACTGACTGTCGTTCCCCGCTCCACGCTGCCGGGATTGGCCACGGCACCCGTTGCGACCAACAAGGATTCGATCAAAGTGGTCTTCCCCGCCCCGGCGTGCCCAACCAGGGCAATGTTGCGGACATTCTCGGTGGCATAATCAGGCATAGTGCAATCTCCGGGCTGGCAAAAAGCCGAACCACACGATTTTTTAGCTCCCCATAGCCACAGACCTGCGGCCCACGGCTTCCGAAACTCTTAAAACAATGAGAACCAAGCAACCTAGTGCACGATCGACTACCGCTTACGCTCTTTACAGCAAACCTCCATTTCATGTTCCTGATTCAGGGTTGCTTGCATGCGCCCTTTCACCGCCCGCGCCTGCAAGCACACAACTGGTTTCCCAACGTCTCCTCATACTTAAGATAGAACTTGATCAAAGGCTTTGCCTTCCCGTCCTTAGCCCAACACGGCGCTGCGCCATGAAATTAGGAACTCGCTAACAATTTACGCGCCCCCTGACGGAACCGAGGAATTTTTAGAAAATGCAAGCCGAGCAACATACTTCGGAGACCCGCAACGGACTGCGACTGGCGCTCGGTGTAGTGGTGGCCGCTGCGGCCGCCGGTGCGGCACTGGCGGCCGATCTACATCCAGCGGCTTGCTGGACGGCTGCGATCACCGGACTGTGCGCGACCTGGTGGGTGCTCGAACCAATCCCGATACCGGCGACCTCGCTCATCCCGTTTGCAGCCTTCCCGCTCGCTGGAGTGGTCGATCACGAGCGGATCGCACAAGCTTACGGCCACCCGCTCGTCCTGCTCCTGCTCAGCGGCTTCATGTTGTCCAAGGCGGTCGAAAAGAGCCGATTACACCGCCGGCTAGCACTCGGCATGGTGCGCGCATGCGGAGGCGGCGGTCGTCGGCTGGTCCTAGGATTCATGCTCGCGAGCTGGGTCTGCAGCATGTGGATCTCGAATACCGCCACGACCGTGATGCTGCTGCCGGTCGCGCTTGCGATACTGGAGAGCCGCGAGGCCAAACCGACCGCAGTTCCGCTCCTACTTGGGATCGCCTACGCGGCTAGCATCGGCGGCATGGCCACGCCAATCGGCACACCCCCGAACATCATATTCATGGCCGTTTACGAGCAGGCCACCGGCAAGACAGTGCATTTTTTGGAATGGATGACGATCGGTCTACCAGCAGCTACGCTGCTTCTGCCGATCGCATGGCTTTGGATAACCCGTTCCTTGGGCGGAACGACGGCGCCGGCGATTCCGCCTCCGGGGCCGTGGCGCCCCCCCGAAACACGCGTATTGGCGGTCTTCGGTCTCACGGCGGCGGCTTGGATCTTTCGTACCGAACCGTTCGGCGGTTGGAGCAGCCTACTCGGCACCGAAACCGCTTCGGACAGTACGGTCGCGGTGGCCGCAGTCGTGGCCTTGTTCCTGCTACCGGACGACAAAGGCGGACAGCTCCTCGATTGGAATACCGCCCGCACGATTCCGTGGGGGCTGTTGATCCTGTTCGGTGGCGGTATCGCCATCTCGACCGCCTTCGAGGCCTCGGGACTGTCGGATGCCCTCGGCAAGGCGCTCGGCGGCATCGCGGCCTGGCCGCCAGTCGTGGTGACTCTGGCCTTGTGCCTGACGGTCACCTTTATAACCGAAGTGACCAGCAATACCGCGACCACCAACCTCCTCATGCCGGTTCTAGCCTCCGGCGCGCTCGGCGCCGGCCTCGCGCCCGAGTGGCTCATGCTCCCGACGGCGTTGAGCGCGAGCTGCGCGTTCATGCTGCCGGTAGCCACCGCTCCGAACGCAATCGTTGCCGGCAGCGGATACCTGCGCACCGCCGACATGGCTCGCGAGGGGATCGTACTCAATATCTTCGCCGCCATGGCGCTCACGGCGGTGTGTTCACTGCTTCTGTGAGCCGATCGTATGCGCAACCCAGCCGGCGACCCTTCAACGGCTGAAATGAATGTAGAATTTCAAAAAATATCTTATATATAAATTTTCGACAGATACCGAGATTGACCAGTTTCTCAAAATTTTCAGGCTACAATCGATACCCTTGTCAACAAGTGCACAATTCGAGGCAGAGCTTGGGATGCATTTGAGTAAGCTCGGCATCGACTTCAAGCATACAAACCGGCTGGAGACGTCGGCGCATAGCACTGCAGCGCTCCAAGACCGCGTCGACGGGTTGTTCTCCTGCATGGACAGATCACTGGCGATGGCTTTTTTCGTCGCCGGTGCATATGCCTATATCTATTTCGAGCGCAATGGCGACAGTAGCACCCGGTGGTGGTTTGTAACGATAGCGACGACCGTCTTAGCACGCGCACTCACCGTCTGGTTCTATCGTCATAGGCGAGACCTGCTTGGCGATACCCGACTCTGGCTGCGCGTTTTTCGAATCGGATCGACATTAACCGCGCTTGCATGGGGCGCGGCCGGTTTCTTTTATTTTCCGATCGAGAACTCGATCGCGCAAAACCTGACATTGATGATTTTGACAGGCGTCGCAGCAGGGGCGCTGAGCACGCTCGCAGGCGATTTCCCGAGTTATCGCAGCTACGTCTTGCTCACACTGATGCCGTTGGTCTTGATGGGATTTCACCGTGGCGGCAGCGTGCAAATCATGATCGCGGTGATCGTCAGCCTGTTGATCGTTTTTCTGATCCAAGCCGGCTATCAGAACGCGCACAATATCGCACTGTCACTGGAGCTGCGCCACAAGAACGCCGGCCTGGTCGAAGACCTGCGACGGGAAAAAGAGCGGGCGATCAGCGAAGCGGAAACCATGCTGGGCAGCCTACTGTCATCGGCCCCTATCGCACTGTGGATCGTCGACACGCACGGCAAGATTACTTATATCAAGGGCCAAAAATTCGGCCGTATGGACGATGGAGCGCTACCCACCATAGGTAAAAACCTAATACATGGATTCCAACAACACCATCCTCAGATCGCCTACGAGACGCAACGAGCGCTAAGCGGCGAGGCTTTTACCACCGAACTCGAATTGCAGAAATCGACCTTCGAAGTGCACTACACTCCTTTTCTGGACGAGGCAGGGACGCAACAGGGTGCGATCGGCGTCGCCGTCGATATTTCCGACCGAATCGAGCACAAAAAAGAGCTGTCACGGCACGCGAACTACGATCACCTCACCGGCTTGTCGAACCGTACTCACATCCTGGAGCAGGTGACCCATGCCTTCAACAACGCACAGCGTAGCGGCACCCATGTCGCCTTGTTTTTCATCGACCTCGATAATTTCAAGGCGATCAACGACACACTCGGTCATGAGGCCGGCGATCAACTGCTGAAACAGGCCGCCGATCGCCTAATCGGTGCAATTCGCAAAAGCGACATAGCGGCGCGCCTGGGCGGCGATGAGTTTCTGGTCATATGTGACAACCTGACCCACCCGAATGCCGCCGAACTCATCGCGCACAAGATCACTAGGGTTTTTCGGCGCGCGTTCCAACTCGATCAACGCGAGGTCTACGCCACCGCCAGCGTGGGCGTTGCCGTGTATCCGCAGGACGGCAGGACAGCCGATCAGTTATTGGGTAGCGCTGATACCGCCATGTATCACGCTAAATCGGCCGGCAAGAACAGATACCGTTTCTTCACCCGCAAGATGCAAGAAGCAGCCGATCGCCATATAGCGATGGAAACCGAATTGCGCCATGCCCTTGCGCGCCACGAAATGCACCTGAGTTACCAACCCAAATTCGACACCCAAACCAATCAAATCCGCGGTGCGGAAGCTTTGTTGCGCTGGCACTCGCCACACCTGGGGCAGATCAGCCCAGCGGAATTCATACCCGTTGCGGAACGCGCGGGTCTGATGCCCGAGATAGGAAGCTGGGTCCTAGAGACCGCTTGTCAAGAGGCCGTGCGATGGCGGTCTCTGTGCGATCAGCCCCTCAGCGTCGCCGTCAACGTATCGCCGCACCAGTTCCGAAACACCGATCTATTGGCCAATGTGACCGAAGCATTGATCACAACTGGATTGACCACCGACGAACTGGAATTGGAGATCACAGAAAGCGTATTGGTGCAGGATACTCCGGATATCATACGGGTATTCGACAACCTGAGCCGTCTCGGTATCACTTTGTCACTCGATGATTTCGGCACCGGCTACTCTTCGCTGAGTTACCTGAAGAAGTTTCCCCTCCGGATCTTGAAAATCGATAAATCTTTCGTGCAGGATCTCAACGGCCGCGACGATTCGCTGGTCGATGCCATCATTGCCATGGCGCACAGCCTAAACCTCGAAGTCGTCGCCGAGGGAGTGGAAACCGAGCAGCAACTCGAATTTCTCAAACAGCGCAACGTCGAGTTGATCCAGGGTTTTCTCTTGAGCAAACCAGTCAGCAGCGAAGACTTCCGTGCGATGCTTCAGACAACAATCCCGTCGCCTGGCCAATCCAAGAGCACGATCACCTGATTGCGCACACTTGGCATCGGGATCCTGGGTAAGTAAAACGCGCGGTACGCGGAGAAGGCCGTCTCCGAGACAGCGGGCGAGCTGTCGCCAGCGGGGATAAACCAGTCATGGATAACATTGAACAGCACGCGGAACAATTCAACGACAGCTACGAACGCTGCATCGAAAATCCGAAGCCACCCGGGTTCCTGCATCGCTTTTACGAAATCTTCCTGTCTTCGTCCGAGGAAGTTGCGGCAAAGTTTAAGAACACCGACTTCGAAAGGCAGACTCGAGTACTCAAGGCTTCCTTGTACTACATGATGTTGAGCTGCAACGGGTCGCCAGCGGCGATGGCGCATTTACAACGCCTTGCCCGCCTTCACAGTAGAAAGCAGCTCGATATTCGTCCCGAATTGTACGATCTCTGGCTAACCAGCCTACTCCAAACCGTGCGGGAATACGATCCACGTTTCGGCCAACAAACAGAAGTGGCCTGGCGACATGTACTTGGCTACGGAATCGCCTTTATGAAATCCAGATATTGATCATGGAGCAGAGGCAAGCCGTATCTGAACTCCACAATCGCTAACACAGACGCAGAGCAAACTATCCGTACTGAGTATGCGTCAACCAAACTTGCCGGTTACTTTTGCCTGCGAAACGATGCATTAAATGCAATTCTGCACGGCGATCGCGAAGCACTTGGAACGATTCCAAGGAGGCGGGGAAACGCTGCGATAGAGCACACGTAAGGGTAAAATCGCAAAGCCTTGCATTGCGCCAGGCCTGACGACTAACTTATAAAGTTAGCGAAGTCATCCCGGCTACGCACCGGTTGTCGGAAGTGCGGCCATGAAAGGGGTCGTATTCAACCTGCTGGAAGAGATCGTCACCCTCCACTACGGTCTGTCGGCGTGGGACGAATTGCTGGAGAAGACGCAGCTCGAAGGAGCCTATACGTCGCTCGGCAGTTATCCGGACACGGATTTTTGGAAGCTTGTGGCTGCAGCCGCGGCGGCTAAAGGCAAATCGGACGATGAAATCGTGCGCTGGTTTGGGCGCGGTGCACTCCCGTTATTGGCCAAACGCTACCCGCACTTCCTCACACCGCACACTCACACGCGCGCGTTTCTACTCACGCTGAACGATATCATCCACCCTGAGGTGCGTAAGATCTATCCAGGTGCAGATGTCCCCGTATTCGATTTCGACATATCCACACCAGATAGCCTTGCAATTGGCTACAAATCGGCACGCAAACTGTGCGCGTTTGCTGAGGGCATGATCGAGGGCGCGGCGGTTCACTACGGTGAACGGGTCGAGATCACTCAACCCCAGTGCATGAAACACGGCGATGAACAGTGCCTTTTGATCTGTTCCTTCCAATCGGCCACCCAGAGATAACCTCATGACCAGCGCGATGGAGCCCCATGCAGCCTGGCAAAAGCGCTACGAACGAGAGCGCAAAGCGAGGCTGGAAGCCGAAGCTATTGCTGAAAAGTCAACCCGCGAGCTCTACGAGCTGATCCAAAATTTAAAGAAAGCCGCCGCAGAGCTGCGGCAAGCCAAAGAAGCGGCACAAGCTGCCAGCGTGGCCAAAGGCAATTTTCTAGCCAACATGAGCCACGAAATTCGCACCCCGATGAACGCCATCATAGGCATGACCGAATTGGTGCTCGACACCGAGTTGACGGACACGCAACATGAGTACCTCGCCATGGTGCGCGAAGCCGGCAATTCCCTGCTGTCCCTATTGAACGACACACTCGATTTTTCCAAGATCGAAGCTGGCAAACTGGAACTCGACTCCGATGTGTTCGGCTTACGCGAACGCCTCGGTGACGCTATGAAATCGATGGCGTTCCGTGCTCACGGCAAAGGCCTCGAGTTGGCCTATCACGTCCACTCCGAGGTACCGGATGCGCTCCTCGGGGACGCCTCGCGATTACGTCAAATCGTAGTCAACCTGGTCGGAAACGCAATCAAATTCACCACCCAAGGCGAGGTAGTGCTCGACGTGGCCTGCACGTCGCAAACAGACGCCACTGCAGACATCCATTTCACGGTCACCGACACTGGCATTGGCATTCCCGCCAACAAGCTGGAGAGCATCTTCGACTCATTCGAGCAGGCTGATATGTCGACGACGCGCCAATTCGGCGGCACAGGCTTGGGACTGGCCATCTCTTCACGGTTGGTGGAATTGATGGGAGGTCGCATCTGGGCCGAAAGCGAGCCGGGACGCGGCAGTGGCTTCCACTTCACAGTAAAGTTCTCCCTAGCGGCCGAGCGGCCGAGCGAAGCGCAACCCCCTCAAACCGTTTTCCCACACGACGTGCGCGCGCTTATTGTCGATGACAACGCCACGAATCGTCTGATCCTCAACGAGATGCTGAGCAATTGGGGCATGCAGGCAACATCCGTTGCCACCGTGGCTGAAGGGCTTGCTGCGCTGCGCGCGGCCTACGATGCAAGACAGCCGATTCACCTTGTAATTACTGATTGCCACATGCCCGGAGAAGACGGTTTTGACCTCGCTGAAAAGATCAACCGGAACAGTCAACTCGCGGACATCCAATTGATTATGCTCACTTCTGGTAGCGAACCGGACGACATCAGGCGTTGCGAACAATTAGGGGTTGTCGCGCACTTGCTCAAACCGGTTAAGCAATCGGAACTGTTAGACGCCATCGGCTTGGCGCTCGGTCTGCAAGTGACCGAAGCAGAGATGCCGCTCGAAGAGGCGCGAAAGCTTGGCGCGTTGCGAATCCTCCTCGCCGAGGACAGCATCGTCAATCAGAAGTTGGCTCTCGGCTTGCTGCAAAAGCACGGCCACGATGTCACAGTCGCCAATAATGGTAAGCAGGCTGTGGCCGCCATTGATGGAGAGTGCTTCGACCTCGTGCTGATGGATATTCAAATGCCGGAGATGGATGGATTGGAAGCCACCGCGGTGGTCCGCGCGAAAGAGATGAAAAGCGGCCGACACGTGCCCATCATCGCACTGACCGCCCACGCCATGGCAGAAGACCGCGAGCGTTGCTTGAAGGCCGGGATGGATGGCTACGTCAGCAAACCCATCCGCGCCCGGGAACTGTTCGACACCATAGCCGCACTTATCGCCACAGAGGTGCCGGCACAGAGCGGCAAAACGCCCCCTGCAATGCAAGGGCAAGCCACAACAGAGCCGGCCACTTCTGCCGACGCACTTATCCACTGGACCGTGGCGCTGCAAACGGCGCAAGGCAACCAGGATTTTCTGAAAGAACTGGTACAACTCCTACTGGAGGAATCTGCGAGGCTGTTCGTCGAAATTCATGCCGCCATCAAGGAACAGGATGCAAAAACCCTACAACGCGCCGCCCACACGCTCAAGAGCTCCCTGAAGGCCTTAGGGGCCAGTTCCGTCGCGCAGGCTGCAGAACGTCTCGAGACCATCGGGCGCGAAAATCGACTGAGTGACGCCAATGCAGCGGCTTCATTGCTGCATCAGCGGTTCGACCCGCTCAAGATTGAACTGCTTGCCTTTCTCGCCGGGGAAACAACCATCGCTTAGGGAAAGAGGCCCCGCAGCCGCTTCGCGCTCTCCACACGATAGAGCGCTTCGATCATAGCCGCGGTACGCACATCCAGCTTCTTTTCCTGGGCGCGCAGCAAAGTACGGCGAAAGGCATTGGTCAAGATGTCACGCAGCCGCGCATTGACCTCCTCCAGAGGCCACATGAGATTCTGCAAACCCTGTACCCATTCGAAATAGGAGACGATGACCCCACCCGCATTGCCCAAGATGTCTGGAAGCACGAAGATACCACGCTCGTTCAATATCTCATCCGCTTCGAGCGTCGTGGGTCCGTTGGCACCTTCCGCCAGTATCTTACAAGCGAGCTGCCCAGCGTTTTCCGCAGTGATCTGATTTTGCAACGCGCAGGGAGCGAGAATGTCGCAGGGCAGTGTCAACATCTCACGGTTGCTGATTTTCTCTCCAAAGGGGCAACCGGCAAGCTGTTGATTCTCACGCACGTAGTCCCGCAGCTTGGCGATCGGTAACCCGTTCGAATGGTAGATTGCCGTGCTCACATCGCTCACCGCCACCACCTTGGCGCCGCACTCGGCGAGGAAAGTGGCGGCATGCGCACCCACGTTGCCAAAACCCTGCACCACGACCACGCCCTTGGCGATGTCGACGGTTAGGTGCCGACAAACCTCTTCGATCAGATAAACCAAACCGCGCCCGGTTGCTTCGTTACGACCGAGCGAGCCGCCGATGACGATCGGTTTGCCGGTCACCACGGAGGGCACGGAGTAGCCGACATGCTGACTATACGTATCCATTATCCACGCCATGACCTGCTCACTAGTCCCCATGTCGGGGGCCGGGATATCCTTGTCGGGGCCGATAATACCAATGAACTCCAAGGCATAGCGTCGCGTCAACCGCTGCAGCTCACTGCCGGTCAGCCCGTTCGGATCGATCCGCACCCCACCCTTGGCACCACCAAAGGGGAGGTTCATGAGGGCGCATTTCCAGGTCATCCACATGGCCAAGGCCGCGACCTCGCCGAGATTGACGTCTTGATGGTAACGGATGCCACCCTTGGTCGGGCCCATGGCCAGGACGTGCTGTACCCGATAGGCAAAAACCGTTTCCACCTGCGCACGCTCATCCCGCCTAAATGGCAGGGTGGCGATCTGAGAACGCTCGGGAAACAACAACCGTTGGCGGATGTTGTCGTCGAGGCCGGCGATGTAGGCGGCCTTGAGGAATTGCTGCTGGGCAAGGCGGAACATCGCCGAGGACCACTCGGCGCCGCGCGCGCGGGTCCGCTCAATGGCATAGTGAATGGAGCGGATCAGGGAGGTCTCATTAATCCGCTCCTTGAGTAGAAAATCTTGTGCGCCGCTTTCGACTGCCTTGCCTGCCAGACTCACATCGTCGAGTGCGCTTTGAATAACGATGGGTATATCGAGTGCCTGAGCGCGAACACGGTAGAAGGTGTCGAGTGCTTCACTATCTGGAAGCATGAGGTCCAGTAGTACGACATCGATGCCGCCGACGGCCAAACGCTGGAGCGCCGCCGCGAGGCGGTCGACCGCGACCACCTCGAAGACAGGCCGCCTCGCCTGGCCCAGCAGCCGCTGTATCAACCGAGTGTAAAGCGGATTGTCCTCTACCAGAAGAACGGTGATTGGCTTGTCGGCCATAGCCGCCTACTCCGCGAGCAACTCGAGGCTATCAATAATGATAGTGCCTCCAGCACCGGATGCCCGCTTCGGACCATCTCGAAGCAGTCCCGCACAAACGCCGCGCACCGCGCAGCCCGCCATCAAACCTTGGATAATCGCGCACTACCGTAGAACACGACGGTAAGCGAGTGGATAGGTCAAAGTTTTTAAATAAATTTACATTCGCAACTGACTCGTATTAACATTAATAATAGCATTCATATTAGACCCACCCTCTCTGCGTAATTACTAAAAAATATAATTTTATAACTATACTTAATATAAGTTGATTAAGATGAAACAAGTAGCGATCATTGCATTTGATATCCTACGAACCGGCATAAGGACAACGAGCCATTTCGCGCTCGTCTTACCGCTCACGATCGGAACCGCACATTCCGTGGGGTTGTCACCGAGCATCGACGACAGTCACTTTACTCCGTTGCAATTGTTGGGGAAAAATCTGTTCTTCGATACTTCGCTGTCCAACCCGACCGGCCAGTCCTGCGCGTCGTGCCACACACCTGAAAATGCCTTCACCGATCCGGATAAATCATCACCCACTTCGGCCGGGGCCGATCCGAATTTATTTCTCAACCGCAATGCACCGACCATCATGTACATGGCCTACAGTCCGGCACTGCACTACAACGCCGATGATGACACCAATGTCGGGGGGCAATTCTGGGATGGGCGAACCGATTCACTGGAGGAACAGGCTAAACAGCCGCTACTCAACCCATTGGAAATGGCCAATCCCAGCAAGGCAGCAGTGATTGACTCGGTACAAAACGGACCAAACGCGGAGTTGTTCAAATCGGTTTTCGGTATGGATGCTTTCACGGATACGGAGACCGCCTACGACAACCTGGTTCATGCCCTAGCGGGCTATGAACGCACCGCGGTGTTTGCTCCATTCAGCTCGAAATTCGATGCCTACGTCGCCGGGAATGCCGAGTTGACTCCTGCCGAACAGGCCGGCCTGGAGTTGTTCAATGATCCCGCCAAGGGGAACTGCGCGGCTTGTCATATTAGTACGCCATCGCCTGATGGGACACCTGCTTTATTCACCGACTTCACCTATGACAACATCGGCATCCCCAAAAACCCCGATAACCCATTTTATTCGCTACCAGCCCAGTACAATCCTGACGGAGCGAAAGCGCTGGACCTCGGCTTGGGCAAGACCACCGGTGACCCGGATACAAACGGTCAGTTCAAGGTCAGCACGCTGCGCAATATTTCACTAACCGGGCCTTATGGCCACAATGGGTACTTCGACACGCTCGAACAAATCGTCGATTTCTATAATACCAGCGACGTCAAACCGGAATGCTCCGATCCGTTGACCAGCGCTGCACTGGCAACAACGCTTGGCTGCTGGCCCGCGGCCGAGTATGTGGCCACCGTCAACCACGACGAGCTTGGCAATCTCGGCCTCACCAGCGAGGAAGTGAGCGACATTGTCACATTTCTGGGCACACTTGAGGATGGTTGGACCGAGGCGCGTGCAACCACGGTGGGGGAGCCGCCAACGCTCGCGATGATCGTGCTGGGCCTGCTCGGTTTGCGCCTTGCCTACCGCTTGCCGAGGCCGCCTAAGCGTTACTCTGAGCGATACCCAGACTAACAATCACTCAGAATCCGGATAGGAGGGACGGGCTTCTCGTGGCGCCGCCCTCCTTCGATAACCCACAACCCATTGAGCTACAGCTTGATACACGCATCCTCATTTTCGCATAACGATCCACATCGACGGCCAGACAACAGCGGTATCCTACTCATTTAAAGGCCTTTTTTGCAACGCATCTCAGACGCACCATATCCCCAGGTGATCAAGGCTTCGCCCTGATGTTCCCAGAAAATCTCGTTGCGCCCCTGGTACCTTGCGCCGCTGCCGCTCGAATGCAAGTACATCAGCGAGACGCTGTCTGCGTATTCGGCGATCAACGTTGGGGGGACGGTTTGAAAGAATGTAGCGATGACCTCGTTGCCAGAGTTGCCGCCGCACACATACCGGAGCGGGCCATTGCTGGGCACTAGCCGATACCGAGCCTGCAATTCGGCAATGCGGTGAATATACCCATCTCGGACGCATCCGCCCTTGTCGTCGCTCTTCCAACACTCGTTCCGCCCTTTGATCCAGCCTCGTTGTTGCGCTTTCAACTGTGGCAAATGCTTGTTGGCCGCTTTCTTGGACGCGATTGCGTAGACATCGGACAACTGGCGATCGAGCGCGGACAATCCCCTGTCTTTGCAAATTACCGCCTCGATGCTGTCCGGTCTCACCTTCTCGCAGTCGTATGACGGCCATGGCGCCATCGCCGCGACAGCCGCGTTGCCGTCACCGCTCGACCTCGAACGGCCCCCTCGAACAAGCTGATCGATGTACCAGCACCAACTTTCACTGTCGCGACTCGGAACATCCGGTTCGCCTCGGACCCCGAGCTTGAACTCGATCACGGCTTTCCATTCCTCAGAGCCGGCGTCCGGACCATGATTGTGCAAATCGCTTGTTGGTACTTGCTCTTCGATCGTTCGGTACCAGAAATCCGAGCAAAGCAACCACGGTGCCGAATTTGGTTTCTGGCCCTCACTTGCCTGCACGCAAACCGCCACAACGACGAGAGAAAACAGCAAATTCCTACTCATGAAAAACCCCTGAAATAACTGCTCGGACCGCTAATAACGATCAACGGCCTACCTTACGAGTCGATTCCTTCATATCTCGAGCAATATTTGCGGCAATGGCATTAAAGTGACACTCACCGATTTGCAAGCGTCGTGGAAGCTAAACGGAGTAGTGATATGCAGCTTTCGCCTCGTCTCGGCCTCTCTGTGCCATCCTGGTCGCCGGCCATGATGTGATCACAACCCAGGTGAACCCGTGTCCTTTATTTACCTTCCGAAACCAAGGTCCTTGCGCATTTCCCGTAGTAATGCATGCTGAGCATCTTCTCTAGCTGCTGTGCTTGGCGGACTATCCTTCATCTCTTGCAACTTTTCAAAAACCGAATCAGAGGCATAGAGTCGCAACTTTAGCTCCCAATAGGCATACTTTTTCAATGCCTCCTCAGAATTTGTCAGCGCCACCTCCCTGTAGGCATCCAATAGGCCATCGCAAGAGGCCTTATAGTCAAGAAGCCACATTTCTTTCAATTTTGATTTTTGCTCTAAAAAATGCTTAATTAAAAAAGTTATTACACCACCAAATCCAACACCAGAGAGAAACGAGGTAACCGCGCCAATTTCATCCATAGCTACTTCTTAAAATGTGCGAATTAATGGGGTCAGATTCGATGATACTACAGATATCCATTGGACATAGTAGCCCCCGGAATCAAATAACCCGTGGCACCAGAGGTGCTATAATAGTACTCGTCGAACGAGCGCCGAGCTGCAGTAACAGATCCACACTTTAATCAGCGAGATTTCTACACGGCCCGGGCCGTATTCTGGGCCCGAGCCTCTGGAGTTCACCAAACTTAGAACTTGGCTGCGCTTTGCTGTTTTGCCTCCTGCAGCAGAGCCTCGACCGCCTGGGCCACGTGGCCGGCAGCCTCGGCCGACTCGATCCGTGTACCGATGTGCGCGAGCTTCGCGGCCTGCTTCAACATACGGGCAGCCGTTTCACTGACCTCCATGTCGTGGATTGCACCCTTTCCCATACCGTTGCAGGGATTGCCGACCGAATCATCGAAGCCTTTCCCTCGCTCGCCGACCAAACAGTTAACTACGTGCTGAAGGTGCATCCGATGCTTTTTCAACGTATCCGCCTTAGCGGCGAAACCGGCATGTTCTGTAGCTGTATCCAGTTCCTTCATACCATGGCTCGTTGCGAGCGCGAGGCCAGCGGCGAACAGGCCAGCTACAAGGGTGAGAGATAAGCCGAATCGAGTTGCCACATGTCTGTGCATTATGCTGCACCTCCACTTGCATAGATCGCTCGACAAAATCCGGTTTACTGGACTGACTGTGCCCTCATACCGGATCGCGACTGCTCACCCCCTTCGAGAAACCATAGACTATTCCATGCGGATCCGCCGCCGCTCATGCAGGAATCGAATGGCCATTAGTCTTCGAATGCCTCTGGAAAACTCATATGCTCGGTATGGCATCGATCCTGCATCGAGAGAACTCGAATCACGCGGCAATCGGCCACCCGGCCACCACGGCACGCCCCCGCCATGCGCTGCAACTCATGGCGCAATAGCTCCAGACGTCTGAGTCGGCTTTCGATGGCGGCAAGGTTGGTGCGTGCGATGCGATCGATCTCAGCGCAGGACTGATCTGGATAATCCGCCAAAGTCAGTAACTCACGGATCTGCTCGAGGCTAAACCCAAGCTCCCGAGCGTGGCGGATGAAGTTCAAACGACCCAGATGCTGCACTGTGTAACGCCTCTGATTGCCGCCGGTGCGCCGTGGCTGCGGCATCACGCCGATACGCTCATAGTGACGGATGGTCTGTATCGAACAGCCGGTGCGTCGGGATAGAACACCGATCGAGAGCCCATTTGGCATCGTCGTTCTCACTTGAACCTACAACGACTATAGGTTTTATCTTAACAAATGTTGGTGATGTGCTTTCCGAATTCGGCGAATAATGCGCGATGCCGCCTCATACTTCTTATCGACACAACGGGGATAGCAATACCGGCGCCCTACTGTGGAGCCTGCTTCTGACGCTCGCATTCGCCGCTGTCGAGGCGGTCGGCGGAATACTCTCAGGCTCGCTCGCCTTGCTGGGCGACGCCGGTCACATGGCCACCGATTCGCTCGCGTTGGGCTTCGGTGCCCTGGCGGCCTGGCTCAGCCGCCACCCGCCGACAATGCGCCACTCCTATGGATTACAACGCTTCGAGCTGCTCGGCGGGTTGGTCAACGCACTTTTCATGCTCGGCGTGGTGGCTTGGCTCGGCTACGAGGCCGTGCAGCGACTCGCGGCACCGCAGCCGATCGCGGGGAGCATCGTAATGGTCATCGCCACCGTCGGTTTGAGTGTGAACTTGCTAGTGCTGCGGATCCTGCACAGCGGCGCGCAAACCTTCAATACCCGCGGGGCGATTTTGCATGTGCTCGGCGACTTGCTGGGCTCAGTGGCGGCACTGACCAGCGGCGCCATCGTTTTTTTCACCGGTTGGACCCCCATCGATCCCCTGTTGTCGCTGGTGATCGGTGTACTGATTCTGGGCTCGACGGGCAAGCTCCTGCTCGAGGTCTTGCATGTCTTTCTCGAAGGGGTCCCCCCGCACGTAGACCTGGCCGAGGTCGGCCGCGCCCTGGCTGAACTCGAGGGAGTCGAGGAAGTGCATGATCTGCATATTTGGACTCTAGCCTCCGGCAGTCATGCCCTTTCAGCGCATATCTATATCCGCGACCTGAACCGCTGGCCGCTCTTACTGGCCACCATACAAAATTTGCTCAGACACGAGTACGAGATCACGCATACCACGATCCAGCCCGAATCCACAACGGCGATCACCTTCAAACCCCTGAGCGATGTCCTACGCGAGCTAAAAACACCGCGCCGCGACCGGCCCCGGTCCCATAATCCCACCTAAGCCCCCGTATCCAGTTTTCTACTCCGCACTTCCGCCAGTCGGCGTTGGCCGCAATCGTAATCGGCAAGCTCGTCAACAAATGCAGCCCCGCGGCGCATACCGGCTCGAGATCATCCAGAGCGCTTTGTACGATTAGAGCAGGATATGGATCTTTGCCGGATCTCCATACGCATATATAATATTGAAGCATATATTATGTAATGCTATTAATTGACGATTATTTATGGATGAGATCGATCGTAACTTCGGCTTTCTTCTCTACGACGCCGCCCGCCTGCTGCGCCGCGATTTCGACCGCCGGGCGCGAAGGCTTGGTTTGAGCCGCGCGCAGTGGTCTGTACTTGCACTCCTGGCGCGTAACGAAGGCGTCAAACAGGCGGAACTCGCCGAGATACTGGATGTCCAGCCCATCACTCTAGCCCGCCAGCTCGACCGCCTAGAACGCGGCGGACTCGTGCGTCGCTGCGCGGATCCCGAAGACCGACGGGTACGGCGACTCTATTTAAGCGAGCAAGCCGGGCCTATCCTCGCCCAGCTCCGCGTGCTGGGCCATGAGACCCAGCACGCGGCATTGCGCGGCTTGAACCACGAGCAGTGCCGCCACCTTACCCAAATGCTGGCCCGAGTCCGCGACAACCTCTCAACCAGCGAATCCGCCTTGGCGAAACCGGCCGAGGAATCCGATGAGTAGTTACCTCTCTCTACGCCGTCTGAAGATCGAAATTCCTCGACCGCGCCGAATCGCGGCCCGCCACCTGCTGCTCGCTGGTGTGCCCGTGACGATTGCGATGGTGGCCGCGTATTTCTACGTCATAGGCGGGCGCTACGCAGCCACCGAGAATGCCTATATCAAAGCGGACAGGGTGCAAATCAGCGGCCAAGTAGAGGGACCAATTACACGAATTGCAGTCGAGGAGAACGAAGCGGTCCAACAAGGCGCCTTGCTCTTCCAAATCGATCCCGCACCTTACCGGATTGCGCTGCGCCTGGCGCAAGCTCGGCTGCAACAGGCGCGCAGTGCAATCGAAACATTGAAGGCAAGCTATCGCCAGACCCAAAAAGCGTTACAAGTTACCCGCTTGAACGCCGCCTATGCGCAGCGGGAATATCAGCGGCAGCTGACCCTCGCCCAGCGCCACGTCACCTCTCAAGCGCAGCGGGATCGTTATCACCATGAACGAGACGTCGCCAAAGAGCAGTTGGCCGCTCGACGCCAAGAGCTCGCACGCATCCGAGCGAGCCTGAGTGGCGATCCAAACATCGCGATAAACCAACACCCTCGCTATCGAGAGGCCGAAGCCGCCCGCGATGCTGCGGCGCTCGATCTGCAGCGCACTTGGGTCCGGGCCCCGTTCGACGGGGTCGCCGCCAAGGTCCCGGATCCGGGTGCGCCGGTCACCGTCGGCAAGCCGGTCATGAGCCTGGTCGCCACGCGCGGCGCATGGATCGTAGCCAACTTCAAAGAGACCGCACTCACCCATGTCAGATCGGGTCAACCGGTGAGGATCGCAGTCGACACCTATCCCGATCGGCAGTGGCATGGTCGGGTCGAAAGCATCGCTCAAGCCACAGGAGCCGAGTTCTCCTTGTTGCCGCCACAAAACGCCACGGGCAACTGGGTCAAGGTGGTTCAACGCATTCCGGTACGTATCGCCATTGACCGTCAATCCGACGATCCACCGTTGCGCGCCGGCATGAGCGTAACCGTCGCAATCGACACCGGCTATCACCGCCGTGGCCCGGAGTTTCTGTCACCGCTGCTAGCCTGGGCCCGCACCATGATCGCACCGGTAACGGCGCACTCGGGTTCCTGAGCATGACGCAAGCCACCACGCGCGCGACCCAAACAGGTTTGATCACAATCACCATCATGCTCGCAACCGTCATGCAAGCGCTCGATGCCACTATCGCCAATGTCGCCCTGCCGCACATGCAAGGAACCCTCTCGGCTACCAGCGAGGAAATCGCCTGGGTGCTGACCTCTTATATCGTGGCGGCGGCCATTATGACTCCGCTGACCGGCTTCCTCGCCGCCCGACTCGGTCGCAAGCGCCTGTTCTCTTGGGCCATCGCGGGTTTCACCGTGGCCTCCGTGCTCTGCGGTATCGCCACCTCCTTGGATCAACTCGTGCTGTTCCGATTGCTGCAAGGCGTCTTCGGCGCCTGTTTGATACCGCTCTCTCAAGCCATACTTCTCGATACCTTCCCACGCGAGCAGCACGGCTCAGCGATGGCCATATGGGGGGTGGGCGTGATGGTCGGTCCGATCCTGGGACCCACCCTCGGGGGCTACCTTACCGAGGTCTACAATTGGCGCTGGGTGTTCTTCATCAACCTGCCCTTGGGCATCCTCGCGCTGCTGGGAATTGTGGCGTTCGTCCACGAAACCGAGCGCGAATACCGCCGCTTCGACCTGTTCGGCTTCGCTTTACTCAGCCTCGCCATCGGGGCCCTGCAATTGATGCTCGACCGCGGCCAAACCCTCGACTGGTTCGCCTCCGCCGAAATCGTAGCCGAGGCAATGCTCGCGGGGATCGCTCTCTACATGTTCTTAGTGCATATCCTGACCGCGGAACGCCCCTTTCTAGAACCCGCGCTGTTCCGCGACCGCAATTTCTCCACCGGTTTACTGCTGATCTTCGTGGTTGGCGTAATTCTGCTTGCAACGTTAGTGCTGCTGCCGCTGTTCCTACAGAATCTCATGGGCTATCCAGTACTTACGACCGGATTGGCATTAGCCCCACGCGGCCTAGGCAGCATGGCGGCGATGGTAATGGTCGGACGTTTGGTGAACCGAATGGATCCCCGCATGCTAATTCTCACCGGTTTATTGCTGACAACGCTTTCGCTCTGGCAGATGTCCGGCTTCAGCGCCGATGTGCGCCCGTACGAGGTGGTGAGCAGCGGACTGGTTCAGGGGCTCGGGCTTGGCTTCATCTTCGTGCCGTTGAGTACACTGAGTTTCGCTACTTTGGCGGCGCGCCATCGAACCGAGGCGACGGCGTTATACAGCTTGATGCGCAACATCGGCAGCAGCATCGGCATCTCGAGCATGGTGGCCTTGGCGGCGTGCAACACGCAGATCAATCACGCCGAACTCGGCGAGCAGCTCCACCCGTTCCGCGGCGCCCTGGATAATTTGCCGCTGCCGCCGGGCATCGAGCCCGGTTCGGCAGCGGCGCTGGCCGTGTTAAATGCCGAACTGACACGACAGGCAGCAGTGATTGCCTACCTCAACGATTTCCGCCTGTTGAGCTGGCTCACGCTCGCCGCGCTACCCCTGCTGCTGTTGCTGCGCAAGCCGGATACACCGGCCAACGCGGTGCCCAAAACAACGCCGGTGGAGCCGCGAACCCCACGCGCACAGCACGTGGTTGACAGTTGCACCCCGGTCAGAAATTAATACGCATTCAGAAATGGAGCGATAAGGCGCGCCAGCGCTTGTGGCTGCTCGTAGTGCACGGCATGACCCGCCTCCGGTACCGATATTTCACGGAAATCCCGAAAGCAACCGGTGCGCTCCACCCAGTCACCCAGCGCGTGCAACCGAGCTACATAGGCCGAATTCCCTCCATAAACCCAAAGCACCGGCGCCGTGATGCACCGCCAACAAGCCATGGCCTCCTCCAGCCGATAGAGCACTGGGTTGGGCCGTTTATGGGCCGGGTCACCCCTGAGATAAACACCGTCCCCCGAGCGGTAGGCCCAATCATGGGCAAGTGCTTCAGCACGCTCGCGCGTCAGGCCTGGCTGCCGGCACAGCAGATGCTCGGCCAGCGCGGCATAGTCTTTGAACCGCTGCGGTCGCGGCGGCTGGCGCAAACTCTCGAGCCAGCATGCGTAGCGCCCTGGCGCCTCTCGCGGATCGCTCTCCGCGAGCCCAAAACCCTCAATCGAGACCAAACACCGTACCCGCCGGGGTCTTACGCCCGCATAAAGACCGGCGACGTTGCCACCCATACTGTGTCCTATCAGAGTAACGGCCCGCGCGGGTGCGAGCTCATCCAATAGCGCATCCAAATCGGCCAGGTAATCGGCAAACCAATACCCCCCCGGCGCTCGATCACTCCCCCCGAAACCACGCCAGTCCGGTGCCACACAATGGCGCACCGGGCCCAAGGCATGGGCCAGCAAACGGAATGTAAGTCCGGTGTCCATCCAGCCATGCAGCAGCAGCGTGGGCTGATCACCGCGGTGGCCCCATTCATAGATACGGTAGCGTAGACCACGGATGTTCAGATCCCGGATGCACGGGTTTCCATCGCTTGCATTCCTCATCGTTTGAGACGGGCCGCGTGCTCTTGGATGTCCCACTCCTGCGCGGCGAACTCATCGGCCGTGGTGTGGGTAAGCAGCTGCCAAATGAACTCGGCCACCGTGTCCGGGGATACGAGCATTCCGGTCCGTTCGAGCTCTCGAAAACGCTCCACGTCCGGGAAGCGCTCGCTGTCCTGCTTTCGAATGAGCGCCTGCATCGGCGTATCCACAACCCCAGGACGCACGCTTCCCACAGCAACGTCGTGCAAGCGCAGCTCGAGATCCAGCACCTGGTAGAGCATGTACAGCGCCGCCTTTGTCGTGCAGTAAGCGCCCCAGCCGGCCAGGGGATAATGCGCCGCACCCGAAGAGACATGGAGAACCCGCCCACCGCTCAGACAGGGGAGCAAGCGTTGTGTGAGAAACAGCGGCCCCTCGACATTAACTGCCTGGGCATAGCGCCACTCCGCCAATTCAACCATCTCCAGGGGGCGCACCGGTTCCAAGACACCGGCATTATGCAGCAGATAACGCACTCGACGCCCGGCTACTGCTTCCGCCACCTGCTCGCGGCCCTCCGGAGTCGCCACATCCGCAACCTGCATCTCGATTCTATCTGGCCGTGCTTGAACAAGCGCCTCAAGGGGCCCGCTGCGACGACCAACCGCGAGCACTGCTAAGCCCTCGGCCGCCAGCCGTTGCACCACGGCCCGCCCAATGCCTGTTCCACCTCCGGTTACCACCGCAAGCTCGTGCATCATTTTCTCCCGGTCGTTAGCGGTTGCTAGAGTACGCGGCTCGACAGCGCCCTTTGGAGCGGGTCTTGCCGAAAAAACCGGCGCAGCTGCTCGTAGACCGCCGGATACCCAGCGCAAAGCCGCTCGGGCAGCTCGAAGAAAACCTCGCAAGCTACCGCGAAGAATTCGCCGGGCGATTCCAGAGCGTAACGATCGAGCACCGATTCCTCGTCTGCCGCCGCAGCCGCCTGGGCTTGGCTCCATGCATCCGTAAAGGCCCGAGTCCAGTTCCGCTGCGACATGCCCCGATGCATTGGAGGCATACCGTTCGCCACGCCGTTGCGCATGTCCAGCTTATGCGCGAACTCGTGCAGGATCACGTTGTAGCCATCCAACCTCGCCCCACCTTGGATGTCGTCCCAAGAGAGAACGAGCGGCCCGTCATCCCAGGCTTCACCGATCAGTTCCAATACTTGCTCGTGGACCACCCCAGCAACATCTGAATGCGCATGCCGGGCGCGGAACCCACCGGGATATATTACGATGCTATACCAACCGCGGTACCAGTCGAGTCCCAGCTCCAACACCGGCATGCATCCCAGCGCCGCAATGGTGGCCCTCTGCCTAGGGCCCACCTGAAAGCCTGCCATCCCATAGAAACGCTTTTCGGCCACCAGTAACGTCGCAAGCTCGTGCAACCGTTGCTGCGCCGGCACGCTCATGTGCATGAGCAAGGGTTGGCCGGCGATTATCTCTTGCCAAAGAGACTCCGGTATGCGCTTTTTGGAAAGGATACGTTTTCGACACCAGCGTCGCAGCCAACCGGTCACGCCCCTCTTGCTCCACCCGGCCCGACTACGACTCGCAGCGGCTTCCCAGCAAGCCAGTTAATCACATTCTCTGCCGTTTGCTCGATGAGGCGCTGGCGCGCCTGGCGGCTACCCCAAGCGCAGTGCGGAGTCACGATCAGATTAGGAATATCCAACTCCAGCAACGGGTTACCTTGCCGTGGCGGCTCCTCGTTAAGCACATCAACCCCGGCTCCTGCGATCTGCCCGGTACGCAGCGCGTCGGCTAGCGCCGCCTCGTCCACGATTCCACCCCGAGCGGTATTAATCAGCAGCGCCGTGTTTTTCATCCGGGCAAATTCCGCTGTGCCGATGAGTCCGCGGGTCTCGGGGGTAAGTGGACAATGCAGACTGAGAACGTCCACCTCTGCCAGCAGCTCCTCCAGCCGCATGCGGTCGGCTTCGGGCCGCCGCACCCCGGGGCGCTGTGCCACCCGTACCGACATTCCGAGCAGTTCGGCCGTTTGCGCGACCCGCCGACCGATCTCGCCGTAGCCAAGAATACCGAGTACGCGATCCTCGAGCTCCCCAATTGGATGCGCCAGCAGGCAGAATTGATCGGCACGGGCCCAGTGACCGCCACGTACGTCCCGCACATAGGAGAGCAAATTGCGCGAGAGCGCGAGGACGAGCATAAAAACATGCTGCACCAGCGAGGCCGTACCGTAACCGCGGCAATTCACCACCGTGATTCCGCACGCCGCCGCAGCCTGTAAATCCACGTTGTTGGTGCCGGTGGCAAGCACACAAATCAACCGTAGCCGAGGACAGCGTTCGAGTACCGACCGACAGAGCACCGTCTTGTTCACGATCGCGCACTCCGCGGTACCGATATGTTCGACGGTTTGCGCGGCAAGGGTCACTTCAAAATAATGTATTTTTTCAAAAATAGATTCTAATTTATTGAAATTTAAATCATCAAGATCCAGAGAAGCGCGATCCAGTAAAACCGCCCGCATATCATCTCCTTGGGGCCCGACCCACAACCGCACCTATCGCGATCATATCGTAGGATACTTAAGGGATCGTTTAGAGGAGTCGTCGCCGCACTCGGGTTGGTATTCGCCGGCACGAGGCTAAACTTTGAGCATAGCTGGATGCAATTGCGGATCGAGCAAGCGCGGTGCCCCGCAATCAACTACGCTTGCCAAAAGACCCAGCGGGGTGGTGCCGAACCCGAACCGCCCGCCGACCCGTAGCCAGATAGGCACAAGCCGACGCGGGATTGCAACACATAGCTCTGGGCACCGGCCCAGCTTGCCACAAGGCGGGAATGGCGATGCCTGCTCAGAAGCTTAAGCAATTCATGAACCAGAATGAAATCAATTACTTGATTATTCAGCACTCACCGGCATTCACTGCCCAAGGGATCGCTGAAGCCGCTCACGTCTCCGGCCGATATTTCGCCAAAACCGTGACGGTGAGCCTAGATGGCATCCTGGCCTTGGCGGCCATCCCAGCCATGCGTCAGGTCAATTTGCCGCGTCTGGCACGCGCCGTGGGCGCCAAACACGCCGCTCTGGCTTCGGAATCGCAATTTCAGGATCGTTTCCCCGGCTGCGAACTCGGCGCGATGCCACCGTTCGGCAACCTCTTCGGCATGGAAACCTATGTAAGCTGGGATCTTTCTCAGGCGCAAGAAATTGCCTTTAACGCCGGATTACAATCCGAAGTCATGCTACTCGCCTGGCGCGATTACCTGCACTTGGTCAAACCCAAGGTGCTGGATTTCTAAAGCCGCTCAATACGCATGCTCTTCGAATACGGGCTCGACGCTGTGGTGCCAGCGCCGTTCCCAGGAATCCAGCAGGCGTTCGGCCGGAGTGACACCTGACTCGGCAATCTCCTGCAATTCCATCAAAAACCGGGTCTCATCGCCACCGGCCTCGTTAAGTCGAGCGCGGCGCCGCAGCCCTTGTTCTGCAATCCCGAGTGCCTCTCGAGCCACCTCCTGGAGCGAGTAATCGCGGAACGGTGTCCGCAGCCCCCAGCGCGGCACAGCACCACGCAACTCCTCGCGTTCCGCGTGCGTCCAGTCCGCCACCAACTGATTTGCCGCATCCAATGCCAACTCATCATAAAACAACCCGACCCAAAAAGCCGGCAACGCGCACAGTCGACCCCACGGCCCCGCATCCGCCCCACGCAGCTCGATAAACTGCTTAAGGCGCGCCTCGGGGAACAACGTGGTGAGGTGATCCTCCCAATCGCTCAGCACCGGCAGACACCCCGGCAGCGCGGGCAGCCGACCGGCTAGGAAATCACGAAACGACTGCCCGCTGGCATCGATGTAGCGTCCTTGGCGACGGACGAAATACATCGGCACGTCCAAGGCATACTCGGTATAGCGCTCGAAACCCATACCTGGCTCGAAAACAAACGGCAGCATACCGCACCGATCCGGGTCGGTATCAGTCCAAATTAAGCTGCGGTAGCTCAGATATCCGCTCGGCGCCCCTTCATAGAAAGGAGAGTTAGCAAACAAAGCCGTTGCCACAGGCTGCAGTGCCAAGCCGACACGCAACTTGCGCACCATATCGGCCTCGTCACGGTAATCAAGATTGACCTGCACTCCGCAGGTGCGGGTCATCATATCGAGCCCTAGCGAGCCGCGCTGCGGCATGTAACGGCGCATGATCCCATAGCGGGCTTTCGGCATCCACGGCATCTCATCCCGACGCCACAACGGCTGGAAGCCGAGACCGATCAACCCCAACCCAAGTTCGTCGGCAACCTGGCGCACTTCCCGCAGGTGGGCGTTAACCTCCTCGCAACTCTGATGCAGGGTTGTCAGCGGTTCTCCGGAGAGTTCCATTTGCCCGCTCGGCTCAAGGGTCACCGCCGCCGCGCCGCGCTGCAGCGCGACCGGCCGCCCTTCCTCGAGCAGCGGTTCCCAACCAAACGCCGTCATGGCCTCAAGAAAGTTCCTAATACCGGCGTCACCTTCGTAAGGAACGGGGCATCGATCGGCCAGGCGAAACACGAATTTTTCGTGTTCCGTGCCGATTCGCCAATGTGATTCCGGCTTACTCCCGCGTACCAGGTATTCAACCAACTGACGTGGGTCGGTGATGGGCTCTTCGGATACCGATGCCTTTGCCTGTGTCATACGCCTCGTCGCGCGGTCGCCCCCGGTTGCTTAGGATGTATACGAATTAGCACGCGCCCGCGCAAGCACCTAGCGAGAAATTGACGAAATCGCCGTTGATCGTGCGCTGCCGATTCATCAAAAAAACCAAACAAACCAACTTAATAGCAAATTTTTTAATAAAAAATCTAATTTTTACTATAGATCAAAGGACTGATTTGTTAACCAGCTGACTCGGGAGCTGGGGCGGGAACGACGATGGCGTGTTCACGCTCACCGTCATCCAGCGATTCGTATTGCCCCAGTTGTTGCTCAAGAACGCGCAGATCGGCTTCCGAGGCACCACGTCCCTCCGTCCGCCGCTGTGCGACCCGCTGGCGTAGCTGCGCCGGTGGCACTTCCAAGGCCAGAATCGCGAATCCGGCCTGCCGCGCCATGGCCAGTTCGGAAAAGCAGCGGCGCTGCGCTGGGTCTAGGAAGGTTGCATCGACGACCGGCACAAAACCGGCGTTGAGCACGCCCTCAGCCAAAGTACGCAAATGCGCATAGGTCTGCTGAGTTTGCGCGTGTGTATAGGCGCCCCCGCCCACCGGGGAGTCGGTATGTGAATACTTGGCAAGCCCCAGCAGGCGCTTTCGCTCGACATCCGAGCGCAGGCGAATACAGCCGAAGCGCTCTACCAACGCTTGTGCGGCTGTGCTCTTGCCGGAGCCAGTCACACCAAAGGTAATCACGAGATGAGCGGGGGCTGGCCGCGCCAAAGACTCAGCCAAAGCCAAATAACGATCCACCCGCTCAAGCGTGATTTGTTGCGTTTCCAGCGTACCACAATGCTCTTCGAGGGAAAGCATATCGACTTTGATGCGCACCATTGCTCGATAAACGCTGTAGAACGGAATGACCTCGAGGGCGCTGTAATCGCCGCTGCGCTCGAGATACGCATTGAGCAAGTGATGGGCAGCGACCGGCTGGGCGCGGAAATACAGATCCATGATGGTGAAAGCGATGTCGTTGGCCGTATCGATCCACCGCAGATCCGGAGCAAACTCGATGCAATCAAAGGCGGCCAATCCATTATCCCATGCAATGATATTGTCAAGATGTAAATCACCATGGCACTCGCGCACATGCCCCTCGCGTTGGCGCCGAGTAAAAACCGCGGCAAGGCGCTGGGCCGCTTCCTGCGTCCAAATGCGCAACCGTTGCAGCCGCACGGCCTGTTTTTGCCCAGCGAAGTTTCGCTCCGGAGCGTCGAAATTCTCGAGCGCACGCCGGCTGATGCGGTCCGGGGCACCATAGAAAGGGTCCGTGGCGATGGGCGTAGCGGCGTGAAAGTCGGCGAGTTTATCGGCCAGACGCTCGATCAGGTCGTATTCAAGCGCACCACGCTGGGCGCGGTTGCCGAGCAGCGCCGACTGCGGAAAGCGGCGCATCTTGACCGCATAATCCACCACTTTACCGGTGCCACCGAGCTTTAGCCCACCGGCATTCTCGGTCACAGGAATCACATCCAGATAGAGATATGGGGCTAAGCGACGGTTGAGGCGAACCTCTTCCGTACAAAAATAATGACGCTGCTCGAGTCCCGTAAAGTCAAGGAAACCGAAATCGACCGGCTTTTTCAACTTATATGCGTAATCACCGCCAAGCAAAACGGTGGAGATATGCGTCTCGATGACCTCGACGTTCTCTGCCGACTGTGGCCAGGCCCGAGCACGCTGCAAAGCCGCCACCCGCTGGCGATGCTCGGCCAACGCATCCATAACGACTTATTCCCCTTGCCACGCTGCCCGAGCCCGCCGCAAGCTCGCGCTCAGTCTTCCGCCTAAAAACTTATCTGCATCCGGCCAAGCCCTAACATCAAGGGGCTTGACGGGCTGCTGAACCAGCGCCGTCGCCAAGCAAATGCACAAACAAGTTTCTCTTTGCAAATTGATTTTATGCATCCGCATATGGGATTGCCCGGCACATTGCCTTAGCCATCCGCAGCAAGCCCCTTCTCGGCAAGCCAAGCCGCATTGAATAACCGAGAGTAATAGCGTCCACCGCCGTCACAAAGCACGGTGACGATTTTGTGCCCCGGACCCAATTGCCTTGCCACCTGCACGGCAGCCGCCACATTTACCCCGGTCGAACTGCCCACGAAAAGGCCTTCCTCGCGCAGCAACCGATAGACCATGGGGACCGCTTCCTGATCGGGGATAACCAATGCATCGTCGATGGGCGTCCCGCTCAAATTATCCGTTACCCGACTACTGCCAATCCCCTCGGAAATGGAGTTGCCTTCCGAGGCGGCGGGCTCGCCGTGCAAAACATAGTTGTAGAGGGCACTGCCGGCCGGGTCGGCGAGTATGATCCGAATGGCCTCACGCCGCTCCTTGAGATAACGGGCCACTCCGGCCAACGTTCCGCCGGTACCGGTAGCCGATACGAACGCATCGATACGACCCTCGGTCTGCCGCCAGATCTCGGCACCGGTAGTCTCATAGTGCCCGTCCCGGTTGGCCGTATTATCGAACTGGTTGGCCCAAATGGCGTTATCAAGACCGTCAGCCAGTCGCCCTGCAACCTTCTGATAATTGTTCGGGTCCCGATAGGGTACAGCAGGCACGGTACGCACTTCTGCGCCTAGGGTAGCCAGCAGATCGATCTTCTCTTGGGACTGCGTCTCCGGGATCACGATGACACAACGATAGCCGCGCGCGTTACATATGTGCGCAAGGCCGATCCCGGTGTTCCCGGCCGTTCCTTCCACCACCGTACCGCCGGGACGTAGTTCACCACGGCGCTCCGCCGTGCGAATGATGGCCCAGGCCGCTCGATCCTTTACCGAACCACCCGGATTCATGAATTCCGCCTTGCCCAAAATCTCGCAGCCGGTTTCCTCACTCAGGCGGCGCAGTCGGATCAGCGGTGTATTACCGACGGCACCTATGAAGCCGTCGCTGATTTCCATGATGGCAATCCTCCAGCGTCTGCTTTATCGCTCAAAAATAAGACCGCTCCACCGATCCAGCCGCTCGACAGCCACGCAATGCCCGCACACTGTAGACGATGCATTGCAACGACACCACCGCCTCGCGGCGTTGCGCGTTACACGCCGATCCGTTACCGCAAAGGGAGGCAGCCTGAGCTGGACTATTCGATTGCCGGACACTGATTTGCTTCGGCAAAAAGGCTACACTTGCAAGATCAGCCCCGCAGAGCAATCGAGTGGCGCGAAATATTTCGTTAACGAGCGCTCAACCAAGTATCCGTTCGATTACGGCAATCAGTTGCCTAACGCGAAATTCACATATAGATACCACCATTGATATTGATCTGCTGTCCGGTGATGTAGCCGCCCTCACTCGCCAAGAAAGCGACGGTCTCGGCGATCTCCCTGGGCTCGCCGAATCGGCGCAGGGGAATTTTCGCTAACAGCTTCTCCTGGATGGCTTCTGGGACCATCGCCAACATCTCGGTCGATGTGAACCCGGGCGCAACTGCGTTGACGGTAATATTGTATTTGGCCAGTTCCAGGGCGGCGCTCTTCGTGAAAGCGATCATCCCTCCCTTGGAGGCGGCATAATTGGACTGTCCGAAATTGCCTGCTTGACCAACGAATGAACTGATATTGATGATCCGACCATAACCCTGCTCCATCATCGTTGGACAGGCCGCACTAGTCGTATAAAAAACGCTATTAAGGTTAGTGTGGATCACAGATTGCCAGTCTTCATCTGTGAGGCTTTTAAGGGACTTGTCGCGGGTAATACCGGCATTGTTCACCAGCACGTCGACTCGGCCGTAGTGCTCGACAACCGTCCCGACCAACCCGCGAGCCTGATCACTACGACTGACATCCGCCTGAACAGCCAAGCATTCGCTGCCAAACAGCTTAATTTGTTCCGCCAAGGCGTTGGCCGCCTCTGCGCTGCGATTGTAATTGACTGCCAATTTCGCGCCTAAACCGGCAAGGGCAAGGGCAATCTCCTTGCCGATACCGCGAGCACCCCCGGTGACCAGGGCAACCTGATTATCAAGGCGACGCATGAGTCGGTACTCCCCTTCGGTTATGTACGGTTTCAAGAAAACGGCGATCCACTTGCGACAAATATAGAGCAACACTCTGCCCGAGACTTTGTTGACCTTGGCCCGAGCCGTCGCCCTATTCAGTATAGGTAGCTCAGAGAACAGAGGGAAAGGCAACCGCGATAAAACTATTCCCTCCCCCTGTTCAAACAACTAAAGTCGGCTACTCTTTTTGATAGGGGATGGGAATCGATCGCAGACTTTCCGGAAGGAGGGATCCAAAAATGCCACGTCGCAGGCGCGATGAAAACGGACTGGTTCCGCATCGCAATGGGCGGTTCCACTGCATCAATCAGCAATGGTTCTTCGCCACGCGCGAGCAACGCCTGGTCGGTCCCTATCGTGATCAGGACGAAGCGGAAGCAGCGCTAGAGAACTGGCTGGCGCCACCCAGAACTCATCGTATCAACCGGTTCGGAAGCTGACGAAGAAATAGCTCACCATTAACGTGGCGTCCAAAGTTTACGGAGAAATCCGCCTTCCCGTGCAAGAGATCAAATTGTGCATGCTACCAGTGTAGGCGATGCTTGGGTTTGATCGGCAAGCGTCCACGCCAGAATTGGATCAGCACAAAACCAAAGATCATGCCACCTATGTGCGCGAAATGGGCAACGCCGGACAACGATCCTGTGAACCCAGCCCAGAGTTCGAACGCCCCGTATAACAGCACGAAATACTTCGCTTTCATAGGGATGGGCGGAAACAAAAGAAAGATCATTTGGTTCGGGAACATCATTCCGAAAGCGAGCAGAATCCCGAAAACGCCTCCGGAGGCCCCGATGGTTGGGTAAATATCGCCTTGGCCTGCGGCAATACTCGCCACGACCAACTGAATCAAACCAGCGCCCACGATACAGAAAAAATAATAAAAGACAAACGGTCGGGACCCCCACAGATTTTCGATTTGTGCACCGAACATCCATAGAGCGAACATATTGGCGAACAGGTGCAACATACTGCCGTGCAAGAAAGCGTAGCTGACCAGCTGCCAGATATGAAAGCCTGGCATCTGGCCAGGCCCGATGGGCGCCGTCGCAACCTCCGTTATTCCGAGCGGCCACAGCCCAAAATAAAGCACGGGCGCCAGAGAGCCGCCCATTTGCTGCCAGAGAAACACCAATGCGTTGCTGATCAATAGCCCCAGGACTACCGGAGGCAAGCGGGTCTGGCTGGAAAAGCTTCTATCACGGTTCATTAGCGCGTCATCCTGTCGGGCCCGCCGCCATCATACTGGGCTGGGTTGGTTTGGCGCCACTCGCGAGCGCTGGTTTTTTTCAGTACCTGGCAATGCTTGTCGAACAACCAACACCTCAGTAACCTTAGCGCTTCCGGGTAAGGTCGTGCGCGCCTTTAATGAGTAAGTCCAAACGATCAAACAATACCAATCGGGCCGGGTTACCCGAACACCCGCAACGCAGCGCTTTGCTTGCCGAAGTGCATGCACGCCCCGTTGCACCCTTACGTGCCCCCCAACATCTAACCCACCTGGCTCTCTATGCTGGCACCGGCGAGCATGAGCGTGAACTGGCGCACATTGGCGTGCTCTGTCGCGAATTCGGTATCGATCCGCCTGCAGCAAAAGCGGACCATGTGCTTCTAGAGACGCAAGCGTTCCGGCTGCGTTGGGAACCGCATACGGAATTCTCCACTTATACGATCTTCTCGCGCGCGCCGAATGGACAACCCTTTGAGACCACCGGGCTCGATGCCGTGCCGGCGTCTTGGGTCGCAAAGCTGCCGGGGAAACTCCTAGCAGCGACTCATCTTAGCCTCGTTCAGGCGGACACGGTCGCCGAGTACCCTGAACGGATGGCCGAGTACTTTGATTTGCAGAGCCTCACCGGCAGTCGATGCGCCGGTGGCGCGGCTACGGTTTGGACCGATTTCCAGCCCAAACCCGATGGCTTCACGCGCTTTCTGGTTCTCGACCGGGGCCTCCGCCCAGCTCAAGCCGGACGGTTAATCCAACGCTTGCTGGAAATCGAAACTTATCGGCTGATGGCCTTACTCGCCCTTCCCATCGTGCGCCAGCTCATGCCCGAGATCACTGGAATGGAGAATGCGCTCGGCGAGCTCACCGAGCGCATGGCGAGTGCCCGCGATACAGAGCAGGAGCAAGGGTTGCTCGAAGCGCTGTCCTCCTTATCAGCCGATGTGGAGCGGATCATCGCTCAGAACAACTTCCGCCTCGGCGCCGCCGCCGCCTATTCGGCGCTAGTGCGGCGGCGCATCGACGCATTGCGCGAGACGCGCGTCGAGGGTGTAAGCACGGTGCATGAATTCATGGGACGCCGACTGGTTCCGGCTATGGATACGTGTCAAGCCATTACCGAGCGTCTGGATCGCCTCTCACGACGGGTCAGCCGAGCGGCCAGCTTGCTGCGCAGTCGCGTAGATCTGGCGCTCGAGGCGCAGACTCGAGACCTGCTTGAATCCATGAACCGCCGCACGCGCCTGCAATTGCGCTTACAGACTACCGTAGAAAGCCTTTCAGTAGTGATCCTGAGCTACTATACGATCGGCCTCATCCATCACGCCCTCGTGGGACTTGAGGCGAGCGGGCTGCATGTACCAGTGGAGTTGCTCACCGGACTAAGTGTTCCAATAGTGGTTCCTGCCGTAGCCGGCGGAATCTTTGCCATTCACCGCTGGGTCGAGCATGCCGATAGGACTACGACCAAATAAACGCCCTATCGCGGACCGAGTCCTAGGTCTATAGCGTACAAGCATTATATCGACTGAACCGCCCCGGCTAATCCGAAGGCCCGCTAGTGTAAGTCACACCGCTTTGGCTGACTCGTTGAGTTGCCGATAATACGTGGCCTCTGCTGGTGGCATGTCGCCGATCGGCTCCAGCAGCCGCCGGAGGGTTGAACCAGTCGACCCCAGGCCAGTGTCGCCACACTCTACCGCGTGGTGTGTTTTCCAGGCCTAGCGATGAATGACTTCGGTCCTGTACAAGCCGTTGACCATCTCGGCCAACGCATTGTCGTAGGAGTCGCCGACGCTGCCGACCGACGGCGAAAACCGAGAAGGACCTCCAGGCCCTGCTGCCGTGGCAGCAGGAGCAAAGCCTAGCGGTGCGCTTCGCCGACCTGTGGAGTAAGGTTGGTGAAACGCATACCGTCCGGCCGCGGCCGTTCCCGTTGCCCGCTGTCCCCTACACCCGGGCAGCCTAGAATTGGATCAAGTTTCCTGGGATCGCCGAATTGTACTCACCAACTCTTTAAACCGAGCGCTTCCCCAAGGCCAACGTTCCGCGAAATCGATCAACCTGGCGGCAACCGGATTATTCTCTATACATCGTGATTGCTCCAGGAACACCGTCTGCTTCGGGGCGCCGCATTCAGAATAGGATACGCTTGAAGGGCGCGCCAACGTGCTTGAGCGATCACAACTCGTCGAGAATGGCGGTGATCCCCCGATAGGCCTGCGCAAGCTCGTCCCTGGTGATGCAATACGGCGGCATCAAGTACAGCACATTGCCGAGCGGACGCAACAGCAAACCCTCCTCGAAGGCCTTGCGTTTGATGATGGCGGAAACCTGGTTCAGATAGCCCGGCCGGTCGGCCGTTTTGATATCCATGGCGGCGATGGTGCCGGTCACCCGGATTTTATCGAGCTTGGGATGATCGTTCAGCTGCGCCAGATGCTCGGTATGTTCCTGCTCCAGGGTTTTGAAGGCGCGTTCGTTTTGCTCGAGCAACTCCAAAGTCGCATTAGCAGCGGCACAGCCAAGCGGATTCGCGGTATAGCTGTGACCATGAAACAGGGTCTTAGCCGGATCCGAGCTTGCGAATGCCTCATAGACGGAATCGGAGCAGACTGTCACCGCCAGCGGCAAAAAACCGCCAGTCAGCCCCTTGGCAAGGGCGATCACGTCCGGCTCCGCCTCGGCGCGTTCGCAAGCGAACCACCCCCCCGTCCGGCCAAAGCCAGTCATCACTTCATCGAAGATGAGCAGCGTATCGTGCTCGCGCGACAGACGGCGCAGCGCCTGCAGAAACTCCGGCCGGCACATGCGCATCCCGCCGGCGCCTTGCACCAGGGGTTCGATGATGATCGCCGCATAGCGCTTGGGGTTTTGCTCGAACAGTTCGACAAGCCGGCCGAGCGTCGCACCTTCTTTTGCCTGGATTTCGTCGTCTCCACGCCAGGTCGCCGGATACGGCACGGGCTCGACCGGGAACAACAGCTCTTTGTAGACATCCGTAAAAAGCGAGCGGGCACTGACCGACATGGCCCCGAAGGTATCGCCATGATAAGCATGCTCGAAGCAAATGAAGGATTCACGTTTCTCGCCGAGATTGGCCCAATATTGCCAAGCCTGCTTAATGGCGATTTCCATGGCGGTGGAACCGTTATCCGAATAGAAAACTCGGTTTAACCGACCGGGCAATTTCCCAGCGAGTGTTTCCGCCAATTTCTCTGCCGGCTCATGGGTGAAACCGGCAAAAATAACATGTTCCAGGCGTTTGGCTTGCCTATGAATCGCATCGGCTATTTCCGGCCGCGCGTGGCCGAGTACATTGACCCACCAACTCGATATCAGATCGAGCAGCTGTTTGCCCCCTGCCAGCTCGATCCAGGCCCCATTACCGGAAATGGCTTCATGCGGCGTCGGCACCCCTTTGATTGGCATAAACGGATACCAAATATTGGGATGAGAACCTGAATATTTTTCTTGCATAATAAAAAAAGATCTAAAATTTAACCGAAAATTTCATCGAACATGGCTTGCAAGGTGTCCGGGTTAATCGGGCTAACCCGGTCAACCACTCCTATTACCGAAACTTTCCCGTAATGCTCGATCGCCTCGTGGTTTATTTTATTCTCCGGGCCATTCATGATAACGCCGGCGATCGGTATGGATCGCTGCCGCAGCTGTTCGATGGACAATAATGTGTGATTGATTGTACCAAGGCTCGTGCGTGTGACCAAAATCACGGGAAGCCCCAGATAACCAATCAGATCGATTAGCAGCTGCGTGGAATTGAGTGGCACCAGCAAACCGCCGGCGCCTTCGACTACTATTTTTCCCTCGGGTAGGACTGGTGGCGGCAGTGCAAAATCGCGCAAACGAATCTCAAGGCCATCCAATGTCGCCGAGGCGTGCGGCGATAAGGGCGCGGTCAAGCGAAAGCGTTCTTCGGCGAAATAGACATCGCTCAGGCCCGTTACGCGTTTTACGAACTGCGTATCCGTCTCCTCGCCGAGCCCGGATTGAATGGGTTTCCAGTAGCGCGCTCTCAAACCCAGCGCTAGCATGGCCGCCACCACGGTTTTCCCTACCCCAGTGTCCGTGCCGGTGATAAAAAGACCTTTCGGTAAGTGGGTGCTCAAGCCGCTCCGATCACCAAGCATTACTTGTCGCTTCCTTCGAAAAGCTGCAATATCTCACCATTTCATGGCCTCCTGAGTTCAGAGGCCGCCTACTTGTCAGGTCGCGGCCGGGAGATTCGCGGTATGCCGTGCGGACAGGGTCAACGGCCTGCCCATCAATCCGGCGGTTTGACCGCGACTACGGTCATCAACCCCCATAGCCAGTCGATCTTGTAGCGCTCGAGAAGCTCCGGATGCAGCCCAGCTTGCCACAGCATCTCCGCGCATTGTGCCAGCGCATAGGCCCGATAATGGGCTGCGTTGAACCGACGCAGCAACCGATCCAATAACCGGCTGGTCCAAAAATCACGGCACCAATCGGTGAGGGCGATGCGCCCCTGCGGGCGGAGCACCCTTCTCATCTCGGCCAGGACGCGGCCAGGATCGCGGAAGTAGTGCAGCGCGCTGGTGGAGACCACCAAATCGAAAGTCTCGTCACGAAAGGGTAAACGCGGCGCACTGGCCAGACAGAGCCGAGCGCCTTGCCTAAGCTTTTCGGCGGCGATTGCCAGCATCTCGGCAGAAGCATCCACTCCGGTCAGCTCGATGCGGGGGTAGCGCCGGCGCAGCGAGCGCAGCAATGCGCCGGTGCCGCAGCCAATGTCGAGCACCCGGTCGCTCGGCTGGACTCGTACGCGTCGCAATGTTTCCTCGACGCTTTGTGAAACATAGAACGACCAGCGGTGGTCATACTGATGTGACAGCCGGGCGTATTCGGCTCGGATAGGATCAGGTGTAATCTGCCTCATGATCATTTTGCTGTTCAATCGTCGGCACCGCGCGAGGCGAATGACGAGCAGAGTTTAGAGGCGGTTCACAATCAGCCGTGCTTTGGCTTGACAGTAACAAAAGAGGCGTTACACGTTTCCATTATGAGTTCACCTATTTGCAGTGACAGCACACCGATCCGACATGACGTCAGCTTGCTGACGGAGCACGATATCTATCTTTTCAGACAGGGCACTCACTTCAGGCTGTACGAGAAGCTGGGTGCCCACCCCATGACCGTGGAGGGTATCGAGGGAACCTATTTCGCCGTCTGGGCGCCCAATGCCGAGCAGGTCTCCGTCATCGGCGAGTTCAACAGCTGGCAGCCCGAAGTCCATGAACTCGCCCCGCGAGACGATCAATCCGGAATCTGGGAAGGCTTCATCACGGGGGTCGGTCAAGGGGCATTGTACAAATACCACATCGAATCCGGTTGGCACAGATATCGAGCCGATAAAGGGGACCCCTTCGCGTCCTATTGGGAAATGCCGCCCGGAACCTCTTCGCGAATCTGGCAGCCAAATTATGCCTGGCAGGACACGGAGTGGATGGAGCGGCGGCAACGCGCCAACGCTCTCGATGCACCGATTTCCATCTACGAAGTGCATCTCGGCTCGTGGCGGCGGGTGCCGGAAGAAGACAACCGCCCATTGAACTACCGCGAGATCGCGCCGACGCTCACCGCTCACCTCCGGAAGACGGGCTTTACCCATGTCGAGATCCTGCCGATCATGGAGCATCCCTTCTACGGATCCTGGGGCTATCAAGTCGTCGGCTATTTCGCGCCAACGGCGCGTTACGGCACGCCCGAAGACTTCATGTACTTCGTCGATTACCTCCATCGCAACGGTATTGGCGTCATCCTCGACTGGGTACCTTCGCACTTCCCCGGTGATGGCCACGGTCTGGCTTATTTCGACGGCACCTATCTATTTGAGCATGCCGATCCGAAAAAAGGCTTCCACCCGGAGTGGAGCAGCTACATTTTCAACTACGGTCGGCATGAGGTGCGCTCATTCCTCGTCAGCAGCGCCCTGCACTGGCTCGAGCGCTACCACCTCGACGGACTACGGGTGGATGCGGTTGCCTCCATGCTCTACCTCGATTATGGCCGCAAGGCCGGCGAGTGGATTCCGAACGAGCACGGCGGCCATGAGAATCTGGACGCCATCGCCCTGCTGCACAGCCTCAATGAAGCGGCTTATCGGGATCATCCCGATGTGCAGATCATCGCCGAGGAATCCACAGCCTGGCCCATGGTGTCGCGACCTATCTATCTCGGCGGGCTCGGCTTCGGCATGAAGTGGAACATGGGCTGGATGCACGACACGCTGCGCTATTTCGCGCAAGACCCCGTCTATCGCAAATACCATCATAACCAGCTTACCTTCAGCCTGTGGTACGCGTTCAACGAGAACTTCGTGCTTCCGCTCTCCCATGATGAGGTCGTACACGGCAAGGGTTCACTGCTCGGCAGGATGCCGGGTGACGAGTGGCAAAAGTTTGCCAATCTGCGCTTGCTCTACGGTTATATGTGGGCCCATCCCGGCAAAAAACTCTTGTTCATGGGTGGCGAGCTCGGTCAATGGGGCGAGTGGAACCATGATGCGAGCCTCGACTGGCATCTACTCGAGCAGCCGTTGCCACAGGGACTGCAGCGCTGGCTACAGGATTTAAATCGCTGTTATCGGGCAGAGCGCGCATTGCATGAGATCGACTTCGCCGCCGCAGGATTCGAATGGATCGATGTCCACGATTGGGAAAAGAGCGTCATCAGTTTCTTGCGCCGCGGCCGTGATCCTGAGCAAATCGTGCTGGTGGTTTGCAACTTCACTCCCATAGAACGGACCAACTATCGCGTAGGCGTGCCGTGCAGTGGCGCCTGGCAGGAGCTGCTCAACAGCGACGCCGAACTCTACGCCGGCAGTGGGCGAGGTAACTTCGGCCGCCTTGAAGCCGCGCCCATGCCGCAGCATGGCCGCTATCACTCGCTGGCGTTGACCCTGCCACCGCTCGGTGTGCTTTACCTGAAGCCAGTCGGCTAACCGGTTAACCAAGGCGCAGCCGCCATAGCTATTGCTATTGCACAGGGGGAATCGTGCACATGGCCACATCGTCGCAGAGCGACGGCCGCAAACGCGCTGTAATCGAAGGCGTTGCACCGGAAGTGGACGCGGGTCGTTTCCCGATCAAGCGTACGCTCGGCGAAAAAGTCGTGGTGGAGGCAGACACCTTCGTCGACGGCCACGATCAGCTTGCCTGTCTGCTCCGGTACCGCAAAGCCGATGCTGAAACATGGATGGAAGTGGCCATGCACCCGCTCGGCAACGATCGCTGGCGCGGGGAGTTTACGGCAGGCGAGCTCGGGCGGTATGGCTACACCGTCACCGCCTGGGTGGATCATTTCCGTACCTGGTGCGTCGAGCTGGAAAAGCGCACCAAAGCGGAAGACATTGCCAGCGCCCTAATGATTGGCGCCGACCTCATCGAGGCCGCGGCGGGCCGTGCGGCTGAGCCGGATGCGGCCGAGTTGCGCCGCTATGCAAAGGCACTGCGTACCGAAGGCGATCCGCTCACGCGCCGCTCGCAGGCACTCGACCCCCTTCTCGCCCAACTGATGGCGCGATCCCCAGATCGCTCGTTGGCAACGACCTATGAGCGCGAGCTTATAGTCGTAGTTGATATCGCCCGCGCCCGCTTCAGCACCTGGTATGAGCTTTTTCCACGCTCGTGTGTGCAGGAGCCGGGCACCCACGGCAGCTTGCACAGCTGTGCCGAGCGCCTGTCCTACATCGCGGCCATGGGCTTTGACGTGCTCTATCTGCCGCCCATCCATCCGATCGGTACCAGCGCACGCAAAGGCCGCAACAATACGCTAAACGCCACCGCCGAGGATCCTGGCAGTCCCTGGGCCATCGGATCCGAAGCCGGTGGGCATAAGGCGGTGCATCCGCAACTCGGCACGCTGGAGGATTTCCGCCAGTTGGTACGCCGTGCCCGAGAGCAGGGGCTCGAGGTGGCGCTCGACATCGCTTTTCAATGCTCGCCGGATCACCCCTATGTCAAGCAGGCGCCACAATGGTTCCGGTGGCGCCCGGATGGCACTGTTCAATATGCAGAGAACCCTCCCAAAAAATATCAGGACATCTACCCGTTCAACTTCGAGAGCGAGGACTGGCAAGGGCTTTGGGATGAACTCGAAGACGTGTTCCTATACTGGATCGAGCAAGGCGTACGGATTTTTCGGGTCGACAATCCCCACACCAAGCCTTTCCCGTTCTGGGAATGGTTGATCACGCGCGTCAAGACGCAACACCCCGAGGTGATTTTTCTAGCGGAGGCCTTCACCCGACCCAAGGTGATGCACCGGCTCGCAAAGCTCGGCTTCACCCAGTCCTACACATATTTCACCTGGCGTAACAGCAAATGGGAGCTCATGGACTACTTCACCGAGCTCACGCAAACCGCATCGCGGGAATATTTCCGGCCCAACTTGTGGCCGAACACACCGGACATTCTGAACGAATACCTGCAAGTCGGCGGGCGGCCCGCTTTCATGATCCGACTCGTACTGGCCGCCACGCTGGGAGCGAATTACGGAATCTATGGCCCAGCCTTCGAACTCTGCGAAGCGAGACCGCGCGAACCTGGCAGCGAGGAATACCTGGACTCGGAGAAATACGAAATTCGCGCTTGGGAGCTTGACCGCCCCGACAGCCTTGCCCACTTCATCACGCGAGTTAACCGGATCCGGCGCGAGAATCCGGCGCTCCAGCAGGATTGGAACCTGCGCTTTCATCCCATCGACAACGAGGCATTGATCTGTTATTGCAAGCACAACGATGCACTGGACAATGTAATCCTGGTGGTAGTCAACGTCGATCCGCATCATACCCAAGCCGGCTGGGTGGAACTCCCGCTCGAAGCGTTGCAACTTCCTGCCGACCACCCCTATCAGATGCATGATTTATTGAGCGACGCCCGCTATCTTTGGCAAGGCACGCGCAATTACGTCGAACTCGACCCACGCAGCGCACCGGCCCATATCTTTCGAGTGCGCCGGCATGTATGCACCGAGCGTGATTTCGATTACTTCATGTGAAATCAAGTCAGCAGGACGGAGGGCGCACTGGCATGCGCGCGCGCAAAGGCATCACCTCGCTGGAAGATGATCCGGTTTGGTACAAGGACGCCATAATCTACCATCTGCATGTCAAAACCTTCTTCGACAGCAACAATGACGGTGTCGGCGATTTCCAAGGCCTGACCACGAAGCTCGACTACATCCAGGATCTCGGCGCCAACACGATTTGGCTACTGCCTTTCTACCCATCACCGATGCGCGACGACGGCTACGATATCGCCGACTACCGCAACATCCATCCGGCCTATGGGAGCCGGCGCGATTTCCGAAATTTCGTACGCGAGGCGCACCGGCGCGGTATCCGCATCATCACCGAACTCGTGATCAACCACACCTCCGATCAGCACCCATGGTTTCAGGCCGCCCGGCGCGCTCCGCACAACTCGCCCAAGCGGGATTTCTATCTGTGGAGCAAGACCGATAAACGCTTCCCCGAGACGCGCATTATTTTCACCGACACGGAGAGCTCGAATTGGGCTTGGGATCCGCTGGCGCAAGCTTATTATTGGCACCGCTTCTTCTCGCATCAGCCGGATTTGAACCACAACAATCCACAAGTAGTCAGAGCGGTTACCCGGGTGATGCGTTTCTGGCTCGACATGGGTGTGGACGGCTTGCGCCTCGATGCAATCCCCTATCTCTGCGTGCGTGAAGATTCCAATAATGAAAACCTTGCCGAAACCCACGCCGTGGTCAAACAAATGCGTGCGGTCGTCGATGCCCATTACCGCAACCGTCTCTTCTTGGCCGAGGCAAATCAATGGCCCGAAGACGTGCGCGATTATTTCGGCACCGGCGACGAGTGCCACATGGCGTATCATTTCCCGTTGATGCCGCGGATGTATATGGCCATCGCCCAAGAGGATCGCCATCCCATCGTCGAGATCATGGACCAGACCCCAAATATCCCTGAAACCTGTCAATGGGCCATATTCCTGCGCAACCACGATGAGCTCACCCTCGAGATGGTGACCGACGAGGAACGTGACTACATGTACCAGGCGTATGCAAGCGATCCGCGCATGCGCGTGAACGTGGGAATCCGGCGCCGCCTGGCATCGCTCATGGACAACGACAACGATAAGATCAAGCTGATGAACAGCCTACTCATGTCGATGCCGGGTTCGCCGATTATCTACTACGGCGATGAGATCGGCATGGGGGATAATATTTTCCTCGGCGATCGCAACGCCGTACGCACTCCCATGCAGTGGTCGCCTGACCGTAACGCCGGTTTCTCCAGAGCCGACCCGCAGCGGCTTTATTTGCCGCCCATCATGGACCCCATCTACGGCTACGAGGCAGTCAACGTCGAGGCGCAAAGCCGCAATCCCAGCTCGCTGCTCAACTGGACCAAACGTCTTATCGCCGTGCGCAAAGCGCACAAGGCATTCGGGCGCGGGCGCTTGGAGTTCATCAAACCCGGCAATCGCAAGATTATCGCCTATCTGCGCGTGTACCAGGATTCAGTCATTCTCTGCGTAGCCAACCTGGCGCGCTCAGCGCAGCCAGTGGAGCTCGATCTCGCCCGCTTCCGAGGCCGCCTACCGATCGAGCTGATGGGCCGTACGGCATTCCCGCCGATTGGCGAACTGCCCTACCTCCTCACGCTCACAGGTCACGGCTTCTACTGGTTTCATCTCGCCGAGGCAGGCGAGGCCCCGGCCTGGCATCAGGAAAACCTGCCGCCAGATGAACTCCCGATGCTCGTGATGTTCGCGGGCTGGAAGAGCTTGTTCCCGAGCGAGGTCGCCGCGTCGCACCAGGGCATGGCCGAACGCATGCGCGAGCGTTTTTTGACCGAGGCTTTACCGGCGTTCCTCCCCGTGCAGCGTTGGTTTTCGGCAAAAAGCCAGCGGCTCGAACGTGTCGAACTCGTCGAACACATGCTGTGGTCCGAGGGTGAACGGGGCTATTTGCTGGCCTGGCTCCAGGTCGACTCGACGGGCCGCGCCACGCAGACGTACTTCCTGCCGCTCGCAACGACCTGGGGGACCCCGCGCGACGAGCACCTGCGTGAGCTGTTGCCCTACGCACTGGCGCGGGTCAGGCAGCAAGCCCGCATGGGCATCCTCCACGATGCGCTGCGCGATGGACATTTCTGCCAGGCCGTGGTCCGCGCAATGGGCCGCAACCGGTATCATCGAGTGAACGGGACGGCGCTGCGGTTCACCTCGACGGCCGCGTATCCGCAGCTATTGGCCAAACTTGCACCTGACGCCACCATCGCGCGTCCGACAAGCGAAGGAAGTAATACGGCCATTATTTTGGGCGCGGAGCTTTTCCTCAAGGCGTATCGGCGGCTCGAGCCGGGTGTCAGCCCGGAGCTCGAGATGGGCCGTTTCCTGACGGAGCGTTCACCGTTCGCCAATGTCGTACCCCTGTTGGGCGCACTCGAGTACGAAGACCACGACGGCACCGTGACAACGCTCGCCTTGTTGCAAAAATACATTCCTGCTCAAGGTGATGCTTGGTCATATTGGGTCGACTACCTGCAGCGATTCCTGGAAGACACTCTACTGCGACCAAGCGCCGAGGTAGAGACCGAACTCGAAACCTTGCACGCCGCCAACCTGTCTCTGTTGCACACGCTCGGACGGCGCACCGGTGAGCTGCATCGCGCCCTGGCCCAGTACACCGGCGACCCCGCCTTTGACCCGGAGCTTATACAGACCGCCGACCTCGACAACTGGTGCACCACAGTGCTAGCACAAGCACAAGCCACACTGCAGCGGCTCGAGCGCGATGTCGAACGCCTTGCTGAGGAAGCACGCACCGCCGCCGAGCAACTCATCGCCGCCCGACA
This sequence comes from Gammaproteobacteria bacterium, assembly GCA_030433275.1. GTDB lineage: Bacteria > Pseudomonadota > Gammaproteobacteria > Nitrococcales > Nitrococcaceae > Nitrococcus. Next base: position 60,435 of record JAUILK010000012.1, read on the forward strand.
GGGCTTGCTCGAGTGCATCCAGCACAACGCGCCGACGAGGTTCACAGGATTGAAAACACGCTTGCACGGCGATTACCACCTCGGCCAGGTACTCGTCGTCGAAAACGATTTCATCATCATCGACTTCGAGGGCGAGCCGGCGCGTCCGCTTATCGAGCGCCGTCAGAAGCACTCGCCACTGAAAGACGTGGCCGGTATGCTGCGCTCTTTCAGTTATGCGCTGCATACAGCGCTGCAGCACGTTACGGCCGAGCGCCCCGCGGACCGGGAGCGGTTGGCGCCATTCGCGCAGGATTGGGAAAGGCGTGCCGCGACGGCGTTTCTCGCCGGGTATGCCGAAGGCCGCCAGGATGCTGACATCCACCCAGAGCCGATCGAGACGGCCATACCACTCATCACTTTGTTTATAATAGAAAAAGTGCTCTATGAGCTGCACTATGAACTGGACAATCGACCCGACTGGGTCGGAATTCCTCTTGCCGGGCTCCACGCGCTGCTGGATCAACCGGAAGCCATCTTCGCTCCTACAATGAAATAAAACGCTATCGGCTATGATGAGGCGTCCCTTGCGAGCGTGTTGACGTACACTGCTCGGCCCTATACCGCGACCAGCAGATGATCCATGGACAGCAGCGCCTCTATGAAGAAACTGATCAACAGCATCTGGCCGGGCGAACCCTGCCCGCTCGGGGCAACCTGGGATGGCGAAGGAGTGAACTTCGCCCTGTTCTCCGAACACGCCGAGAAAGTCGAACTATGCTTGTTCGACGCAAAGGGACGGCGCGAAGTGACGCGCATCGAACTCAAAGAGCAGACCGATCTGGTCTGGCACGCCTACTTGCCGGAGGCACGCCCCGGGCTGCTCTACGGTTATCGGGTGTATGGACCCTACGACCCTCAATGCGGTCATCGATTCAACCCCCACAAACTGCTGCTCGATCCCTACGCTAAGTCGATTATAGGTCCCTTGCGTTGGAGCGACGCCCACTTCGGCTACCGGATTACAAGCAGCCGCGAGGATCTCTCCTACGACCGCCGGGACAACGCTAGTGGGATGCCCAAATCGCAAGTGATCGACCCGGCTTACACCTGGGGGGATGACCACAGGCCAAAGATCCCCTGGCATGACACGGTCATCTACGAACTGCACGTTAAGGGCTTTACGGCGCTTCACCCGAAACTGCCGCCCCGGCTACGGGGAACCTACGCTGGGCTCGCAACCGCTCCGGTAATCGAGCATCTGCAACGCCTCGGCGTAACAACGGTAGAGCTCATGCCGGTGCACACCGCCGTCAACGACCGCCATCTTGTCCAACAGGGTCTGCACAACTACTGGGGCTACAACTCGATCGGCTATTTCGCTCCCGACATGCGCTACGTCGCCAACGGCGGGGTCAGCGAGTTCAAGACCATGGTCAAAACCCTGCACTCGGCGGGCATCGAGGTCATTCTCGATGTCGTCTACAATCATACCGCTGAAGGCAACCATCTAGGCCCGACGCTGTGCTTTCGCGGTATCGACAACGTCGCCTATTATCGACTGGCGGAGGATCCCCGCTATTACATCGATTACACCGGTTGCGGCAACACGCTGAACATGATGCACCCACGGGTGCTGCAGCTCATCATGGACAGCCTACGTTACTGGGTACTGGAGATGCACGTCGACGGTTTCCGCTTCGACCTGGCCTCGGCCCTGGCTCGCGAACTCCATGAGGTGGACCGCCTCGGTGCCTTCTTCGACATTATCCATCAAGACCCCGTGCTCTCTCAGGTGAAACTTATCGCCGAGCCTTGGGATCTGGGCGAAGGGGGTTACCAGGTCGGCAACTTCCCGATCGGCTGGACCGAGTGGAACGGCAAATACCGCGACGCCGTGCGCTCCTATTGGAAGGGCGAAGGCGGGCTGATCGGCGAACTCGCCTATCGGCTCACGGGCTCAAGCGATCTCTACGAGCGCAGCGGTCGACGCCCGTATGCCAGCATCAACTTTGTAACGGCTCACGATGGCTTCACGCTTGAAGATCTCGTCTCCTATAACGAAAAACACAACGAGGCGAACGGCGAGGACAACCGTGACGGCGAAAACCACAACCTGTCCTGGAACTGCGGTGCCGAGGGCCCGACCGAAGAACCAGCAATCAAGGCATTGCGTGGCCAGCAGAAGCGCAACTTACTGGCCACCCTGCTACTGTCCCAAGGCGTACCCATGTTGCTGGCCGGCGATGAGATTGGACGCACTCAACGCGGCAACAACAACGCCTACTGCCAGGACAACGAAATCTCCTGGATGAGCTGGGTACTGCAGCGGGAGGACGAGGAACTGCTCGCTTTCGCGGCACGTCTTATCCGCATCCGCAGAGCCCATCCCCTGTTCCGGCGGCGCAGGTTCTTCGTTGGAAAGCGTGACATCGCCTGGCTTAACCCGAACGGCTGCGAGATGAGCGAACATGAATGGCATCACACCTTCGCCCGCTGTCTAGGCGTTTACCTTGCCGGCGGTGCGCTAGACGAGCAGGATGCCCATGGGCGACGTTTGACCGACGATGACTTCGTTCTGCTCCTCAATGCCCATCACGGGCCTATTCCGTTTACCCTTCCGCCAGCGGCCTGGGATACCCCCTGGAAGCGTCTGATCGATACCGCTGACACCACATCCGGCGCCGCGACACCCCGTTATGAAGCCGCTTCGACGTATCCACTCGAGGCCCGGGCGCTGGTGCTTTTGACCGCCCGCAACCCGAGAAAACTTGCATGAATCGTCGCCATTCAATGCCGTTTGGAGCCGAGATCCAAACCGATGGCCGAGTGCGTTTCCGCCTGTGGGCGCCGGCGCTTGAGCGGCTCACCTTGGCGCTCGAGAATCCGGCGGAAGAGCGGCTTTTGGACATGGAACCCCAGGCGGGCGGTTGGTTTGAGCTCACGAGCGCGGCGGCCCACGTGGGCAGCCGCTATCGCTTCGTGCTGCCCGATGGCAAGCGCGTTCCCGACCCCGCCGCGCGGTTCAATCCCGAGGATGTACACGGCCCGAGCGAAGTAATCGATCCCATGGCGTTTTGTTGGGAGGATGCCGATTGGCATGGGCGCCCCTGGCAGGAGGCGGTGATTTACGAACTGCACGTGGGGGCATTCAGCTCCAGCGGTACCTTCGATGGCGTGCGGGAACGGCTTGATCACCTGGCAACGCTCGGCGTCACCGCACTCGAACTCATGCCGGTGACGGATTTCCCAGGCAAGTGCAACTGGGGCTACGATGGGGTGTTGCCCTTTGCCCCCGACAGCCGATACGGACGGCCCGACGCGCTCAAGCGGCTCGTGCAGGCCGCGCACCGCCATGGGCTTATGGTGCTGCTCGATGTCGTCTACAACCACTTTGGCCCCGAGGGCAATTATCTGCAGGCCTACGCGCCGGCGTTTTTTACTCACCGGCATACCACGCCGTGGGGTGCGGCGATCAACTTCGACGGCAAGCACAGCCGAGCGGTGCGACGCTTTTTCATCGACAACGCGCTCTATTGGCTAGAGGAATTCAATCTGGATGGGCTGCGGCTCGACGCCGTACACGCCATTTACGATGACAGCCAACCGGATATCCTAACCGAGCTCGCCGAGGCTGTGCACACCGGACCGGGCCGCACGCGCCCGCGGCACCTGGTGCTTGAGAACGATCACAACGCGGCGCGCTACCTGGCGCGTGAAGCGCAGCGCCCACGCTGGTATGCGGCGCAGTGGAACGATGATTGCCACCATACGCTGCATACGCTGCTCACCGGCGAATCGCAAGGCTATTATGCCGATTACACCCAGCGATCGACCCAACTGCTGGCCCGTTGTCTCAGCGAAGGCTTCGCTTTCCAGGGCGAGCCCTCGCCCTATCGAGACGACGCGCCGCGCGGCGAACCCAGCGCCGGGTTACCCTCCAGCGCGTTCGTCAATTTTTTGCAAAACCACGACCAGATCGGCAACCGCGCGTTCGGCGAACGCATCACCCGCCTTGCTCCTCCCCGCGCCGTGCGTGCGGCGCATGCCCTGCTCCTGCTCGCTCCCGCACCGCCACTGCTGTTCATGGGGGAGGAATGGGATAGCCAAGCGCCTTTCCCGTTTTTCTGCGACTTCGGCCCAGAATTAGCCGGAGCGGTTCGCAGCGGACGGCGCCGGGAGTTCGCCCACTTCCCCGAATTCAGTGCCCCCGGAGCGCGCGAACGTATTCCCGACCCGAACGATCCCGCGACTTTCGCGCTGGCACGGCTCGATTGGTCGGCGCTAACCCGCCCGCTTCATGCGCGGGCTCTAGCCTTCCACCGCGAGCTGCTCGCGCTGCGCCAGCAGGCCATTGTGCCTCGGCTGCCCGCCCGCACCCGCCGCAGCGAGCAGCTTACCGAGCACGCGCTGTATATCGAATGGCAATTAACGGATGGCACCTCGCTCGGATTGCTCGCCAATCTGGGGCAGGCAGACGTTGCGCTCGCCGACACCCCGGTCGGCGAGCTGCTCTATGCCAGCGAAACCGGGATCGAGGCGTGTTTGCGACGCAGCGAGCTACCCGGTTGGTCAGTCGTCTGGCTACTCGCACCGGCTGGTGCATAGGAGCGCCGCATGCACGAACAAGAGGCACTTGATCGGCTAGCGGAGCTCTGCGGTATCGCGCCTGACTACACTGATATTTGGGGGCAAACGCACCCGGTCTCGGCTACAACCAAACGTGCCTTGCTCACAGCCATGGGGCTTGCGATCGCGGACCCGGAACAACTGCATGGAGCGCTTGCCGATTGCGAGCTCGGTCCCTGGCGCCGGCTACTCCCAGCGGTATGGGTTCACCGCCTAGACGCGCAACCGTTGCAAATTCCTATCACGCTCACGGCCGAGCCCCACGGGATTGCCTTGCGCTGGCGGCTGCAGACCGAAGACGGCTCGGAACACCGAGGCGAACTTCGTACCGAGACATTGGCAGTGCTCGCCGAGCGCGCAGTCGATGGCAAGCGCTGTCGTCGCTACGCTTTCACCCCGGATCTGACGCTACAACCTGGCTATCATCGCTTGTATCTCAACCGTGCAGACGAGCCGGCCTGGACCGAGATGGCGCTGATCAGCACACCGACCACCTGCTATCGACCGCCTGCGCTCGACTCTGGAAGCCGCGGGTGGGGGCTGGCCGTACAGCTCTATGCCGTACATTCACACCGTAACGCCGGGATTGGTGATTTCACCGACCTGCGACATCTGATCGAACTGTGCCACACGGTGGGTGCGGATTTCGTCGGAGTTAATCCGCTGCACAGTCTCTTTCTGAACAATCCGGCTCATGTCAGTCCCTACAGCCCGTCGAGCCGGCTGTTCCAGAATGTATTCTATCTCGACATCGAGGCCATTCCCGAGCTCGATGAATGCACCGCCGCTCGCGAACTCATCGCCGCACCCGAATACCAGGCTCAGCTCGCGGCATTACAAAACACCCCGCTCGTCGACTATCCCAAGGTCTGGGCACTCAAAGTGGCGGTTCTAGAGCGACTCTATGCCGATTTCCGCCGCCGGCACTTATTACATGAGAGCGCACGCAGCCAAGCCTTTCAGGCCTTCCAAACCGCCGGCGGAAAAGCTCTGGAACGCTTCACCCTCCACCAGGCTTTGCAGGCACACTTCCAACAACAGGACGCGGCCATGTGGGGCTGGCCCGTCTGGCCCGCCGCGTATCGAGACCCGAATGCCCCCGCGGTCGCCGAGTTCGCCCACCATCACCGCGAGCGAGTGGAGTTTTTCCAATATTTGCAGTGGCAAGCGAATAGCCAATTGGCGGCAGTCAGTCGGCGTGCCGATGAGCTGGGACTGGGCATAGGGCTGTATCAGGACCTCGCGGTCAGTGTCGATCGGGCGGGAGCCGACGTCTGGTCCGAGCAGGCCTTGTACGCGACGACCGCCAGCATCGGCGCGCCACCGGACGATTTCAATCTCAAGGGCCAGGATTGGGGGCTTCCCCCCATGGTACCCGAGCGCCTACGCGAACAGGCCTACGCGCCTTTCATCGCACTGCTCCGGCAGAACATGCGCCACGCCGGCGCAGTGCGCATCGATCATGTAATGGCGCTCATGCGCTTGTTTTGGATACCGCCGGAGGCCACTCCAGTCGAGGGTGCCTACGTGCATTATCCGGTCGACGATCTACTTGGGATCCTGGCGCTCGAGAGCCAGCGCAACCGCTGTCTGGTCATCGGCGAGGATTTGGGCACTCTACCGGAGACCCTGCGTGACACGCTCGGCCCGCTCGGCGTGCTCTCCTACCGGATTTTGTATTTCGAGCGCGACAACAACGGCGAGTTCAAACGTCCGGAGCACTACCCCGCGCAAGCTCTGGCGGCGATTACCACGCACGATCTCCCCACACTCGCTGGCTTCTGGCTCGGCCATGATCTTGCCTTGCGCCAGCGCTTCAATCTGTTTCCGAGCGAGTCACACCGCGAGGAGCAGATCGTCGGCCGAGCCCAAGACCGGGCGCGGCTGCTGCTCGCGCTGCAGCGAGAAAATCTGCTCCCCGAGGGGCTCGACGTGGATCCAGTGTTGCTTCCGGAGATGACCAACGCCCTCATGCGCGCGATCCATTGCTTCATGGCTCGGACCCCCACCCGTCTCATGGCGGTGCAGCTCGAGGATGTATTCGGTTGCGTGGAACAGGTCAATCTGCCCGGCACCGTCGACGCGCATCCAAACTGGCGCCGCCGGCTCCCGGTGCCGCTCGAGGCCTGGGCGCAGGATATCCGCTTCGTGGCGCTGTGCGCGGCGCTGCGCAGCGAACGCCCTCCCGCACCGCTCGGCGAGCAGGCAGTTCCGAACATACCGATCGCCACGTATCGTTTGCAGTTCAATCGCAATTTCACCTTCGCCCAAGCCGCCCACCTAGCCGCATATCTGCACGACCTCGGGATCAGCCACTGCTACACCTCACCCTACCTCAAGGCCCGTCCCGGCAGTACCCATGGCTACGACATTATCGACCACACGGCGCTCAACCCGGAGATCGGCCACGAAGAGGACTTCGAACGCTTCGTCGAAGCATTGCACGAACACGATATGGGGCAAATCCTCGACATCGTCCCGAATCACATGGGAGTGATGGGCAGCGACAATCGCTGGTGGCTGGACGTGCTGGAAAATGGCCGAGCTTCACCCTATGCCGAGTACTTCGACATCGACTGGCGGCCGGTCAAGGAGGAGTTGCGCGGCAAGGTGCTGCTGCCCGTGCTCGGAGCGCCTTATGGCGAGGCGCTCGAGGGGGGTGAGCTGCGCCTGCAATTTCTAGTCGAGCAGGGCGAACTCAGTGTCTACTACCACGAACACCGCTTTCCCATCGATCCGACGGTTTACCCCGATGTTCTCGGATTGCACCTCGAGCACTTGGCACAGCGCCTCGGCGATGACCAGACGAGCCTCACGGAACTGCAGAGCATCATCACCGCTTTTGGCCATCTACCCCCGCGGGAGACAACGGACGCGGCGGCACGTGAGGAACGGTTACGCGAAAAGGAGGTCTGCAAACGCCGTCTCGCGTGGCTTTGCCAGCATGCGCCCACGGTGGCCGAATTTTTGGCTGGCAATGTGGCGTTTTTCTGCGGCCGCAGCGGCGAGCCGGAAAGCTTTGCGCCGCTACATGGCTTGCTCGAGCGCCAAGCCTATCGGCTGGCCCATTGGCAGGTGGCAGCCGATGAAATCAATTACCGGCGCTTTTTCGACGTGAACGATCTGGCCGCCCTGCGCATGGAAAACCCGGCGGTATTCGAGACCACGCACCAGCGCATCTTCGAGTGGATCGCGAACGGCCAGATCGACGGTCTACGCATCGACCACCCGGACGGCCTCTACGATCCGCTGCGCTACTGCCAAGCACTCGCAGAACGACTGCGCGTGAAGGCAATGCCGGCGTCTGGCGAAGCTGACCCACGGACGCTGCAACCCTATCTGGTGGTGGAAAAGATCCTCGCGGGTTACGAACATCTGCCCGAGCACTGGCCGGTCGCTGGCACCACCGGCTACGATTTCGCCCAGATCGTCAACGCTCTGTTCGTGTACGCGCCAGCCGAACAGGCCTTCGAGCGCATTTACCAACGCTTCATCGGCAAGCGGCTCGAACTCGACGAGCTGCTCTATGAGAGCAAGAAGCTCATCATCCGAGTTCATCTTTCGAGCGAGCTCACCGTGCTGGCCAATCGGCTCGATCGTATCGCCCAGGCCAACTGGCGCACCCGCGATTACACGCTGAACGGACTGCGCGATGCACTTACCGAGATCGTCACCTGTTTCCCGGTCTATCGAACATATGTCAGCGAAGCGGGTGTAAGCAGCGAAGATCGGCGCTATGTCGACTGGGCGATCGCCCAGGCAAAAAAACGCAGTCGCGCAACCGGTACCGAAGTCTTCGATTTTATTCGCGCGCTCATGCTGCTCGAAGGTCAGTCGTCGTGGCCCACGGCGCTGCGGCAACAAGCCTTGCAGTTCACCCTAAAACTCCAGCAGTACACGGCGCCAGTCATGGCCAAAGGGCTTGAGGATACCGCATTCTACATCTACAACCGCCTGATCTCGCTCAATGAGGTAGGCGGCGATCCACGCCGCTTTGGCGTGTCGGTCGCCGCCTTTCACCATTTCAATCAAGAGCACGGCCGGCGCTGGCCCCACGCCCTACTCGCTACCTCAACACACGATAACAAGCGCAGCGAGGACGTGCGCGCCCGCATCAACGTACTCACCGAACTGCCGGCGGCTTGGCGCAGCCGACTCGAGCGCTGGCGGCGTATGAACCGCACCAAGCTGCGTACTATTGATGCGGCGCCGGCGCCCTCGCGCAACGACCAATACCTGTTCTACCAAACGCTGGTTGGGGCTTGGCCGCTCGATCTGAGCACCGATGCCGAGCTCGCGGTGTTTTGTTCGCGCATCGAAGCCTTCCTTCTGAAAGCCATTCGGGAAGCCAAGGTGCAAAGCTCATGGCTGAACCCGGACCCAGCCTACGAGGAGGCGGCCGTGCACTTCGTGCGCGCGGTTCTGTCTTCGCTGCAGGACAATCCGTTTCTCAGTGACTTGCGCGCCTTCATCAAGCCTATTGCCCGCTACGGGCTGCTCAATAGCCTCGCCCAGACGCTGCTCAAGCTCACCTCGCCGGGCGTGCCGGATATCTACCAAGGCAACGAGCTCTGGGATTTCAGCCTGGTGGACCCCGATAATCGCCGAAGCGTGGATTACCGCCACCGCGAATGCCTGCTCGGCGAGGTGCGCACCATAACCATCGACGCAGCCGATACCCGCGAGCGGCTGACGGCCCTGCTGGAGAATCTCGAAGACGGCCGCTTGAAACTCTACCTTACCCGGCAAACCTTGCGGCTGCGGCACCGCCATCGGGAGCTCTTTCAGCACGGCGATTACCGGGCACTCGACGCGCACGGGCAACGCGCCGAGCACATTTGCGCTTTCGCACGAAGGCATGCGGAGGAAGTCGCCGTGATCGCCACAGGCCGCTGGTTCGCCCGCCTTGCGACCGCAAGCGAGCAGCTTTCACACACCGAACCGCCTTGGGCAAAGACCTGGATCGAAGCCCCAGCCGGCGGGCGCTATCTCAATGCGCTAACCGGCGAGCACCTTATTGCCCCTGCAACAGCGAGCGGCCCTCGGTTCGCCGCCGCCGAGCTTTTCCAACTCCTGCCGATCGCCTTGTTAGTGCGGCAAGGAGACTGAGACGGCCAACCAGCCGCCATCGGTCGGAATCCATGTGTCACTTGGAGTCAGACTCGATTGATGGTTTTCTACAATTTTCCGTATGGTATGGAGCCGCTCTAACCAATCGAGTCTGACCCATTGATTCCCAAGATGGCAGGCTAATGAAGCGCTCCAATAGCAACGGGGCGGAGGCGTTCTTGCCGCCCGGCATTCTGCGGCACCCCGATACGCGCATCCGTAGGGGAGAATTAGGAATTAAAGCCAAGGTCTTACCTGCCTCGACACTTCTCTACGCCATTTCCGCTCAACGCGATCTGATCAGCGGCAACCGACCACCTCGTGGGGCACATAAAAGTCTTCGAGGCACTCGATCTCGGCTTCATCGAGCGTGACCTCGAGAGCCGCTACGGCTTCTTCTAAATGCTTGAGCTTGCTCGCACCGATGATCGGCGCCGTCACCACCGGCTTCGAGAGCAACCAGGCAAGCGCGATTTGCGCCACACTGCAGCCACGCTCGGCAGCGAGCGCTCGGGCCGCGTTGATAACCGGATAATCCATCTGCTGCCCCAGGCTCCACAGCTTGATCTTGGTGTCCGTGCGCGCGCGCAGCGTCCGGCCTTCGCTACCCGGCGGCCGGGTGCCGGCAAGCACCCCGCGGGCGAGCGGGCTCCAAGGGATCACACCGATACCCTGATCCGCGCACAGCGGCAGCATCTCCCGTTCTTCCTCGCGATAGATCAGGTTATACATAGGCTGCATGCTGACGAACCGGGTCCAGCCATGCCGCTCGGCGGTATACTGCGCCTTGGCGAATTGCCAGGCAAACATACTGGAAGCACCGATATAACGCGCCTTGCCGGCCTTCACGATATCGTGCAGGGATGCCATGGTCTCCTCGATGGAGGTGTCGTAGTCCCAGCGGTGGACCTGATAGAGATCCACATAATCCGTACGCAGGCGGGCGAGCGAGGCATCGATGGCATGCATGATGTGCTTACGCGAAAGCCCGCGCTGGTTGAGCCCCTCTCCCATCGGCATGAAGACTTTGGTGGCGATGACGACCTCTTCGCGACTTGCGAAGTCGCGCAGAGCATGTCCCAATACCTCTTCGGAGCGGCCATTGGAGTACATATCGGCGGTGTCGAAAAAATTGAGACCCAGCTCAAGAGCCCGGCGAATGAAGGGGCGGCTGTGCTCCTCATCGAGGACCCATTCGCCCCACGTCGGCGAGCCATAGGTCATAGTCCCTAAGCAAAGGCGCGACACCTTGAGACCGGTACAGCCGAGACGGCGGTATTCCATGACAAGCCTCCGAGCAAAACGGGTACGCAACGCGGCTTTCACCTTACGCTGCCACCCACACGAACCAAGACAGGTACAATGCTTCGCACGGCAATGACGCTATCGGCCAATACGCTAGATCATTGGCCAAAGCAAGCTTCAGCTTCGCAGTGCAGCGCCGATGCAACGAATCGAACGAACTCCGGGCGCAACATCGCCTGAGCTAAAGAGCATCGCCATGAATTCAAACAATGACGCTGAGCGCCCGATCCTCGCCGATCTCGTGGATCTCAGCGTACAAGTGGAACAGGATGCGGCATTGAATCCTCCGGAGCTGCGCCGCCGGGATCGCCCAATCGGCCAGAAGCTTGCCCATCTTGCCGGCAAGCCGCAAGGCCAGCTTCGGCAATGGTTGCGCGAAATCAGCCAGAACAGGCCGATTCAGGCCGGCGCTACCGCAGTCAAAACACTGCACCGAATGGCTCTGATTCTCGTCGCAGCAGGGCTCATCATCGGTTGGGCCGCCGCACTGGCCATCTTTGCCTACGATGGCACCCAACCGGTGAACGTCGTCAATGTCCTGGCTGCGTTCGTCGGGATTCAGCTGCTTCTTTTGCTTTTGACCGCCATCGTGGCCTTACCGAGAAATCTACTGCAGCGGCTGCCGGGCGCCCGGCCGGTCCAAGATCTCCTCGGATGGCTCAGTCCCGGACGGCTCGTGCCCGCTGCGGCGCGCTATTTACCAGCGAAGCACCGCCTTGCGCTGGAGGCCGCACTGGGACGCCATAAAGCGAGTCATATGGCCTATGGCCAGGTTCAGAAATGGCTGATCTTGCGGTTTTCGCAAATCCTCGCCATCGCATTCAATATCGGTGCCTTGGCCGGCTGCCTCTATCTAGTCACCGTCTCCGACTTGGCTTTCGGCTGGAGCACCACGCTGACGGTGGATTCCAAAAGCTTTCATTCGCTGATCACCGAGCTGGCCTGGCCTTGGCGGAGCTGGCTACCTGGTGCCGTCCCCTCCATAGAGGTCATCGATGCCACCCGCTATTTCCGCTTCGATCACGGCATCCTGCCCAACGCCCCGGACGGCTCGACCGACGTTGCCGCTCTTGGCCAATGGTGGCCGTTTTTGCTCATGGCGATTGCCTGCTACGGCCTTCTGCCCAGGCTAAGCCTTTTTGCACTCTCCCAGTGGCGACTGGATGTGGCATTGCAAACGGCCCTGATCCATACACCCGGCGCCCTGCAAATACTCGATCGGATGAATCGCGCGCTTGTCGAAACCGCAGCTACAGAGCCCGAAGTGCACATGAAATCCGGTGCAGTGCACGAAGTGCTTTTCCCCGCCCATGGTTTGGATAGGAACAGAGCGAATGCCTATCTTATCAACTGGGCCGGAATCAATGCGGACGAAGCGCAATTCGATGACCTCTTTAAGCAGACGATGGGGATTGCCCTCGAGCGAATGCTCCATGCCGGCCGGATGGACTCGATTGACGAGGATGAACGGACGATCGACGAGGTTGCAAACGCCGCGCACAATCCGCCGATTCTCGTGGCAGTAAAATCATGGGAGCCGCCGCTGCTGGATTTTATGGATTTCTTGGATTCTTTACGCACGGCTGTGGGATCGGAGCGATTGATAACTGTAACCCCGATCATGTTCGATCATAACCGCGAGTTTATTCCGGCGGATCCCGACGACTTGGACGTTTGGAAAAAACGCCTGCAAAGCCTCGGTGATTCACGCATCGACTTCCTGCCATTATCTGCGGAGGCCGCTTGATGTCCGCCCCTGTTTTTGCTGTCGTAGGCCACCCGAACAAGGGCAAATCCAGCATTGTCGCCACGCTGGCCCAAGATAACTCGGTACAGATCTCACCTATTCCCGGCACCACGGTTAAATGTCGGCACTTTCCCATGAAAGTCGACGGCGAGGTGCAATACATCCTGGTGGACACCCCCGGTTTTCAGCGGGCACGGCAAGCCCTGGCCTGGATGCGGGCGCGCGCCTCGACCGCGGCCGAGCGGGTGAACGTCGTTCGGCAGTTCGTCGAGGAACATGAGAAATCCGGCCGCTTCCCGGATGAATGCGAGCTGCTCAAACCCTTGCTCGACGGCGCCGGCATCCTCTATGTGATCGATGGCTCCCGCCCTTACGGGGAGGAATACGAAGCGGAGATGGAGATTCTGCGCTGGACCGGCCAGCCGAGCATCGCGTTAATCAACATGATCCGCAAGGACAGCTACATCGATGAGTGGACCGCGGCACTGGAGCAGTACTTCAAGATCGTGCGGGTATTCAACGCGATGACCGCCGAGTTTCAAAAGCGCCTGGAACTGCTCAAAGCCTTCGGCCAACTGCGCGAGGAATGGCAAGCGCCGCTGGCCCGTGCCGTGGCAACGCTCGAGGAGGACCGCCTCGCCCGCCAAAGGCGCGCCGCGCTGGCCATTGCCGAGATGCTTGCCGAGATGATCACCCTGACCGTCGCGAAGCGCATCGCCTCCGACGAAGACCCCTCTAATAAAGAGGCGAGCCTCGCCCAAGACTACCGGACCAAGCTGCGTAAACGGGAGCAAAAAGGCCGGCGCCAGATCGAAAAAATCTATGATTACGAAGACCTGCAGCGCGAGGAGGCGGAGATCGAAGTCATCGAGCAGGATCTTTTCTCGCTCGAGAGCTGGAACATGTGGGGGCTCAAGAAAAATCAATTGATCGCCACCGGCGCGCTCAGCGGCGCGGCGCTGGGCTCCGGCTTCGATCTCGCCGTGGGCGGCGCCTCACTGCTGCTCGGCGCGGCGATCGGTTCGGTCGTCGGCGGCACCTCAGCCTGGTTCTCCTACAAGCGCATCGGCGAGGTGAAGATCCTGGGCCTGCCGCTCGGCGGCCAGGAACTGCGCGTAGGCCCGGCGCGCAACCTCAATTTCCCCTACGTCGTCCTCGGGCGGGCGCTTTATCACCACGCCGCGGTCATGCACCGAACCCACGCCCAGCGCGACGTGCTCTGCCTCGACACCACCACAGAAGATGCCAGCGCCCGCTCCATCGCCGACTCCCAGCGCAAGCAACTCGAACGCGTGTTCACGCGGCTTAGAAACTCCGACAACGGCAACTACGAACCGGTTCTGGTAGAACGTCTGGCCAAAATCATCGACGAGATAACAATCAAATTCACACAGACCATGCCAGCCGTATCGACCACGGCACCGCTGCGCACCTCGGCAGCTACAAACTCGCCGAGCGATGCAACTGAAACGATGAATGACCAGCAACCACCGCACCGAGCGGCAGGATCGCAGCAGTCGGTGGATTGAGGCGCGGAAAGATCGATCCAATGGTAGAGGGTAAGTGTAACAGTTTGCCACCTACCACCGGATCGATTTTTATAGATAATTCCGATTCTTGAACTTACCTAAGCGCCATTCTTGCCTGATCTCTATTTATTAATTTTTATGCATGAAATTTTTATCTAGACATCATGTCTAGAGACTACCCCAGGTCGAGTTTCTTCTCGGTATGCTTACTTATTAGCAGACCGGTCAACCCTAACACTAACAGCGATATCGTAGTTGGCTCAGGCACATTTCCTGATGGCTGTTCAGTTGGTCCTTCTAGGTCAAAGTTGGCAGAAATGTATGGCAACACGCTGCCATCGTTTCTTACATGCCCGAAATGAATAAACATTTCAAGCCCGTTGGGCTGCACCCCGATTGGCGCCTGCCCAACCGACTGCCCCGCAGCCCAGAGATCAGCAGGCGTAACCCCATCGAGCAGGAAGGAAGATGTATCGCCGAAGTTGACGGGGTCCGAGAAGGAGCCTGTAATCTGGTCAAAACCCAGCGTAGACAATACTGGGTTAGCATTCGCGGTCCATGCGGGGTTGTGGTCAGAACCGATCCAAATACCGCCCCCCGACAAATCTAACGCTTCAGCCACATTACGTAGTAACGCGACCTCTGATGGATTTCCCCCCTGATAATAATAGCCGTAGGAGCGCGTATCGACTACAACACCCATACTGGCATTCCAAAAGCTATCCAGGGCTGTGAGATCAGCAGCATTCAAATAACTAGAGCTTGTCAAGTCCCACAAAAAAACCTGATCATAATTCCCAGACGATAAGGCGCTAGCCAAATTTCCACCTGTTGTTGCATCGACGATACTAAGGAATACGTTGAAAAAGCCTCACTCGGTTTCGGCGGCGTAGCGGAAATCGGGCTGGCCGAAAATGGCTATAACGGCCTGAGGCATGGCTGCGAATTTCTCCAGCGCCGCCTTTGTTCTCTCCAATAAGTCATTTTTGCTGAGCACGATCT
>JAUILK010000013.1 GCA_030433275.1 Gammaproteobacteria bacterium
GATGTTCATATCAACAAGCCTCCTGGGCAACATAACCGAGAACGCTTCGAGCTACCCATAGAGGATAACTCCTGACATTAATTAAATCATCCGGGACCTGACACGTAGAGAAGCCGTTGAAAGTCCATTGGCTCCTGCGCAAATTTTTTCATAGCCAGAGCGGGTCTGATCACGGCATGAGTGCATCAATTTAATTCAATCTGCTCAGTCCTGCGACTCTGACCAAGGACGCCGAGTCGGGACAGACCCGCGCCCATAGCCTTTTTTCTCAAAGTCGACTCGCGGTTAGCTCCCCGCCGCGGGGATCGGAAGACTAGAGCGTAAAAATCTTTACCGCAATAAATAAGATCGTGACCATATCGAATACGACGTATGCCCTTGAACTCCCGCGCCATATCCAGCCTGGCTGGATATGGCGCGATCGCATCTTGTAGCCAATCTATTCTGGCGGTATCTCGGACAAAGCCCCGGTGCGGTCGTGCCCGCCACGATCTTTAATGCGGTAATCGACGCTCTGCAGGCACATCAGCTCGGCGGCAGCGCCAAACATTATCTGTACCAGAGTTTCTACGTTGCCACGCATCACGTTTGCGCCGGCTTGTCCGGCGCTGCGTTGATTATCCTTGGCGTTGTGCTGCTCGCGCCGCGCTATTTCCCGGTAGCCGAACAACGCACTTCCCTTGCGGCCCGGGAGATAAGGATAGGGCGTCCCGAAAAAAATATATGAAATAAGCGGTTGAGCGTCGAGTGGGTATTTCCACTCCGTAGAGTGAAATAAGTAGTGGGATCATTAGGCCGTGTTGTGGATCGCTCGCACCGGTGCGCCGTGGTGCGACTTGCCGCCGGAATTGGGCAATTGGCACACCACGTGCATCCGCTTTGCACGCTGGGCCAAGGACGGAGTGTGGGCGCGGGTCTTCAAAGCCCTCAACAGCGACGGGGATTTGGAAGAAGTGATACTCGACAGCACGGCGGTGCGTGGCCACCAACACGTCGCCGGCGCCAAAAAAACATGGCCCTCAGGCTTTGGGCTGCTCTTGCGGTGGAAAGCTTCACGGCATCGTCGATGCGCTCGGCAACCCCATCGGTTTTGCCCTCACCGGCGCCGAACAAGCCAACACCACGCAAGCACTCGCCTTGCTCGAGCAAGCTCCCGGCGCGCAGGCGCTGATCGCTGACAAGGGCTGCGGACTCCAACGTCTTGGCCGAACGCATTGAAGCAGAGCACGCCGAAGCCATTATTTCGCCTCGCTCCAACCGCAATGCACTTCGGTACTACGAGCGCCATTGCTACAAGGCCCGCAACCTGATAGAGCGTTGCTTCAGCCGTCTCAAGCAGTTCCGCCGGGTGGCGACACGATACGAAAAGCGCGCCGCACATTTTGCTGCTATGGGCACTTGTGCCTGCATTGTGCTCTGGCCCGCTTAATTACTAACAGACCTAAGCAGGGATGCCAGCCAGACAGAACTATCCAAGGCCAACTGATTGGCGGAGGATTCTCAATGCTAAGAAAGATCACAGCAACCGCATCGCTCCTCGCGTTGTTCGCCGGCGGTGCAGCCTGCCATGGCCCAGCAGAGCATGGCCTTGTCCGCGCTTTCTATGCCCTCCTCCGAGGTCATGCCGCACGAGGCCTATGTTCGGTCGGTTGCCCGCAGCGCCTATCTCTGGGGGTGGCCGATGGTCAACATGCTGAACCGCCGTGCGCGGATTACCCAGGCCCCTCATCCGGGGCTGCTCGGCGGCGTTCTGCCGGTGGCGCCGCAGGGGCAGATCGGGATGCTGCACGACTACATCGAGCCGTCGGAACGGTTCGTCGTCTGTCCGAATCAGGACGTGGTCTACGGCCTCGGCTTCTTCGACCTCAACACCGAGTCTGTGGTCATCCAGGTGCCCGATTTCGGCGACCGCTTCTGGGTCTACGCGCTCTACGACCAGCGGACCGACCAGTTTGGCGAACTGGGCCAGCTCTACGGTACCGAGCCGGGATTCTACCTGATGGTCGGCCCGAATTGGGACGGCGAGGTGCCCGAGGGAATCACCGGTGTCGTTCATTCCTCGACCTCGCTGGCCAACGCGATTCCGCGCGTCTTCCAGAACGATACCGACGAGGATCGCGCCGCGATCCAGTCCGTCATCAACCAAGTCGTCGCCTACCCGCTGTCCGAGTTCACGGGCAAGATGAAGACGATCGAGTGGGTGAGCATGCCTGATATCCCGGCACCGGATCCGGGCGACACCGAGACTCGCTGGGTGGACCCCGAGCGGTTCTTTGACCAGTTTCCCGAGGTCCTGGACATGGTGCCTCCTTTGCCGGGCGAGGAGGCGATGTACGCGCAGTTCCGTTGGCTGATGGACGTGGTCGCGGACAACCCCGACCTGAAACAGGCAATCGTCGACGAGGCGGTGAAGATCGAGGAGGAGGTGATCGGCCCCTTCTTCGAATGGCAGCACAATGGCAAGCCCGCCGGCAATGGTTGGAACCGATCGGTGAACAATGCGGAGTGGGGGGTCGACTATTTCGACCGCACCGGGACGGCCAAGTCGAACATGTTCGACAACCGGCCGAACGAAACGCAGTACTTCTACACCGACTCCGACTTGTCCGGCGCGCCGCTCGTGGGCAGCAAGACTTACGCCATCACGTTCGCGGCGGGCGAGGAGCCGCCGGTCAATGGCTTCTGGTCGTTGACGCTCTACAATGAGAACCACTTCTTCCACCCGAACGACCTCGGTCGCTACTCGCTCGGCACCAAGAACACGACGCTGCAGCGCAATGAGGACGGGTCGCTGGCCCTATACGCCGGCGCGACTTCACCGGGCAAGGACAAGGAGAACAACTGGCTGCCGGCACCTGATGGCACCTTCTCGCTCTACATCCGCGCCTACTGGGGCAAGGAGGCGATACTCGACGGCAGCTGGCAGCCGCCGGTGGTCGAGGTCGTTCAGTAACTCCGATTAAGCTGTGCATGGCCATCAGAAGCGCCCTCATGCGACGCGCCGAACACTGGCAGTGACTGGCGTGGCCATTCCCGACCGCGGCTCAATCACACTAAGAGGTAAGGCATGACATTGAAAGGATTTCTCGCGACCGGTGCAGCGGTGGCTGCGCTTGCATACGCTGTTTCGGCAGCCGCCCAGGACACCCCACCTGTCTCTCCGCTTGTCGGACAGATCAACAATGGCAACTGGCTGTCGCAGGAAGAGGCGGAATCGCTTCAGGCGGAAGTCTTCTACCAACGCGCCGTCTACGTTTACATGACCATGCTGCCCGCGCTCAACGTGATCGGGATGCGCGACGGGTCCGAGGCCGAGTTCGGCGCGGGCTACAATGTGCTGCCGATCTGGAAAGACCGGATGGACAGCCGCGCCTGGGTGCCGACACCCAATGCCGACGTCATCTATTCGATGAGCTATCTCGACCTGAAGGAAACCGGTCCACTGGTCGTGAAGGCGCCGCCGAACGTGATCGGTATGTTCACCGACTTCTTCCAGCGCACCATCACCGATGTCGGTGCGATCGGGCCAGACCGTGCGCGCGGCGGGCTCTACCTGCTCCTGCCGCCGGGTTATGAGGGGCATGTGCCGGCCAGCTACTTCGCCTTCGAGTCCTCCACCTACAACGTCTTCCTGTTCTTCCGCACGATCATGGGTCACGGCGATGGCGAGCCGGATCCGACCCCCGCTGTCGAGGCCGCCGAGCAGACGCGGATCTATCCGCTCTGGGGTGAGGAGAAGGATATCCCGGCGATGGAGTTCCCGAATGCCAGCGGTGTCCGGATCGATATGATGTATCCCACGGATTTCGAATATTGGACCAAGCTCAAGGAGTTCGTCGACTACGAACCCGTCGAGGCGATCACCCCCGAACTGCGCGGCGTCCTGGCCTCGATCGGGATCGTCAAGGGTGAGTCTTTCGAACCGAACGGCTGGCAGCGCGAGGCGCTGGAACGCGCGCTTGTGGACGCGCCGAAAATGATCCTGGCCTCGGCCCAGCTCGGCCGCGAGGATGGGCGTAACAAGTATTACGAGGACCGGCAGTGGGAACGCGCCTGGGCGGGCGGCACGGCCGAGTGGATGCAGGAGAGCTATCTGGATCTCGGCGCGCGGTCGCGCTTCTTCCAGTACGCATACTCCTCGGCGCCCGCGATGGTGATGCGCACGACAGGGGCCGGGTCGAAATATCCCTACACGATACGCGATGCCGACGGCGAGTTTCTCGAGGGCGGCAACACTTACAGGCTGCGTCTGCCCGCCAATCTGCCGGCCGGTCTGTTCTGGGCCGTCACCGCCTATAACGTGACCGACGGCACGATGCCCGAAACCGATCAGCTTTTGCCCTCGACCAACGGGTATTACGACATCCCGCAGAATGACGATGGTTCCATCGACATCTGGTTCGGGCCAGAGCAGCCCGAAGGCGTGGCGGACAGCGCCTTCATCAAGACAGTGCCGGGCCGAAACTTCCTGGTCTGCCTGCGCCTTTACGGCGCCGAGGACGCCTTCTACGATCAGACCTGGAAGCCGGACGATCTCGTCAAGGTCGAGTGATTTTCGAGATGACCGCTGGCCGGAATTTGCCCCGGCCAGCGGATGCCATCTGAATACTACAGCCGCACTTCGCTCGTATATTGGGCCTCCCGCTTCGCGTAATGGCAATGCATAGCCTGCGCTTGGTGCCGACGTCGCCAACGGGACCAGGCGAGTATGTGCGCGGCATCGGGCCGTGTGCGCCATAGCAGCTCGCTCGCCAGCGCCGCTGCAGGCCGATAGACGGGGCCGTCTCGCCACAAGGGTTCATCGTACGCTAACGTCAGGACGAACGGCTGCCCGCGTTGCTTCAGTACAAAGCGTAACCTCCGGCCTCCGCTATAGACGGTGTCGCCGGTGACCCAGCGGTACGGCATTCCGGCGTCCAACGCCCGGTCGATGAAGGCCGCACCGTGTCGGCTCGCGTAACACAGGAATACATTCACCTGGCAATTCTCGACCCGCCGTGCCACTGTACTGACGCTTGACCCCGACCAAGTGCGTGCCCTTTTTCAGAAAGCCCGTCTCGTCGACGATCAGCACAGCTTGCGAATCGCCCAACTGCTCGACAACGTACCGGCGCAAATTCTCACGCCCCGCCTCGGCATTCCAGTGCGCCGCGTTGAGCAGGCGTTGCACGCCGTCGGGACAGTCTTCCCCCAGATACTCGGCCAAGTGCCAACCATTATTCCGAGCCACCGGATTCAACAGTCCGCGCAGATAGCTCAGAACCCGTTTGCGCGGCTCAGCCCGCCGAAAGCGGGGGCAATCCGGTTATGAAGCGCTCCCAACGCTCCATTTCATTTCCGAACTCTCGCTTGCATGACAGCCTCCTGAGGCATGCTCCATGCAGATTAGATCTATACATGCGGCTGTAGTACTGAGTGCCCTTCGCCTCTGCGTTCGAGTTCGAACGCGTTGGTGGGTGAGCCCCACCTCCGGGTCGGTTCGTTTTCGTGCTGGACTCCGTTTATTCTTTTCCGAAGAGGCTGCGGACCATTTTATTAGCGGCGTCCTCGCCACTGCTTGTGCTTGATCTGCCCAGCACCGTGTCGATTTGCCCTGGCAACGGCTCGGGCAGTCTGGCCTTGAGGAAGTCGAGCACCGTCTCGGCGGCTGTTTGCGACAGTTCGGGCGAAAGGCCGGTCTTCTCGGCGACCAAGGCAACGAGTTCATCCATAGTGGTAACTCCCATGGATTGGTTTGATAGGCATCTAACCGCGCTTAAGTGACCTACAAAGCTAGTTCAACAACCCGGCTAAGACAAACGCGAGCGGGCTAATCCGTCTCACCCAGATGGCTATGGTTCGGGGCAGCTTACGCACGCATCGCCACCCGTGCCAACCCCCCTGCGATCAACCCGATCACGATCAATCCTAGCCAACTGCCTTGCCGGATGGTCTCCGGTAGCGCGACGACATTCGCATCATGTGCAACCACGATCGGCACCGCGAGCGCGATCCCGAGCAGTGCTTCGCCGGTGATGAGCCCAGCGGCGAATAGTACGCCGCGGCGCATGTGTTTCTCAGTGTGCGTCGCCCCGAGGTGCCTTCCGTTGTAACGACGCGTGCCGTATGCGATCAAGCCACCTAGAAAAATCGGTGTCGAGAGTTCTAACGGTAGGTAGCTGCCAACGGCAACCGCTAGCACTGGGGTCCGCCAGAGAGCCTTGCGGTACTTGAGCCATTCGTCGAAAACGATGACGGCAATACCGATCCCCGCCCCAGCGCCGATCATCGCCCACGGCAGACCCGTGTCGAACACCCCTCGCGCGAGTGAGGCCATCAAACTTGCCTGAGGTGCGGGGAGTGCTTGTGGGTGCAGCGCCGTCGGTGCGCCGAAGCCGTAAGCTTGGAGGAGAAGATTCAGAATCGGCGCCATGATCAGCACGGCCGAGATTACGCCAACGCCCTGCATCACCTGCAGCTTCCAGGCTGTCGCGCCGATCAGGTGGCCGGCTTTCAGGTCCTGCAGGTTATCGCCGGCGATTGCAGCTGCCGAGCAGACCACCGCGCCGATCAGGATGGCCGCCGCCGGTCCGATTGTCGAACGCGCGCCCATCAGCCATAACAACACCAAGGCGGCGAATAGAATCGTTGCAATAGTGATTCCGGAGATGGGATTGTTCGACGAGCCGACAATGCCGGCCATGTAACCGCCGACCGATGCGAACAGGAATGCGGCGACGAGCATGATGCCGGTCATCGGCAAACTGACGACGAGCGTGCCGGTGATGCTCTGAAACAGATAAAAAAGCGGTGCGACAAAGCCGGCAATCGCTATCAGCACCCATTGCATGGGTATGTCTTTGTCCGTTTCCGAGCGGTTGGCAAGCGTTGCGCGGTCGGCGCGATGCTGCTTCAGGCCGTCTTTGATCCCAGCAAACAGCGATGCACGCAGCGAGAGCAGCGCCCAGAGGCCGCCGACCAGCATGGCGCCAACGCCGAGGTAGCGGATCTGGGTCGACCAGATTTCTCTGGCAAGCTCGATCGCAGCCGGATGCGTAGCCGCTAGCCCGGCCAGCTGTGAATCCGTTGTAATGAAATATGCGCCGAAAATCGGAATGGCGACGAACCAGGAGATCGCCCCGCCGAGGAATACCAGCGAAGCGATGTTCAGGCCGACGATGTAGCCCACACCGAGCAGTGCCGGTGAAATATGCAGGCCGACATAGCCGACCGTGCGGCGACCGATGTAGCTGGCGGTTACAGCGACGCCGGGAAAGAGTTGCAAACCGGTCGTGGCGAGCTTGACCAGTGCGCCGAGCAACGCGGCGAGTATTAGCGCGTTTAGTCCGGTCTGTGGATGGTCGCCGACCTTAAGTACTTCGGCGGTCGCCGTTCCTTCAGGGAATGCCAGTTCCTGATCGACGATTAGCGAGCGGCGGAGTGGAATCGTGAACAGTACGCCGAGTAGTCCGCCGGCTCCGGCGAGACCAACGACCCACCAATAATGGAAGTGGCTCCAATGGTGCATCAGAATCAGTGCCGGCAGCGTGAAAATGACGCCGGCGGCGAGCGCTTCTCCGGCCGATGCGCCGGTCTGCACGACGTTGCTCTCCATGATATTGGTGTGGCGGAAGTGGCGCAGAATGCCCATCGAGATGACTGCCGCCGGAATCGACGCCGAGACGGTCATGCCAGTGTACAAGCCGAGGTAGGCGTTGGCGGCTGCCATAACCATCGCCAGTACGATGCCGAGAATCACGGCCTTGACGGTGAGCTGCGGCAGCATGTGGCAGGCCTTTTAACGCAGTTTCCAATTCACTATAAATACATTAGTCTCGCCGGCTACGGTACCGTTGCGATTCGAGGCAAATACCAGCTTTTTGCCGTCATGGGAGAACATCGGGAAGCCATCGAAGCCGGGATAGTAGGTGAGTTGCTCTACTGCGCGTGTCTCCACATCCATGAGGTAGAGATCGAAATTACGTCCGCTCGGGTCGCCCATATTGGATGAGAAAACGATGTGTCGGCCGTCTGGGTGCCAATAAGGGGCAAAGTTGGCCGCACCGTTGTTCGTCAGCTGTATGGGTCGGCGTTCGCTCAGATTCATGATGTAGATCTCCAGCCTCCCTGGCCGGACCAAGTCTTGGCGGAGCAAGCGCCGATAATCCTCGAGTGCTTTTCCCCGGGGGCGCGAGGCGCGCCAGACGAGCCATTGCCCGTCGCGGGAAAAAAAAGCACCGCCATCGTAGCCGGGCTGGTCGGTCAGCTGTTCGACTCCGCTGCCGTCCGGGTTCATCATGAAAAGTTCTAAATCGCCAGTGCGCACCGAGGTGAATACGATTTTCTCCCCCAAGGGTGAATAAACGCCTTCCGCATCGTAGCCCGGAGTGCTGGTGAGACGGACCGGATTCTCGCCTTCCGGGCCGGCGCGAAAAATGTCGTAGCCTGGATACAGAGGCCAGACATAGCCCTGCGAGTGATCCGGCTTGGTGGGGCAGCGCCCGTCCGCAAGGTGAGTGGAGGCATAAATGATGGCCTCGCCATTCGGGGCGATGAAGGAGCAGGTCGTCGTGCCCTTGCCGGACGATACCATGCGCACGTGGCGACCTTGGATATCCATGCGGTAAATAGCGTCGCACTCACGTCGATCGCGGGTCGACTGAAAAATGAGTTCGGTGCCTTCGAAGGAAAAATAGGCCTCGGCATTTTGGCCGCCGAAAGTCAGTTGGCGGATGTGCTGGAAATGTTTTTCACCCGGATAGTGTAGCGTTCGATCAGGCGGCGCCGGCGTCTCCGCGGCTCGTGCAGTAATACCGACGCCTAAGAGCACCATCAGCAGCCAGGCCGCCCGGCCGTTGATCATCCGCATTGTCTTGCCTCCTCGGGTCAGCGCGCGACCACCCGGGCCGTGACAGTCCGCGGCCTTCCATCGCGCAGTAACTCAATGACCAGTGAGTGCCCTGGGGTAAGGCGGCGCAGGGCTTTGGCGAAATCGGCCAGCGTATCAATGGTTACACCATCGAGTCGGGTAATGACATCGCCGGCGCGCAGCCCGGCCGCATCAGCCGGAGTAGCGGCCGTGACTCCCGACAATCGCACGCCGCGGCCCGTCCATTCAAAATCCGGCACGCTGCCCAGAAGTACGTGCCGGCGCCGGCCGGAGCCACTCGCCGACTCCGTTATGGTAAACCTCTTGGAGTGCAACGGCCCGGTCCGGGCGGACAGGTATTCGACCGCCTCTTTCAAGACGGTGACAATCCGGGATAAACCCGCCGAATCGATTTTGGCGACGGTGTCGGTGGGGCGATGATAGTCGCTATGCGCCCCCGTGAAGAGTTGCACCGCCGGAATGCCGGCCTTCAGAAAGGGGGTTTGATCGCTCGAACCGATATCGCGAGCGACCGTCTTGATGGGAACCCCGCTGACAAAACCCGCTCCGTGAAAAATAGGCTGCCACTCCCGGGCCGAGTCCGCGGCAAGCACGAGGAGCTCGCCTTTTCCGAGGCGGCCAACGGTGTCCAGGTTGATCATCGCCATGGGGCGGCTTGATGGATTCTCGGCTAAACGCTTCATATAGTGAGTCGAGCCGAGTTGGCCTGCTTCCTCACCGGTGAAGGCCACAAATTCGACCGTGCGCGCGGGACGCCAGGCCGAACCTAGGATGCGGGCTAATTCCAGCATGACCGCAATGCCGCTGGCGTTGTCGTCGGCGCCGGGGTGCACCTTGCCCTCATCCCCACGATGGACATCCGGCCAACCTCGCCCTAGGTGATCGTAGTGAGCCCCCACGATCAGCGCCGGACGTTCCGGATGGGTGCCTGGGATACGCGCCACGACATTGCGTAGGTTCACTCGTTGTCCAAGCCCGGCCACCCGGCTCGTCCAGGTCTGATAATAGCTCTTGTCCGTTCCGGCCGGCTCGAGGCCGGCGGCTTGCAACTGCTCGGCGATGTAGCGTGCCGCTCGATCAAGCGCCGGTGTGCCCAGTCCCCGCCCGGCCATCGAGGCATCGGCCAGGTAGCTGATATCCTGGATCATGCGTCGGGGCTTGGTCAGGGCAGGCAGTTCCGTCAGGGGCTCGCGCGGCGCCAGCCTAGTTTTTAGAGGGGTGGGTGCCTGGGCAAGTTGGATCGACATGGGTGAGTTTGCCATCGGCCATCGACCCTTTATGACGTTCTCGGGAGCCGAACCGGTAAAACCGAGGTAGCTGTATCGGCCGTAGTGGGGCAGCTTGCGGCCCAGCCCCGGCATCGCGGCCACGGTGTCGGTCGCAAGCCATCCCAGAGCGTGGGCGGGTTTTTGGTGCCGACGGCCAACCACCACCACCGAATGTCGAGTTCGTTCGAGCTCGGAGCCCGCGATCTGCACATGCTTGGAATTCGCGCTGAATACCGTCTGCGAGAGTGTTTGTGTCAGTGCCGGGAGGAAACGGTTCTCCCACCCGAACAGCCATGTCGCCCGATCGGCGGGCAATTCGCTCAGCGCAGCGTCGGTGGTGATCTCCAACTGTTCACCCTGTGTCTGCTGCCAGGCGCGAGCAAGCGCCGCATAGCCTTTGCGCACCGCTGGGGGAGCCTCGGCTGGTAACACGATCAGGACTCGCTCAGCACCGAAGATCTGGCTGAGCGCGGGTGGAGTCTCAGCGCGATGGAGCTGGCGAAAGAGGTCGAATTGGGGGTCGACATCCAGGCGTAGCGGCCGTGCCGGTAGGTGCAGCGCGAGGTGCAGCGTTTTCTCGGTCATGGCAAGACGAGTCTGGTAGGCCGCCTCCCGGCCTGCCAGATAAATTGCAATGGGTAGCTCCAGTCGATACGCCGCGCCGGGTTGAATTTGCTCGACCGTGGCCGTGAGGCGATAGCCAGCGCCGGCCGGTACGATTCGGGGGTCGTGGACCCGCAGCAAAGGGGCACCTGTGCGTGTTACCCATTGCTTAAAGAAAGCGCGCAAAGGCTGGCCGCTCACCCGACTGAAGGTGGTCGCCCAATCCTCGAAGCTTGCGATCTGGAATGGATGTTGGCGATAAAACGTTCGGAGCGCCTCGATGAAAGTTGCATTGCCGAGTCGTTCGCGCAGCATGTGAAACAGCATCATGGCTTTGCCGTAACCAACGGCTTCGGAAGCGGCGCTGTGTCGGGTACGGAACTCGGTCAATGGGAAATCCCGGCCTTCGCGCGCGTAATCGGTGTATTTCTGCAATGCCTCCCGGCGGTAGACCGCGCCCTGGCCCTGTTGCTCTTTGAGCAGGTGGTCGGCCAGGTAGCTGGTCAACCCTTCGGACCAATTCCCTGTGGCGTAGTCTACATAGACTCCATTTCCCCACCAGTTGTGTAGAATCTCATGGGGGTAGGAGGAATGCAGGATGAAGGGAAAGCGAATGACACGGGAGCCCAGCAGGGTAAAGGAGGGCATCCCGTAGCCAGTCTCCCAGAAGTTCTCCACCAGCGCGAACTTCCGGTAGGGATAGGCACCGATCAGCCGACGGTACATCTCGATATATTGGGTGGTGGCCGTGAGGTACTTGTGGGCCAGAGCGGAGTCTGGTTGCCGCAGGAAGGCCATGGTTGTCACCGGGCCGGCGCTCGCGCGGTATTCCGTAAACGCTCCGGCGATCAGGTGGATTTCCTCCTGAGGGTGTTCGGTCGACCAGCTTTCCTCCCGCTGCCGGTCCGCTTCGGGCGCAACCGGTCGCACCTGCACACCCTGGCTGACCGAGCGCCATGCCGGCGGAAGCGTAACGGTAAGGGAGAAGGTCACCAGATCATCCCCCAAATTGGGATACCAAAAGCTCGAGCCGGTCAAGAAAACCCCATCCGGCCCAATCACGCCCGCAGAATGGCTAAAGCTGCGGGTATATTCTTCGCTGGCCGGCGCGGCAGGATGAAAAATCTTGCCCTGGTACGCCAAGGTGAAGCGGCGGACACTCGCATCGAGCTCTACCGTGTACTCCTCGGTGAGGCCTCTGTGACTAAGTCGGCGCAGTTGCGCGCCAGATTCTTGAATTCGCGGGTTGAGGCCAGCGTGCAGGCGGAATGTCACCGGTCTCGAGTGATTCTCGGGCAGGGTAACCGTATCAATTGCCTCAAGGTGGTGGGTAGCCGGTTCCAGCGTGATGCGCAGCTCATGATGAATTTGGGCGGCCGCCGCGTTGGCGAGTAGCAGCAAAACTAGCCCGCCCTTCAGAAAATGCACTGTCTTGTGCCAGAGCACAGAATCCATGCGGCTTGCCGATTAACTGGGTGAGCGGTGAATCTTAATACTAAACTGTGACCAAGGGCAGGGCGGGCAATTATCATCCGATTGTAGGGCCCTCCTTCAGTCCGGCCGGTTCATCATCAGGGAGTCTGCTATCAGCGCCACCGGAAGGGTGATTGCACGAGGACAAACCAAGTTAGTCCGTTGTGCGTACCCGGTTGCAGCCGGGACAGGCCCTTCCCAATACAGCGATTGGATCAGCACCCAGTCGGACCTGCATGTTCATTTTATATGTTTTTCTGCTGGCGCTATGGCTTATGGGCGAATTGTGCGATTTTGAAGGGCATTATCTCAACCTGTAAGCATGGTATATGCTTTTCGGCGCGGTTGAACGGTAGAGTCGCTTAGGTTCAGAAAGTTCCAGTTAACAGAAAAATTGATATCCTCCCATCTTGCCCCCTGTTGCGGGTAGGGGAAATTTGCTGCTATAAATCCCTCTTCCCCCACCCGGCAAGGTAAGAGAAACGTTTTCTGCTGGGGCTCAACGTTTTTATGTGAGCGGCCCGTTTTGTTTTTTTCAGAATCAAACGCTTGAACAAGAGCCTCCGCCGCCACTCGCGGTGCCGCCACTCCAGAAATGCGGATCATGGTCGCTCATCAACCATTCTTTGATCTCCCGGTCCGCCTTTTCCTTGCTGATGCCATAGAGTGTTTGGATTTTTCCGGAGAGTTCTTCTTCGAACCCGCCGATGACATGATCCAAATCTTCGTTGGTGAACTCTGCCCAGCGCTGCCTGATCTTGCCCTTGAAGATATGCCAGTTACCAGTGATCTGATCCGTGTACATGTTGGCCTCCGCCATATTCGTATGGATCGACCTGCTAACAATCTAGAGCTGTGCCTGCACTTCCGTTTCACTGCGTCTCCACGCTTTCCCAGTATAGCCGCAAGGCGGTTTTTTTCCTGGCCAGATGCCTTTTGAAGATCATATTTTGTGATGCATTTGCGACACGGGGGTAAAAAGAACGAGAGCGTCGCGCCGTTTTCGTCGACGGTGTTTCAATGGAAGTGCTGCTCTAGCCGTTGTTCCAGGCAGGCAGTTATTGCTGGTCCGGGCGGTCACCGAGTGCAGTGCAAATGGCCTCGACTGTTTGTTCTTGGTTCAGGGAATCACAGTCAATGACGATGTCGGCGTGCTGTTCATAAAGGGGTATACGTTCGGCAAAGACATCCGCGAGCGTTTGGTGAGCCGCTTTGGCAATTCCGCGACTGCCAAGGTTGGTTACGCGACGGGCCAATGTCGGGTAACTCACCTTGAGATAGACGATGGTCCCATTACGGCGCAAAGCGGCCATCGCGCGCTCGCTGTAGGTGGCGCTGCCGCCGGTTGCAATGACATGCTTGGACAAGCCAAGCTGAGTCAGTTCCCGTTCCTCGATGGCGCGTAACGCCAGGTGTCCTTCGTGATCGACGATGTCTTGCAGGGTGCGTCCCTCGACACTTTGAATGACCACGTCGGTGTCGACGAAATTCTTGGCAAGGTGCTTGGCGAGCAGCACCCCAACCGTGCTTTTACCAGCACCGGGCATGCCAATTAGCACGATATTATTGCGCTCATTGACCATTTGAAGATCCCCGTAAGTTGGGCGGTGGTTGATGCGGCGGCTACGACGCGCAATAGCGCCAGAAAACACGATGAAACGCAACCGTGCGGGGCTGCTATGGATCGGGCGTGCAGTGGGTTTTGGATCCCTTCTGGGGTTAGAATTTACGCGATGGAGTCGTGATTATGCTAAAAGGTGGCACGGGTATGGCTAATGTAAGCCGCGCGGTGATCGAGCAGGCGATTCAGCGGTGGACCGAACCGAATTTAGGTATGGATTTGCTCACGGCTGGCGCGGTCGAAGACATTACTGTGGAGGGTCGGCGCGTCCGCATTCAATTGCGGCTGGGTTTTCCGGTCGGGCGCTACCAGGTGCAACTGCGAACGGCATTGGCCGATGCGGTAACGTCGACGTTGCCTGAAGCCGAGATTACGGTGGAGGTCGGTTGGCGGGTCATTGCACGGGCGGTACAGGCGAAGTTGAAGCCGCTTGCGAATGTGCGCAACATCATTGCCGTCGCCTCGGCTAAGGGTGGAGTGGGTAAATCGACGGTTGCAGCCAATCTGGCTTTGGCGCTTGCCGATGAAGGAGCCAAGGTCGGAGTGCTCGACGCCGATATCTATGGGCCGAGCCAGCCCCGCATGATGGGTGTGGCCGGGCGGCGTCCCGAGAGCCCCGACGGCAAGAGCATCACGCCATTGGAGAATTATGGGGTTCAAGTCATGTCGATCGGCTTTCTTATCGAAGAAGATGCGCCGATGGTCTGGCGGGGTCCTATGGTTACCCAGGCCTTGACCCAATTGCTCAACGACACGCGTTGGCAGGACCTTGATTATCTCATCGTCGATTTGCCGCCCGGCACCGGTGATATCCAGCTGACTCTGGCGCAGCGGGTGCCGGTCAGCGGGGCTGTTGTGGTGACGACCCCGCAGGAGATCGCAACCCTCGATGCGCGTAAGGGCATTCGAATGTTCCAGAAGGTGAGGGTGCCCGTGCTCGGAGTGCTCGAGAATATGAGCATTCATACCTGTAGCCAGTGTGGTCATGAGGAGCGCATCTTCGGTGAGGGTGGCGGCAAGCGCTTGGCGGAGGCAGAAAATGTGGCACTGATCGGCGCTTTGCCGTTAGACGGCCGTATCCGTGAACAGGCGGATAATGGTTGGCCCAGTGTGGTGGCGGAGCCCGAGGGGCGCGTTGCAGGGCTTTATCGGCAAGCCGCCTTACGCACGGTCGCACAGCTCTCGAGGCTTGCGGCGGTGGCTTCGAGCCCATTTCCTCGGATCGTGGTGGAGGAGTGAAAATGCCGCTGTGGGCACTGCGCCAGTATTCACCGAATAAAGCCAATAGTCATGCGCCAGGTATTTCTCGGCCGGTAAGCGAATGAGCATCAAACCCGACAGTTGGATCCGCCGTATGGCGGCTGAGGGTATGATCGAGCCGTTCGAGCCAGAGCAGGTCCGCCAGAGCTCAACCGGCCGGTTGATCTCGTACGGTACCTCGAGTTATGGCTACGATGTGCGGTGCGCCGATGAGTTCAAGATTTTCACGAACATCAATTCGGCCATCGTCGACCCGAAGCGCTTCGATGAGTCGAGTTTCGTCGATGTTAAGGCCGATGTCTGCATCATTCCGCCGAACTCCTTCGCTTTGGCGCGAACCATCGAGTTTCTACGCGTTCCCCGCAATATTCTTACGATTTGTTTGGGGAAATCCACTTATGCCCGCTGCGGGATCATCGTCAATGTGACGCCGCTCGAGCCCGAATGGGAGGGGCACGTCACGCTGGAGTTTTCGAACACCACGCCGCTGCCGGCAAAGATCTATGCCCACGAAGGGGTCGCGCAGATGCTGTTCCTTGAATCCGATGAGGTATGTGAGCGCTCTTACAAAGATCGCAGCGGCAAATACATGGGCCAGCGTGGCGTTACTTTGCCGCGGCCCTGACGGGGCGAGCCGGTTCCCTAAAGACGGTCCAGGTCATCGTCGGCGGTCACGACCGGAGGTTGGTCTTGGCGTTGCCCTTGGTTCCAGACAGCACCATCGCGCATTTCGATGCGTCCCTCGGCGATCCAGCGAACGGCAAGCGGGTAGATACGGTATTCTTGGCACTGCACCCGTTGCTGCAGAGACTCTATGCGGTCACCCTGCTGTACGGGTACCCGGGCCTGAATGATCACCGGCCCGGCGTCCAACTCCGGGGTCACGTAGTGCACGCTGCAGCCATGTTCGGGCAGACCCGCTTGCAGTACCCGTTCGTGGGTATGCAGCCCGCGTAAGGCAGGCAACAGCGAGGGGTGAATATTGATCAGTCGTCCTTCGTAGGCAGAGACGAATACCGGCGTGAGGATACGCATGAAGCCGGCCATGACGACCAATTCCGCTCGATAAT
The DNA here is from genome assembly GCA_030433275.1 of Gammaproteobacteria bacterium. Taxonomy (GTDB): domain Bacteria; phylum Pseudomonadota; class Gammaproteobacteria; order Nitrococcales; family Nitrococcaceae; genus Nitrococcus. Next base: position 16,165 of record JAUILK010000013.1, read on the forward strand.
GGGCTACCCGCTCCCGCAGGACACGGTCGTAGTGTTGCCGGTCGGCGAAATCTCCCTGTACCAGGATTTCGTGTTCGATGCCTGCCCGCTCGGCGCGCACGAGGCCATAGGCATCGGCTCGGTTGCTGATCACGGCCTGTATGTCGATGGGCAGGTATCCGGAGTTTTGACCGTCGATGAAAACCTGCAGGTTGCTGCCATGGCCTGAGATCAGTACGACAACGCGCAGCGCTGCTGCAGGCATTATGTTTACTCCTCGATTCGCACCCGTGGGCGCTCGGCGGATCCTGCCGCTACTTCGCCTAGTTGCCAGGCGGTCTCGCCTGCACTTTGTAATACGCTAAGTGCGCGTTCGACATTCTGCGGTGCGAGGGTCGCCACCATTCCGACTCCGCAGTTGAATACTCGGTACATCTCCTGTCTGGAGATACCGCCTTGGTGCTGGAGCCAGCTGAAAACTGTCGGCCACTCCCAAGTGCAGGCATCGATTCGGGCTTCGGTTTTGGCCGGCAAAACCCGCGGCAAATTGTCGAGCATCCCCCCGCCGGTAATATGGCAGAGGGAGCGAATCTCCACTTCCTCGGTGAGGGCGCGTATCGCGCGGACGTAGATGCGGGTTGGCGTCATCAGCAGTTCCGCCAGGGTTTGGCCATTCAGTTCGGTGCTCAGGGCGATGTTGCGGGTGTCCAGTATATGCCGCACCAGTGAGTACCCATTGGAGTGTAGACCGCTTGAAGCGATACCGATCAGCGCATCACCGGGGCGCACGCGGCTGCCGTCGATGAGGGCGGCTTTTTCTACAATGCCGACGCCAAAGCCTGCTAGATCGTAGTGATTGCTTGCATAGATACCCGGCATCTCTGCGGTTTCGCCGCCAATGAGAGCGGCGCCGGCTGCGCGGCACCCTCGCGTAATGCCTTTAATCACCCGTTGCGCTACCTCCAGTTCGAGCCGGCCGGTGGCATAATAATCGAGAAAGAAAAGTGGCTCGGCGCCTGTGACGGCGATGTCATTGACACACATTGCCACCAGGTCGACCCCGATGGCTTCGTGGCGGCCCGTTTCGATGGCCAATTTCAGTTTGGTCCCGACTCCGTCGCTGCCGCAGACCAATACAGGATTGCGATAGCGTTGCAGTGGTAGCTCGAACAGCCCGCCGAATCCACCGAGGCTGCCCAGTACTTCGGGGCGCATGGTCGTTGCTACATCCGCTTTGATGCGTTCCACGAACTGGGCGCCGGTGTCGATATCGACACCGGCGTCCCGGTACGTGAGGTTTGCCCGAGAGGTATCCTCAGCCACGACGTATCTCCTCGAAAAGCTCTAAATGGTCGTCTCCGAACTTGGTGAATTGAATGCCGCCGGACGGTCTCCCTAGTGTTCATGCTACCGTAGACGGGCGCAATGCGAGCCGCTGTCGAATAGGTCTCGGAGGAGGTTTGAGGCGATGGGTGCGAGTCTCATGGCCAGGCTTATCATAGTGTGTATCGGCTTGACCTTGCTATATGCTGGCTTAAGTCGCCCTGCATGCGGAGCGGATTTGCCCACCGCACGGGTAGCGGTTGCCGACCAAAGCGCCGGTGCCCGTGCTGAAGCGCTAAAGGCCGCTATTACCCAGATTCTAGTGCGCTTGACCGGACGTGCGGATATTGTGACTGCGACGCCGGCTGTCGCGTTGGTAGCGAGCCCGCAGCCGTATTTGCAGCAATATTACTACGAGCATGGCGAAGAGGGGGGGCTCGAGTTGGTTGCGCGCTTCGATGGGCAGGGTCTTCGCCGTGCCGTTATCCAACGCGGGATTCCCGTTTGGCAGGTCGGGCGGCCGCCAGTGCTGGTATGGTTTGCGGTTGATTCCGAGGCCGGTCAGAAATTGGTCAATTCGTCAATTGAGCCTCATTTTTATGAGGCGTTGAACAGGGCTGTTGCTGAGTTTGGCATACCGGTGATTTTCCCACGTTTGGATAGTCAGGATCGGCAGCGCGTGAGCTACAGTGATGTCGTCGATGGGTTCAGCAGAGCGGTGTTGGCGGCTTCGAGTCGCTATTCGACCGAGTTGGTACTGGCGCTGCGGATCACTCGGAGCCGCTCGAGCGATTGGCAGGGGCGTTGGGTGCTGTACCAAAATGGTTCGAATACCAGTTGGGAGAGCGGGGGCGTCAGCATCGAGCAGGCGTTGACCCAAGGTGTGCCCATGTTGGCCGCGAGTCTGCGCGCCAGTTATACGCTGTTACCCGACCTGGCCGCATCTGGCCGAATGCGGCTCCGGATCAGTGGGGTCGACTCGCTGGAGCGATTCGCGGTGATCGAGAAGCTGTTGGCGAGTTTGCCCGGTGTGGCGGCGCTCCAGTTGCGTCGAACAGGACCTGATTGGGTCGGTATACAACTCTCACTGAACGTGGCTCGCAGTCAGGTTGAGCAGGAGTTGGCAGGTCACCCCAGGCTGGAACCTGCCGCACCGTTGCAACTTGCCGAGCCTGATGGAAGTGCCGGCGACAATCCGTCCTCAGTTCAGGGTGGGTCTACCTATCGACTGCTCCGGTAAACCACAACCCGAGCTGCTGGGCAAAATGAGCGATGGGGGCGTTGGTGTGGATCGACCGTAGCTTAGCATATTGTTGCCGCTGCGGGTTTTGGCGTCTTGAAATGAGGGAGTGCCAATGTATTTCAACTCGATGCTGAAGCGAGTTTGCATTGAGCTGCTGGTAGTAAGCGGCCGGTTTCATTTGCAAGGCGATGGTTGGTATGGTCGGAACAAAAAGCAATGACCGCCGATATGGGCGGCAGCTGGCTTTGGATTTCCGCTGGGATGAGCGTTTTGATTTTGCTGGATTCGTTGGCGGTCCAAATGCTGAGGCAGTGGCCGCATTGAAGGCTGTTGGGAAGGGCGATCGTAGGTATGTGGTTTACCTCTACGGCGAGTCTGGGGTTGGGAAATCGCATTTGTTGCAGGCCGCATGCAGCGAAGCGAGTACTCGGGGTCGGGCTGTGGTTTATCTGCCCCTCGCGCAGCTGGTAAAACGCTCACCGCGACTTTTGCAAGAGCTGGAAGGGGTCGATGTGGTGGCGTTTGACGATTTGGACTGCTTGACGGAGGCCAGCGAGTGGCAACAGGCCACTTTCCACCTCTTCAATCGGCTTCATGATGCCGGTCGAGAGCTGCTTTTGGCTGGTCCGCGGCGTCCGGCGCGGCTGGGGCTGACTTTGCCCGATCTGGTCTCGCGCCTACAGGGAGCGTTGGTTCTACGGTTAGAGCAGCTCGGAGATGAGGACAATGTTTTGGCTCTGCAACGGCGGGCGCAGCGCCGCGGCTTAGAATTGCCCAGGGAGACTGTGCGTTATCTGCTCAACCATTGTCGGCGCGACACGGGCTATTTCTTTTATCTGCTTGATGAGCTCGATGCGGCATCGCTGCAAGCGCAACGCCGTCTTACTGTCCCATTTGTCAAAAAAGTGCTGGCTGAGGCAAACAACGATTAGTTCACAGTAAATCAGTTGTGGCAACGTTTAATATAACCAATGTGCGTGCTGGGTCAGTGCGTTGTTGAATCAATCGTGTATTCCGCAGCGTTACGGGCGGTTGATCGTCGCCGATCTCAACCCGAGCTGTAAGCGGTACGGCTGTTATAAGATCATTAAAACGGCCTCCGGTGGGCGGCCGATTGCGACTTTCCCCCGGTTGATTACGATCGGTCGTTCGATCAGGCGAGGGTGCTGAATCATGGCGCGGATTAGCTGCTCGCGTGTCAATGATTCGCTGTCCAGCGCGTGGTCGCGGTATTCGGGTTCGCTGCGGCGCATCAGTTCCCGCGGGGCGAACTTCAAACCTGCGAGAATGTCTTCCAGCTCGGCCTCGGTCGGCGGAGTCTTTAAATATTCGATAATCTCGGGCTCGATGCCGCGGCTTCGAAGCAGATCGAGTGTAGTGCGGGACTTGGAACAGTTGGGGTTATGGTAAATGCGAACGGCCATGGTCACCTCCTAGATAGGGATCGAGGCTGGGCAGTAAAATCGAAGCTACGATAATACAATTTTCGGCCAGCCGCCGCTTGTGCCTGCCCTGCAGTTTCGAGTTTGCTGCCGAACGGCTTATGGAATAAAGATGGTCTGGGCGCTGTAACAGATCGGCGCGGGTTTGTTCTAGAATGAGTTATTGCGTGACGGGAATTTCGTTGTGGAGCGTGCCACACAAACAAATCACAGAGTGCGATTGTGGTGCATGAGTAAGCAAACTGGTGTAGTGCGGGCCGCCCTGCTTGCGGCGACAGCCTCTGTTGCTATGTGGGCGGGGGGGTGCGCTACTTCATCGACCGCTCCAGGAGAAGCGCCCGTGCAGGAAATGAGCGATGCCCGCCAGGCTATCGAGGCGGCTCGTGCAGCTGGGAGCCCGCGGTATTCGCCCAAGCGTTTCCAGGAAGCGCAAAGCCTGATGGATCAAGCCATGCTGAGCTTGTACCGGGGTGAATACGGAGTGGCGCGACGGGCCGCATTATCCGCTCGGGCGCAGGCAATTGCCGCGCGCAAAGCCGCTTTGGCCGTGCAGCGCACGCCGTAGTCACACCAGCGCAAACTAGAGGTTTCTCACCTCAAGGCACATAATTTGGTTGCAATATAACAAAGAAACTCCGATAGTCTCTGCGCAATCCATTTGGGACCAGCCCGTTTCACTCATGAGCATACGGTGCGTCCGTTGTTATGTTTCGGGGAAAGTGCAAGGTGTGTTTTATCGGGTCAACACGCGTGAGCAAGCCGTTCGGTTGGGGCTGCGTGGCTATGTCCGGAATCTTGCGGATGGGCGAGTCGAAGTGCTCGCTTGTGGTGAGACGAGTGCGATTGAGGCTCTGGTCGAATGGCTGCATAGCGGGCCTCCGCAGGCTAGGGTCACGGCTTTGGAGGTCGAGTCTGCAGCGAACCCGAACATTCAAGGATTCGATATTGCGTGACCACCAGCCATTTTCCGAGAAGCGGCGTTGCTGGATTGATCTGGTACCTTTACTTATTAAATAATTTATGTTATGATACCAAACGGCGTTACGCGGCGAGTTAAGCATAACCCGGCGGCACGGCTAAACCGTGCTCGGGATGAGATGTATGTCGTCGGTAATTTTGGTCCTCCAGAGGTTTTTAAGAGGGAACCATGAGAGCGAAGCTTTTGATTTTTCTTGGCTTGATGGTTGCGGCAGCCACAACGGTGCAAGCTGCAGGTAATCCGGCCAAAGGCCAACAAAAGGCGGAGACTTGCATAGGCTGCCATGGCGTGCCGGGCTATCGTTATCCTGGCCCTCCGACATTCCACGTTCCGAAGGTCGGAGGTCAGCACGCTGAGTACATCGTCTCTGCGCTGCAGGAATACAAGAACGGAAATCGCGATAATCCGACGATGCGTGCTCAAGCAAATCAGCTGAGCGTGCAGGATATGCAGGACATCGCGGCCTATTTTGCCCGAGCGGGGAAGTGAGCTGATAACGAATTGGGGAGTTCAAAACTATGACGCGCAGACTTGTCTTTTCGCTCGGCCTCTTATCTTGTCTCCTGTTCTCGGCGCAGGCTTTTGCCATCGAATACGGCGATGCCCACGCAGGCGGTCAGAAGTATCAGCAGAAAGGCTGCACCGGTTGCCATGGTGAGGGTGGGCGTAGCTCTGCCCCAACATTCCCCATCTTGGCCGGACAATATGCCGACTATCTGGCTACGGCGCTCCAGGACTACAAAGAGGGGGGGCGTAAGAATCCGACTATGTCGGGCATGGCGGGTGGTCTTTCCGAAGAAGATATATACGACATCGCATCAGCGCAGTGCACTCAGTGTCCTGGAGGAATGATCGATAGCGCATGTTGTCGGTCAAACGCGGCCGTTATACGGCTGTAAAAAGTAAGGGGCGCCTCCAATGAGAGCGCCCCTTACTTTTTTATCTTTTCGGTAAAACGGTGATGCGTGGTGCCTGTTAGACAAATTAATGGTTATGGCTGTGGTCATGGCCGTGATGCTCATGGCCGTGATGCTCATGGCCATGATGGTGGTCATGAGTAGGCTCGGGGGGGCGATAACGGGTACGCTTTGGTGTTCGTGGGGAAGTTATATAGCCCCGTTCGAGCTCACTCTCGGTGGCTTCCCGCACGGTGTTCACGATGACATCGAACTCCAGTGTCTGGCCAGCTAGCGGATGATTCGTGTCCAGCGTGACGGTCTGCTCCTCTTCGTCGACGTCAACAATGGTCACGGTCTCGAGGCGTTTGTTGTCTTCGCTTTGGGCTTGGAATTGCATCCCTGGCTCAAGTTGTTCCACACCCTGGAAGACTTCTGCAGGCACCTTTTGCTGGAGGGTTTCATCGCGTGCGCCGTAGCCCTCCTCCGGAGGTACGGTGATGCTGAACTGATCGCCGCCTGCTTTGCCTTCCAGTGCCTTTTCCAGCCCCGGGATGATGTTGCCGGCGCCATGGAGATATTCCAAAGGTTTGTTCTCTTGGCTTATGTGGCGGATCACGCCGTTGGTGCGCAGCGTGTAGCTGATCGCCACGACTTTACCTTTGGCAACTTGCATATCGGACCTCTAAGTAATTGGCTTTTGGCGATGATGGCAAAGTATAACCTTCACCCCCACCGATCCCAAACGCAGGTCTGGCCGTGACAGGGTTCGCTAACATCCGCAAGCAATGGTGTACGCTCTTTGGTGTCTACTCGGCGCTGTCATTGCGGTTTGTTGGTCTGGCCGAAGGTGTTCGGCATGCGCGGAAGGCCCGCAAAAATCCGGGCCTGCTGCGATTTGGGTGCGTGGTAGCTGTAGTCCCTGCGAATGTGGGTTAGCCTGATATGTTCAGGCGATAACGTTCTGCAAGCTCGGCAATTCGAGTGCGCGCCTCGCGGGTGATGTCTTGGAATTCGAACCCGGAGTTGTGAAAGACCGCATTACGATCTTTGCGTGTCCAGACACAACGTGCATCAACGTCGATGTGGCGGCTGCCGCTAATTTCATCGGTAAGCTCGATCCGTAGTGGGAAGAACTCCTCACCCAGCGGGTCGCCTGTTTCCAGCATGCCACCGTCGACCGTCACGTCGGTTAAATATCCGATCAGCTCTTTTGTTTCACGGTGATATACGGGTAAAAACTTATCTACGACATCGCGCGCTCTTCTACGTGCATCCTTCATGGCGCCTCCGGCCATACGACAAATTAAGTTCAAGTAAACTATGATTGGCTGGGTGTGCTTTGTCTACGCTGACAGCTGGCTGATTGCTAGCTTCTAACGCCGAACCACCTGCGCCGCCGCGCAACATAAACCAACTGTGAGAATAAAAAGAATACCATAGCCTGGTCCGCCTGGCCTGCTTCCAATCAGGGCAGGATGGAGTGGCGCTTGCTTTACCGGCTTGCAGTGGGCAGAGAGGGTTTCGTAGTGTTTAATTTGGGGGCGCTTGCCGCATGGATACGGCAAGCGAGCTGCGAATAATGGATTTGCAGTGGCCCGCAGATCGAGCATCGCGCGAACCAATCGCATGAGTAAATGCCAATCGGGGTAGAACATGATTTTGATAAATGGCCAATAAAGTTTGGTTTGGGGTGTGAACTCTGTGGAGACATACGATCTTTTAGTCGTTGGCGGCGGGATTAACGGTACAGGTATTGCGCGCGATGCTGCGGGGCGTGGATTGCGGGTGTTGCTCTGCGAGCAAGCTGATCTGGCCAATTTTACTTCCTCGGCGAGCACCAAGCTGGTCCATGGCGGCCTTCGCTACCTCGAATACTACGAATTCAGTTTGGTAACGAAGGCCCTCAAGGAGCGGGAAATACTGCTGCGCAATGCGCCCCACATCATCTCGCCATTGCACTTCGTTATGCCGCACAGCGATTCCCGCCGACCTGGCTGGATGATCCGGGCCGGCTTGATGCTTTATGACCATCTCGGTGAACGCAATCTGTTGCCGCCTTCGAAAGGGATCAATTTACGCTGGCATGCGGCCGGCCGGGCGTTGGTGCCGAGCTTGGTCAAGGGCTTCGGTTACTGGGACTGCCGGGTTCAGGATGCACGTTTGGTAATTCTCAACGCCATGGATGCCGCGCAACGCGGCGCGACGGTGCTGCCGCGGACACGTTGCATGACGGCCAGCGCGAGCGCGCAAGGCTGGAGTGCCTTGCTGCGCGGCCCAGGCAAAGGCAGTGAACGGAGGGTGACTGCGCGTGTGCTCGTTAATGCCACAGGGCCATGGGTTACCTCCTTCTTGGGTGAAACAGTTCAGCTTCGACCGGAACATACGGTACGCCTGATTCAGGGCAGTCACATCGTCGTGCCGAAGTGTTTCGAGCACAATCATGCCTATATTTTCCAAAACAACGACGGGCGGATCATCTTCGCCATCCCCTATGAGCAGGACTTTACGCTGATTGGTACCACTGAAACGCTCTATCACGGTGATCCAGCCGCAGTTCGAACCACTGAGGTCGAGGTCCATTACCTTTGTGATGCCGTCAATCGCTATTTTCGAGAGCCGATAAGACCGGCGGATGTCGTTTGGGCCTACTCCGGAGTGCGGTCTCTGTATGATGAGCGCGAGGGAGTCGAGGCCTCAGCGGCCAGTCGCGATTATCTTTTGGAGTGGCGTACTGATCCGGCGCCGCTACTGTCGGTGTTTGGTGGGAAAATAACGACCTATCGAGTGCTGGCATGGGAGGCCATGCGGAGATTGGGTCCGGTGTTCGGTTGCAATACGAGTGATTGGACACGCCGGGCACCGCTGCCCGGCGGTGATATCCCGCATGCCGACTTCGATGGTTTTTATCGGGGGGTGGTGGCGCGCTATTGCTGGTTGCCACAGGCGTTGGCTCGGCGGTTGGCGCGCGGCTACGGTACCCGCCTCCATCAGATTCTAAACGGTGCGAGCGGACTCGACGGACTTGGTGAACATTTCGGTGCCGGGCTTTATGAAGCGGAACTGCGCTATCTCGTCGATGCCGAATGGGCCGTAACTGCGGCAGATGTGCTTTGGCGGCGCAGTAAGCTCGGGCTGCATTTTGACGAGGCCCAAACCGCGCGGGTTGCCGAGTGGCTTGCCGCCGAACAGGCCAAGTGCCCGGCTATGGCCTATGCCGGAGACCCGGTGCGTTGATGTAGGCAACGATGTGGGGAAGAGTGGGGTGCTCGCGCGTGTCTACTTCGCCTAACGTTAATTATTCGGCCGAGTTGGGATGTGACTGTATAAGGTTCGTAGTGGTGTGATCGCCGTCCGCCTGAGCCAGCTTCGAGTGGCGGAAGCAGTCGGTAGTATGATCCATGACCAGCCCGGCTGCCTGCATGTAGGCATAGCAGATGGTGCTTCCGACGAATTGAAAGCCGCGTGCCTTCAAATCCTTAGCGAGTGCATCCGAGCGTGTAGTGTTGACCGGCACTTCGAGCTGGTAGCGCCAGTGATTGATGATCGGCGCGCCATCGACGAAACGCCATAGGTAGTCGGCGAAGTGGCCGAAGGCCTCCTGGATGCTTAGAAACGCGCGGGCATTGGGGCGTAGCGCCTCGATCTTGCGCTTGTTGCGGATGAGTCCTGGATTGTTGAGTAAGGCTTGTATCTGGGCCTCGCTGAACTGAGCCACCCGCGCCGGCTCGAAGTGTTCGAGTGCCAGGCGATAATTCTCGCGCTTTCGCAGCACGGTAAGCCAGCTCAGCCCTGCCTGCACCCCCTCCAATATGAGGAGTTCGAACAGACGTCGGTCGTCGTACAGGGGAATGCCCCATTCGAGATCGTGGTAGTCAACGTACAGCGGATCGTTGGTACACCACGCACAGCGTTGTGGCATTTCTTCTGCTCCTTGTAAATGCTTTGCGCCGCTAGAGCGCGCTCGGGTTTCCGTGCGGCAAGCGTTCAGTGCTGATCGGCTAGCTTTGTGTACGCTTGGCCCGGCTCTCAAGTGTTCTAGCCTTGAAGGTGTTTAGCGGCGCTCGTCGGGTTGGGCTGCGTGGGCCGTTTTGCCTCGGTTCAGGAATGTTGAAAGATTTTTTTACATGCTGCCTTTCAGGGCGGCGCTCGGATGAGGGACGGAGGCGCCGCCCTCCGCGGTGTCGGCATGCTAACTTCGTGTATGGTTTGCCTCCGGTGAGGTGGCTTTGTATCAGTGAATTCGGCTCTGCTAACGAGTAGGCCGGAGTATTTTATTGCATCGGGCTGGGTAGGTAAGGACGGATAGGTTTTTTGAGATTGATGTTTGTCGAGTTTTTTTACACTTCATGTTGAGCTTGGCTCTCAACGAGACGAATCCTGGCCGATTAATAAAAATTAAATTTTATTAATCAATAATTTAGTTTGTATTAAAAGATGGTGGCATTCTTCATGCATTAACTTAACTGTCGAGGCATTTTGTGCGTGTGAAGAATTTTAAAGGAGTTGGTCGAGATGAACACGAGAAAACTGGTTTCTACTCTAGGGATCGGACTGGCGTTGAGCTTTGCAACCGGAGCGGCGCAAAGCGCATTACTAACTTTCGAGGACGATGACCTCGATTTCCTCTTGAGGGATAATTTCACCACCCCTGTAACAAGCGACACCAATTTTCAGGTGGGCGACACTTTGTTGAGTGTCTTTGAAATCCCGAATTTCACTACCGACGGTGTTAATTCAATCCCGGCTGGCCAGGAATTGACTGGCGTGGCGGGTGTTACGATAACGGGGATCAGCGATCCTACCTTTGCTGTTGGTACTACGATCACTTTCGGGGCGGCCGATCTCGATGGTATTTTGACAGCGAATGGGGTTAATCTGGCGGACCCGTTGGGGGCCGGAGCTGCGGTCGCCATGTTTTTTAATGGCGCGCCGGGTGCAGGTAACGATACCGATCTCCAAATAGCTATTACAGATGGGGCTCCTGCTGGGAATCCCAGTTGCACGAGCCTGACCGACTGCCTCGAGCAGGCAACCTTGGGTTCCAAGTTCCAGGTAGATGGTTTTTTGGGTGATCCTGATGAGGGTTGGGTGTCTGTGGTAACACAGGCGGGTGGAGCCAATCCAAACACTGTTCTTGGTGTAAACAATACGCAAATCGTGGCTAGCTTCAATGCCGCATTGAGCAATATCTTTCATGCGGGTGGGGACGTAGGGTTTATCGATATCACATCGGGCGGTGCGTGTGCTGGCCCGGGCGGTGTCGGTAATGCTGATGGCTGCGTGCAGCTGACCCTGAGTGGCACGGTTACTGGAGGCAGCGGCATTCCGGCTGATCACGGGGCCTTTGCCCACAGCGACTTCGATGCCAATAAGATAACGGCAGCCGTACCCGAGCCGGCGACTTTGCTGCTTTTGTCCGCGGGCCTGCTGGGAATTGGGGCCAGTCGCGGTGTTCAAAAGCACATCAAGAATCACAAAGTGTAAAGCGCTTTGGGGATCTAAGCGGGAGGCAGCTTGGCTGCTTCCCGCTTTTATTTGTTCCGTTCTGGTCCTCCGAGAGCAGGCCGTAAATCAGTTTCACTAAACACCCCGTGCGGCTAACGCCGCTTTAGTGTGTTTGCGCTGGTGTAGCTAAGAATCGATCATCTCCAGTACATCGGGTTGGGATGCGCCTGCCAGTGAATCTAGGCCTCGTCCGGTAGCATGAGTTCCTCAACTGATAAGCGTGTCGAGCGCGATGTTGGCGGATTGCCTAACGGAAAACCGATGCGTCCGGCAAAAATAACCGTGTTTGGCGCAGTGCCCTGCAATGCCAGGGAAAGTTTTTTGTTGAGTTGCCCGGCTTTGCTTGCCCCCTTCTGGTTCGTGGTGAAAGGTATCCTATTGCGGCTGTAAAAAGAGAAGGCGAGTGGTGCCAGGGACGGTTGGACCACCAAGTTGAGCCTGGTCGCCGTTAACCAGAATCGTTGTAAGCGCATGCCGAGTTCCAGTAATTGCTCGTTACGCAAGCGGGTGTCTGGTGCCTCCTTGAGAGCCACCCAAAAATGCGCGGCGCAAAATAGTCCTGGTATGAGGTCGAATTCCAGCCTTGGGGTTAGGGTCCCTGCTAGGTAGCGGTTTAGAAAATTCACGCGGGCCCAATCCGCGAGCGCCCAGCGCATCAGCCGCTGCGTGATGGGGTTTGCGCTGACGGCGGCCGCCGGCACACCTGCAGGACTTTTTTGCCTATGCCAATCGAGAATGCGTTGATGAATGGGATAGGCCTCCGGGATAGAGAGGCGGATGTGGGTGGCGGCGGCGTTAATTAAGCCCCAGTGCCATCGCTCGGCCAGCGACTCCGCCCACCTGATCTGCACTTCATCGCCCAACGCCAATTCCAGCTGATGTCGAAGAGCAGGCGGTAGCCGCTTGAGCTGATACCGGCGGCGGTCCACAGAGCGTTGTACGATGACGCTATAAAGCTTATCAGCATCTCCTCCGGCTATAGAAGCAAGTTTGATGCGGATCTGTTGCCTGCCTTCTTGGTTCGTCTCGAGTCGCCACGAAAGCTTACGGGCGTGCCTTGAGGCAGCGATTCGTAGAGTTTCAAGGAGAAACCCTCTGGAAAGCCAGCTCGGTTGGGCATCATTGTACTCATAGACATTATCGTTGCGCTCGGGCGGAATGTGAATGACCATCTCCTCAGCGTCGAGTATTTGGAAGCGCCATGGCTGTGCGTTATCGCCGCTTGGTGCCCAGCGCGCCTGCTCCAGGATGTCCCAGATCTGTGCTGAGTGCGGTGGCTTGGGATTGGTGCGCTTTTTAGGCGGGTGTTCGCTTTGTCGATGGGTGACCGATGCGAGACGGCGCCGGGCAATTGCGAGCGCCAAGCGCTGAAGTGGGTTGCGGTTGCCCCAGGGGCGCCAGGTGTGGACCAGCTTGGTGCGATACGCATCGAAATGGATTCCTCGGGGCGCGAAGGGGACATGGCCGCGTCGGAGCAGGATTTTGAGCGCGACGGTCCCTGCTGCGCCAGCGCAGAGTTCGCATGCCATGGGAGTTGACGGGCCTTTTTGTCCAGCCAGATTGACTGCTTCGGGCGCCACCAAGTAGCGCATTTGCAGCATGGCTGGTGAGAGCCCGAGTAAAAAGCGCAGATACTGTTCCGATTGTATGGCGTCCTCAAGCTGGAAATACTCTTCGAAGCTTATTCCGGCCGGGTGAAATGCAAGTAGGGCGGTTCCCATTCCAAGAGGCGCGGCTGTGATTGCCGGGATGCCCCGGTTGGCGCACTCTGCAAAGATCCTCCGACGTGCGTTCAAGGCAAAAAAGTCCAAACTATCAATGTAGAGATCAATGCCATCAAGAAAATCAATCAGATTGAATTCGGTGAGTCCTTCGGGAAATGTCCGAATCGAGAGTTCCGGGTTGATGTCCCGAGCTATCGTGGCTAATACCTCAAGCTTAGGCCTTTCAAGGGTCGACATAAATGCGCCCGCCTGTCGGTTGAGGTTTTCAATACCGAAGCTGTCCATTTCCGCGAGCGTGAAGGCACCGATACCGAGTCGGGTTAACGTGAGTAAGTGGCTGCCGCCTACACCGCCCAAGCCAGCGATGGCGATCCGTTTCGAGCGCAGGATTGCTTGTTCTTCCTGCGTGATCCAGCCAACGGTGCGGGAGAAGGCGAGCTGATAGTCAAACCTTCCATCCATGCGTGAGTCTCCATTCCATCTGTCCTTAGGGTGCGTTGTCGCTTGAGTGTATCGCCGCTGCAACCGCAGTGGTCTTTCATGGGTACGAGGCGCGCTTGTGTGTCTCTCTGCTCTCAGGTCTGGCTAAGAAAATAGAACCGGTTTTCTTTTCATTGTTGAGGCGGGGCTCAAGCGCACTCTAGTGCGGCCGTTATTGTTTTTGATACGGAAAGCTCTTGGTGGTTGACTGGATGTATTTGATAAGAGCTGGCGTGGTGTCTGTTCCGTTTCTAGTCAACTGGGCATAAGGGAGTTGTTTATGCAGCTTGAAGGCCCCGCTGTGAATCCGCCGAGCGAAGTTTATCGCGCATTTCATGACTACTTCGAAGTCATCCCGGCGGATACGAGCGAACTGCTTGATGAAGTATTCGCATTGCGTTATCAAGTTTATTGTGTTGAGCATCCCTTTGAAAACCCACGGGAGCATCCCGATGGCAGGGAGTGGGATGAGTACGATGCCCGAGCCGTCCACGCACTGATTCGCCACAGGCGCACCGGCTGTTGCGCGGCCGCCGTGCGGTTGATTTTGCCAGATCCTTGCTATCCCGAAACGGTGTTTCCGCTTGAACGTGTCTGCGCGAACAGCCTCTACGAGGAGGCCAACCCCTGGGTCAGCAATCTCGACCGGCTTAAATCGGCCGAGATTTCCCGGCTTGCCGTATCCAAAACGTTCCGACGCCGTCTCGGGGAAGCCGAGACGGTCTCCGGTGTCAGCTCGCAAGCTGTTTATTCGGATGCACAGGGGCCGGATAGCCGAAGGCGCGGGTTTCCGCACATAACTTTGGGGCTGTTTGCCGCGATTGTTCGTATGTCCGTAGACCAGGGCATTTCCCATTGGCTTGCAGTTATGGAACCCACGCTGCTGCGGCTTCTGCAGCGCTTCGGTATCTATTTTCCACCCATTGGTCCGCTGGTCGAGTATCACGGCCTTCGGCAGCCGACTGTGGCCGCGGCGGCTGCAGTCGTCGACGGTATATTGCGCAAGCGTCCCGATATATGGGAAATCGTTACCGACCGAGGCCGGTTCGTACCTCGATCTACCGCGCATCCGCTGAAATGAGGGCGCCGCGGCGCGGGCCGGACTTTTTATTGTCAGGTACTTCCGCTGCGGTCCCTGTCCGCTCCGGGCGATAGTATGAATTTCAGGTAACTCCAGTAGCCATGGAATACTGCTTTTTCCTCGACCAGTCCATACCTGACAAAGGCATCATGCACTTTGGGCAACCGACTGAAGCTGATACCGGGGAAATAATGGTGGTAGATGTGGTAACTAAAATTGAGGTTTGGCAATAACAGCCGTTCCCACCAGCGCATTGTGATCAGCGGTGTGGTTTCCTGCACAGTGGCGTCTAGCCGATTGTACTGATGTTCGCAAACAGCCCCCCAGCGCACGATGATCTGGAAAACTGTGATCAGCGGTAACACCCAATAAAGCAGGAAAATGGCCCATGTTCCTGTCGCGGTCAGAATGGTGGCAAGCAGTAGATAGTAGGCTGGGCGCAACCATAAGGGTACTCTGTTCTGCCTAGCGAAGCCCCTGCCCTTGGGCACTGCCTGTTTGCCTTTGATTAGTTTGATGATATTCAGGCCAAGTAAGTCTCTTGCCAGTATTTTCAGGAACTGATTTGTTCGCATCGGGTAGTTCCACTCTTCCCCGGACTTGCGAATATGGTCGGGATCCTGTTCGGTAAAGTATTTTGCGTGATGGGTCAGGTGAACCCGAGCGTAGCCTTCCACTGTGAGAACCATCAGGGGATAGGCCGCGAACAGGTTTGCGATGATGTCGCCGGGATAGGGCTTGAAACCGGTGCAGTGGGCCTGATCATGTACTAACAAGCCAAGGATGTTCTGCCGAGTGGCCACGATCAGTATGGCTGTCACGGTCATAAGCCAGTGATCGAGATGCACGGCGAGAGCGACAACAAAGAATATCACCAGCCAGGCACCAAGGAGTTCCAGCAGGAAGCGCCACGGTCGGCGTGTCTTGAGTGGTTTCAATTCCTCCAGCAATTGCGGCGGCAGCCTGGATTTATCTTCCCTGACTGCCGCTGGGAGCAATTTTGTCAGGTGCATTGAGCATGGCCCCTTAGTTCGATAGCGGCGGTAGGATTTGTGTTGATAGGAGGAACTCTGGAGGCTCGTATCCTACGCGGGTTTCTATAGGGCATGAAACCCTACGATTACCATTGCGTCGGGAGCTGTGGAAAAGGTCGAAATTGTCGCCCGGGCGCTATTCGTCTCGTACGCTTCTGCTGTCGTGATAGTTAAAACTGCGGCCCGTTGGTGTGCTCTTGCTGCGCTGCGCCCGCCGGCTGTGCAAATCGGGTAATTTCTGCCGATCAGTACCGCGCGTCCGTTATGATAGCTACCATGTCGAGTACCGGCTGACGTCCAGCTGCAAACGCTAGGACCTTTTGTGCAAAGCGTGCGACGCACCGTCGAGTGTGCGGCATTACTCTCGATTGGTGTGGACGAGGTGTTTCTTGAGCAGTTAGTGCCTCATACCCGTTACGCTTCCTGTTCGTGAGCCAGCTGCGCTGGGTGGTGCTCCAGCGTGGCCCGCTTGATGGTGCCATTCGGGTCCGAGCTCAATAAACATGACTGACTGTTTTGCTGCAGCGTCGGGCCGTTTGGACGACCCAAGATAATTACGCGGCCGATGCGGCCTGAGCCAAACCGCTGATTCCCTCGAGTGTGGCGCCATCGGCCCAAGGCTCATTGTCTACATGGGCAAACGCAGACTCCGAGAAATAGTGGCAGAAGCGTCCGGCGCTGAGATTTCGGCGAGCCCAGGGAATATTCTCAATGGCTTGCCTGACTGAGGCGCTGAATGCTTGACGCTGCCCCCTATGTTCTACGGGCGGGCCGCATTCCTCCATCGGCACACCTATGCGAGCGAGAATACGTGCTAGCCCAGGTGAGATCAGGAAAACCAGATGTTCAACGCTCCGCCGGCGGCTGTAGTCGAGCAGACCGGTTATGGTCGCTTGTAATAAATGACGGTTACTCGGCGACCATCGACAGGCGCTGCGCAGCGCCGCTAGGCGGGATACTTCGGCAACCGGTGATCTGAGGAGCTGTTGCTCTGCATGTAGGTAAAGCGCGCCCATCTTCTGTACGGGAAGCCGCGCATGTGTGCTCATGATCAGCCGTGCGGTTCCTTGCCAGGCTTTGGCTGTGCCGTTGCGTACAATAAAATGAGTAGCAAACGCATCGTGACGGTCGTGTTCTTCTGGAATTCCGGCGTCAATGGGATTCTCATAGTGTTTGCGCTCACAATAGACACGATAGCGAAGGTGGTGGTGGATAGTGCGCGCTAGGCCCGTGTCAGCGATATATACTGAATACTGTTTTTTCAGCATTGATTTATTTCTTTCATTGAGGATGTGGATTAATTCACTTTCCGTGTGGCAACATTGCTGTCAAAATCGCCGTCGGCTGAATGCCAAAGCTTGCGTTCCAACAGCAGAAATCATACCAATTGAATAATAATTGTTATTTTTCAATAAATTAATTATTAGAAGGCGGGAAAATGCTGTCGTCGAAAAACGACGGTATGCAGTGCTTTGGGCCGGGCTAAAATCTGCTAATGCAGCGGGGTTCTCCTTGTTGAGCGGATGTCACTAAACGGCGACATTTTGTGCCCTGCAACGGCAGTAAAATGAGCTAAGCTCATCGATACGGCGGTGACTTCGTGGTATGAAGCGGACGAGTGATGTAGGCCATTGGATTAATATACACAGCCTGGATGCTTGCTTCCCTTGGGTCGGGCATTGCGCGTTGAGCATTGAAGGAAAGGACTAAGATGGAGCTGTGTGGCGAGGTAGAGACATGATTCTGGAAAAGATAGTCGGAAACTACCATCGGCGCCTGCTTCCTATCCTCGCTATCATCGAACCGCTGTTGTTGGGGGCATCGCTGTATGCTGGCGCGCTGATTCGCTTCGGCGATCTGAGCGTGGCGTCGGTGGACGAGTTGGTGCCTATTTGGCCGAAGGCATTGAGTTTCGCGCTGATCGGCATGGCTTGCCTGGTCGCGGTTGGGCTTTATAATCAAAGACTTAGGGATAATCTCCCTGGTGTGCTCCTACGTCTCGCTATTGCGCTGAGCCTGGCGGGCATACTTATGATGTTGCTGTTCTATACGTTCCCCTTGCTTTATCTGGGGCGGGGCGTATTTGGCCTCTCGTTGCTTGTTGCGTTTGTTGCACTTGGCGGTTTACGCGCGGTTTACCTCGGTCTTCTGCGCCAAGGCAACAATCGTCGCCGTGTGTTGGTGCTGGGTGCCGGCGAGCGGGCGAGCCATATTCTTTCATTCCGCCGCTCCACGGATTTCATCGGCGTAAGCTTCGTCGGCTTCGTGCAGATGCCGGGAGACACGACGGCTGTGCCGAGCGGCCGCTGTGTCTCTCTAGATCAAGCGCTTCCGCAGTATGCCGCGCGTAACCGCGTGGATCAGGTGGTCATCGCCGTAGACGATAGGCGCATGGGTTTGCCGATGGGGCAGTTGCTGGAATGCCGCACCGGCGGAGTCGATGTCGTGGAGCTTGCGACGTTCATCGAGCAGGAACTGGGCTTGCTCAAGCTGGATGTTCTGGATGCCGGTTGGTTGATATTCTCGCGGGGCTTCAATCGGCGGCTATTGCGGCGGTGGGTTAAGCGGTTGTTCGATATTGCTGCTAGCCTCATGCTGCTGATTGTCGCAATACCCGTTATGGCCGTTGCGGCATTGGCTATCTGGCTGGAAAGCGGTGGGCGGGGGCCGGTGCTGTATCGGCAGATGCGCATCGGTGAGGAGGGGATCCCCTTTGAGCTTCTGAAGTTCCGTAGTATGCAGGTTAACGCCGAGAGCGACGGCAAGCCCCGCTGGGCATCCACGCGTGATCCGCGGATCACTCGGGTGGGACAGTTCATCCGCAAATACCGGATTGATGAACTGCCGCAGATTTTCAATGTGCTCTCCGGTAGAATGAGCTTCGTCGGGCCGCGCCCGGAGCGGCCGCAGTTCGTGTCTACGCTGTCGGCTCGGTTTCCATATTATGCCGAGCGGCATCGGGTGAAGCCCGGTTTAACCGGTTGGGCGCAGGTGCGCTACCCTTACGGTGCCTCGGAGCGCGATGCTTTCGAGAAGTTGCAGTACGATCTTTATTACGCCAAAAATCACAATCTGCTGTTCGATCTTAGTATTCTGTTCCAAACTGTAGAGGTGGTTCTTTGGGGCAAAGGTGCCCGATAGGCCGGTTCCTTGCGCAACGCAAGGTGCGACGGCGAGGAAGGCTAGCGACTACGCCGATAGCCTCGTAATGGCATTTTGGCAAGGGAGTGGCGACACGGCTTATGTACGAGAGCTTTTTTGGCTTTACCGGTGATCCTTTTCGGTTGACACCCGACTATCGATTCTGTTTCCGCCACCGCAGTTTCCGCAAAGCCAAAGCCTACATGGAATACGGCGTGCAGCGTGCGGAAGGCTTCGTCATGATTACCGGTCGGCCCGGTACCGGCAAGACGACGCTGATTTATGATCTCCTGGCCGATTTGCGCAAACAGCGGCTCAGAGTGATTCAGCTCAATAGCACCCAGTTGGAAGGCAGCGAACTCATCCGCATGATCGCCTTCAAACTTTCACTACAGGGCGATCATCTTGACAAGGCGTCGCTGCTGCGTCAGATCATTCGCAGCTTGGATCAGGATTACCGCTCGAAACGCCGGGCAATATTGCTGGTAGACGAAGCCCAAGGGTTATCGGAGTCGGCGTTGGAGGAGCTGCGGTTCCTAACCAATTTGGAAAAAGAGGGCCAGTCGCTGCTCCA
Organism: Gammaproteobacteria bacterium; assembly: GCA_030433275.1. Taxonomy (GTDB): domain Bacteria; phylum Pseudomonadota; class Gammaproteobacteria; order Nitrococcales; family Nitrococcaceae; genus Nitrococcus. The sequence continues at coordinate 35,569 of JAUILK010000013.1, forward strand.
GGTCTTCCTGATCGGCCAGGAACCACTGCGGGATATGGTTCGCCAGCCGCTTATGGAACAACTCCATCAGCGTATGATTGCGGCTTGTCATCTTTCACCACTGAACGGGCAGGAGACCGAAGCTTACATCTGTCATCGGTTGGAACGCGTTGGCTGGCAGGGTGATCCGAGCTTCGAGCCAGCGCTGCTTGCAATGATCTATCGTTTGAGCGGCGGTATTCCTCGACGTATCAATCAGGTGCTGAGCCGTTTGCTTATGTACGGCTTTGTCGAGGAAAAGCGTGATTTCTCGCTTGCCGATATGCGGGCGGTTATTGAAGACTTGCGCGACGAGATGTTGCTCTCGGCGGACATCAAAGATGTGGATAAACTGCTTGAAGAGTTGCCTGAGGCTTCCGATGAGCGCCGGAGCGGATGGGGTGACACGCCATCTGACGGTGACGAGCTTTTCGTGCAGGGAGATGCACCAAAAGAAGATCGACCTAATCGTTTTGAGCCGGTAGTTGGTGCATTGCCCGATCCGGTAGTGGACTCCGGGTGGACACCTGCCGAGTGTCCAACGACATTGGATGATTCCCGCAGTGCATGGCAATCGGAAGAGTTTGAGCCGAGCGGGCCGGAACCAGAACCAGAACCAGAACCAGAACCGGACATCCGAGTAACGGCCTCGCAGCGGGTTTTTGTGCATGAGCTCAGGTCCGATCCCGATCAGCGAATCATTCAGGGCGAGCGTAATCGTAAGGCCGGTGCCGAGTCGGGCCGGTTTCCCCGAAGCAAGGGGCAGCGCCTGCTGTTTGGTTTGGTTGGCTTTTTTTTGTTATTGGCGACGATCATCATTTTCGCCGGCAGCCAGTTGCATCTTTCTTTCCCAGAGGGCGGTGGTGAGATGAGTGCCTCTGCATTGGGTTTTGGTGAGCAGGTGGAGAGCAAGCGCGATTTCATCGTTAATAGAGCGGCTATGAGGGATAAGAGCGCGAACGGCCGGGTTGTCGTTGACCCTGATCCGGCAGTGAATTGAGATACGCTAGACTGATCTTGACGGAGCGACCCTCTATCCTGTTTTGAATTGTGGTAAGCGTCTCGTTTCATGGCCAAAGCGATCGCAGCGCTTAGGGAAAGCGTGCCGTGCACTGCTAAGGAAAAGCGGCAGCGAAGTGCTCCCGCTTACTATCATCTCGGGAAGCGCCGAGTGATAAATTTGAATGATTTTATCCCTCGCACTCTGGCCGCTTTCACGCTGTCGGCCAAATCTCCCCCGAGCAGAGTTGACGTGTTTTCCCTCTCCTTAGTGCGTGGTCTTGATGAGTAGTGGTGGGTATGGCGATATCGGTTGCTGCCGTTAGCTATGGTGTTGCGGCGGCGGCCTACGCGCTGTTGTTCGGGTTATTGCTTGCCGGTTTTCGCGGGCTTTCTCAGGGTGTCATACTGCTGCTGGCTGTGTTGGTGTGTGCTTGCTGGGGGCTAGCCTGCAGTCTAAGCAATTTGTGGCCATTCGCCGCTTTCCACTGGCTTATTCCATTTTTTGAATTTCTGAGGGGCATCGGTTGGCTCTCTTTTCTGGCAGCGCTGTTGCGGTTGTCGTATCCTCAATCAGCCCGGCGCTCGCTGAGCGTCGATCCTTGGCTACTGCTGGCTGGGTTTGCCATATCGCTTACCGGCAGCTCGCTCGTTGTTACTGCGGGTTTTTGGGGCTTGCCACCGTTGCTGGGATTTGTCGGGCTGCTGCTGGCGAGCTTGCTCGGAATGGTGCTGATCGAACAGCTCTATCGTCGAGTCGAGCCGGATAATCGCTGGGGAATCAAGCATCTCTGCCTGGGACTAGGGGTCGTATTCGCTTTCGACTTCTATCTCTATGCCGACGGGTTGCTGTTTGGTGAGCTGAGCGAACAGGCGCTCGCTGCGCGGGGCTTCGTCAACGCCATAGCCGTGCCTTTCATTGCTGTCTCCGCCGCGCGCAATCCAAAATGGTCGTTGGCTATCGGGGTTTCTCGACGCATCGTCGTCGATTCGGTTGTCATAACCGGGGCGGGTATCTACCTTTTGATCATGGCCATCGCCGGCTATTCCATCCGTTATAGTGGTGGTGGCTGGGGTGGTGCTCTGCAAATTCTGTTCCTGGTTGGCGCGTTGATCGTGTTCTTGGCTGCACTTTTCTCCGGCAGTCTGCGCGCGTGGATACGCGTGTTCGTCTCCAAACATTTTTTTTCCTATAAGTACGACTACCGCGAGGAATGGTTACGTTTTATTGGGACGCTTTCTGCGACCATGCATGGAGAGCCGTTACGGGTGCGGGCTGTCCGTGCCATTTCACAGCTTGTAGACAGCCCCAGTGGCGCGCTATGGAGCGCCAACGAGCACGGCAATCTTGTCTTGGCGGCTACTTGGAACATTTCGTTTCCCGGCACGGTGACGGTGCCTGCTGACACTTCGCTGGTGCGCATTCTTCGGTCACGTGAGTGGATCATTGATTTGGATGAATACCGCGAGCATCCGGAGCGCTACGGCGAACTCTCGTTACCGGATTGGTTCGGCCTGCTCCGCCAACCATGGTTGATTTTGCCTCTGCTGCTGCAGGACCGGTTCCAAGGTTTTATCGTACTCAGCCGCCCCAAAGTGCGGAGGGAGATTAATTGGGAAGATCGCGATTTGCTCAAGACGGCCGGGCGTCAGATCGCGAGCTATGTGGCGCATCTGGACGCGACCGATGCACTCATCGATGCGCGGCAATTCGATGCATTTAATCGATTGTCCGCGTTCGTCGTGCATGATCTGAAGAATGTCTCGGGACAGCTGTCGCTGATAACCGCCAATGCCGCTTTGTACCGCGACGATCCGGAGTTCGTCGAGGATGCTTTTCGGACGATGGAGAGTGCCACGCAGCGGATGAACCGTGTCTTGGTGAATCTGCGTAAGTTGGATTCACCGTTGGCGACCGCGGAGCCGGTGGATATCGGCGAACTGGTGGAAGAGATCGCCGGCGGTTTGACGAATAGCCAACCTATCCCCCAGGTGCGGATCGATACACCGGGGTTGATTGTGGATTGTCCGCGTGGTCGTCTGGCAACTGTTTTAGAGCATTTGGTGTGCAACGCGCAGCAGGCGACTCCGCCTGAAGGGGAGATCGAATTGTGTGTTGCACGTGAGGGGAATTGGTGTCGCTTGGAGGTGCGAGACAGCGGGACGGGCATGGCCGAAGAGTTTATCCGCGAGCGTTTGTTTCGTCCTTTCGAAACCACCAAGGGTAATGCCGGGATGGGAATTGGGGTCTACGAAGCCCGGCATTTCGTCGAGGCGATCGGAGGGTTGATGGATGTGATCAGTACCCCGAACGAAGGCAGCTGCTTTGTGTTACGGTTGCCGCTGCACGAGTTGGAGCCCGCCCTGACGGGAGGGGACGGAAATCAGGAGGTTTTCCGTGGCTAAGCCGCAGCCGAAGCTACTGATTGTCGAGGATGACCCTGGTCTGCAGCGCCAGCTCAAATGGTGCTTTCGTGAGTATCATGTATTAATAGCATCGACGCGGCAGGAGGCTCTGCGGATTGTTGACTTGCACGAACCTCCGGTTGCGTTGCTGGATCTCGGTTTGCCGCCGGACCCGGCGAATGCCTCGGAAGGTTTAAAGGCATTGGAAGAAATCCTGATTCGGTCGCGGCATACGAAAGTCATCGTCGTCACCGGCCACGACGAACGCGAGACGGCGCTGCAGGCGGTGGCGACAGGGGCTTACGACTTCTATCAAAAACCAGTGGATGCCGATGTGCTGCGCCTGATCGTCGATCGGGCCAAGAACCTCTATGATCTGCAGCAGGAACATCGTCGTCTGATCGAGGCGCCGGAGAGCCCACTGCAGGGCATTGTGGCTACTTCGAGGCAAATGCTGCAAGTGTGCCGTATGATTGAGCGAGTTGCACCGGTCAATGCCACGGTGCTGCTCATGGGAGAGAGTGGGACCGGGAAGGAACTTTTGGCTCGCGCTCTACACCGGCTCAGTCCTAGGCAGGCCGAGCGCTTTGTTGCTATCAACTGTGCCTCCATCCCCGATACGCTATTGGAAAGCGAGCTGTTCGGCTACGAGCGCGGTGCATTTACCGGCGCGAATCGCCAAACCGAAGGTAAGATCGAATACGCTAATCGCGGCACTCTGTTTCTGGATGAGATTGGTGATTTGCCGCTCGCGCTACAAGCCAAGCTGTTGCGTTTTCTTCAGGAACGGGTGATCGAGCGGCTAGGCGGGCGGGGTGAGATACCGGTTGATGTCCGCGTCGTATGCGCCACCAACCGTGATCTCAAGACCATGATGGAGGAAGGTGAGTTCCGCGAGGATCTCTATTATCGACTCAGCGAAATCACTGTCCCCATCCCGCCTTTGAGGGAGCGCGATGGGGACGCGACATTGTTGGCGCATGTTTTTTTGCGGAAATATGCCGAGCAGGATCGGCGGAGTCTGAAAGGTTTCTCGCCCGATGCACTGGCGGCGGTTGAGGCTTACAAATGGCCAGGAAATGTGCGTGAGCTGGAGAACATCTTGCGCCGCGCAGTTATCATGGCCGAGTATAACAATATAACAGCCGCCGATTTGGCTTTGCCCTGCAGCGAAACCGAAATCTCGTCATTGAAGCTGCGCGATGCGCGGGAACAAGTCGAGCGGCGGACGTTATCGCGAGCGCTCGGTCAAGCCAACGGTAACTTGGCTCGGACCGCCGAGTTGCTTGGTATCAGTCGGCCCACGCTGTACTCACTGCTCAGCAAATACGGCCTCAAAGGTGCTGTGGCAGCGGATTGATAGGAATGCAAGGGATTAGGCACCAAAGCCCGGCCATGCTGGGCGGGGAGAAAGGAATGCTTCGAGTCCGGAAGGCGAAAGGCGCGCACCCATCTGTCAGGGTTGGCGTGATTCTGGTTTTAGCGTTCATTTTGTCGCTGTCGGGTTGTGGCTGGTTTGGTTCGCAGTCGCCCGAAGAGCACATTCAGAGCGCGACGGAATACCGTGATCAGGGCAAGCTCAATGCGGCCATCATTGAGCTGAAGAACGCGCTCCAACAGAGCCCCGACAATGCCAATGCCAGGCTCTTGCTGGGCAAGATTTATGTGGAGAGCGGGCAGGGCCGAGCGGCGGAGAAAGAGCTGCGCCGGGCGATTTCACTCGGCGTGGCCGAGGCGGAGATCGCTTTGGAGCTCGCTAAAGCAATGCTTATGCAGGGACGTTACCAGGATGTGCTCGAGGCGCTCAAACCGTTTCGACAATCGGATCCAGCCCGCCACGCTGAGGCCTTGATTGTTAAAGGGGATGCCGAGCAGGCGTTAGGTAAAGTCGAGCTTGCGTGCGCTGACTACCAACAGGCGTCCAAATTGGATGCGGAGAATTTGTCGGCCGATCTGGGGCTGGCTCGCTGTGATATGTTGCAAGACCAGGTCGACCAGGCGAAAGCGCGAGTCAAACGCCTCTTGCAACAGCATCCGAAGCATGTCCAGAGCTGGATTATGCTCGGTCGGATCGAGGCTGCTGCGAAGCAGAACCAGGCTGCGCTCGAGGCTCTCGGTAAGGCGTTGGAACTCGCGCCCAAGCAGCCGAGCGCTTTGATGGCGCGGGCCCAAATCGAGTTGCTCGAGAACCAGCTCGAGGCGGCTGAGGTGGATATCGAGGCGTTGCACAAGCTGGTGCCCGCCTCTGCACAGGCGAATCATCTGCTTGGCTTTTTGCGATTTCGCCAGGGGCGTTTCAACGACGCGGCCGTCGCCTATCAAAACGCGTTAAGGGCGAACCCCGACTTCGATCCAGCCATTCTATGGCTTGGCTTGACCAACTATGCACAACATGACTATGAGCAGGCGATTCAGCGGTTTTCCCGGTTTCTGCAGAAGTATCCTGACGCCATTCGGGTGAAAGTCTTGTTGGCGCTTAGCCAGGCACAGGCGGGGGGTGATAGTGCAGCCGTTCAGACCTTGCGAGAGTTGCAAGGCTTGGATATTGAAGATCCGAGAATGTTGGCGGCGATTGGGCAAGCTGCACTTTCGGTGGGCGATCCTGCCACTGGCCGGCACTACTTCGAGCAAGCGGTGGCGCGGGCGCCTGATAAGGCGGCATTTCGCGTAGCGCTGGGCAGTTTGTTATTGCAGAGCGGAGACGCACGGCAGGCGATCGAAGAGCTGGATATGGCCTCGCAGCTCGACAATGAAGATGCCCGTGCCGATATCATGCTGATCCGCACGCTCATTGCCAAGCGTGACCTAGACCAGGCCATGGAGGTCATTGACCGAGTAGCCAAGAAGACTCCTGAAAGTGCTTTGCCAGATGTGCTGCGTGGGCTGGTTTTTCTCTTGGAGAAAAAGAATAACGAAGCGCGTAAGGTATTTGAGCGGGCGGTAAAAAGGGATCCCGGCAGCATTGGTGGACACCACGGTCTGGCCGTGTTGGCTATCCAGAAACAGAATTTTGCTGACGCTAATAGGCACTATCAAACCGCGTTGGACGCCCATCCGGGTAATCTGCAAATCGAACTCGCGCTTTCCGGTCTAGCTATGCGAACCGGTGACCGTGAGCGAGCGCTAAGCTGGCTCAGCAAGGCAGTCAAGGACAATCCGCAATCTGCTGTCGCGGCCGGGATGTATGCCAGGGAATTGCTTACTCAAGGCAAAGCGCGGCAAGCGGTGCAAGCCACCCAAGAAGGGCTGTCGGCCAATCCGAAACACGTGGGGTTGCTCTATATCCGCGGCGCATCGCTGCTGGCAGAAGGGAAGAAACAGGCTGCGGCGAGCACCTATCAGGAGCTGATTGCCGCACATCCGAAGTTTATCCCAGCTCGCCTGCAGCTTGCTCGGACCCGAGAGCAGCTCGGCGATATGGATGGGGCACGCCAGGCATTGTCCGAGGCGCTTGAGCTCAGTCCTCGGCATTTGGGGGCCAAAGTGGCTCTGTTGCAGCTGGAAGCTCAAGCTAAGAACTTCAATCGTGCACTGGAGCTTGTCCGCGAGATCGAGCAACAAAACCCGAAGAGCCCTGTGGGCCAATTGTTGAAGGCTCAGGTTCGCGTACGCCAGGGCGAGCTTTCCCAGGCTGTCGAAATCCTGCATTCGTCTGTAAAGGCGTATCCTCAATCGCAGGCCGCGATGCGCATGTTGGCGCGCCTGCAGTGGGCCACTGGCAAGCGTGAGGCGAGCGTTACGACGCTTGCTGCGTGGCTGAAAACACACCCTGACGATCTTTCGATGGCGCGCGAGCTGGGTGATCGCTATCTACTGCTAGAGCGCCACAAGGAAGCGGCTGAAATCTACGAGAAAATCATCGAGGTTGATCCGCGTAACGCCACGGTATTGAATAATCTCGCCTTGGCAAGCTGGCCGAGCGATTCCGAGCAGGCACTGAAGTTCGCTCGAGAGGCGAATCGTTTGCATCCGAAGAATCCCGCTTTGCAAGATACCTTGGGATGGATTTTGGTCCAAGATGGGCAAGTCGAACGCGGCTTGACGCTGTTGGAATCAGCGCGAGAGCAGCTGGGGGATTCGCTTACGGTTCAGTACCACTATGCGGCGGCACTGGCGCGTTCTGGTCGGCAGCCGGCGGCTCGGCAGGAATTAAAGGATTTGCTGGCCAAGGACAAGGATTTCCCGGAGAAGAACGCCGCTCAAGCCCTGTTGGAAAAGTTGTAAGGTGATGGTGTCAAGGGCATTGTTCACTCACCGGCCGGGTCATAAAACGGCCATCGATGGGACGGTGGTGCGGTCGCGGTGGGTTTGTGAATGGGTTTGCACTCAAGCTTGTATTGTAAAACTACGATAGTAGTGTAATCGCGACAGTTGTTTTTTTACCCTAGAGTGCTCATCTCGACGCAGTCGCGCGTGTTGTTGGGTGGACCGTCTCTATACCATAAAAGAACGGTGTTTGTACTTGCAGGCATGATAGGTAACCCGGTGTTTTCGCCGGGGGAAGATGGAACGGGGGGCTCACCATGCCAAGGATAAGTTGGACTGTTGTGGTTTGTTTGGCCGTTGTTTTAACGGCGATGGTCTCGTCGGGCTGTAGCTCGTTTAGTAATTACCCGCCGGCGCCGACGACTCTTACCGAGAGGCCGCCGGATCACTATATCATCGGGCCTGGCGATGAAATGGAGATTGTCGTTTGGGGTAATCCCGAGGTGTCGCATTCGGTCATCGTGCCCCCTGACGGGCGAATTAATACGCCGCTTGTGGAAGACGTGCCCGCTACTGGTAAGACCTCGGTCGAGCTCGCCCGCGATCTTGAGAAGGCGCTCGCTCGCTATATTAAGCAGCCGGTGGTTACCGTGATTTTGGCAGGGTTTGTAGGCCCTTATAGCCGTCAAATCCGGGTGGTGGGTGAGGCGGCCGAGCCGCAGGCCTTGCAGTTTAGTAAAGGTATGACCGTCATGGACGTTATGATTGCTGTGGGCGGGTTGACCGAATTCGCCGACGGTAACGATGCCAGCATCATCCGTACGGTCGCCGGTCAGCGCAAACAATACGCAGTTCGTTTGGACGACCTGCTCAGGGGGGGGGATATTTCAGCTAATGTCGAGGTGCTGCCCGGTGATGTGCTCATCATACCGGAATCGCTTCTATAGCCTGACGTGTTACATGGCAACCCCCAAAACAATCCACTTTGTATCGAGCGTGTAGCTAAAAAGCGTAAAAGGTTATGGATCAGATCTTTGCCCAGATAATGGAATACATACGGGCGACTTGGCGCTATCGCTGGTACAGCCTGGTAATTGCGTGGCTTGTGGCGGTATTCGGGTGGGTCTGGGTTTACGAGTTGCCCGATCAGTATGAAGCCTCGGCGCGCGTTTATGTCGATACCCAGACGTTGCTCGCTCCGCTGCTCAGTGGGCTTACCGTGCGCCCGCCGGTCGAGCAGCAGTTGAGCATGATGACTCGTACATTGCTTAGTCGGCCGAACTTGGAAGAGGTGGCGCGCCGCGCCGATCTGGACCTTTCAGCGAAAACGCCGCAGGCACTGGAACGCCTTGTCGACGGCTTGTCTACTGAAATTAAGTTGGCCAGCACCAAGCAGTCCAACCTATATACCCTTTCCTACCAAAATTCCAAACCGCAGGTTGCCCAAAAGGTTGTCCAAGCCACGTTGAATATGTTTGTGGAGAGCAGTCTCGGGTCGACGCGCAAAGATCTTAGTGCCTCCCGTCAGTTCATCGACCAGCAGGTCGCAGCCTATCGTCAGAAGATCGATGATATGGAAAACCGAATCGCGCAGTTCAAGCGTGAGCACGCAGGGATGGTTCCGGGGCAGAATGAGGGTGATTATTACGGCGAACTTCAGCAAGCGCATGGACAGCTCCAGCAGGCTAAACTCGAGCTCGAAGAGGCCGTGCGTCGCCGCGACAGTTACCAGGCCCGGCTGCAAGGCACGGAACCTGTGCTGCTGGGTACGCCGAGTCCGGATACGGCTCCCATCGACGACGATTCGCCGAGCACATTGGATACCCGTATAGCGGCATTGCAGGAAAACCTGGATCAGCTGCGGCTGCGCTACACTGCGCAACACCCTGATGTCATTGCAACCGAGCGTGTGTTGGCTGAGCTGAAAGCGCAACGCAGGCACCAACAGAGGAAGCGGAGCAAGTCGATTGGCAGCGCGGGCAGCGGTCCCACAGGTAGTGAGAGCAGTTATCTCCAGCAACTGCAGTTCGCGCTTGCCGAAGCCGAGAGCCAGGTTGCCTCTCTTCAGGCTCGGGTGAATGAATACCAACAGCGCTATGACGCGCTTAAGTCCGCCGTCGATACCATTCCGGCGGTGCAGGCGCAATACCGAGCGCTGACTCGCGATTATTCAGTCGTTCAAGGGAACTACCAAAAGCTCCTGCAAAGCCGCGAAAAAGTAGTGCTCTCCGGCAATGTCGAAAGCAAAACCAATACGGTCGATTTTCGCGTGGTAGACCCGCCGCATGTGCCATCGTCTCCCGCCGGCCCCAACCGGATGCTGTTTTCCTCGGGCGTGTTTTTAGTGGCGATCGGCGCGGGTGTGGGCGTTGCCTTCCTATTCGGACAATTGCGCCCGATGATCATGTCGCGGCAGGTGTTGGAACGTATAGCCGATCGGCCGTTCCTCGGTGCGATTTCGTTTAGCGAAACTCCGCAGATGCTGCGCAAGCGCCGAATTGGCCTTACCGCCTATGCCGTGGCTTCGGCGACGCTGCTAGTTGCATTCGGCTCGTTGACTACGTTTTATCTGATCGGGTGAGGGATTCCTCAAGAGGGCGTCATGAACACCATTGAGAAAGCGCTGAAGAAATCCGGGAGCACTCGGCGAGGCGCCCGGGCACAGCTCCCCGAGCACGGCAACGCAGAAGATGAACGGCGCGCTGGGCCGGCAGCGACGTCGACATTGCCGCCGGATATACCCGAAGGAGCCAAATTTTACGAGCTGAACATCGAGCATATGAAGAGCCATGGCTTGCTTACCCCCGAGGACAGCCGCAGCAATTTGGCCGAAGAGTTTCGGATGATAAAGCGCCCGATCATCAATAATGCGTTCGGTACCCGGTCGGATTTTGTTCGTTCGGGCAACCTTGTGATGATCACCAGCGCCTTGCCGCGGGAAGGAAAGAGTTTTTGCACTATTAATCTGGCGCTTAGTATCGCTCATGAGGTGGATCGCACCGTTTTGTTGGTCGATGCCGATGTCGCGCGCCCCGCCATCCCAAAGTATCTTGGCGTTCAGGCAGAAATCGGTCTGCTCGATGTTCTCGGTGGCAAGGATATCGACCTCGCTGACGCTATTGTCAGGACCAGTGTCCCGAATTTAAGCATTGTGACGGCCGGCGCCAATCACAGGCACTCCACCGAACTTCTCGCGAGTGAGGCCATGACCCAGCTCACCGCGGAAATGGCAGAGCGTTATCCGGATCGGATTGTGCTGTTCGACTCGCCGCCATTGTTGGCGACTTCCGAAGCGAGCGTACTCGCCGCGCATATGGGACAGGTCGTTTTGGTGGTCGAGGCGGAGCGCGTACCCCAGGAGGCGGTGCGTGGTGCGCTCGAGCAGCTCAAGCGCTGTGATGTCGTCATGACGCTCCTAAACAAGGCGCGCCGTGTACCGGGGATCGATTACGGCTACGGCTACGGCTACGGCTACGGCTACCATAAGAACTGAGAATCATTGTATGCCAAGGAGGGATTTTCGGCGCTTCGTAGTTGTTCCGCTAGCAGGCCTGTTTGTTGCTGTGGCAAGTATGTCATGGCCCGTGCGGGCGGCGATGAACTGGACGGTGACCCCCCGCGCCAGGCTCAGCGAGATTTTTACCGATAATGTCAACCTAAGCCCCGATGATCAGGCAAAGGGCGCCCTGGTGACTCAGTTCAATCCTGGGGTGGATATCTCCGGCGAAGGACCGCGGGCGCGCGGGCATCTCTCATACACCTTGAGCGGTGTGCTCGCTTGGCGCCCCTCCGGCGATTCGGGCACCGGGGCATCGAACCGTTACCAAGATCGGCTGTTTCACCGGCTCACTGCGGACGGCAACGCAGAGTTGTGGAGGCAGCATTTGTTTGTTGATGCGCGGGCAATGCGGCGGCAATTCGCCACTAATCTGGCCGGGCCGATTGGCATCGACAACACGGCGGGTTTTAACAATCTCACCGCTGTTACCGCCCTTTCGGTAAGCCCTTACCTCACGAATCATTTCGGATCCTACGCCGATGCCACCTTGCGTTACAGTCATGATCGCGTTTTCGTCGATGGCGGCAATATAGCCGATAGTCAGACCAACGAGTTCAGGATAGATTTGCAAAGCGGTGATGCTTTCGACCCCGTTTTTTGGTCGTTGAATGGCCGTCACACCCAAACGGAGCGTGCTGGTGGGGCCGGAACCAATACGTCGGCTTTTGGCGGCCCCAACCAGTTTGCGGCTGGTACATTTAATGTGGCTTCCGGAAGCCTCGGCTATCGGCTCACTCGGCACTTTTCGGTATCCGCGACCGGTGGCTATCAAGGCAATGATTTTCAGTCGTTTCGTAACTCGATTTCCGGTCCCTTTTGGGATGTCGGTTTCGAGTGGGTCCCGAATCAGCGTACCAGTCTTGCAGCCCGCTATGGCAAACGCTATTTCGGTAAAACGGGCAGTTTGAATTTCCGCTATCGAAGGCGGAAGACATTGTGGCGGGCAAATTTCGTCCAACGTATTGCCAGTCTAAGAAACACAATTTTGACGGATGCCGGCTCGGTCCCTGTATTTTCCTTGGATTGCCCGCCGTCGGACCCAAGCTGCCTGCCGATCGGCGACATTCCGGTATTGAGGCCGGAGGCGGTACAGGATTATTACGTGCTCCAGCAGGGGCGTGCTTCCGTGACCTTCACCGGCGCAAAGCAGTCGGCAACGCTCGCCTATGTGTTTTTACGGCGAACATTCGAGCGTGATAATTCGGAAACCCGCCAGCAGGGGGTGAATTTGACCTGGACTTGGCGGCTCAAATCCGACATTCGATTAATTTCTTCGGGAGGTTGGAGGCAAGTTCAACCACAGCAAGTGCCATCGTCACAGGCAACAAACAATAAGGGCCATCTCTGGTTCATACGAACAGGTCTGACTCGCGACCTTGGTCCGTACACAAACGCGAGCCTTAGTTACCGTCATCAAGCCCGAATCGCCAGTAGTGGAACGCTCACTGAATACGATGAAAATGCCCTGATAGCAACTATCACCGTACGTTTTTCAAAGGAAAATGCGGCAGGCTCAGCTGGAATTGGACCTTCTGGATACGGGGCTTATTGAACGAGCCAAGATGAAGAGGATCGATGGAGCCACAGGGCATGATGGAATGGATCGGCGGTAGCGGTAGTTTACCGGAGGTGCTCTGCGTTATCGGTGCCCGGCCGAACTACATGAAAATGGCGCCTTTGCTGGAAGCCTTCGCGCGGAGGCGGCCGTGTGTGCCGACTCGGTTGGTGCATACCGGGCAACATTATGATACGGCCATGAGCGATCAGCACTTCCAGGCCCTGGACTTGCCGACCCCGGCGATTGCATTGGGTGTCGGTTCGGGCTCGCACGCCGTGCAGACCGCTGAAATCATGCGTCGGTTCGAGCCGGTGCTGGATGAGTCCGCGCCGGGTGCCGTCCTGGTCGTCGGGGATGTCAACTCCACCTTGGCGTGTGCCCTAGTGGCGGTCAAAAAAGGGGTGCCGGTGGTTCATGTCGAAGCCGGTTTGCGCAGTTTCGATCGAACGATGCCCGAGGAGATCAACCGGGTTCTGACCGATCAGCTCGCCGAGTTGCTATTCACAACGGAGGCGGCCGCCGCCGAGAACCTCGCCGGTGAGGGCATTCCGGCGGAGCGCGTGCGTTTCGCCGGTAATGTCATGATCGATTCGGTGCTGCGCCATCTGCCTCGGGCGACCCCGGCAGATCAGACCTTGAATGGCCAGTGTCCGTCGGGTTACGCACTCGTGACGCTGCATCGTCCGTCCAACGTGGATGATCCGGAGACCTTGTGTCGGTTGCTGCAGACCCTTGTCAAGGTTGCCGAGCGACTACCCGTGGTGTTCCCCGTCCACCCGCGCACGCGAGCGCGGATCGAGGCAGTCGGTCAGCAAGACTGGTTTGCCCAGCCGAGGATACACGCATTACCACCGCTCGATTACCTGGCCATGCTGGGGTTATTGCGCGAGGCAACGTGCGTGTTAACCGATTCCGGCGGCCTCCAGGAGGAAACCACCGCCCTCGGTGTCCCCTGTCTGACGCTGCGTGACAATACCGAGCGTCCGATTACGGTAGAGCAGGGGACGAATACTGTGGTCGGTACGGATCCACTGCGCATTTTGGCGAATGTAGAGCAAATCATGATCTCCGGCGGTAAGGCGGGACGGGTCCCCGAGCGTTGGGACGGTCATGCCGCGGAACGGATTGCCAAAGAAGTGGCGCTTTGGCTCGAGAAGCGACAGCGAAGGACTGCATGATATGGGCAGCATAATCCGCTCCGAAGCGGGTGGCGCACAGGAGGCGAGGGCTTGCCCTCCGCTGCGTAATGCCTTGAGCGTGGATGTCGAGGACTACTTCCAGGTCTCGGCATTTGCCGGCGTTGTGCCGCGGACGAACTGGGATGATTGGCCGGGGCGGGTCGAACGCAATATGGATATTCTGCTCGAGCTTTTTGCCGAGCACGGGGTCCAGGTCACTTTTTTTACGCTGGGCTGGATTGCCGAGCGTTACCCGCAGTTGATTCGGCGCATGGTTGCACAGGGGCACGAGCTGGCCAGCCATGGCTACGACCATCAAAGAGTGACCGGGTTCGACGCCGAGTCCTTTCGTAGGGATCTTGTCCGCGCCAAAGGTATTTTGGAGGACTGCGCCGGTGTGCGCGTCATCGGCTACCGTGCTCCCAGTTTTTCCATTAACGAGCGCATGCCCTGGGCCATGGATTGCCTGCGCGAGACGGGCCACCGCTACAGTTCCAGCCTCTATCCGATCGCGCATGATCACTACGGCTCGCCGCAGGCGCCGCGCTGGCCGTTTAAGCCGCGTTCGGACAGCGAGTTCCTCGAGCTTCCGATGGCCACCTTACGCTTGGCGGGTCGGAATTGGCCGGCCGCCGGCGGAGGCTATTTCCGCCTGCTGCCGTATGCGCTCAGTCGCTGGTCGCTGCGTTTTATCAACCGTTGCGATCGGCGGCCGTTCATTTTCTACCTGCATCCCTGGGAGATCGATCCGCAGCAGCCGCGTCCATCGAAGATAAGCGTGAAGACGCGCTTTCGGCATTACGTGAACTTGCACCGGATGCAATCCCGTCTGCAGCGTCTGCTGCTGGATTTCCACTGGGACCGAATCGATCGAATCTTTCTAGGGGGGTGAATATGCCTGCTGTAGCGGTGGAGCGTACGGAGTCGACCACCGTGCGGATTACGGAGCTGACCGCCTCGGATATCGCTCGTTGGGATGCCTTCGTCGATGGTTGCCCGGAGGCTACCTTCTTTCACCGGGCGGGATGGAAGGAGGTCATCGAGCGGGCTTTCGGGCACTCGACCTATTTTCTAATGGCTGAAAGCGGTGATGCGATCGAGGGTGTTTTGCCGCTGGCTCGGCTCCGCAGCCGTCTATTCGGCGATGCGCTCGTTTCATTGCCGTTCGCTGTCTACGGAGGCATAGCCGCGAGTACCGAGCAGGCGGCAGATGCCTTGGACAAGGCGGCGCAGGTGTTGGCCGAACGGCTTGGGGTCGGGCATTTGGAATATCGGCATCGCAAGCCTACGCACCCGGATTGGCCCAGCAAAGATCTTTACGTCACTTTTCGTGGCCGGATCGATCCCGATTCGCAGGCGAACATGGCGGCCATCCCTCGCAAACAACGGGCGATGATTCGCAAGGGCATACGCGCGGGGTTGCAGGGCCGGTTCGACGACGACAACGACCGGTTTTTCCAAGCCTATTCTTATAGTGTGCACCAACTGGGCACGCCGGTATTTGCCCGCCGTTATTTCGATTTGCTGCGCGAGGTCTTCGGGTGCAGTTGCGATGTATTGACCGTGAGTCACGGTGAGCGGTTGGTAGCCAGTGTGTTGTCGTTCTATTTCCGTGACGAAGTGTTGCCTTTCTATGGTGGGGGTACCGCTTTGGCACGGGAACTCGCCGGCAACGATTTCATGTATTGGCAACTGATGGAAAGCGCCCGTGAGCGCGGCTACCGATTATTTGATTTTGGTCGCAGCAAACGCGGCGCCGGTTCCTATCATTTCAAGAAGCACTGGGGGTTCGAGCCCCGGCCGTTGCATTACGAGTGTCGGCTGATACGCGCTACAGCTTTACCTGACAATAGCCCGATGAACCCGAAATACCGGCTGTTCATAGCTCTTTGGCGACGCTTGCCCCTAGCTGTCGTGAACGCGCTCGGACCGCACATTGTCCGCAACCTGGGGTAAGGCTCATGAAGGACTTGCTTTTTCTCAGCCACCGCATCCCGTATCCCCCGAATAAAGGGGAAAAAATCAGGGCGTATCATTGGTTGCGCACTTTATCGCAGCATTGGCGCATTCATCTGGGTACCTTCTTCGACGATCCGTCCGATCTCGATGGTCTCGCCGCCTTGCAGGGTTTATGTGCGGATATAAAACTGGTGCGGCTGCATCCGTATCGCTCCAGGGTGCGTGCCCTGGCCGCGCTGTTGGGCACAGGCCCTTTGAGTCTTGCCTATTATCACAGCACGGAGTTGCAGCGTTGGGCACAGGCCAAATTCGCCTCCGGCATTCAGTGCATGCTCGTCTACTCTTCGGCGATGGCGCAATACGTTCCCCGCGATCTGCGGGACGCAGCAACCACGGGGCCGGTATTGCCAAGCTCGGCTCTGGCGGTCGATTCGCCATTAACCCCCCGCCTCGTTGCACTGGCGGATTATGTCGATGTGGATTCCGAGAAATGGCGCCAATACAGCAAAGCCGGTGGTCCCATGGCTTGGCTCTATCGCTTGGAGGCGCGTCGCTTGGCACGTTTTGAACGCACAGCGGCCGAGCGTTTCGCTCGGGTGCTGTTCGTATCGAAACCGGAGGCCGAGTGTTTTTTGCGGATAGCGCCCGAGCAGGTGGAGAAAACGGCTTGGTTGGGCAACGGGGTGGATACCGGCTATTTCGCGCCCGAGGCGGAGTATGCCGACCCTTATCCTGCCGGTGGCCCTGTGATGGTGTTTACCGGTGCTATGGATTATCGCCCCAATGTCGATGCCGTTGTTTGGTTCGCGCGCGAGATTTTGCCGCGTGTGCAAGCGGAGGTGAGTGGAGCGCGTTTCTGTATCGTCGGTGGACGGCCGGCACCCAAGGTTCAAGTGCTCGCACGTCTTCCCGGCGTCACCGTAACCGGACGGGTGGCTGATGTACGGCCTTACCTCGCCCATGCAACGCTGGCGGTGGCGCCATTGCGAATCGCCCGAGGCGTGCAGAACAAGGTCTTGGAAGCTATGGCAATGCGGCGTCCCGTGGTCTGTACCAGCGCCGCGCTGGTGGGGCTCGATGCCGCGGTTGGTCACGAGATTGCGGTGGCTGATGGAGAAGCGGATTTTGCCAACCGATTGGTCGAGTTGATGACTGCGCCGGTGGCCGCAAAAAAAATGGGTGAAGCGGGACGGGCCCGGATCGAAACAGATTATGCTTGGGAGTCTTCCGGGCTGCGGTTGCTCGAGTTGTTGCGTTCAGCGGAGCACTCGAGCGCTGCCCATGGTCGTTCTGCAAGGACATCGTGCCCAGCCGTTGTTCGCGGGGAAGTTATTTCATGAGCGTTCAGCTGGAGCGCTCGCCTGGCCTCGGACGCAATGAGCTGTTGTTGGCCACAGTTCACCGTGGCTGGCTGTCCCACTTGGTGGGGCTTGCTCTCTTAGTGCTGATCATCCTGGGCCTGTTTCATCAAACCGTCTGGTCCATCGTCGACAAGTGGGTGACTTCCGAGACTTATGCCCACGGTTTTTTCATCGTTCCGATCAGTCTCTGGCTGATCTGGCGTCGGCGCTCGATTTTGTCCGAGATCGTGCCGCGGTCGGATCCATGGGCTGCGCTGGTCTTGGCTGCGTTGGGGTTTGTATGGGTGCTGGGCGAGTTCGCGACCGTGGAACTGGTTCAGCAATATGCGGTCGTGGCCATGTTGATCACGAGCGTTTGGTTAGTGGGCGGGTCCCGGCTAGCGCGGGCCTGCGGTTTCCCGCTGTTTTTTCTGCTGCTCGCGGTGCCGTTCGGCTATTTCCTGGTGCCGCCGCTTATGCAGTTTACCGCTGACTGCGCAATTACTCTGGTGCGAATGAGCGGCGTTCCCGTTTACCGTGAGGGACTCACCTTTACCTTGCCGACGGGGACTTGGTCGGTTGTCGAGGCTTGCAGTGGCTTGCGCTATTTGATTGCCTCTTTCACGCTCGGCTGCCTTTATGCCTATCTAACCTACCGCAGTTGGGGCCGCCGGGCGCTGTTTGTTCTGGCCTCGGTCGTGGTTCCGATCATTGCCAACGGGCTGCGTGCCTACCTCATCGTGATGGTCGGGCACCTCAGCAGTATGCGGCTTGCCACCGGGATCGACCATATTATTTATGGCTGGGTTTTTTTCGGGTTGGTGATGCTGATCTTGTTTTGGATCGGTGGTTTTTGGCGTGAGGATGGTACCGATAAAAGAGAGTATTTCGATCGCGGCGGCGGATTTTTCCAAAACCCGAGGAGTTCCTCCGCTACGATTGGTGGTAAGTGGCCGGCTATGGCCAGAATGGTGATGCTGATCGGTCTGGGCGCCACATTGCTGGCGATGGCGCCATTCTATGTCGCTCATGTGCAATCCAGGCAGGCTAATGCCACAGCAGGCGTCGAATTGGCGCTTCCCACCGATTTGCCGGGGTGGCGGAAGGCAGCGGAACCCTTCGTCCGTTGGGCGCCGCATTATCCGCACGTCACCGGCGCGGTGAATCAAATTTATGTGGGTTCGGCTGGCCCCGTCGGCTTGTATATAGGGCTTTATCGTGACCAGCGGGAAGGGGCGGAGCTTATTGCTTGGGAAAATGGGATTGTTCTTCCGGGCAGCGCGTGGTACCGAGTGACCGAGGAGCAACGGTCGATTAGTCTGCTGGACGGTCGGACATTAAGCGTACCCGTGACCCGAATTACCAATGGCGAGCGTTACTTGGATGTATGGCGTTGGTTCTGGATTGCCGGGCAGTTCACCGCGAGCGAGTTTGTAGCCAAGACATTGACGTTAAAAGAACGTTTACTGGCCCGCTCCGATGCAGCGGCTCTGATCGCGATGTATGTTCCTGTGGACCACGGTGAACCTGATCCCCAACAAAAAATGCTTGTTTTCCTTCAAGAGGCACTGCCCGAGATTGAACGAAGCCTGGCTGCGGCCGTAGGGGGGTGAGTTGAACAAACCGCCGTTGTGCAGTCGGGGCCAACGCCCGTTGATCGTGCATGTCGTGCATCGTTTGGATGTCGGGGGTTTGGAAAACGGTGTCGTCAATTTAATCAATCGGCTGCCGCCGGCGACCTTTGACCACTGTGTGTTGGCATTGACCGAGATTACGGAATTCCGGCAGCGTATCGAGCGGCCGGAGGTCGATTGCCTTGCGTTGCACAAAAAGCCGGGCAAAGATCCGATGCTTTATCTGAAGTTGTGGCGCACCTTCAGGGCCTTGCAGCCGGCCATTGTCCACACCCGCAATTTGGCGACACTGGAGGCGCAGTTACCGGCGTTGCTCGCCGGTGTACCCGTCAGGGTACATGGTGAGCATGGTTGGGAGGCCGACGACGTAACTGCCCGCAGCCGCAAGAATCAATGGTTGCGCCGGGCCGGGCGGCCGCTGACACATCAGCACATAGCCGTTTCTCAACACATCAGTGAATATCTGCAGCGACGGATCAAGGTTCCCAAAACACGGATCAGCCAGATTTATAATGGCGTCGATACCGCGCGTTTTCGGCCCCAGCCCGAGCGGGCCTGGGTAACCGAGCGTTTTGGTTTTGCCGACGCTTTCGTGGTCGGTACCGTTGAGCGCTTGCAAGCGGTCAAAGATCCGTTGAATCTCGCTCGGGCGTTTGTGCAGTTGTTGCGTCGTCAGCCTTTGCTGGCCGAGCGTGCGCGGTTGGTCGTAGTCGGTGCCGGACCGTTAGAGGATGCGCTGGAGAGCGTTCTTCAAGAAGGCGGTATTCGGCATCTGTGCTGGTTGGCTGGCAACCGAGCCGATGTGCCGATGCTGTTGCGCGGATTCGATCTCTTCGTATTGCCCTCGCTGGCGGAGGGCGTTTCCAACACCATCCTGGAAGCCATGGCAAGTGGTTTGCCGGTTGTGGCGACGGCTGTCGGCGGTAACCCGGAACTGGTGGAAAACGGGGTGACGGGGCGTTTGGTGCCCCCTGCCGATCCGCTTGCTTTGGCGGATGCAATGCTCGGCTATTTCGAGAATCCAGGCTTGGCTAGAGCCCACGGGCTGGCCGGACGTCGCTGCGCCGAGGAGCGTTTCAGCCTCGTAGCCATGGTCGACTCCTACGCGGAACTTTATGCAGTGCTTCTGGAGGGGCGTGGAATCAGTTGCGCGCAGACCCGACCGGCCGCAGCGGTTCCACCGAGGCCGAGATGATTTTCTGAGCCGACAACGTTCATCGAAAGAGTGAGAGCAGTGTAGTGTGCGGCATCGTCGGGATTTTCCATCATGCAAACGCGGGCTCGGTTGATCGGGATCTCCTGCATCGGATGAACGAGTCCCTTTTCCATCGGGGCCCGGACGACGGTGGGCTTTATGTCGAACCGCGGGTGGGGCTCGGACATCGGCGATTATCGATAATCGACCTCTCGGGTGGCCATCAGCCGTTGTTCAACGAAGACGGTTCGGTCGCTGTGGTTTTTAACGGCGAGATTTACAACTATCAGGAGTTGGTTCCCGAACTGGCGGCGCGCGGCCATCGCTTTCGTACCCGCACCGATACCGAGGTGATCGTCCATGGCTGGGAGGAGTGGGGTGAGGCCTGCGTAGAACGTTTTCGCGGCATGTTCGGTTTCGCGGTGTGGGATAGCAACCGGCGCACGCTTTTTCTTGCTCGCGATCGCATCGGTATCAAACCGCTCTATTACGCCATATTGCCGGAAGGGCGTTTGCTATTCGGTTCCGAGCTCAAGGCGCTGCTCGTCCATCCGGATTTACCGCGAACGATCATCCCTGAGGCCGTGGAGGAATATTTCGCCTACGGCTATATACCGGAGCCGCGAACCCTCTATCGCCACGCATTCAAGCTTCCCCCAGGCCATACCCTCACGATCAAGGCCGGTTGCCCGGTAGGCGAGCCGCGCCGGTATTGGGACCTCGATTTTGGTGAGCGCCGCAGCGCTGGGCAGAGCGTGGCCGATGACGAGCTGCGCGAGCGCCTGCGAGAGGCGGTTGGCAGCCACTTGGTGTCCGATGTTCCGGTCGGTGCCTTCCTCTCCGGCGGGGTCGATTCGAGCGCGGTTGTGGCAATGATGGCGGGAGAGAGTCGGCGCCCGATACATACCGCATCGATTTCGTTCGGGGAGGCGGAGTTCGACGAGTCTCGCTATGCCGCCGAGGTCGCCCGGCGCTACGGCACCGATCACCGGGTCCGGCAGGTGGATCCGGATGATTTCAGCTTGGTCGAATGCTTGGCCGGGCTTTATGACGAGCCCTTCGCAGACAGTTCCGCCATGCCTACCTACCGGGTCTGTCAGCTCGCTCGCCAGGGGGTCAAGGTCGTCCTCTCCGGTGACGGTGGTGATGAGACCTTTGCCGGTTACCGGCGTTATCTCTGGTATCTGCGGGAGGAGCGGGTACGCGGGTTGCTGCCTTTGAGTCTACGTCGGTCATTGTTCGGGGTATTGAGTCGCCTGTATCCCAAACTCGATTGGGCCCCGCGCGTACTGCGCGCCAAGGCTACTTTGCAGGCTCTGGCGCAGGATCCGGTAGAGGGGTACTTTCATAGCGTTTCTATAGTCAATGCGGCTCAGTCACACGCGCTTTTCAGCCATGAATTTCGCCGGGCCTTGGGCGGTTATCGGGCTATCGAGGTTTTGCGCCGGCATGCTCGGCAGGCGCCGGCTCACCCTTTGTCCCGAGTTCAATACCTCGATTTCAAGACTTATTTGCCCGGCGATATTCTGACCAAAGTGGATCGTGCCAGCATGGCACATGCGTTGGAAGTGCGTGTGCCGATCCTCGACCACGAATTCGTGGAGTGGGCCGCTGGATTGTCTCCCTCGCTCAAGCTCCAGAATGGCGAGGGTAAGTATCTGTTCAAGAAAGCCCTTCAGCCGCTGCTCTCGAACGACATTCTCTATCGTCGCAAGATGGGTTTTGCGGTGCCCTTGGCTGCCTGGTTCCGTGGACCTTTGCGTGAGCGGGCGCGTGAGGCGTTACTCGGCGAGCGACTCGCGGATACGGGCTGGTTCAACCGTCGTTACCTGGAGCGCATCGTCGCTGAGCATACCGCTGGACGGCGGGACCACAGCGCGCTCATGTGGACACTCTTAATGCTCGAACAGACCTACCGCAACGTCGAGCAACCGACGAACTCTGCGGTGGGCAATGTTCGGGCGGCCGTCGGAGGGGATGGATGACATTGAGCGTGCTGCATGTTTTGGATCATTCCATACCGTTGCATAGCGGCTATAGCTTTCGTACTCGCGCCATTCTCGAGCAGCAACGGGCTCTGGGTTGGTTCACGTGGCATATCACCGGTCCTAAGCATTATGGCACCAATGCCAGTGAGGAGGAGGTCGACGGCCTGCATTTCTACCGCTGCATGCCGTTGCCGGGTTGGCAAGCGAGGGCGCCGGTGCTCAATCAGCTGGCGGTGGTGCATCGTCTGGAACGACGGTTGATGCAGGTGATCGCCAAGGTACAGCCGGATCTCATCCATGCGCATTCCCCGGCCCTCAACGGCTTGGCCGCTTTGCGCGTTGCACGCCGCTGGCGGCTGCCTGTGGTCTACGAAGTGCGTGCGCTTTGGGAGGATGCCGCGGTCGATCATGGCACGACCCGGCCGGGCAGCGTGCGCTACCGGCTTACCAGCGCTCTGGAGACCTATGTCTTACGGCGCGTCGATGCGGTTACCTGTATTTGCGAGGGATTACGCGGGAATATCGTCGCCCGGGGTATTCCTGCCAAGCGCATTACGGTTATCCCCAATGCGGTGGATCCGGCACGTTTCCGCTTCGATCTACCGCGCGATGGGGTGCTGGCCACTCAACTTGGACTAGACGGCGACGCCACAGTGCTGGGGTTCATCGGCTCGTACTACGGCTACGAGGGCTTGGAGCTTGCGGTACGCGCGCTTGGTGCCATTCGTCGACGGTATCCGCGGGTGCGTTTGCTATTGGTCGGCGGCGGTCCTCAGGAGGAATCTCTACGCAGACTGGTGCACGAGTTGGGTCTTGCAGACGCGGTCTTGTTTGCCGGCCGCATTCCCCATGATCGGGTGGCCCGTTACTACAGTCTGGTGGATGTGTTTCTCTATCCCCGGTTGCCGATGCGCCTCACCGAATTGGTTACGCCGCTGAAGCCGTTGGAGGCGATGGCACAGGGGCGATTGGTGGTGGCCTCCGATGTCGGTGGGCATCGTGAGCTCATTCGGGACGGTGAGAATGGATTTCTTTTCCCGGCGGGCTCGGTCGATGGCGTAGTCGAGGGCCTGGCCCATTGTCTCTCTGCGGTCGAGCGTTGGCCCGAAATTCGTGCGACTGCCCGGCATTTTGTCGAGACGGAACGAAACTGGACGGTCAGCGTCGGGCGTTACGCCGGCGTTTATCAGCCGTTGTTGCAGAGGCCGGCGGGGCTGATGGATCATGCCTAGTGTCGGCAAGGCGCTCTACGAGCGGCAAGGGGAAGTGGGGAGCATACCTGATAGCGGTAAGAAGGTTTCGGGAGACCCACGGGCGCCGAGGCTTGTCGTAATCGGGCCGATCGCCCCGCCGGCGGGCGGTATGGCGAATCAGACTCGGCAGCTCGTCGAATTGTGGCGTGCGGAGGGTCTAGGTGTCGATTTGGTTCCGGTCAATCCTCCGTACCGAGCCGCTTGGATCGGCCGAATGCGTGGTGTTCGGGCGGTGTTTCGGCTGCTGTTCTATATCCCGGCGGTTTGGCGAGCTCTCGATCGAGTGGATGTGGTCCATATAATGGCCAACTCGGGTTGGTCATGGTTTTTGTTCGCTGTTCCGCCGCTCGTACTGGGTCGTCTGAGAGGGGTGGTTTGTGTCGTCAACTATCGGGGTGGTTGTGCGGGGGAATTCTTGGATCGGTTCGGCTGGGCGGCGAAGCCTTTCATGAGATGCGCTGATGCGATCGTTGTGCCTTCGACTTTTCTCCGGGAGATTTTTTCCCCGCATGGCATACCGGTGCGGGTCGTTCCCAACATTATCGATACGGAGCGCTTTCGCTGGCGAGAGCCATCCGCTACTCGGCTCTTGAATCCCCGCATCGTAGTTACTCGTCATCTGGAGCTTATCTACGATGTGGCCACGGCGGTGCGCGCGTTTCAGCTCGTGCACCGGCAGGTGCCCGCTGCCACGCTCACCATTGCCGGGGCCGGTCCCGAGCTTTCGGCACTGGAGCAGATGGTCGCCGAGTTGGGGCTCGGCAATGCGGTTACCTTTACGGGCTCCCTGAGTGTGAAGCGGATGGCGGAGCTATACCACAGCGCGGATATCATGCTGAACACCAGCCGTGTAGACAATATGCCGAACTCCATACTCGAAGCGCTTGCCAGCGGTGTGCCGGTCGTCAGTACCAAGGTCGGCGGAATTCCCCATATGGTCCGCGATAAAGAGACGGCTCTGCTGATCGAGCCCGGTGATACCGAGGCGGCGGCCGCCGCCGTGATTCGGATATTGAACGATCGCGCTCTTGCCGTCGGGTTGGCTCAGAGAGGGCGGCAGGCCGTTGCCCAGTATACTTGGCAGGCCGTGCGTCAGCAGTGGTTGTCTTTGTACCGACGCGTTTTGGGGTGGGAAGTATGACAGCGGCGCGGGAAGGGCTGCGGGATTGTTGGCGCGCGACGGTTTCGCGCGCAATATTCCCGCTGCACGAGCGCTTGAAGGGTCACCGCTCTGTGGTATGGCGACGCGATTTGGAGCGCAGCCAATGGTGGTCACCGGAGACGCTGGAAGCGCATAGGCTGAGCCGGCTCAGAGAGTTTCTGGCACGTGTGCAGCGGACGGTGCCCTATTATCGAGCGCTTTTTAAGGAAATCGGGTTCCAAGCGGAGGAACTTTGCGACGTTGGCGATCTGTGCAAAGTGCCGCTGCTCGATAAGCCGACGATACGGGCGAATTTGAATGCATTGAAGGCCGAAGGGGCCAAGGGGTTGGCCGCGTTCAATACCGGCGGCTCATCCGGTGAGCCGCTGACCTTTTTTTTATCGCGCGAGCGCGTCTCTCACGATGTCGCGGCCAAGTGGCGTGCCACACGCTGGTGGGGGGTGGATATCGGTGATCCGGAGGTCGTGCTCTGGGGCTCGCCGATCGAGTTGGGCGCCCAGGATCGCCTCAAGGCAATTCGTGATCGGTTGCTACGCAGTAGACTTCTGCCGGCGTTCGCCATGTCCGATTCCAATATGACCCGGTTTCTCCAAGACATCCGCCGCATTCGACCACGCATGCTGTTCGGCTATCCTTCCGCGTTGGCGCTGCTGGCCAGCACCGCCGAACGTCGGGACATGAGCATGGACGATCTTGGTATTCGAGTCGCTTTTGTAACCGGTGAACGGCTTTATCCTGAGCAAAGAGAGTGCATTGCCGGTGTTTTCGGCTGCCGTGTTGCCAACGGCTACGGAGGGAGGGATGCGGGATTCATCGCGCACGAGTGTTCACAGGGCGGTATGCACCTGAGCGCTGAGGATATCGTGGTGGAAACCATAGATGCTCGGGGTGATCCGGTGGCGGCAGGCCACCCTGGGGAGATCGTGGTAACGCACATGGCCACCGGCGAGTTTCCGTTCATCCGTTACCGAACCGGCGATGTAGGGCTTTTCGACGAGGCCGATTGCCCTTGTGGCCGGAGTCTCCCCGTACTGCGCGAAATCCACGGGCGGACGACGGACTTCGTGGTTGCCGCCGACGGGACGCTTATGCACGGGCTCGCACTTATTTATACCGTCCGTGCATTGCCGGGAATTCGCACGTTCAAGATCGTGCAGGAGAGCCGGGATCTGGTGCGGGTGTTGGTAATTCCGAGCGGCGATTTGACCCAGGGTATCGCGGAAAAAATTCGTGCCGGTTTTCGGGCTCGGCTCGGATCGCAGGTGGATGTCAGAGTGGAGCCGGTTGAGTCGATTCCGCCGGAGCGATCCGGTAAATTCCGCTATGTGGTCAGTCGTATCGCTACGAGCGTGGTTGGGTAGGCAAGGAATGCAGAAGCTATCGATCCTGATTTACCATCGTGTGCTCGATACCTCCGATCCATTACAGCCTGGTATCGTGGACCGCTCCCTCTTCGATCGGCAGATGTGGGGGATCTCCCGGTTTTTCCGCGTGCTGCCGCTCGCCGAAGCGGTAAATCGGTTGCGCAAGGGCACCTTGCCGCGCCGCGCGCTCTGCGTCACTTTCGATGATGGCTATCGCGACAACGTCGAGGTAGCCTTGCCGATACTTCGCAAGCACTGCGTTCACGCCACTTTTTTCATCGCCACAGGCTTTCTCGGCGGTGGTTGCATGTGGAACGATCGGGTCATCGAGGCGGTTCGAGGTCTAAACGGCGATCGCGTCGATTTAAAGGAATTCACCGGCCAACAGTTCGATCTGCCAGTTGGTCTTCGTGCCCGTGGCTCGGTTTTGCAGGCCATATTGCGCGCGATCAAGCATCTGCCTTTCACGCAGCGGGAGGCTGCGGTGGCGTTTATTGAAAAACAGGCTGGTCGAACGATACCCGATCTCATGGTGCGGGAACCCGATATTCGTGCGCTTCTGCGGGGGGGGATGGACATCGGCGCCCATACTGTAAACCACCCCATCCTCAGCCGATTGCCTGTGATGGAGGCGAGACGGGAAATCGCAGCGAGTAAGCAAACGCTGGAATCGGTAACCGGGCACCCGGTGCGTTTGTTTGCCTATCCGAACGGCAATCCGGGACTCGATTATGGCGAGGCGCATGTCGCCATGGTACGAGAGCTTGGGTTCGACGCCGCCGTAAGTACGGCGTGGGGTTGTGCCGGTATGCGCAGCGATCGGTACCAATTGCCGCGGTTCACACCCTGGGATCGGCCGTTGCCGCGCTATCTGGCGCGGCTGGCGCTGATGCGGTTGCGGTCTCCAGCGATGACAGGCGATTCTATAGCCTCAGCGGCCTTCGATGTCACCGAGCGGGACGTCGAAGGCCAGTGAGCTGTATTGTTTTACCCCAGAAGGCCGCATTATTTTTCGTTTTTCTTAACGGGCTGCCATGCATCGTGGGATTTAAGCTCGTTTTTCAGGCCCGGCAGCGGGTGGCCAAGGGCATACGCTTTATGCGCTGCGACGTTTGCCTCATCGAAACGGTCTAACGCCACCAAGGCGAGGCCGAGGTTGTAGTACGCTTCCGCCGATCGTGAGTCCTGCTCGATCGCTTTCTTGTATTTTGCCGCAGCGTCTTCGATTTTACCCAAGCGGTGCAGGTAAACACCGTAGATCAGGTAAGTTTCGCTGTGCTGAGGGTAGGCATCAATGGCCTTTTCAAAGTAGGGCTCGGCCTCCATATTGTGTTCCGGCCATTGCAGCGCGATTTCCATAGCGAGTTTGAGCGCGTTCGGATTGTTCGGGAAATAGGCTAGCATGAACCGGGCATCGGCCATGGCGTAGCTGTAGCGGCCATGCATCAGCTTGTCTTGCCCGGGTGCGAGATGATATTTCTCGACGTTTTTTAAGAGACCGGCTGGGAAATTGTTCCCATAATAGTCGTGCCCCTTGACCGCAGCGAGCGCTGGCATCGCTCCAAGCACCAAGGTTAACCAGAGGATCAATTGTATGCCTTGCTTCGGCCACTGATGCGCCATACGGTTTTCCAAATTGAAATTTAACGACCGTTAAGAGGATATAACAGAGCTACTGGGGTGGGAAGTTAAGCGAGCACTTATACTTTCTTGGCTTTCATGTGGGCTCCTTGCACCCGTGCGTAGTGGGTTAACGCTCCTATCCGGAGCGCCATGATACCGAGAGGTGAGGAGAGGTTGTATAAGCATTTCCGATACGGTGATTCCGATGCCCATAAAGCGATGGATTCCGCGTTCTGTAAAGCAGGCGATCAAGCATAGGATTAGCGAGTGGCGGTTCAACCGTGCCTTCACGGCGTTTCGTCGTGCGCCCCGGCGTGCGCTGTCCGACCGCGCTTTACTCGGCGAGCTGCAGCGGGGTTGGGGCAACGAAGCGTGGGCTGCAGACACCGAATATCTCGAGGCCGTACTAGAGCGAGTACTCGCCCTGCGCGGGCCGGTATTGGAGTGCGGCAGCGGTTTATCGACCCTGCTCGTGGGCGCCCTCGTCGAGAGTGAAGGCAGGGATCTGTGGACGCTTGAACACCATCCGGGCTGGTTCGAACGCGTAAGAAAGCAACTGAATCGTTACGCTCTGCACGACACGCGCCTCATCCTCGCACCGCTCGAGGACTACGGCGAATTCTCTTGGTATCGTCCGCCGCTCGAGGAAATGCCGGGGGAGTTCGCGCTGGTCATCTGCGATGGACCACCCGGCGATACACCCGGTGGGCGGTACGGGTTGTTGCCGGTGATGCGGGAGCGATTGTCCGCAACCGCCGAGATCCTGCTGGACGATACCGCGAGGGCAGCCGAAGCCGGAATCGCACGGCGCTGGGGGCAGGAAAGCGGCGCCTGCGTTACTTTTCTCGGCCGTGACAATGGCTTCGCATCCATCAAGTTCGGCGGCTGAGATGGCCGGGTGGGGTGTGCGTATCCGCGAAGTTACCGTTGTGCGATACGCGCTATATAGGTTTTGGCGACGCCGGCGGCGCCATGGCGTAGCGCCATCGCCATCCCTGTAGGTGTCGGCCGGTAGCAGCGCAAAGTCCAGAGTACCTCGTTGCCGGTTGCCCACATGCGCTTCTGCGGCGTCTCCGGGCCGAGCAAGTCGAACCGGCGAATACCCTCTTCTTGAAACAACTCGCGCAGAATAGCGAGCTGAAGCATCTGTCCCGGTGCATGGCGAGCGAATTCCGGGTCGAACCCGATCTTGAGGCTGCGCAGCGCATCACCGTCGACGATGCAGAGTTGGAAAGCGGCCGTTCGCCCCTCGATCCGCCACAGATAGAGCCGCACAAGCCCCCGCGCCGCGAGTTTGGGAACGACCGACGTGTAGAACGTCAGCGCAGGCGCATCCTCGCGAATGGCGCTGCCGGCCGCACCTTTCCAACCGGAGGCCTCGACCTCCAGCGCCGTCGGGAAATGGCGCCCAACCGTCTCGAAGCTCCGGTACTCACTCAGCTCGAAGCCGATTTCCGCAGCCCGACGTTGGCGCCGCCGCCATTCCTGGCGCGTCTTGCTACTGCGACTGGCGAAATACCCCTCCCAGTCGCCGTCACACGCGATGTAAGGTGCGATCTCGCACGGTACGCGCCGCAACACTAACCCGCCCCGATCGTGCTCGGCCTGCCGCAGCAACTCGGCGTCTTCGGCTAGAAAAGGAAAAACCGCATAGGACGTACGTAGTGACCGCATCGCCGCCGCCACCGTTGCCAACGGCACGCCGGGGAGGTCGAAACGCGGTGTATGAGAGTTGGTCGGCGCCTGCAGGGTTCGGATGGAGAGCGGGCCAAGCCGGGTAGCCGTCAGCGTATAGGGAAACGAGGGGCCATTCTCCCGGTGCCCACCGTGGATAGGCGCAAATGCGGCCAACCAGGTATCGAGCCATTCCGGTTCGGCGAAGATACTCATCGCTGGGCGTGCTGGCCGGTTCGAGGCGGCGGTATCGATTTTCAAGCCTTTCTGTCCGGTTCGTTTTTGCGGCACTTTCCCTACTCAAATCGTGCAAAGGTTGCCATTATAAGAGCTTGCGGGCAGTTATACTCTCTGCCAGTTGATTTATCCTCAAGCGCGGGTGCTTGTGGTCAAATAAGGACGGCGTTATTCGAGCCTGCCGTAGGGCGAAGCGGTTTGACGATGGTAGATCTTATGATCGTCCCGATCTGTCCGCTCCGCTTCCTCGCGCATGTCATTCCAACAATAAGGAAAGCCCGTTGGCCGTAAACGCGCTGAGAGCACAGGTTCTGCAGGGGCTTGGTTGGGTCGGTGGAACCCGCCTGATCGGCCAGATCATCACCTGGGCCACGACCATCCTCGTCATTCGGCTGCTCGACCCGTCCGCTTACGGCCTGATGGGAATGGCGACCATTTTCACCCAGTTCCTTATGCTCCTCTCGGAAGCGGGGCTCAACCCGGCTGTCATACAGGCAAGAGAGTTGGCAGCGGAGGATATCCGCAATGTGCAGGGTTTGGTTCTTTTGATCAGTGCCGGGCTGGTCGCCGCACTTGCGCTGAGCGCGCCGCTGATCGCGGTCTTTTTCGACGAGCCGCGGCTTACCGGAATTTTGTACGCCCTGTCCATGCAATTCCTACTCGTCGGTTTGTATGTCGTGCCGGAGGCGTTGCTGGAACGCGGCATGAAGTATCGCGGCTGGTCGTTGGTGAATCTGGCCGCGCTGGTCGCGGGCGGGTTCACCACATTGGGTTTCGCCTATGCCGGCCAGGGAGTGTGGGCACTGGTTTGGGGCACGCTGGCCAATTTCGTTACCCGTGCCATCGGCATCAATCTCATTGCGCGCCAGTCGCTGCGACCGAGTTTTCAACTGCGGCGTATCGCTCCCTTGATCCGCTTCGGGGGCTATGTGACGACATCCCGGCTACTGTGGTTTTTTTACCAGCAAGCGGATTTTCTGATTATTGGCAAGGTGCTCGGCAAGGACGCTTTGGGGCTCTACAATGTTTCCTATCAGCTTGCCTCGATGCCTATGCAGCGCACCTTCGGTATTCTCAACCGGGTAGCCTTCCCGGCCTTTGCCAGAGTGCAGGAAAACGCCGAGCTGGCGGGGCGCCATTACCTGAAGACCGTTCGATTGGTCAGCTTCGTCGGCGTGCCGGTGCTATGGGGGATTGCCGCCGTGGCGCCCGATGGCGTGCCGCTGGTGCTCGGTGAGCAGTGGCACACCGCTATCTTGCCGCTGCAGATCATCGCTTTGGGAATTCCATTGCGGATGACCAGCAATCTATTGTCGCCGGCACTTGCCGGCTACGGTCGCGTGGACATCGGGCTGCGGATCATGGTGCGCACGGCGGTTGTCATGCCCTGTGCGTTTCTGGTCGGAACCTACTGGGGCATCGTCGGTGTGAGCCTGGCGTGGGCCATTGCGTGGCCGGCCGTTTTCTTCGTCAATCTGGGGTGTTCTTTGCCGATTCTGCGCCTGTGCCGGCGCGATCTTCTGCGGGCCATCAGTCGATCCTGGTTGGCAGGATTTAGCATGCTGGCGGTTATAACGGCCGCCGCATTCATCTTGCCGGTCGGCATAAATCCGTGGATTCGACTGCTGTGGCTGATCGTGGTCGGCGCTTCGGCGTATACGAGTGTTTCCATGATGATAAACCGCAGCTCGCTGCTGGAACTGCTGGACCTCATGAGGCGTAAATGAAGAGTGTGGACGCACTTCGGTTCGGTTTCGTCGGCGACATCAATCTCGGCGGTGAGCTTCGGCAATGTATGGCCGCCGAGGGAACCGCGTTCCCCTTCGCGCGAGTCCGCTCCGTCTTGGCTCAACATGATGTTTTGCTCGGTAACCTGGAGTGCTGCGCGTTGCCGGAGGACGCCCTTGCCCGTGCGCCGTGTCCTGCCATGACGGCGGCGACACCCCAATTGGCCGCGCTGACAGACGCCGGGTTCGGGGTGGTGACCCTGGCCAACAATCATGTCATGGATGCCGGCGTCGAGGGCCTCGAGGCCGTGCTGGCGCAACTTGCGAGTTTGGGAATCTCGACCGTAGGTGCAGGAACCGATGTAAGCCGCGCTGTTCGCCCATTGGTGACGACGGTCGGCGGTCGCCGCATTGGCTTTCTCGGCGCCTGCGATCATTCGCCCTCCTGGGTGCGGCGCGGGCAACCTGGCGTTGCTCCGCTCGACTGGCGGAGACTGCGTGCGCAGGTGACGGAGCTGGCCGCCGAGACCGATCTGGTGATCGTCTCCTTGCATGCCGACGTCGAGTTCGCTCCCGTTCCCTCGCCCTGGCGCATCCGCGCGGTGCGCCGTTTGGTGGAGGCGGGGGCGCATCTGGTAATCCAGCATCATCCGCACGTTTGGCAGGGTGTCGAACGTTACCGGCACGGACTGATTGCCTATTCGCTGGGCAACTTCGTGTTCAAACTGGAAGGTAACAGCTATCAGCAGCGTCACCCGGAAACCAAGTACAGTTTTATTCTCACGGTAGAGGTGGGCTTTGGGCAACGCGGGCAGCCTGATCTCTCCTGGCAAGTGACTCCAGTAACGATTGGAGCCGACCATCGACCGGCCCCTGTGCCGGATGCCGACCAGCCAGGGCGTATCCGGGAACTGGAGAGGCTGTGCGCGTTGCTCGGAGATGCCCGGCAATTACGTCGCGGCTGGAAAGAGCGTTGCCTGACCGAGCTGCAGCGCACGCTATATGCTGTGTACTACACTGGGCGCCGGGGAAATCATCGAGCGGCGCTGCGCGGGCTGCTGGCTGCGGTGCGTCGGCCGGAGGAACGCCGCTACCTGTGGGGTGCGCTTAGCGGCGGCCGCTACTAGTGCGCGCAAGATTCGTTTAGACGAGCGTAGTATAGAGAGACCGGATGCTCCATATCGCAGGCCACGTTCATCTTAATGGTACCGCTATTGACGCCCCGCCATCGGAGCAGCAGGTAACCGCGGAGCGCTGCCATATCCGCCAGCCTTGGGGAAGTGTGGCGATTCGCACCGATGCCAGCCACCGGATTACCCATTACCGCAATCGGATCGCAGTCCATGATGGCCGTTTGACCGGCGAAGCGTTGCGAGGTCAGGTTGCCGGCAACGGCGCTTTTCTAATCCTCGAATACCCCGACGGTCCCGATGCGCCTCTCATCATCCATACGGACCGCCTGGGAACCATCCCCGTCTATTACGGCCGCCGGAACGGTCGCGTGAGCTTTGCATCGCGGCTGCCCGTTTTGTTGGAAGCCGGTTTCGACAGCCCGGATCCAATCGGTGCAGCGCAGATGATGTTTTGCGGCTATCCGCTGGGTTCCCGCAGCCTTTTGGAGGGGGTCAGCTTGGCACCGCCGGCCTCCAAGCTGCGTATCCAGCCAAACGGCTCGGTGACGGCTGAACGCTATTGGCGAGCGGTGCCGAATCCGGACGACGGCCCTGTTGCTCCGGAATTGGCCGACGAACTGCTGGATCGATTGCAAGCGGCCCATCGCCGGGCCATCCCAGACGGCCGGGATCTGGCGATGCCGATCACCGGTGGCCTCGACTCGCGGATCAATCTCGCGTTGTGTGGCGATCGCCTTTCCACTGCGTTCCTGTTTCATATCGGCCTGCCGGGAGATCCGGAGGGTCCGATTGCGCGGCGTATTGCCAGCGTCCTCGGATTGTCGATGGCCGAGTTGAAACTAAAGCCCGACACTCTCTCTGTCACTTGGGAGCGATTCGCCGAGGGGGAGACGGGCGAGCTTAGCCCTGAGCAGCTTTGGCTCGGCGGTGTTGGCTCCTTCGTACATCGGAGTGCTCCCGGTCGAACCTTGCTGGACGGCTATCTTCAGGACGCGTTGCTCAACCCGAGAATGGTGACCGAGCAGGCGCAAGAGCAGCGCGAAACCGCCATTTGGCTGGCGCGTCGCCGCTGGGAGGCTGTTGGAAAAGATAACGGCGATCCACTGTTGGCGCAGGCGCTGGGCAGTATCGACGCGGCGTTCGGATTGCCGGGTGCGCCGTCGCCGCTTGCTTCGAGTCAACGCTTTTATTTCGAGAATCGTTCCCGCCGGTTCGTTTTCGGTGCCGCCCGGCTTGCACAGAACCATATCGCGGTCGCAACCCCGGCGCTGGATAGCGAGCTCATGGACTACGCGTTGGCGTTGCCCTGGAGCGCCCGGCGCCACGGACCGTTGTATCGTGCCTTGATTATTCGGCTTGCGCCCAGCCTGGGCGAGGTTGCCTATGACAAGACCGGTCGCCCGCTCAAGCAGGGACTGCGCGTAACGCGGCGGCGTCATTTGGCGAAAACCCTATACCGAGGGCTCGATCGCTTGTGGCCGAGCAGGCCCTTGTTGCGTACCGCTCCATCGCCCATGCGATTGCTCCTTGGCGGACGGGAGACGATCGCGCGGGTAAGAACCCTGTTGAATCGTTCGGAGTGGGTGGCCGCGTTGGCCGGTACTTCCGGCTGCGATGTGTTGGAACGTTTCCTGGAGCGCAGGCGCCCGGACCCCGGCATGCCGCTGGTCGCTTTGTTGACCTTGGCGCAATTGGAACAATGCCGATCATTCGAACCAAGCTCTGGTGCGAGCGCAGTTCTATCGTCCGGTTAACCGTTTGAAACGGAGCCCTTATGGCACGCGTTCCCGAGCGTCTTCTCGCGAAGAAAATCGCAATCCACATCGGTTCCGGCGACCTTCTGGCGCTGCTCGACCGGCAGAATTGCGGGAATCTGCCGACGGCGACGCGACCGCTGCCGCAAGGCGGCATCGGCGTCGTCGGCGCGTCGCTGCCGGAGACCGGTAACCTTCTCGTTTTTACGGGCGTGCCCATACGGGCTCCGGATACTCTGGATTGGCGGAACAACAGTACCGAGACGATCCAAGCCGTGACCTCGCTGGATGGTGCCTTCATCGCCATTCACTGGGACGACACCGCGAATACGTTGACGCTGGTGACGGATCGTCTCGGGCTGCAACCGGCCTATTATCGCCGCGACGAGAGCGGGTTCACCGTGGTTTCGGATACCCGGGCGCTGCCGGCGCAGCCGGACTTTGCGGGCTGGGGCGGTTTTTTTGCGCTCGGCCATACCATTGCGGATCGCACCCTGGCTGAGGGACTGCGGCGATTGCCGCCCGCCAGCGTCATTCGGTACCGTCCAGTGGACGGCTGCCTGACCATCGACCGATACTGGGACTGGCCGTCGCCGACCACTGGCTGGCGCACATTCGATTTCGTCGAAGCGCTGGTGGACGACATCGAGCATTATGGGCGCTATGCGCCGACGGGCAGTACCTTGCTATTGAGCGGAGGCTTGGATTCACGGCTCCTGCTGGGGGCGCTGACGCTGGCCCGGCAGGACGTTCAGGCGCTGGTGGTGGCTCATCCCGGAGAGTTGCGCGGTGCAGACAGCCGATATGCCGTACGCGCTGCCAAGGTCATGGGCGTGCGCTACCGGCAGGTGGCGGCGACCGAGCCGTTCTTTTCACGCCGCCCTTACCTTCGCTATCTGGAGGCGATGGACGCGGCCTTCCCTACTTTGGATCTTTTCATCCCGCGCGTTGCCAGTGTTTTACCGAATCAGCCCGTTTGGGATGGGTTCATGCCGGATTACCTCTTCTCGGCCCATCAACAGCCTCGGGGCGCATTCGCGGCGTATTGGCAACAGGAAGTTCGTAAACCCGGCAGCCGGCAATGGCAAGCGGTGCGAGAGTTATTTCATGACGAGGTCGCCGAGGCCATGTGGCAGGGATTTCAGGATGATTATTCGCTGGAATCGAATCGCTGGCCTCAGGATGAGTTCGGGCTGGCCGGTTTCAGACTAAACAACCGCGGGCGAAACCGCCCCGCGATGAATCCCCTTAAGGTATATGCGAATCATGCCCTTCCGTTCATCCCGGGGGCCTCCGCGGAGATGCTTTCCCACGCCGCCGGCCTGCCTGCCGAAGAGCGCCGAGGCGCTCGGTTCCATATGCGTTTGCTGCGTCGTATCGGGCGACATACCCTGGTTGCGCCGCTCATTTCCGGCGGCAGCCCGATCCGCCGTTCCCGGACCGACTTCGCGTACTGGAGCGCGCGGTTGCAGGAAGAAGCCGTTTCGAGACTGCCGACACGGCTACGGCGCCGGCCGTATCAGGCTTCGCTCAGCGCATTCATCGGTGATTGGCTCATCGAACCTCACGATGAGCGCTGGATTCGTCCAACGGCTTTGCAGGAGCCGCCGACTGCCTCCCCTTCGCAGGCGCTGATATGGAAGCTATTCTTCTACTGGAAGGCATGGGAGTGGACGCACGACGGTACCCTGTACGAGCGTTTGGCATCGAGGGCGTTGGGCTGAGAAAATCCCTAGGCCGGCTTCCCGTATAAACGCAAACCGTCAAGGTAGTAACTGAATGAAAAAGCATATGCTGCGCGTAGCGCGGCGCTCGTTCTCTGTTCAGGCGGCTCATAGCCTTGTTGCGGCGGGTGCCAGGCGCATTGCGTTCGTTCTAGCGCTGGTGCTGTTATTCGGCCCGGCTGCAATCGCAAGCCAGCCTTTCGCCGTGCACATCACCGATGATCCGTCCAACAACGGCATGGGCTGGAGTCACGTGTTCGCCATCCGCTCACCCGGCACCGACACTTGGCTGTTCATGCCGCTGATGGGTCATAATCACGATCCCAGTTCGGACAACTCCGTCCGAATCTACGATCCGAGCACGGACCGATGGGTTTATTGGCAAAAGGATCTGCATAAGCAGTTGACTTCGGCAGAATGGTTCGCCGGCCAATCGACATCGCCGCCGTCGGCCTCCGGGCGCAATAATTACATCGGCTTTTATCTTCCCTGGGAAGGCCGGAGCGGACAGCTTTGGATTGCCGCACCGGGGGACACCTTGGCGGGTAACCACGGCATTTACGACATCGCCCAGAAACAATGGATTCATTTGGTGCCGAATGCGCGTAAGCCGGAGTTCGCGCCGATTACCTACACCAACGAAGCGGCCTACAAGTTCATAAACGGGTGGAACTATGCGGACGTCGTCTGTGAGGGGCGCCGGACGCTCGTGCGTTATGGTGGTAAGCACGAGGGAATTCTTATCGTTGTACGGCCGGATGGGGAACGCCCCGGTCGCTACCTTGCAACCGGCTACCGCCAGCAGCGGCCCGGGCGTAGGAACAATATACGGGATTCCGCTATCTGCGTGAACGGGAATGTTTATATCTTCGGCGGTGCGAAGAACTGGAAGGGAAAGCCCTTGCGTGAGGTCTGGAAGTTGGACGTTAAAACGCGTGAATGGAGTTCGTTACCGCCCACACCGCAGCCGGTTCCCGCCATGGCGGCGGTCACCTACGATCCCGGCAGGAACAGCGCTGTCATCGTGTTCGGCGGCAATAGCAAGCGGGTCGGCCTTTATAACCTGAAATCCGGCGCATACGATGATTTGACCGATGTACTGAATTTACCGATTGCCTACAACATGGTGGGTGTTTACGTCCCGGGTGCCGGCCATTTGTATCGAGGAGGAACGTGGGGTAATGGGGGATGGGAGAGCGCGAAGCAGATCTGGTGCATTTCACTGAATGCGGCTGATACTTGCGGCAGGACCGAGCATGACGGGCACTAAGACAAAGCCGCTTGCGAAGGGAATGGAGCAGCACACAGTGGATCGTCGTCGAGTTGACGCCATAGCAGTTTGCCGTAACGCCAAGGTATTGCACCGTTTACATAGGCAATTGGTGAGGCAACGCAATCATCGATCTCTTAGCCGAGCTTTGGGGTCTGTTATAGCTCAAGGGGGCCGTCCCCTGACCCGTTTGGTGCGGGCCTGGCGGCCGACCCTCACCTATGGCTCGGAGGTTGTCCGCCTTGCAGGTGTGCCGGTTTGGCGGCAATTCCTGCAGCAGTGGCTGATTGCGATGCGCTTTGATTTCAGTTCCGATGCTTATTATCGGTACAGGCTGTATCGACTCGATGACCTTGCCGATGCCGAATTGTTCTTTCCGCTTAATGTAAACATGACGCTGCGCAGCCATCTCTACCAGCAACTGAATGTAGACACATCCCGTCTCGTCGACAAGCGGGTCTTCCATCGAGTTTGCACTGCGCACCAGTTGCCTGTCGCTGCGATTGTCGCGGAGTTCACAGCCGGTCGCGCGCGGGCGTGGCCGGACGGCGGCGAGGTGAGCTTGCCTCGAGGTGATCTTTTCAGCAAACCGGCCGATTCTCTTTGCGGCGAGGGGGTGGCACGGTGGATTTGGCAGGAAAGCGGTCATTATCGGGGCGAGGAGGGCCAAATGCTGACCGCGAGCGAGCTATGCGACCAGTTAAAAGCACTTTCTCATTCCAGCCCGTACTTGCTTCAGCAGCGGTTGACGAATCATCCAGCGATCGCCTCGCTCGGCCCAGGCGTGCTCTGTACGGCACGGATCGTTACTTGCCGAAAGCTCCACGGGCAGCCCGAACATATGTTGTCGGTCTTCCGCATGCCTTCTGCATCAGACGTCGATCCAGCCGACAATTTTAGCCGGGGTGGTTTCGCAAGCCCCATAGACGAGGCGACTGGCGCATTGCGCGATGCTGTGCGCAAGGAGCTGCATTACGCTGCCGTTGATTACCATGAGTCGCCTCATTCGGAGCGGCCATTTGCCAGTTACCGGTTGCCGTATTGGTCGGCGGCGCTCGATCTGTGCTTGCGGGCACATGATGTGTTTTTGGAGTTCCCCTCGGTCGGTTGGGATGTGGCCATCACCTCGGACGGCCCCGTCCTCCTCGAAGGGAATCACGATTGGGATGTCGTGCTGGCGCAACAGGCGGGCGTCCGCCCTTTAGGGCGGACAAAGTTCGTTGACAGTTATTGTTCATTTCATGAGCCAGCGCTGCCAATCTGTACACGGCGACTGTAGAGCGACTGACCGAGCCGAACCGCGCATCATTTATCATCGAATGATCCAGTAACTGCGGTTGGGGTCGTTCCACGCACCGTCGGTACCGCCGATGATCACAAGAGCATCGTGCGCGGGGTCCGACACCAGGTGGTTTCCATGCACGGGTCTGCCTTGGTTCGGCAGCACGACCCGTTCGAATCCGCCGTCGATTTTATAAAGCCAGAGGACATCCTCGTCATAGATCCGGTAAAGGGCAAGCCGTTTGTGTGCCGGCCACCAGGCCAGCGCGACCGATTCGTAGCTGCGTGCATTGCGCCTTGCCGGAAACGGGAGCGGCGCGGCCGTATGCAGCGTGTCATGATCGAGATCCATGTAGACGAGTTCTCCGTTTTTACCAGCCACCTCGTCAACCATGTACCAGCGGCGATCCACCAGGTTCTGGGCGCCTTGCGCGCTCCACAGATAACGTCCTGTCAGCCCCGGCAGCAGGCGCCACTTCCCTTGTTTGAATTGGACGATTTGTCCGTGGGCTTTGATTGCCAGAAAGCGCTCGTTCGCACGATCCCATACCCCGTATTTGATCTGGCCGAAGGGCCCGCCCAAGGTGCGTTCCGGATTGGGTGGCGTCTGTGGCGGGATATGGTATTCGCCGGCCCAGCGCATGACGTAGCCATGCTTGATCTGCTTGGGCGCGGACGGTCCACAGGCCGAAGAATTGTTCAGATCATAGTTGCCGCCGGCGATCAGGAAGCGGTTTTTGCCTAGATAGGCAAAGCCCGCCTGGCATCGGCCCCGCGTCCATACGGTTCCGGCATTCGGGGGGCAGTATTTTGACTCCAGGCGCCAGTCATTGGCGGTAAAATCGACGGACCAGATTTCGCGTCGATACGAAGCTTCGACTGGTTTTCCTGCGTAATCGCCTCCATAAACAAAGACGCGCCCCCCTTGTCCTGTCTCGAAAGAGACATGTTTCATTGGTCCGGCGAGCCCTTTGCCTCGCTTAGGAAGTGGCATACGCTCCACGGTGATTCCAGGCGTCTGAGCCCGTAGTTCCGCAGGCCCTATCAATAGAATGGCCAGCAGGGTCAATGCGTTCAGTAGGTAGCTCAGTCTTAAATGGACCACAACATCCTCCACGGCGTCGTGACGCCACCGTCCCAAAAAAGTTGTTATTACTTCGGCAAATAAATATAGGTCATAAACCAGGTCGTACACGAGCCTGAGGCTGTCCTAACTTGAATTGTATTCACTGTATTTAATTGCCGGGTAAATACCTAGTCCTTTCCAGCTCGAGTTATTGTCAATTCTCGTGTATGGCCGTCAGGCGGCATTCCTGTCTGACTGCTCCGTGAGTTGCTCGCCGTTATGGAACTCGACGTTGTTGATGACGAGTTCGAGTTTGCGAAAG
>JAUILK010000096.1 GCA_030433275.1 Gammaproteobacteria bacterium
GCTTCTTGGCCGCAAAACTCATCGAGCCAAAGCTGGTCTGCTTCATCGGTTCCGCCTGAATCACTGGCAATGCCGCCATTATACCGGCTGGGGCAGTCGGGATTATTTCAGAGTCTCCTTAGGGACCCTTCCCATGGGGCCGGGTGTTTGTCCCCCGCGGAGGGGCTTCTTTCTTTATGTCAACCTGAAATGGTTGGCTTTCCTGTTCGTAACGATAGAAGTAGGCCATGCATCGCTGCCAAACGCTCATCACCCGAGGGAGCCGTGGCCAGGCGCCGAGGTGGGTCATTTTTGCACTGCCAATAACAGAATCTCTGTGCCGATCACAGCCCCGCGCTCGACAAGGGTCGCCGCACCTTGGGGCCGGCCCAAAGCGCCTGGGAGCAAACCATGAGCCGGACGGCTGCTGACGAATTCACCAAATAATTTGTGGCGCCGCGTCGCAAAGGCTCCTTGCTCGAGGCGCGCGCCAAGCTCATCGATGGTGCGGCAAAATGACTAACTTCTGTGAGCTGGGCGGGCTATACATGGCCATCGGGGATACCGGGAGTCTCGATCCACGAGCATATGGAGCAAGATGCCGGAGCGATCGGGTTAGATGCTTCAGCTCGCTTTCTCATTTATGCCGCAACCACTGTATCAACGGCGCCACGGTGAGTCCTTGGATCAGGACCGAGAACACGACGATGACATAGGTCATGGTCACGATCACCTCGCGTTCGGGGCTGCTCGGAAGTGACAGTGCGAGCGCGACGGAAATGCCGCCGCGCAGCCCGCCCCAAGTAAGGAGACGGACGACTCCGCGCTTGAAATCCCGGATAGGGGATAGCGCATGCACGACGCCGCCGACGGCGAGGAAGCGCGCGAGCAATACCAGCGGAATAGCCAGCATGCCCAGCATTACCGGCTGTTGATCGAACGGTATGATCAGCACCTCTAAGCCGATGAGTAAAAAAAGTACGATATTGAGCAACTCATCGACCAATTCCCAAAATGTATCCAGGTGAGTACGGGTCGTCTCCGACATGGCAAACCGTCGGCCGTGGTTGCCGAGCAGCAAGCCGGCGACCACCATCGCGAGCGGCCCGGAGAAGTGCAGCCGTAATGCGAGTGCATAACCGCCGGTCACCAGAGCCAAGGTAATCAGGATCTCGACAATATACTCGTCGAGTGAGCGCAGTAGCCCGTATCCTACGGTTCCGAGTACAAGCCCGAGGGCTATGCCGCCGAAGACCTCCTCTGTGAAGAGAATCGTCACGTCCATTATTGCGGTGGTTTCGCCGGAGGCGATGCCGGCGATACCGAGGAAGACCACTACGGCGAAGCCATCGTTGAACAAGGACTCCCCGGCGATTTTGGCCTGCAGCGTACCCGGTAGTCCGAGCTTCTGGACAATGCCGAGTACGGCGACCGGATCGGTCGGCGCAATCACCGCTCCGAAGAGCAGACAGTAGATGAAGGGGAGTTCCAGATCGAGCAGCCTTTGTACCGTGTAAATCGCCACGCCGATGAGCGCGGTGCACACCAATACGCCTACGGTGGCGAGCAGGCCGATTACGCGCCATTGTCGCCCGAGTTCATCCAGCGGCACGTGCAACGCACCGGCGAAAAGCAGCATCGCGAGCATGGCATCGAGCAGCGTACGATCGAAATCCACGGCTGCTACGGCCTGTCTGGCCCATTCGGTCAGCCCGGATAGTCCCAGTGACTGTGCAACTACAAGGGCTAGCGAGAAGACCAGTGCTATGGCCATTACGCCAATGGTCGTGGGCAAGTGTAGAAGCTGTGCGTTGAAGTAGGCGAAGGTTGCAGAAAGACCGAGCAGCAGAGCAATCAGCTCGAACAAATTCATGCCGTTTTCTCGGGTAGCGGTTTTGGCGTCGGTATCCGAGCACGCTTTGTCGATAGCTTATGCGGCAGTCCAGTCTGATTCAATTTTGACTGATCTACGCTTTCACTATGGGCAGGAGAATAGGGGGCGTTTTCGGGGGGGTATCGCAGTGGCGCTGCGCTGATCATCTACTATCCAAAAGACAGTTCAGTGGAGCTATCAGTCGGGAGGGCATCTCAAATTCCCGTGGCTTTGAGCAGTTCGCCCACAGTTTATACGATAGAAAATGTTTGCCCAATTGTGCTGGATTACCAGTTTCATATTAACCAGGCAATTAAATAGTCAGTCCTGAACAACCGTGTTACACGGCTTCCCGAAGACCGAATTCCGTGTCCTGCTCACGCACTTCGGGCCTCG
>JAUILK010000063.1 GCA_030433275.1 Gammaproteobacteria bacterium
GCCTGTTAGCAGCTGCGCGCGGCGTCGCGGGTAACTGCTGACAGACCTAGGGTGCCGAGCGGTTGCGCAGATGAATGATTTTTTACTGTCGAGGCGGGGGGTGACATGGTCGAAGATAAGCCCCGGGTGGGCGTGATCATGGGCAGCAAGTCCGATTGGGCGACGATGTGTTGCGCCGCCGAGCTGCTTGCTGAGTTTGGCATTACCCATGAGGCGCGTATCGTCTCGGCGCACCGCACGCCGGAGTGGCTGCGCGAGTATGCGCAGCAGGCGCGGCCGCGGGGGCTGGATGTCATTATCGCCGGAGCGGGTGGCGCCGCTCATTTGCCGGGGATGGTGGCTGCCTACACGACCGTACCGGTCCTTGGGGTTCCGGTACCAAGCCAAGCTTTGCAGGGGCTTGATTCTCTGCTATCCATCGTACAAATGCCTGGCGGCGTACCGGTCGCGACCTTCGCCATCGGTCAGGCAGGGGCGCGCAATGCCGCTTTGTTTGCCGTGGCGCTGATCGGCCGGGATGAGCCCGAGCTGCAACAGGCGTTGCAGGCATTTAGGCAACGCCAGGCGCGTGTGGTCATGGAGGATACACTGCTTTGAGCGGCCCCATTCTACCCGGTGCTACGCTGGGTGTGCTCGGCAGTGGCCAGCTCGGGCGTATGTTCGCCATCGCCGCCCGCCGTATGGGTTATCGAGTCTATGCCTATTCTCCGGATCGGGAAACTCCGACCGGGCAGGTGGCCGATCGCGAGATCTATGCTGACTACCAGGATTTGGCGGCATTGACTGATTTTGCGCGTGAAGTGGACGTCATCACCTTCGAGTTCGAAAACGTCCCCGCCAAGGCCACTGAATGTGTGGCGCGTTACGTGCCGGTCCGCCCCCGGGGCGAGGTGCTGCACATCATTCAAAACCGTTACCGCGAGAAAAGTTTCCTAATCAACAACGGCTTTCCTACCGCGCCGTTCGTTGCCGTGACCACACGGGAGGAATTGGCAGCGGCCGTGCAGCGCATGCATCCTCCGCTTGTGCTCAAGACCGCGGGCTACGGGTACGATGGTAAGGGACAGGCGGTAATCCACGGATCGGAGGAGGTGGATGCGGCCTGGTCCAAGATCGGTAAAGTCGAGGCCATTGTCGAGCGCTTCGTCGATTTCCAACAGGAAGTCTCTGTTGTGGCGGCACGGGGCAGCGACGGCGCATTTGCGCATTATGGTGTAATCGAAAACCAGCACCGTAATCACATCCTCGACCTGTCCATTCCCGGGCTGAGTCTGCCTGGTCGCCTCGAAGCTCAGGCGCTGGAGATTACTCGGGGACTCCTAGAAGCGCTGGATGTGGTCGGGGTTCTGTGTGTGGAGTTTTTCATTACGCCCGATCAGGAACTGTTGGTCAACGAGTTGGCGCCTCGTCCCCATAATTCCGGTCATTTCAGCTTCGATGCGTGTGTTACCAGTCAATTCGAGCAGCAGGTGCGCACCATTTGCGCGCTTCCCATGGGGGACACACAGATGTTGCGTCCGTGCGCCATGGTGAATCTTCTGGGTGAGCTATGGGGCGGTGGTGAACCGGATTGGGCGGCTGCTTGTGCCGACCCGGCGGTGAAATTGCACCTCTACGGCAAGCGCGAGGCTCGCCCGGGCCGTAAGATGGGGCATATCACCGCATTCGGTTCGGACCGGGAGAGTGCTGTTCGGCGGGCGGTAGCGGCACGTGCGGCGTTGATTGCAGCAAAGGTTTGAGTTTCGGCCAGACATTAGCCAACAATTGATGCTGTGCCGCAGCGCTGGGATGTATGCCGTCGGGTTGCATGAGCTGCGGGTTTTCTGCAACCCCCGCCAACAGTTTGGGCACCAGCGGGACCGATTCAGTCTGAGCGACCTCGTGGAACAGCGCTTGGAAGCGCTCGGTGAAAATCGTCCCATAATTAGGCGGGAGTCGCACTCCGATCAGCAGCACCCGGATGTCTCGGTGTTTCGCCATGCGCACGATTTGGCCAAGATGCGACCGGGTCTCGGCAAGCGGTATGCCGCGCAGACCATCATTACCGCCGAGCTCGACAATGAGGATGTCCGGATGATAACGGTTCAAGGCAGCCGGCAGGCGAGCGAGCCCGCCGCCTGTCGTATCACCGGAGATGCTGGCGTTGACTACCCGATAGTCCCAGTGCTGTTTGACAAGGCGTGTCGCCAGC
The DNA here is from genome assembly GCA_030433275.1 of Gammaproteobacteria bacterium. Lineage (GTDB taxonomy): Bacteria > Pseudomonadota > Gammaproteobacteria > Nitrococcales > Nitrococcaceae > Nitrococcus. The sequence continues at coordinate 2,192 of JAUILK010000063.1, forward strand.
AGTGCAACCCAGCCGGCGTTCTGATCTATGCCGTGCGCCGCGCTGAGGCTGTCACCGAGCACCAGGATCGCGTGCTCGCTCGCTCGCGCCGGCAAGGCCGACAGTAGCAGTAAAGCGATTAGGAGTCGGTGGATCATGACGACCATTTCACGCGTGGACATGCTGGCCACCGAGGGGCTCACCATGCGTTTCGCCGCGCCCGAGGGCGATATTACATTATTTGAAAATCTGCATATTAACATCCCGCGTGGCAATACCGTGGCCATTCTGGGTGCTTCGGGCTCCGGCAAGTCTACGCTGCTTGGTCTGCTGGCTGGGCTGGAGCAGCCTTGTGCTGGGCAGGTGTGGCTCGATGGCGTGGATCTGACCGCCCTAGATGAGGACGGGCGGGCGCGCTTGCGCGCGGGTCGCGTGGGATTCGTGTTTCAATCCTTTCATTTGTTGCCGGGACTCACGGCGTTAGAAAATGTCATGTTGCCTCGGGAACTGGTGGGAGAGCCGCAGGCGCGTGTTCAGGCGCGCGCTGCGCTGGAAGCGGTCGGGCTTATCGAGAGGCTGCATTTTTACCCGGCGCAGCTCTCTGGTGGTGAGCAGCAGCGAGTGGCGTTGGCGCGGGCGTTCGTTACCCCGCCGGCGTTGCTGTTTGCGGACGAGCCCACGGGTAATCTCGATCAGCACACCGCCGGGCGTGTCAGTGGGTTGCTCTTTGGGCTCAATGAAGCCCATGGGACCACGCTGGTTCTAGCGACCCACGATGCCACTCTGGCGGAGCGCTGCCACGCGGTGCTGCGCTTGCAGGCGGGTCGTTTGGAAGCACTGAGGTGAGTGCTCCGCTGTGCTGAGCTTGCAGCTATTGCTACGCGATTGGCGGGCTGGCGAGCTGCGTTTGCTCGCTTTGGCGGTGGTTCTTTCGGTGGCGGCCGTTACCTCGGTGGCTTGGCTTGCCCAGCGCATTGGTGTCGTAGCAACCCGCGCCCCGGCTGCCGAGTTGCTCGGCGCCGATTTGGCGGTGCGCAGCAGTCAGCCGATACCAGAGTCGTGGCGGCAGCAGGCTCGAGCCTGGGGCCTGCGCACCGCGCGCACGGCGGAATTCCCGAGCGTAGTGCTCGTCGGCGGGCGTACCGAGTTGGTATCGGTAAAAGCGGTGGATCCGAGCTATCCTTTGCGTGGGAGGCTGCGCGCCCGTGCGGGGCGTTCCGGGCCGGAGCATACAAGCCAAGGGAATCCAGGTCACGGCCGGATTTGGGTGGATCCGCGGTTGCTTAGCCTGCTCGATCTGGCCATTGGGGATCGAATTCGACTCGGTCAAAGCACGTTTCGGATCACTCGATTGATCACCTTGGAGCCGGATCGGGAAGGCTTCCTATACAGCCTGGCTCCCCGAGTGCTGCTGCGTTGGGATGACCTTGCCGCCACCGGGTTGGTGCAGCCGGCGAGTCGGGTGCGCTACCAGCTGCTCCTGGCCGGCTCGGCAGGGGCGCTAAAGCGCTACACGCGTTGGCTTGCGCCGCGTATGACGAGCAGTGTGGAACTCGTGCATCCGCGTGAGGCGCGGTTCGGCATTCGCGAGGTAGTCCAGAAAGCACAGCGTTTTCTCAGCCTGGCGGCGTTGTTGACAGTTGTTGTGGCTGGTGTGGGCATGCTGCTCACTACGCGTCATTATACCGAGCGTCAGATTCTAAGTGTCGCGCTGATGCGTTGCTTCGGTGCCACCCGTCGGCGGATCATATGGTTGCTCGCCGGCAAGTTGTTCTGGCTCGGGGTCATCGCCGGTGCCTGCGGCGCATTGATCGGCTATTTGGTGCATTTTGCCATGTTGGCAGTACTCGCCGGGCTTGTGGTGGTGGCATTGCCGGCTCCCAGCCTGGGGCCACTGCTGTTGGGTTGGTTGACGGCGCTGGTTGCGTTGTTAGGTTTCTCGTCGCCCACATTGCTGCGTCTGCGGGGTGTTACCCCGTTGCGGGTGCTACGGCGAGAGGCCAGTCGGGACTTGATCAGCGGCAGTGTGCCTTATGGGTTGGCGGTAGCGGTTGTATTCGCCCTCATGTGGTGGCAGGCCGACGACTTCGAACTCGCTTTTTATGTCTTTGTGGCGGTCTTTGGCAGCTTCATGCTGTTGGTGGTGGGAGCGGGTATTCTTGTTTTGGGGGTGCGGTATTGGCATCGTCGCGGCGGTCCTGGCCGTATGCTACGGCTTAGCGGACTGAGTCGGCGGCCAGGTGCCGCTGTTGTGCAAATCGCGGCCGTCGGTTTGGGTTTGATGGCACTCTACCTCCTTTTGGTAGTGCGCACGGATCTGTTGGATGCCTGGCGCGGACGGATTCCCGTCGACGCGCCCAATCAGTTTTTGATCAATATTCAACCCGATGAGGTGGCTGCGGTGCGCCGGTTATTGGCGAACCAGGCCAGTGTTGAGCCACGCTTCTATCCCATGATTCGCGGGCGCCTCGTGGCCCGTAATGGGCAAACGCTTACGGCGGAGGATTATACCGAGGACCGGGCCAAGCGCTTAGTTCAACGTGAATTCAACCTCTCCTGGGCGCGTCGGCCGGCAGCGGATAATCGCGTAATAGCCGGCCGATGGTGGTCCGCCGAGCGAATGGACTCAAAGCAATTCTCAGTCGAGCAAGGGCTTGCCGAGTCCTTGGGGATTCGTTTGGGCGATCGTCTGACTTTCCGGGTGGGGGGCGAAACCGTAAGCGCCACAGTGACGAACCTGCGTGCGGTCGAGTGGGATAGTTTCCAGGTCAACTTTTTCGTTTTGGCCCCCCCGGGGCTGCTGCAGGGTTTCCCGACCACCTGGATTACCAGCTTTTATCTGCCGGCAGACAGCGTGGATCTCATCGCGCAGCTGGTTCGCAAGCATCCCAGTGTTACGGTAATCGATGTCGATGCATTGTTGCGCACTGTGCGCCAGATGATCAATCAGGGTAGCCGGGTGGTGGAGATTATGGCGCTGATGACCCTCGCAGCAGGGCTGCTGGTGCTGTTTTCGGCCCTGCAAATCACCGGTGAGGAGCGTCGGCTCGAGAACGCCCTCCTGCGCGCCCTAGGGGCGACTCGTGGGCATTTGCGGCGTATGGCGCGCCTGGAATTCCTGCTTGTGGGAGGAGCGGCTGGCACGCTGGCCGGGCTTGCCGCCACCGCAGCCGGCTATATCGCGGCCGAACGTTTGTTCGAGCTTCCCTATCAGGCCGATTGGGTCGCCATTCCAGTCGGTGCGGCGCTCGGAGCGGTTGTGGTCTGGTTGGCCGCAGTGGGAGCCGGGTATCGATACCATAATGTCTCACCTATGCGGCTATTGCGCGGGGCGCAATGAGGGTGAGCACGCTGTAGCGCCCGCATGGCGGCTAAGCCGGCCCGAGTTTTTGGCTGCCGGGTGGGGCCGGTAATGCGCAGCCGTGCGAGGTTAGCGTACCTGGACCTCGAAGTCAGCGAGCAGCGGGCGTAGCTCCCAGTTCGGATCGCCGAAGACCAGGAAATCCGGATTGAGCAGCGAGGCCTTGGTATTGTAGGTGAGCGGGCGGAGATCGACTCGGGTGACGCGTCCGCCGGCTGCTTCGACTATGCACTGGGCGGCCGCCGTGTCCCATTCCGAGGTCGGGCCGAAGCGGGGGTAGAGATCCGCTTTACCTTCCGCCACTAGGCAGAATTTCAGCGAGCTGCCTACCGAGCGGGTCTCGTGTGGTGGGAGTCGTTCGAGCAGTCGGTCTACGGCTTCGCCACGATGCGATCGACTGACTACCAGTGTCAACGACTCGTTCGGTAACGCTCGCGTGCGTAGCGGTATGCTTGCACCGTCGCTTATACGCCAGGCACCAGCGTCTCGATTGCCGATATAAGTGCTCTTGAGCACGGGGGCATGCACGATACCCAGAACCGGTTGGCCTTGTTCTACCAGCGCGATATTGACCGTGAACTCGCCGTTTTTTTTGATGAACTCCTTGGTGCCGTCTAGCGGATCCACTAGCCAATAGCGTGACCATTTGCGGCGGTTGTCGTAGTCGGGCAGGCCGCCTTCCTCGGATAGTATCGGAAGCTCCGGAGTCAGCTCCCGCAGGCGGGTGAGTATATGCTCATGAGCGGCGCGGTCAGCCTCGGTGAGGGGGGATTCGTCGGTTTTGGTTTCCACGGCGAAGTCCCGCTGATAGACTCGCATGATGCGTTTTCCGGCTTCCTCCGCTAGGAGGGCGAGGGGCTCGATCAACTGTTTGCGGTGTTCGACGTCCATGCTGTTCAGATCTCCAAATGCTGCCTTAGGCGATGTTCTCGGGCCATGAAAAGAGCGGCGATCGTGCGGGCTTCGGTCAACTCATCGCAGGCGAGTAAACCCGCCAGGTCGGATAACGGCCAGGATACTACCTCGGGGGCCTCCGGCTCGTCACCCTCGAGGCGGTCCGGATAGAGCTGTTCGGCCAGTATTACCTGGGTCTGATGCGAGAGATAACCCGGTGCGAGGGTCATTAGGCATAATGGAGTTAGGTGTCGGGCCGCATAGCCTACTTCCTCGCGCAGCTCACGGGCGGCCGCTGAAAGCGGCTCCTCATCCTGTTCTATTCGACCTTTGGGCAAGCCGAGTTCGTACCGATCCGTTCCGGCCGCATACTCACGTACCAATAGCACCGTGTCGCCCTCGAGGAATGGTACGATGAGCACGGCACCGGCTGATCCGGCGCCCGGTGTGAGCCGCTCATATTCGGCCTCGACCCCGTTGGCGAAGCGCAAGCTCACGGCTTCCACCTGAAACAGACGGGAGCGCGCGACGATGCGCCGCTGCACGGTTATCGGTTTATGTGGCATGCTAGGACTCCAGCGGGCGATGCAGCTATTGTACACACGCTCTGGCGCTCGTCATTGAGGTTGCGCTTGACCCCGTGGAGGCATGTCCGTTATGGATTTGGGGATTTCTGCATGGCACAGCTCGTTCCGGTGCCTCGGCGTGTCCGTCGGGCGTTGACAAGAATTGTGATGCTCGATAGAATTTTTCAAAATTATACGCGCAGCCAGCGCGAGTTATTCCAGCAGCCCCCCATATTAGCCAGTCGCTTTTGCCCCAAGCCGGGTATATTTTGAATACTCAAATCTCTCCCGACGGCAGCATTTGGAGGTTACAGACCGTGAGCGGAAATATCGTCCATGCCTCGGACGAGACCTTCGAACAAGAGGTATTGAAGGCCGCTGAGCCCGTTCTAGTGGATTACTGGGCGGAATGGTGCGGCCCGTGCAAAATGATTGCGCCCATTCTCGACGAGGTGGCCGAGGCGTATGCTGGCAAGCTGAAGGTGATCAAGCTGAATATTGATGATAATCCGGAAACGCCTCCGAAATATGGCATCCGGGGGATTCCAACGTTGATGTTGTTCAAGAACGGCGAAGTGGAGGCAACCAAAGTGGGTGCAGTGTCGAAGTCTCAGCTCACGGCGTTCCTCGACAGCAACCTCTAATTTCTGCCAGGGCGGTCGATAGGGCCGCCCTCTTCGTTCCAGTATTGACCAGTCCGTTTAGCAAACCGCTGTAGCACCGAGCCCATCCAGTGCGACTGTGGCAGCGGAACCTGATAGGGCGCTCTCGCAACACGCCTTCAAGGCCAAGGCCAGGGCAAAGGCTGGGATCCTGTGCGCCGAGTTCAGATCGATCCAACCCATGAAGCACTAGACAATGAACCTCACGGAACTTAAGCAGAAGCCCGCCACCGAGCTCGTGGAGATTGCCCAATCTCTCGGAATCGAGGGGATGGCGCGGTCGCGTAAACAGGATGTCATCTTCTCCATTCTTAAGGCCCAAGCCAAGAAAGGCGAAGATATCTGGGGTGATGGCGTTTTGGAAATTCTCCAGGACGGCTTCGGTTTTCTGCGTTCTGCTGATAGCTCTTACATGGCAGGACCGGATGACATCTATGTCTCCCCGAGCCAAATTCGGCGTTTCAGTCTGCGTACAGGCGATACGGTAGCGGGAAAAATTCGCCCGCCGAAGGAAGGCGAGCGCTATTTCGCGCTACTGAAAGTCAACGAAATCAATTTCGAGAAACCGGAAGCGGCTCGCCACAAGGTTTTATTCGAAAATCTGACACCCTTGTTTGCCAAGTCTCGGCTCAAGATGGAGCGGGGTAACGGCAGCACCGAAGACCTCACGGCACGGATCATCGATTTGGTCGCGCCTATAGGTAAAGGTCAGCGCGGCCTCGTCGTCTCACCGCCCAAGGCTGGTAAGACGATGATGCTGCAGAACATCGCTCAGTCCATTACCTCCAACTACCCCGAATGTTACGTGATCGTTCTGCTCATCGACGAGCGACCCGAGGAGGTTACGGAGATGCAGCGTTCGGTTCGTGGCGAGGTGGTGTCATCAACCTTCGACGAGCCCGCCAGCCGGCATGTGCAGGTCGCCGAAATGGTGATCGAGAAAGCCAAGCGCTTGGTCGAGCACAAGCAGGATGTCGTGATTCTACTCGACTCCATTACCCGCCTGGCACGCGCCTATAATACGGTGGTGCCTTCATCCGGCAAAGTACTCACCGGTGGTGTGGATGCCAACGCGCTGCATCGACCGAAGCGATTCTTTGGGGCAGCCCGCAACGTCGAGGAAGGTGGGTCTCTTACGATTATAGCGACCGCTTTGGTCGAGACGGGTTCGCGGATGGACGATGTCATTTACGAAGAATTTAAGGGCACCGGTAACATGGAGCTTCACCTAGACCGGCGTATTTCAGAGAAACGCATTTATCCGTCGATCAACATCAATCGCTCTGGAACCCGACGTGAAGAGCTTCTAATGGGGCCTGATGAGTTGCAGAAGGCTTGGATTTTACGCAAATTGCTGCACCCCATGGACGAGTTGGCAGCGATCGAATTCCTTTTGGATAAACTCAAGGATACCAAGACGAACCAGGAGTTTTTCGAGTACATGAAGCGCTGATCGGGTTGCCTCTGATTTTTTGAGGAGACCGCAGCGCTTTTTTTCCCCGAATTTTCCTGTTGGACGGGTAAGCTTTGGAGCCCGTACAGCGTTGCTTTCGTACCTCTGCATTGCGCAATTCAGCCCGCATCGCTCGCTGCGAGCTAGCGATGCGTTCCGATCCTTGTTGTCAGTGGATAGCTTAAGGCGCTTTAGGCGCCGCGCGAAAAAAGGCGTCAGAATCGCCAAGTGGTCTGGAGCGAGAATACGTCGGCTGATACTTTGTAAGTGCCGGTGAGATTGCCGCGCGCACTGTTGCCCTCGTCGCCGACCTTCTGGTTGCTATCGGCATCACTGAAAAAGGCATGCACCCAGCTGCCGGTGATGTCGAAATTGGCAAGGGGGCTGTAAGTGGCCCCGAGGGCAATCCATTTACGGTCTGCCCCCGGTACTCGTGGAGTGCGGTGCCGTGGGTCAGGGATCGGCGTTTGGTCATAGGCGAGCCCTCCACGCAGCAACCAACGCTCCGTGAGGCGGTAGCTTGCTCCGATCGATGCGAACCAAGTGTCGTTCCAGTCATTGTCGGTTAAGCTATCCGGGGTGTTATTATCGAATTTCACCGTTAAGCGACCGAATTCACTCCAGTCTGTCCATTGGACCTCTGCCATCAGCGCGAGTCGCTCATTAACGTGATGTAACACACCGAGGCTGGCCGTGGCCGGGGTGGTGAGATCCGCTTTGGTACCGGTGTCGGTGAAGGCGCCGCCGAGCGCCATGCCGAGCGTATTGGCGATTCCCGCTTGGTCCGGATCGAAGCTGGCTTTACCCTTGAGCGTATGTTCTACCTTGGAGCGGTAAGCTATTCCTATGCGCGTGCTGGGGGTGAGTTCGTAGATCGCTCCGAGATTGAAGCCGAAGCCCCAGTCATCGCCGGTGACGCGGGCGAAGCCGTCCTGAGTGCCAGGATTCGCGCCTGGTATGCCTTGCGCCGCACCGATCGTGCCGAAGTCGATGGCGTTGGTCAGCCGTGCGTCGGCGTATTGTGCAATCAGTCCACCTGCGACAGAGAGCTGCGGTGTGGGTTTGAAAGACAAGACTGGGTTGATGGCCACCGTGGTGAGGCTCGTATCCACGGCATGGTAACGCCCGATCCAGGAGCGATTGTAATCGGTTTTGAGACCCCAGAAGGAGTAAACACCCAGGCCTAAATCGATTTTCTCGTTTAGGCGCCATTTGGCGGCTAACGCTGGTACAGCGGCGTTTACATCTCCCTCAGGGGTGCTTCCCTCGATAGGAGTGCCCAGAACCGTGCTGGCCTGAGCGCGTTTGAGTTCGAATTCGGGATCGATGAAGCTCAGATTGCCAGTGATCTGGCTTTCCGGCAAATACCCGACCGTTGCCGGATTATAAGCCATATAGGAGGCGTCTTCGGCGCCGGCGCTGGCACCGGCCATTGCGTTACCCAAGGCTTTGGCACTTTGCTCGCGAATTTGAAAGCCGGAGGCGGCTGCGGTGCCTACCGAGGTCGCCAATGCGATCGTCACAAACGGCTTCGCGAGCCCCTGGTGTTTGACAGTCATTGTCATCGTGTTTCTTTCCGTCCGTGAACCCTGGTTCGTATCGTCTGGCATGTGCCCGTTAGTACATTTGTAGGCACGACGTTTTGCTAATGTTCAGCTTTTGCCCATGAGCAGGTCATCAGAGGGCATATAGGTTGAGGGTATATAATCGCTCGATTCAAGATTCCATGACGCATGTCACTTATGACAGCTTTGAGAGCTTGTCAATTGTTCTGCAAGCCTTGAGGTTAAAATGATCGAGTCGTTTTACCAGTGGGCTCGCTTGTGCGTCTGAGCAAGGTTAGGAAAGTCAGCGCGTAAGCGTTGTCGACATCGGCTGCCCGTGATTGCCGATCATTCTCTTGCCACTCCGCCGCATCGAGGTGCGGGAAAAAAGCATCACCTTCGAGTAGCCCGTGCACTAGGGTCAGATAAATGCGGTCGGCGTGGGTGAGAAAGAGCCGATATATCTGCTCTCCGCCGATAATCATGATTTCCGATGCTCCTGCGGCGGCCGTCAAAGCCGATTCGAGGTCATGTGCGAGGGTGCAGCCGGGTGCCTGGTGAGCGCGATTTCGACTTAGCACGATATTATGCCGCCCCGGCAGAGCTCGCCCGATGGTGTCATGGCAGCGCCGGCCCATGACGATGGGTTTGCCGCGGGTGAGTGCTACGAAATGCCGCATGTCCGCCGGTAATTGCCAGGGCAACCCATGCGCTTGTCCGATGACCCGATTTTCCGCCATCGCGGCGATCAAAGAAATAATGGGGCGATGAGCATTGTTGGCCATTCGGCTGGATTGTCCTCCTGGACGATACGCCGGCTCCACACCATATACAGCATACCAGTTTGTTTGGCTCACGCCGCCTACCACGATCATGCGGTGCTTGCCAGAAGCAGCCTGACGGAATCGATAGAGCAGGTTACCTGTGCCTCGCTGAGTTTTGCAGCCAAGAAGTGGTGCACACAGCGGGAGAAGTTACTCTCCAGGATGGAAGGAGGTGGTTGCCATGGGCGAAGTTGGTGCTGCTCATAGAGCCGCATTATCTCAAGATCGGGTGGTGTAGGGGCGTGGCTCGAATATTTGCCGCAAGAAGTTTGTCAGGAGCTTTTTCGCGCTACGTTTGGAGGTTGGGATGAGACTCGTCACGCGCGTCAGTTCGACGAGTGCTGGGACCGCGCCATATCTCAATCATTGAGGTTGGTGGTGAGTGTATTGGAATGATCCAGATGTTTGATCGAACCGGCGCGATCGAAATAGGGGAGATCCAAATTCAGTCGAGGCATCAGAATCTTGGGATAGGGACCCTGGTGCTGGCGGATACGCTCCCCCCACTGTCAGGCTAGTTGGAACCTCCCCCGATGTTAGAGTCTGAAACCGAGATGGGGCGTTGTGAGGGTTTCGATGAAGTATTCCGAGCAGCACAAGG
>JAUILK010000064.1 GCA_030433275.1 Gammaproteobacteria bacterium
GCTTTCTTCCTCATCCCCCCATTCTCGGGGATATCAAAGATCATGAACAGGCTCTGAGAAGCCGCGCAAACGGTGGTTTGCATCGACCGAAGGAGATGCTCGAAACGACCCGCCACACCGGGACTTAAAGGACGCCCAACCTGTTAGCTTCCCCTAGAGCTGTTGTTCTGCCAATGAAGTTTGATCGCCGCATTGCTCGGCCAACGCTTGCACAATTTCCCAGATGAGCTCAGGGCCACGGTAAACAAGGCCTGTGTAGATCTGCAACAGATCGGCTCCCGCTTTCATTTTCTGTACCGCATCCGCTCCCCGAACGATACCGCCCACCCCGATCAGGGGTATGCGATCCTCGAGCACGGCATGCAAGCGCTGCAAAACCCGGGTTGAGCGCTCGAGCAAAGGCGCCCCGCTCAAGCCACCGCCCTCGGTCATATAACGCAGCCCTTCGACACCCTCGCGCGACAAAGTCGAGTTGGTAGCCGCAACCCCATCCACTGCGTGCTCTTGCAGCTGTTGCGCAAGAACATCGATCGCCTCGTTATCAAGATCCGGCGCTACCTTGATTACCAAGGGAACGTAACGGCCATTCAGCACCGACAAATGGCGCTGCTCCGCTTTGAGAGTAGAAAGCAGTTCGTCAAGCAGCAAACCGTGTTGCAACGTCCGCAGTCGCGGGGTATTCGGCGAGGAGATATTGACAACCACATAGCTCGCATAAGCATACACCTTGCGCAATGCAATGACATAATCATCTACGGCTCGCTCCACGGGGGTATCGGTATTCTTGCCTATATTGATCCCCAAAACGCCACGATAACTGGATCGCTGTACCTGGTGGACGAGATGGTCGACACCTTTGTTATTGAAACCTAAGCGGTTGATAAGCGCTTGACGCTGCGGAATGCGGAATACCCTAGGCGGAGTATTACCCGGCTGCGGCCGAGGCGTCACCGTACCGACCTCGATAAACCCGAACCCTAACCGGCTCAGCGCCGTGATGTGGTCGCCATTCTTGTCCATTCCGGCGGCAAGGCCAACAGGATTAGGGAACTCGATCCCCATAACCTTGCACGGCAGCGCCGGAGTCCCACGAGCACCGACCAGACAACCCAACCCGAATGGCGCGGTTGCCGAGAGCAACCGCAGGGTGGTGATGTGAGCCCGCTCCGGCTCCATAAGAAATAGTAAATCACGAATAATCCCGTACACCGAGTCTCCGCATCTGCCTACTTGATCACAATTGATCATTACCCAAGGTCCGGCCTCTGTCCAGACCGCTTTTTAAAAATGACCGAATCGCCCAACCTTGTCTGTGCGCAAGTTCTAAGTCTATCGATGGAACGCCCCGTTTGTGCAATTGCATACCCCGATAGTATTTATTGAGCTGAAAAGGGGTGCGCAAACCTTCTGCAGGGCGTGGCCCACCTCGAGCTTGGCACAGCCCAACGGGGACAATCAGCTACTGTTCCGAACCAGCCACTCTAGAAGCAAGACTTTATAAATTATAATATTATGGGTAGTAATGGCGTTGGAAGGCCGATTCGCCTGATACCCGCCTCTAAGGAAACTTTCTGTCGCCCCTCGGTTAGGCAATCTCGGATCGCGTCCGCAGCAGATTGTATGCGGCCGGGACTGACCGGGCGCATCGCGCAACCTATCCCAAAGCGGAGCTAACCCAGCTGCAAATTCTCAGCACTCGCTGGTGCTGGCTGTTTGAGAACTTCGGTATGCTGGAGCCCCAAGCGCGCGGACAGCCAATAATGACAATCTAATGCACATTATCCCCATTAATCTAAAGAGGAAACCCATGGCCTATTCAATCCCTGCTCCGATCAATGCCCCTCAGCGGATCCTGTTGGGTCCGGGTCCTAGCGATACGCACCCGCGTGTGTTGGCGGCGCTCGCAAAACCCACGATCGGGCACCTGGATCCCTACTTCCTTCAAGTGATGAACGAACTGCAATCAATGCTCCGCGAGGTCTTTCAAACCACCAACGAGCTGACACTCGCGGTAAGCGGTACGGGCAGTTCAGGCATGGAAGCATGTGTGGTCAACCTAATCGAACCCGGCGACCGGATGCTCGTCTGTATCAACGGCGTGTTCGGTGGCCGCATGAGCGATGTCGCCACCCGCGCCGGCGCACAGGTAACGACCCTAGAACGAGGCTTTGGCGAAATCTTCTCGCCCGAGGAAATCGCCGAGGCGCTGCAACGCGTACGCCCCAAAGTCGTCGGCATCGTGCACGCCGAAACATCAACCGGAGCCTGGCAGCCCTTGGAGGAAATAGCCAAAGTGGTTCACGCCAGCGATGCGCTATTGCTGGTGGATTGCGTCACCTCGCTCGCCGGCGCGCCGGTTGAAGTCGATCGCTGGGGCCTGGATGCCGTGTACAGCGGGACACAGAAGTGCTTGAGTTGTCCTCCCGGTTTAGCGCCAGTTACATTCAGCCCACGGGCGCTCGAGGTCATTGAGCGGCGCCAGTCGAAAATTGCCAGCTGGTATCTGGACATGTCGATGGTCCGCAACTACTGGGGTGATTCGCGCGCCTATCACCATACTGCTCCGATCAACGAGAACTACGGCTTGCATGAGGCGCTGCGGCTGGTACTGGAGGAAGGTTTGGAAGACCGATTCGCCCGCCACATGCGCAACCACCGGGCGCTCAAGGCCGGCTTACAGGCGATGGGGATCGAATACTCCGTGGCAGAAGGCCAGCAACTGCCTATGCTCAATTCCGTGTGGGTGCCCGAAGGGGTCGACGATGGCGGGGTGCGCTCGCAATTGCTGCGCGAGTATGGCATCGAAATTGGCGGAGGTTTGGGGCCAATGAAGGGCAGGACGTGGCGTATAGGATTGATGGGGGAGGCGAGCACGGCGCGCAATGTGCTGCTATTCTTGGCTGCTTTGGAGCGCTGCTTGCTGGATCAAGGCATGAGCTTGGATGGTGGAGCCGGGGTGGCGGCGGCGAATGCCGCGTATCGAAATGGCGAATAACTCCGCCGAGGCGGCGCGCTGTTCTGCGTCTCGTACCCAATAGATGCGCACAGCAAGCGGGTCAGTCTCGAAACTCGCCACAGATTTATGCCGCTTTCTGGCTCATCGGATAAATTCACTCATGGCAACGCCGTGCTTATTGTTCACCGGTACGCGGCTATGTCGTTAGAGCACGACTCCCGCGAAACGCGGATGGCACTTCTATTATGAACATATGGCGACACGCTGGACATACCGGTGTCGTTCGCAGATGACAGTGACGCGCCAGACCTCTCTCGCGCAAACCTTCATCCCATTGGCTGGCACAACAACCATAAATATGGCATAACTTTTGCTTATTTGTTGTTGAGGTCGACAGCCTCACCTCCTCAAGCCTGTTCTGCCCTCGCCCCGGACAGCGGCGAGGGCCTTTTCTTTGCTAGGCCCCGCGGTGATCAAACCGTCTCGCAGCGGAAGAGGATTACAAAACCAAACAGCCTGACAGGGGCCGCCCGGATCGACTATTTCAACCAGGAAATTCAGCTTTGTGCACCGCCCGACTCCGCTACTTGCGTTAAGGGGATAAGAGCCCCTACCGCCGGCCAACGCAGGAGACTCCACCATGATTCCGAATCGGATTTTGCTGATTATCAATCGCCACAGCCGCAGCGGGCAAACCGATCTTGCCGCCGCCCAGGCAAAGCTGAGGCAAGCCGGCTTCACCGTGGAAATGGTGTTTCCAGGTAGCAAACGATCAATTACAGAGCTGATTCATGATTACAGACACAATTGCGACCGCATCATCATCGGCGGCGGGGACGGCACTTTGAATGCAGCCGCCGAGGCACTGCTCGCAAGCAATCTGCCGTTAGGGATTTTGCCGCTCGGTACAGCCAATGATTTGGCACGCACCTTAGGCATCCCGCTCGATCCCATCGCGGCATGCGAAGTGATTAGCGAAGGAAAGCTGCATTGGATCGATTTAGGCTGCGTCAACGGTCACTACTTTTTCAACGTAGCGCACATCGGGTTCGGAGTCACACTGGCGCACCAACTCTCCGCCGAGATCAAAAAGCGCTGGGGCATCCTTGGTTATGCGAGATCCGCATTCGCGGCATTGAGGGACAGATCTTCGTTTCGGGCCGAGATGCTAACCAATGGCCGGAAGCACAAGACTCGCTGCTCCCAGATCACCGTCGGCAACGGGCGTCACTTCGGCGGCGGACTGGCCGTGGCGCACGATGCCCGAATCGATGACCACACGCTTCACGTGTGGAGCTTAGAGCCCCTCCACCTCTGGGAACTCATTGCACTGGCTCCGGCTCTGCTGCGGGGCCGCCACCTTGAGCACCGGCGCGTGTGGCACCGACGCGTTCAGAGCATCGAAATTCATACCCGAAAGCCCATGCCCGTCAATGCGGACGGGGAACCGGTTACCCACACCCCGGCAAAGTTCCATCTGCTTCCGAGCGCGCTTGCAGTCTATGTCCCAACGAACTACGAAACCGCTGCAGCACCATATTCCGAAAGCACTGGAAGCTAAGCTTGCGGGCAAGCGCCCAATCAGCTTGGTGACCGCAGCAGCCCGTTATCGGCGGCATCGCCAAATCATAAGGCCTGGAATGGATCCACCCGCATCCAACCAGGCCAGCCCTTCTAGGGAGTTTTGGTGCGTCCTACCCAGAGTCCGGCGCAAGTCACCCGCAACCCTTCGGGTCCGCAGGCACGCATCCCAATTGAGCAACTTTCGGAATCGAGCCGAAACGACTCAGCGATCAAGAAGGAACATCCCTGTTCCAGAATTTACTACTCCCTGCCAACAAGGCAAGGGTAGCGCCTGCCCTTTTAGCCGCAAGAGGCGGCAAGAGCCCGTTGCGCTACCCTAAAGCCAGCCTGAATCGGCCAGCAAAAACTCAAAAAAGGTAGCCGATACCGACGGTATAGACGAACGCGCCATCATCGAAGGCATTATCAACATCGGATAGGTTATTGAAGAAGTACTGGTATTCCGCGGCGCCCAAAATGAAGGTCTTGGGCCGAACAAAATATTTTATGCCCGCCTCCAGACCAGCAAAGCCGCTATCATCAATCCGCTCGCCATACACGCCGCCAAGACTCGCGCCTATGAATGGGCGGGCGCGCTCCGTGGCAATGAAATGCCAGTCCACGAAGCCCCGGGTAGAGCCATTCCAAACGTTGTCACCGTCATTCGGCACATCCGCATAGTTCACGCCTTGGCGAACACCGAACTCGAGGTTTCTATTATAGTACCAACCCAAACCGCCCAGGACGCCAAAGGTGAGCGTATCCAGATCGTTCTGGCTGCTACCGGTACCGGATAATACGAACTCCTTATCACCGGCGTCAGGTCCTACGAGAGCCTTGCCCTGAGCCAGGGCCAACATGGGCATCATGCTGATGAGAAAAGCAAGCACAAGCTTTCGGTTCATCACCCTTAAACCTCCGGATTTTTGATTTGATTTCAGCCTGCTGCTAGCGAGGCAAACACCATGCCTAGCATCATCCGCCCAGAGGTGGCAAAAGGTTGCCATCCTTCCTGGAAACTCGATTTGCATCCCTTGTCAGACAAGCCAATCATTTCGATCCTTGCGTCGCAATGAAGCAACGGAGTGTGCTCCGCGACAATTCATGGATCACATCAACCACATCGGGGGAAAGGAATGTCGCCCAAAGACAACAAGCCCGCCCCATCTTTCATAACGCCTGCCTATTTTACCCTTTTTTGTTGCTGATACGATACATTTAGCGCTCAAGTATAAAGTTTACCCAATCTATGGTAACACGTAAACAATTATACATACGTTACTGTGAATAAACATCAGTATGGATTTTTAACGACTAAAATCACGCAGTCTGCATGTCATGGAACGTTGCCTTTACACAACACTCCTTTGGGCCGTCGCACCCGAAAACATAAGCGATCCACGAACGGCATCTATTGACTGGTGATTTCGTAGGTGACACTTGAAGGCTCACGGTTTCATAGGAGTCTTCGACAATGTGGTTGCCGCCGGCCCAGGCGCGCTCGTTTGGAGCTACGCCGGAAACCAAGTACATCCTGCAGAGTCTCATTCCCGGGGCGCAGGAACGGCCACTCAACGGCAAGAGCCTAATAACCGAATCCGATGGTGGACGGCTGCTCGAGGCTACCCACACAGGAACAATCGTCTATGAGTTCATCAACCCCATATGAGGTGGCGGGAGTGACAAGAACATTCCTGTCGTTGGCTGGGCGCAGCGCCTGCTACCCACTGCGTTCACAGCCGAGTTTCGTGACCAAATCAATGCCAAGTTTCTGGAAAAGCAAACAACTACATAGCCGATGAAAACAGGTGTTCAAGCCCACTATCAGTAGCAATTCTCGCCTTGACCGTGAACAATGCTGCGCTCGCCGATGTCCGAACTGGTGCCGCGCTTAACCTATTGGGAACCCTACCGGGGCTGTTGGTCGCGATTGGCGCCACACTGACATTCGCCATTTTCTAACCGTTACGGCAATGGCGCAAACGCACGCGAGTCAAGCGTGTCGCAGACGAGATCACAGACTGTGGAGCAGGACTTCGCGGAGTTACGACGACGACCCCGTAAGCCATCACTACGGCCAGGAGACCTATCGTCATGGGAGTGTTTGATGCGCCGGCGCCGATTTTCGCATGGCTCGATGCCCAAACAGCTATGGCGATCCCGCCACTTGGTCGGCTCATCCTATGGGGTAGTGTAGCCGCACTGATTTCCCTGGGGCTCTATAGCGCGCTCTCAGCCCAAGAGCGCATCAGCCAAACGAAAATTAAACGCACCGAGCTTCAGCAGCGACTCAAGGCCCATGACGGCAACTTCGCCGACGCTGCACCGCTTATTGGCAAACTTTTGCGAACTGCTTTGCAGCAAGCAACTCTAGCAGCATGGCCTGCTCTGCTCTCCTCGCTACCGCTGCTCGCTCTGATTTGCTGGTTGAGTACCGCCTACGGTTATACTTACCCCGCGCCAGGGTCGGCCCCCACCATCCAGACTATGCCGCCTCAGCTGCACGCCAAATGGATTGAAGGCATCCGCGATAAGGCCGTGCCAGAATATCGACCACCGCCCCATATCCTGATTTCCGACCATAACCAAACCATCGTGGCCGATGTGTCATGGCGGGCGCCGGTGCCGGTCGTCCACAAATGGCAATGGTGGAATGCGTTAGTCGGCAACCCGATCGGCTATCTACCCAGCAACGCGGTTGTGAATCGGATTGAGGTAGCACTGCCGGACAAAAATTATCTCGGCTTCGGCCCGCACTGGCTACGGGGATGGCAGACACCCTTCCTCCTCGCCCTGCTTGCGGTATCGATCGCGATGAAAACGTGGTGGCGAATTGACTGAGCAGGGGCAATGCAGAATACCAGCGGCCAGTATTCCAAAGCTGGACAAGGCTTTCCAGGTAGCCCGCCACATAGATGTGTTCGGCGGCTTCGTAACCCGCCATAAACGACTTTGGGGCAGAACTCGGTAATCTGGAGACACCATTGCTTGCGCAACCGCTCGCCACGACCCGGATCGATCAACCGATTTAATTTCGACAAAATCCTCTGGCTGACTTTTCCCCAACTCCTCAACCCGCGAAAATGCCGTGCTGAACGCCCGAACGAACAACTCTGAGTGCCAAGCCTTTTATCGTGATGACATCCACAAGCTGATACTCGTGCGTGGGGGACGGCAGTATTTGGCCAAGGGCAATTCGCTTGAAATACCTGCACCGGCTCTTCCTGGACGCGTGCTTCGTCATTCCTGTTCGGAGTCCAGCTCGGCACATCGCCTCCCTTATGAAGCATGCACGCATTATGCTGCGAGGAGTCACGGCGGAATCCTCACGCTTTGTCGCAGCTGCAGCGGGTGGGGTATTACAAATTCGGGCTCGATCGGCACCCGCCCAACGCCGCCAACAATGACAGTGCCGTTCAGGAAATCAAATCGTCACCCTGTGGACGCGTGGAGCGGAAATCGAAGGCTGGGCAAGCTATTGGCAGCAAATTCACGTCCACCCGGCCGATGTCCTGGCAGACAATCACCGGCTGCGGGAGGCGGCGCTCGCCGAACGCCACGAAGAATTATGCCGCACACCGCGCGTAGACTATTCGAGCATTGCCGACTGGCGCTCTCCGATAATTTGCTCAAGCGCGCCGAGCAGAGAACCCACTTTCCCAGCTACTATGAGCTATAGCTCACCGCACGGGAGCAAGAACTGATCGAACACTGCACCGCAGCAATTGCCGCGCGCTTTGCCTGCGGCAGACCGAGCCCACCGAGCATCCGAAGTGTCCCTTCAGGCAGCCACGGCCACGTCGATTATAGTTTAGCGTAAATCACGGACCCGCCGCTGAAAACAGGGCTCACCGAGCGGGGTTAGCCGCCTTGCTGGGCAGGCCATTCGCGACGAGAACAGACCCTCCGACCCTGGGGTCAAGCCACGGTGAGCACCGCAGCTCCCTGCAGACGCCCTGCACGCAGGCAATCGAGCGCCTCGTTCGCCTGCGCGAGCGGAAAGAGCTGGACCTGCGCGCGCACCGGCACCTGAGGAGCGAGCGCTAAAAAGGCTGCCCCATCCGCCCGTGTCAGATTGGCGACCGACCGCACACTCCGCTCTCCCCAGAGCAGGGAATAGCGGAAGGCCGGGATATCGCTCATATGAATCCCTCCGCAAACGACCCTACCACCCGGCCGGATATCCGCGAGCGCTTTAGGAACCAGCTCGCCTGCCGGCGCGAAAACGATCGCGGCATCCAATACCTGCGGTGGCGTGACATCCGAGTCGCCGGCCCAAACAGCGCCCAATTGCAGGGCAAATTGTTGAGCGGCACGATCGCCCGGCCGGGAGAACGCAAATACCCTTTTCCCCTCATGAACGGCGAGTTGCGTCAAAATATGGGCAGCCGCGCCGAATCCATAGAGACCCAAGCAGGCCACCTCTTCTCCTGCCATACGATAAGCCCGGTAGCCGATCAACCCGGCGCAAAGCAGCGGTGCAGCCGCCGCATCAGCATAGCTAGCGGCAATCGGAAAGCAGAAGCGCTCATCGGCGAGCGCGTACTCGGCGTAGCCGCCATCGAGCGTATAGCCGGTGAACTTTGCCGCTGGGCAAAGATTTTCTTGGCCACGGCGACAATAACGACACTGACCACAAGTCCAGCCAAGCCATGGGACACCGACCCGATCCCCTGGCTCGAAGCGGGTAACGCCGTTCCCGAGCCGATCCACCACCCCAACGATTTCGTGCCCCGGGATGAGTGGCCGCTTCGCGTCCGGCAATTCCCGGTCGATCACGTGAAGGTCAGTACGGCAAACCGCGCAGACGCGGACCCGCAACCGCACCTGCCCCGCTCCTGGCACGGGGCGATCGAGTTGCTTGAGTTGCAGACGCGCTTTGGAACCCTCGAAAACCATCGCACGCATGGTTGCACCAGCCATCTTGCACCTCTTCAGCCGCTGCCTGCGCACTCTAAGCGCGACGAAACGCCCTACCGAGAGCCACCTCCCTCGATGCGCCGGGAGCACGCCTCCTCATAACTACATCGATTGGGCGGGAAACATGTGAAATGTTTCATATTGGCTGCTTCACAAGCCGCTGCAAACCGCCTACATTGTTGGTTCGGAGTCCCTCGCGCAGCGGCTTCAGTCCGATATCAGTAAGGGCAGGCTGCATTGACCTTAAACTCGGCGGATTGACCGGTATTTTCGATCACCAACGAATTGAATTTGCTCGCCGGTGTGATGAATCGCGCAAACAGCGCATTATTCATATTCGTATACAGGTCTTCATATTACTCCGGCAAATAAATATGAGTCATAAATCAGGCCGTACACAAGCCTGGGCTGTCCTAACTTGAACTGTATTCATAGTATTTAATTGTCGAGTTAATATATAGTCGGTAAATATCTTTGCATCGAACCAACAGCGGCAAAGAAGCGCAGTCTATCTAACCCGTAGCTTGGGCAGTATGCTGACCAATAGCTTCCCGCAAGGATTTTATCAACGCCCTTCGAATCGGTACCGCCTGTTACCCCGCAACACGACGGCTTACTAAAAATCCAACCCCGCCACAGCAGCAAGGCACTGCCATCACCGCATCCCTTCTCTATACTAATCACCAAGAACCATCGAAAGCATGCCCGCTCAGTGGGTTGGAGAGAAAAATTGGAGAAAATCTGGCTCAAGAGCTATCCGAAAGACATACCGGCGGAGATTGACCCCGATGAGTTCACCTCGCTGAACGATGTATTCCAGCGCAGCGCTCGACTGTACGCTGACCAGCGGGCATTCAGCAACATGGGCGCAGCGCTCACTTACCGCGAGCTCGATGAGCGCAGCCGTGCGTTCAGCGCTTGGCTGCAGCAGCGCGCGGGGCTCGACAAAGGTGACCGAATCGCCCTCATGTTGCCCAACGTCTTGCAGTACCCGGTAGCCCTGTTAGGGGCCTTGCGAATCGGACTCACGGTGGTCAATATCAATCCGCTTTATACGGCGCGCGAGCTAAGCCATCAGCTCGACGATTCGGGGGCACGGGCGATCGTAATACTCGAGAACTTTGCCCACACACTCGAACAAGTTCCAAACGGGCAGCGCCCCAAAACAGTGCTTACGACTCGAGTAGGCGATTTGCTGCCAATACCCAAGGCCCAAATCGTCAACGCCGTGGTGAAATACATTAAAAAAGCCGTGCCTCGCTTTGATCTGCCAGGCGCGGTGTCCTTTCAAAAAGCGCTGCAAGAGGGCGCTCGCCTTGAGCCCGAAACCACGACCGTAGAACCGGCAGACCTTGCGTTCCTACAGTATACGGGCGGCACCACCGGCACGTCCAAAGGCGCGATGCTTACCCACCGCAATATGCTCGCCAATCTGCAGCAAGCCTCGGTGTGGATCGCCCCCAAAATACGCCCAGGGCAAGAGATCATCATTACCGCTTTGCCGCTCTACCACATCTTTTCGCTACTCGCGAATTGCCTGATGTTCATAAAGAATGGCGGCGAGAACGTCCTAATCACCAATCCAAGAGACTTGCCTGCCTTCGTCAAAGAGCTGCGCCGCCACCCGTTCACCGCTTTCACAGGAGTGAATACGCTTTTTAATGGTCTGCTTAATACCCCGGGGTTCGCGGATGTCGATTTCAGCCACTTACGGCTGACACTCGGTGGCGGCATGGCTGTCCAACGCCGGATCGCAGAGCGCTGGAAGGCAACGACCGGTTCTACGCTTGTGGAGGCATACGGACTTACCGAGACATCCCCCGCCGTTTGCATAAACCCAGTGAATCTGGCTGCCTATAACGGCAGCATCGGTCTACCGATTCCCTCCACGGAAGTCAGCATTCGAGACGATCAGGGTAATGAGCTCGCCCTCGGGGAGAACGGTGAATTGTGCATACGCGGCCCCCAGGTCATGGCCGGTTATTGGGGCAAAGGCGCAGCGGAGATGAAAAGCACCTTTCTGGAAGGCGGCTGGCTACGCAGCGGCGACATTGCCCACATGGATGCACAAGGCTATGTCTATCTCGTTGATCGAAAGAAAGATATGATTAATGTCTCCGGGTTCAACGTCTACCCAAATGAAGTCGAGAACGTGCTCGCTGCCCACCCGGACGTGCTTGAAACCGCTGTCATCGGCCTTCCCGACGAGGCACATGGTGAGCGCTTGAAAGCCTTCGTCGTGTGTGGCAAACACGCACCGAGCACTGAGGAGATACTCGACCACTGTCGCAAACAACTCACCGGCTACAAAATACCGCGGGAGATCGAATTCCGTAGCGAACTCCCTAAATCCAACATCGGCAAGGTTCTCCGGCGTAGACTACGTGAGGAGGAAATCGAACGCGCGCGCCAAACCGCTTAAAAAAATCAATTTAACATGAGTTACTAACCTTTCATTAAGTATCGCCAGGTAATGCGTACTGGCACTCCGGCTGATGGAAGAAGGATTTCACCAACCGAGGGAGCTTTTGGATTCGGCGCAGCGCGCCGATAGCAAGGCGCTTCAT
>JAUILK010000014.1 GCA_030433275.1 Gammaproteobacteria bacterium
AGCGCGAGGGGATCGTCAAGCGGCAAAGCCTGGAGCGCCTCACGATCGGCACTACCGTGCAAGAAAAGGCGGTCGCCTACCCTACGGATGCCAAGCTCTACGCCCGGGGCATCTGCAATCTAGCCAGGCTGGCGAGCCGCCATGGGATTGCCCTTCGCCAGAGCTACGCGCGCAAAGCCCCGCAGGCACTGCTGATGGTCAACCGCTACGCCAAGGCCAAGCAAATGAAGCGCAAGCGCCGTGAAGACGCGCCGGCTCAAGACCTACCTCGGCCGTGTCACCCGGGATATCGAGCGCAAGCTCGAGCCGGCCCCACCGGCAACGCAAGCCCTTTTCCGCGAGCCCTTGGAGAAAGCCAATCGACTCCTTCACCAAACGCGCCAGAGCAAAAACAAGCTTCTTTCCTGGCACGCCCCGGAGGTGGAGGTCATCGGCAAGGGCAAGGTGGCCAAGCCCTGGGAGTTCGGTGTGAAAGTCGCACTGGCGGTGACCAACCGCGAGCGCTTTGTGCTTGGCTGCCGCAGCATGCCTGGCAACCCCTACGATGGCCATACACTCGCCGAGACACTGGAGCAGGCCGAGATACTCTGCGGCGTGAACACTCGAGCGCTCAAACGCGAACTCAAGCGCCGCTCGGCGATTGAGGCGGTTATCGGACACCTGGAAACCGATGGGCGCATGGACCGCTGCCGGCTCAAGAGTGCCCTTGGCGATGCGCTCAATGCCGTGCTGGTGGCCGCCGGGCACAACCTCCGGCTGTTGCTGCGGGCGATGGCCAACCTTTTGCGTCGAATCCTGGAACGGCTACTCGGGCGATCAATCTCCGGAGCCCATAGCCGAGACTCCGAATCGGCCCTGCAGGCAGCCGCGTAAGGGGTTATTCAGAACCGACTAAAAAGTGGTGCAAATTTAACAAAAGAGCAGTTTTACTTTTACCGCTCTCCTGTGAATGAGGTTCTTGCCGTCAACTCTTCAGAAGTTGTTCTGATTCGACAACAATCGGTTGTTCAAAAGGGTATTGCGGAGCGTTGCACTGTACTCGCTGAAATTTTTGATATTGACTTCTACATTCATTTGAATGTCGATACGACGATTGTTGGCCTGGTTGATTAACGTAGTGCTGATTCGATCGCGGGTGAACTGTTGAATGGCAGCCGTGAGCCCTTTGGTGTCGTTGAGCACGACCCCTTGGATCTTGTCTCCCAACCCACTGAGATCGACTTGCGCGGCGGATCCCAAGCGTTTGACGCTGGGACCGGTTGTGACGCCTGTTTGAACTGCGCTTGCGTTGGTCGCCGAGTCTTTGGCCGCCGCTGTTTCGGCTCCGATTTGGTTCGCCAAATTGCGGAGTCCGGCTAATTGCCCCGCGAGGTCGATGGATATGCTCCCCCCCTGACCGCGGCTGGCCGCAGTGGCCTGAGTATTACCCGCCGTCGCGATGGCAGTTGAATTGTTCGAGCCCGTTTGGTTGCCGCTGACTGCCCCGGTGGCAATGTCTTTCACCAGGCCGGCGGCATTCTGCGCCACCTGGGAGAGCTGCAACTGCGATCCGCGGGCACTTTGCATGTTCTTGGCCGCCTGTGCTAAGTCCATGCTTGCGCTGACCCACCCGGCCTGGGTGAGCTGAACGATCGTCTCCAAGCGCACGGTATTATCGATCAGGGTGCGCACGTTGGCTCCCAACTCGAGCTCCAGGCCGGCGATATTGAATCCGCCCCGCAGTTGCGCCATCTGATCGTGGTCAATGACCGGGAGCGCCGCAAATGGGTTGTTGAGATTATTGGCTGGTTCCGTCGCTGTATCCCATCCGCCGGCTAACACGGGGGGGGCGATCGGCAACGTCAGCAGCGCACCTAGCATCATTCCCTGCATGGGGCGGCGTATTCGACTCCGGCCTACCCTGGAAAGAGCGATTGCGCTTATCACCTTTATCATCTCCCGAATTCGTTGCGCCCGGGCAGGTTGAGGTTGAACCAGCCCAGCCCGGTGCTGCGATGGATACCCTGGGCGAGCGGCGCCATCGGGCGCACGCTCCAATCTTGGATGGTGTTGAAATGTTCGCGCGCGGTGACGATTTTCCCGCGCGCGGCCAGCACTTCCCCGTTCCAGATCTGTTCGAACAGGGCGCGCGGAACAACCGTTGTGCCCACAGCCGGATCACCCACCACGATTTCGGTCGCCTTGACGCCTTTGATGACGATGAAGTGCCGGTAGCCCTTGGTGTTGACAAGGGCAATGGCCGGTACGCCAATTTTCTGGAGCCCGTCCAGCGTCATACGGAAGCCGTCGGAGTGCAGGCCTCTGCTGTCGAGAAAGCGTTTCATATCCAGCATGGAAAAGCCTTGGGCACGGATTTTCTGCTGGTTGCCTGCCCGAAACATTGTTTGGAACACCACAGCTTCCGTTGTGGGCATAGCGTAGTGGTGGGTAAGAAGCGTGGCGACCGCGGCTGAGCCGCAACTGTAATCGTATTGTTGGTGAATGGTCGTGTCCCATTTGGACTCTTTAAGGCTTTTGGCGGTCATAAAGAAGCCATGACCAAAGCCGGGGATCTGGATATTGGCGGCTTGCGTGTTGCTCCCTGCCAGCAGGGTGCCCATCAAAGCGGCCGCAAGCCGAGCCTTCCAGGTACTCGCCTTGCCGGGCCACTGTTTTATTACCCAAGGGATCTGCCGCTTGCTATCCATGCTGCATTTCAGTTCAGGTTGACGGTGTAATTCACGCCGGTGGAGAAGGCATTGTTGTTGCCGGTATTGAGGACGTTGACGGCCATTCCGCTGAACCCGGCGAAGGCGTTTTCGCCTATCGTGGCGTTGCCCGAGTTGACCGCGCCAGCATTGATCGTGCTGCCGATAACGGTGGATTTGAACTCCTGATTACTGCTGACGATGGTCAGATCGCCTGCGCGCCCGCGCTGTGTGGCGAGATCCTGCGAGGGTACGACTTCGAAGGCGGCGAAGGGATCGCTGCCTGGAACGGTTGTAGCTGGCTCGGCGGCGAGGCTTTGGCTGTTGGCAACGGCCAATCCGCACGCCGCCATCAATGCCCTGCCCCACCACATAGGGAGTTTGTTCTTCACGGCACCCTCCGGTTGTTATTTTGATCCAGTCTCTGACTGAATCGGTTAAAGGGGGGGCCGGCGGGGGTATTCCCCGCCGGCCCGGTCGACATGGCAACGGTGCTTAGTTGCCGATGTTGACGTTGGAGTGCGCAGCCACGGACACCCCACCGACTGCCGCGTTATACAGGCCGGAGGAGATGTTCATGCTGTTGATGCCGCCGAAGGTGCCGCTGCCCGCCGCAACGTTGACGTCACCGGTGGCGATGTAGGCGTTGCCGCCCTGGCCGTAACCCGCGTTGGCGGTGTTGGTCCCCGCCGTGGCGCTGGCGCTGGCCGTAGCCGTCCCGCCGTTGGCATCGCCGCCGTTACCGCCGGTCCCGCCGTTACCCGCCATCGCGGTGCCGCCGTTGCCGTCGGCGTTGCCGGAGGTTGCCGTGCCGCCGTTACCGCCGGTGCCGTTGGCGCTGCCGCCATTGCCACCGGTGCCGTTACCGGCCGTTGCAGTGCCGGCCCCGCCGGTGCCGTTGCCACCGGTCGCGCTGCCCGCGCCGCCGGTGCCGTTGCCGGCCGTCGCGCTGCCCGCGCCGCCGGTGCCGTTGCCGGCCGTCGCGCTGCCGCCCGCACCGCCGGTGCCGGAGCCGCCCGCGCCGCCCGCGGTGTTGCCGGTGCCGCCGGCTCCGCCGCCGCCGCCGGCTCCGCCGGTGCCGTCGTTACCGGCGTCATTGGCATTGCCGCCGTTACCGCCGGCGCCACCACCTGCGTTGCCGCCGGTGCTGCCACCGCCGCCACCACCGTTGCCATAATCGCCATCGGCATCGGCCCAACCGCCACGGCCACGGCCGCCGTCCGCGTCGGCGTAGCCGCCTTCGCCATAGCCGCCATTGCCATCAGCGTTGCCGCCGTTGCCTCGGGCGCCATTGCCATCAGCATAGCCGCCGTTGCCGTTGCCGCCGTTGGCTGCGCCGCCGTTGCCGTTGCCGCCGTTGGCGTTGGCGTTGCCCGAACCACCGCCGAAGCCCTCGGCAAAGGCGTCGCCGCCGTCGCCGCCATCAGCCGCGTTCGAGGCAGTACCCGCATTGCCGCCGTTTTGGTCGACGTTGCTATCGGTGTTTTGGTTGGCGTTGGCGTTGCCGCCGAAGCCGTAGCCGCCATTGATGGTGACCGGTGCGCCGGTGACGGTGGAGTTCATCTCCTGGTAGGAAATCACCTCGGTGACTTCATTGAAGGACTCGCTCCAGGCACTGGCTGCCCCGCCGGCCCCGCCGGCGCCGCCGCCGCCACCGGATCCGCCGAGCCCAGCGGTCCCGGCCGTACCACTGCCATTGCCGCCGTGGCCATCCGCGTTGGCGGTGCCGTTGGCGTTAGCGGTGCCATTGGCGGTCGCAGTGGGGTTGCCATTGGCATTGGCATTGGAGTTGTCATTGCCTGCGTCATTGCTGTTGGCGTTAGCGTTGGGGTTGCCATTGGCGTTGCCATTGGCGTTGGCATTGCCATTGGCGTTGGCGTTGGCATTGCCGTTGCCGCCGTCATTGTCATTGGCGTTAGCGTCACCGCCGTAGGCGCCGTCGCCGCCGAAGCCGCCGTGGCCGGCATTGGTGTTGGCCGTGGCTGTGGAGTTAACGGTGTTGTTCTGATCTTCCCCGAAGTTGAACTTGTTGATCGGGTTGGCCGAGGCGCTTGCACCGTACAGGGTGACGAGCGCCAAACCGATGGAGCTCGCTAGTAGCGTCTTCTTCATAATCCTCACTCCTTGTCACTATCTATTGCTTTACGTCCGGGCCTGTTGAAGCACCCCCATCAGGCCTACGGCCCGACGGTCACTTAGGAATTAAGCAATTGCCATGCCATTTTTTTGTTTAAAATATTAACTAATTGATTGTTATTGTAATAATGAGCAAAGACTGGGGGTTTCGAATCGATAAAGGCTTGGGTCGAATGACAAGTGCGTATTACAGTGAAAAGTCGGCTTTGCGGCGTCTTTTTAAAAAAAAATTTTTTAAAAACAAATGCGTAGCATAAATTTATGCATGTGTATCAGGTTTGATACATCAGAACTCGCTTGGAGGGCCGTGGTGTGTGCCACACGGGTTTATCAGGAAGCGGTTGAGAAGTTCGGCCAAGCCCGCTGGAGTGCCGTTTTTAGCCGCCAAAACCGGCGGCGGGCTATTCGAAACGCAGTTCGGCCACGACCGGCGCATGATCGGAGGGGCGCGGCCAGCCGCGCGGCTCACGATCCACGTAGCTTGCGGTAAGCGTTCCGGTGAGCGCTGCGCTGCTGAGGATGAGATCGATGCGCAACCCACGGTTGCGGCGGAAGCTGTTCATCCGGTAGTCCCACCAAGAGAAGATATTAGGCTCTTGCGGGAACTGTCGGAAGCTGTCCGCGAAGCCGAGTGCGAGTAGCGCTTGGAGCGCCTCCCGCTCGGGCGTGCTGCACAGCACCTGTTCGTGCCATTCCTGCGGATCGTGGACGTCCTGGTCTTGGGGGGCGATGTTGAAATCCCCCACCACGATGCTGCGTGGCCAGCGCTCCAGCTCCTCGGCGAGCCAGCGGCGCAGGTGGGCGAGCCAGTCGAGCTTGTAGGCATACTTGTCGCTGCCGACGCTCTGGCCATTCGGCACGTACAAGTTGATGAAGCGCAGATCCCCTGCCGTCACCGCCAAGACGCGGCGTTGCGGATCCGCCAGATTCGGCAGTTCGGTGAACACTTCGGTGATCGGCCAGCGTGAGAGCACCGCGACGCCGTTATAGGTTTTCTGCCCGGAGTAGGCCACCTCATAGCCTGCGGCACGAAGCGCCTCACCGGGGAAGTGTGCGTCCGACATCTTGGTCTCTTGCAGGCCGAGGAGGTCGGGTTGCACGGTTTCCAGCCACTCGAGAACTTGCGGCAGCCGGACCTTCAGTGAGTTGACGTTCCAGGAGGCGAGTTTCAATTTATTCAGTGACCTATTGAATATCCACGGTAGCTAGTAAGCTTCTTGAGCGAGGGAAGCCCACGGTTCCGAAGCGTTCAGGCGGCAAGTCCGCTGTGGCGCAGTAGCGGTTCGATGCTCGGCTTGCGGCCGCGGAAGACCTCGAACAGTATCATGGCATCCTCGGAGCCGCCTTTCTCCAGAATGTTTTTTAAGAAGGCGCGACCGGTCTGCGCATTGAAAAGCCCTTCCTCCTCGAAGCGCGCGTAGGCATCTGCGGACAGCACCTCCGCCCATTTGTAACTGTAATAGCCGGCAGCGTATCCGCCCGCGAAGACGTGTGCGAAGTTGCATGGGAAGCGGTTGAACGCCGGGGGGCTCAGCACGGCTACGTGGTTGCGAACCTCGTCGAGGAGCTGGTAGATCCGGGCGGCTGTGGGTGGCTGCGGCTCCAGATGCAGGCGAAAATCGAACAAGGCGAGTTCGAGCTGGCGCACCATCTGCATAGCCGACTGGAAATTGCGCCCCGCCTTGAGTGGCTCAAAGAGCTCGGCTGGCAGCGCTGCCCCGCTTTCATAATGGTGGGCGAACAGCTCCAGCGCTGGGCGCTCCCAGGCCCAGTTCTCCATGAACTGGCTGGGTAGCTCAACCGCGTCCCAGGGTACACCGTTGATGCCAGAGACGCCGGGCCAGTCCACCCGGGTCAGCATATGGTGCAGGCCGTGGCCGAATTCATGAAATAAGGTCAGGACCTCTTCGTGGCTCAGCCGGGCCGGGGTCTCCTGCGCTGGCGGCATGAAATTGCAGGTCAGATAGGCAACCGGGGTTTGCAGCCCTTCGGGCCTGCGCCAGCGCACCCGACATTCGTCCATCCAGGCCCCGCCGCGCTTGTTCGCCCGGGCATAGAGGTCCGTGTAGAATTGCCCGCGCAGCAAGCCTTCGGCGTCACGGATCTCATAAAAGCGTACGTCGGGATGCCAGGTTTCAATCCCGCCGCGCGCGGCGATGCGGATCCCGTAGAGGCGCTCGACGATGGCGAACAGGCCGGCCAAGACGCTATCGATCGGGAAATACGGGCGCAGGTCTTCGGCTGAGATTTGGAACCGGCGCCGGCGCAGCTGCTCGGAGTAAAATCCGATATCCCAGGCCTCTAGCGAGTCCATACCGTAAGTGTCACGGGCGTAGCGTTGCAGTTCGGCAAGCTCGGCGAGTGCTTGCGGGCGGCTGCGCCTCGTCAGGTCCTCCAGGAACTCCAGGACTGCATCCGTGCTCGGCGCCATTTTGGTTTGCAGGGAGAGTTCAGCGTAATTGCGCAGGCCCAGCAAGCGGGCTTGTTCGCCTCGCAGCGCGAGAATCTCCTCCATGACGGGGTGGTTGTCCCAGCGATGCGCATCGGGACCGGTGTCGGAGGCGCGCGTGTTCCAGGCCTCATAGAACTCGCGGCGCAGCGCGCGATCCTCGGCATAGGTCATAACGGCATGGTAGGTCGGGAAGTCCAGCGTCAGCTGCCAGCCTGGCTCGCCGGCACGGGCGGCGGCCTGCCGGGCCATGTGCTGTGTCGCTTCCGGCAAACCGTTGAGCCGCGCCGGATCGGTGATCAGCTTGTGCCAGTTGTTGGTGGCATCGAGCAGGTTGTCCTCGAACCGCGCGGCCAGTTCGGCGAGGCGTTGCGCGTTCGCCTTGAATAGTGCTTTCTCCCGCGCTGGCAGCGCGACGCCAGCGAGCCGAAAGTCCCGCAAGGCGTGGTCGATGGTCTGTTGCTGGGCTCGATCGAACCGGCTGAACGCAGCGCTCTCGCGGAGAGTGGTGAGCGCTTGAAAGAGCCGTTCGTTTTGCGCGAGCTCGGTGTAGTACGCGGAAAGTTTGGGTAGACAGACGTTGTAGGCTGTACGCAAAGCTTCGTTATTGACCACGGCGTTCATGTGCGTGACCGGTGACCAGGCCTTGCGCAGCCGATTATTGATCGCCTCCAGCGGCTCGACCAGATTCTCCCAGGTGGGCTGGGAGGCGGCACTGGCGAGAATTTCCTCGACCTGCCGGCGGTTGTCGGCGAGGATCTCATCAATGGCCGGCTCAATGTGTTCGGGGCGGATGGCGGTGAACCGGGGAAGGCCCTCGGTATCCAGCACGGGGTTACTCATGGCCACGGCTTTGCTCGCTCGGAAGTGAATTCGGTATCTTACTCGATTGTTTCCCATTTTCCCCAGCGGAGGTGGAACTGCAAATGGCGCGGCATTTCGATCTGATCTGTATAGGCGGTGGCAGCGGCGGGATCGCGGCGGCGCGGCGGGGGGCCAGTTACGGCGCGCGCTGTGCGGTAGTCGAGCAGGCGCGGCTCGGTGGGACCTGCGTCAATGTAGGTTGTGTGCCGAAAAAAATCATGTGGAATGCCGCCCACACAGCCGAGGTAATCGAGCGGGCGGCTGACTACGGCTTTCACCTCCGAGTCTCTGGGCACGATTGGGTCGGGTTGGTCGAGCGCCGGGATGCCTACATCGAGCGGCTGAACGCGATCTACCGGCGTAATCTGGAGCGCTCCGGCGTCGATCTCTACGAAAAACACGCCCGCTTCATCGATCCCCATACGTTGGATCTTGGTGATGAGTGTGTGACGGCAGAGCGTTTCATCGTCGCGGTGGGTGGTCGTCCCGCGATCCCCGATCTGCCTGGTGCGGAGCTCGGTATCGACTCCGATGGCTTTTTTGCTTTGCAGCGGCGCCCCGAGCGCGTCGCCGTAGTCGGGGCCGGCTACATCGCGGTAGAGCTCAGCGGCGTGCTCCGACAGCTGGGCAGTCGAGTCTCGCTGTTCTTTCGTAGAGACTATCCTTTGCGTCACTTCGATCCCATGATCCGAACGGCCTATGCCGAGGCCGCGCAAGCCGACGGCATTGAGCTTGTCAGTGGCTTTGTCCCGGCGGGCTTAGAGCGGACGGCCGACGGGCTTTGTTTGCACGCTGCAGACGGTCGCTGCGCAGGTGGTTTTGAGCAGGTCATTTGGGCAGTGGGACGCGATCCGAATACGACTGGGCTGGGCCTGGAGGCGGCGGATATAGAATTCGCTGCAGACGGCGTCATTCCAGTAGATCAGTGGCAAGCTACTAATCAGCCCCACATCTTTGCGATTGGTGACGTGACGGGGGTGTTTCCGCTTACACCGGTGGCGATCGCGGCCGGGCGGCGTCTGGCGGATCGGCTATGGGGCGGGCAAACGGGGCGCTATTTGCCCTACGAGATGATCCCTTCTGTGGTGTTCACGCATCCGCCTCTTGGTGCCGTGGGCCTGACCGAGGAGCAGGCGCGGCAGCGCTACGGTGCTGCCGTCACGATCTACACGACCCGGTTCGTGCCACTCGAGCTGGCGCTCTCCGAGGATAAACGGCACAGTGCCATGAAGCTCATTTGCGCGGGTCAGCAAGAGCGGATCGTGGGAGCACATTTGTTCGGTGCGGGAGTCGACGAAATGCTGCAAGGTTTTGCGGTCGCGATTCGGATGGGAGCGACCAAGCGGGACTTCGATGATACGGTTGCTATCCATCCTACAAGCGCGGAGGAGCTGGTAACTTTGACCTAGCGTTTTCCGCCAATCGTTGTGAGGGCTAAAATCTGTTGCCGCTCCCCTGGTACCGATGCGTGCGGTTTATGCTTATCATGTCGCGATCGGTAGAATTCTGGTGTTTCCCCGATACGGTCGGGCGTCAGCCTGATTGGCGCCAGGTTTATTGAGACGTTTTCGAGCAGAGGCTTATGCTCCGTCCATTCAACGGCCGATCACCGCAGCTTGCTGCAACCGCATGGGTGGATGCGACCGCCTTGGTGATCGGTAAGGTCACTCTGGCGGAAGACGTTTCCGTGTGGCCCATGGCGGTCATCCGCGGCGATGTCAATGGTATTTGCATCGGTGCGCGCAGCAATATTCAGGATGGGGCCGTGATTCACGTCACACACGACGGTCCATACACTCCTGGAGGTTATCCAACGAGTCTCGGCGAGGATGTCACGGTGGGCCATCGAGCCGTCGTGCATGCTTGCACGGTGGGCAATCGGGTTCTGATCGGGATGGGGGCGATTCTCATGGACGCGGCCGAGGTCGACGACGAGGTGATGATTGCTGCCAATGCACTGGTGCCGCCCGGGAAAAGGCTGCATTCGGGTTGGCTTTATGTCGGATCGCCGGCGCGGGCCGTACGAGAACTAAAATCTGTAGAGCGTGAGCAGCTGCGCTATTCGGCCCGTTACTATGCGCAACTCAAGGAGCAACATCGCCCGGTGCGGAGTTAAGCCGTGCGTTGTTACTCCGGCAAATAAATATGGGTCATAAACCAGCTCGTACACGAGCCTGGGGCTGTCCTAACTTGAATTGTATTCACTGTATTTAATTGCCGGGTTAATAGAGTCTACTATGCCTACATGAATCACTCGCGAACGAGCGCTCGGCCACCCCTTGAGATCGCCGGCCATCGGATCGAGGCCGGCCAACGGCTTACCATCGATATTCCGGCCGCGCTGCTCTATACGCATGCGCCGGTCACGTTGCCGGTGCAGGTTATCCATGGCCGGATGGACGGTCCCTCGTTGCTCGTTTGTGCCGCCATCCATGGTGATGAGATCAGCGGCGTGGAGATTATTCGCCGGCTGCTGTCACTGCCGGCCCTGAAACGCCTGAAGGGCCGTTTGCTGGCGGTGCCGATCGTCAATGTTTTCGGTTTTGCCGACCGTTCCCGTTATCTGCC
The DNA here is from genome assembly GCA_030433275.1 of Gammaproteobacteria bacterium. Taxonomy (GTDB): domain Bacteria; phylum Pseudomonadota; class Gammaproteobacteria; order Nitrococcales; family Nitrococcaceae; genus Nitrococcus. The sequence continues at coordinate 10,705 of JAUILK010000014.1, forward strand.
GGATCGGCGCGACCTCAATCGCGCGTTCCCCGGCAGTGAGCGCGGTTCGCTCGCGGCGCGTATGGCGCACCTGTTCGTGCGTGAGATCCTGGTGCATGCGAGTCATGTGATCGACCTGCATACGGCGGCGATCCACCGAGACAATCTGCCGCAGATCCGCGCCAACCTGGAGGAGCCGAGCTGCTTGTCCATGGCCCGCGCCTTCGGTGTGCCAGTCATGATCAACGCGCCGTTGATCGAGGGCAGTTTGCGCCAGCTCTGCAATGATACCGGTAAGGCGGTGATCACCTACGAGGCCGGCGAGGCGCTGCGCTTCAATGAAGCCGCGATCCAGGCGGGAGTCAAAGGCATCATACGCGTGCTGCGCCATCTTGGCATGATACCTTCCAGCCGTTCGAGCCGAGTTGCGCCCGAGTCGCATTATGCGGCGAATTACAGCACCTGGGTGCGTGCCGAGCAGGATGGTATCTTCCGCACTGCCGTCGCACTTGGTGCACATGTCGACAAGGGACAAGCGCTTGGTTACATCGCGGATCCGTTCGGGGAGCGGGAGCTCACTGTAGAGGCGAGCATCGACGGTATCGTGGTTGGCCGCAACAACCTACCACTGGTGCACGAAGGGGAGGCGTTGTTCCATCTCGCTCGCTTCGATTCGGTCCGGCGGGTGGCGAAATACGTTGCTGCTTTCAACCGTGAGCTCGAGGAAGACCAGGGCTGGCAGGGTGAGTTGCCGATCGTTTGAGATAAACGAGTGCCATCGGGCTCATCGGCACGCCAAGCGATGTGCGCCGTATCAGATCGAGTAGCGGCGTTGGGTAGATGCTGAGTGCGGGGGACAGGATCGTGAGCGCAGCCTTATCGAGCTTGGCATCGGCAGTCGCGTCTTCTTCTGTTCGGGCTCACGCAGTCGTTTTGTTTTCGAAATCTCCATGCCATCGTATTTCGCTTTCCAGCGGTAGGCGGTGTTGTCGACCATACCGTGGTGACGTCCCAGATCAGGCATTGGCGCGTCGGCCTGTTGCTCTTTGAGAATCGAAATAATCGCTCTTCGGTGTAGCGCTTGCGTTTCATGCGGGGGCATCCTTGGGGCCAAAAAATAAGGAAATTCCACGTCCCGCATGGCTCGGATTATGGGGATGCGGTCACTGCCAAAGCCTGTGCGACTTTCGAGCGAGGGTGCCGGCCGAGGCGTTCGCAGATCCAGCGGCCAGTGGCGGCCAGGCGCTCCAGGTTGACTCCGCTCGCTATGCCCAGTCCGTTGAGCAGGTAGACGACATCCTCGGTAGCGACATTGCCGCTCGCGCCAGGGGCGTAGGGGCAGCCGCCCAGCCCGGCCACTGCGCTGTCGATGGTGGCCAAGCCGAGTTGAAGCACGGCGAACAGATTAGCCAAGGCTTGGCCGTAGGTGTCGTGGAAATGCGCCGCAAGGCAGGCTAGCGGCACCTCCCGTGCGACCGCCTCCAGCATGCGCAGGGCCTGGAGCGGCGTGCCGACCCCGATAGTATCGCCTAACGAAATCTCATAGCAGCCCATGGCGTAGAGTTCGGCTGCGATGCGTGCCACTGCCTGCGGCGCGATTGCACCCTCGTAGGGGCAGCCGAGCACGCAGGAGACATAGCCACGCGTGCGGATGCCCTGTTGCCGCGCGGCCGATACAACCGTTGCGAACCGGGTCAGGCTCTGCTCGATGGAGCAATTTATATTCTTTTGCGAAAAGCGCTCCGAGGCCGCGCCGAACACCGCGATTTCCTCGGCGCCGGCGGCGAGAGCCGCCTCCAGACCACGCAGATTGGGGACCAGCACGGGATAGCTGACCCCGGCTTTACGTCGAATACCGCTCAATACTTCGCCGGATGCGCTCATCTGCGGGACCCACAGGGGAGAGACGAAGGCGCCGGCCTCCACAACCGGTAGACCGGCTTCCGCAAGTTGCTCGATCAGAGCGATCCGGACGCTGGTGGGGACGTTGTGAGGCTCGTTTTGTAGGCCGTCGCGCGGTCCGACTTCGATGATCTTGACGCGTTGGGGTAGCGTCATGGTTGACCTCTTACCCGTAGCTATCATGGTTTTTTCCCGGTCCCGGTCGCGAACTCCTTCCTAACTGCTTGTAATAGATAGCAGTTCGGCGCCCTCCTGTACCTGCTCACCTTCATTGAAGACGATGAGTTCGACGATCCCGTCCGTGGTCGCCTTGATCGTGTACTCCATTTTCATGGCTTCCAACACCAACAAGGGTTGGCCTTCGCTCACTTTATCCCCCGGCGTCACTAAAAGCCGTACCACCGTACCCGGCATGGGGGCCTTGAGGCTGCCTTCGCGAATCTCATCTTCCATGCCGACCATAAGTGGGTCGTGCAATAACAGGCGGTGACTGAACCCCTCCCAGAACACGGTCAGCTCGGCACCCCACTGGATCACGGTCGCCGTTACCTGTATCCCGTCCAGTTCCGCATGGATATCGGTGTCACCCTCGAGTGCGCCGCGCGCACGCACCGAGCCACCGGGCAAATCCAATAAGTAATGATCGGGGCGGTAATGGGCCGTGATGGCGATATCGGTTTCATAATCATGAAAATGCAGCTTATGGTGATTGTCGTCGTTGAGCACCCAACCATCGGTTCGATGCCAGGGGGAGTAGGGGTCGCCGGACACCACCGCTTGTCGGCGAGCCGTCTCGTCATTGCGCAACAGCACCGCCAGGCAGGCCAACGCAAGTACTCGATCGGAGACACGGTGCAGCGGGGGGAGCAGATCGTTGCGAAAACGCTCGATGAAACCGGTGTCGAGTTCGCCGGCGGCCAGTGCTGGATGGCTGGCGAGGCGTTGCAGAAACTCGAGGTTGGTATTCGTGCCGGTTACCTGAAAATGGGCCAAGGCACGACGCAGATGGCGCAAAGCACCGGCGCGATCCATATCCCAGACGATCAGTTTGGCGATCAGCGGGTCGTAATGGACGCTAATTGCATCGTCGGCCCGTACGCCGGTATCGATGCGCACATGTGGCCCGGTGGGCGGCGTGCGCAGGTGGGTCAATCGCCCCGGTGCCGGTAAGAATTCGTTACACGGATCTTCGGCATAAATTCGGGCCTCGAATGCGTGGCCGTGCAGCGCCAATTCCGCCTGTGACAGCGGTAGATGTTCGCCGTCGGCTACCCGCAGCTGCCATTCCACTAGATCCAATCCGGTAACTTGTTCGGTGACCGGATGCTCGACCTGGAGCCGGGTATTCATTTCCATGAAGTAAAATGCGCCGCCGGGTTCGACGATGAATTCGACTGTGCCGGCTCCTACATAGCCGATGGCTTGTGCGGCCCGCACGGCCGCCTGGCCCATTTTCCGCCGCAGGGATTCGCTCACTCCAGGAGCGGGAGCTTCCTCGAGCACTTTTTGGTAGCGCCGCTGCACCGAGCAATCCCGCTCGAAGAGATGGACCACTCCACCGTGGCGGTCGGCAAACACCTGGATCTCGATATGGCGTGGCTCGAGGATGTATTTCTCGATCAGCACCCGATCGTCGCCGAAGCTTGCTGCGGCCTCTCGCTTGGCTGCGGCGAGCGTGTCGGCGAACGCTGCGGCTTCATCGACTCGGTGCATGCCCTTGCCGCCGCCGCCGGCCGTTGGCTTGATCAGCACCGGGTAGCCGATTTCCTGGGCGGCTTGCGCCAGCGTGTCCGAATCTTGCGCGTCGCCGTGGTAGCCGGGCACGAGCGGGACGTCCGCCTCGCTCATAAGGCGCTTGGCTGCGCTTTTTGAGCCCATAGCGGCAATGGCTGAGGCGGGTGGGCCGATGAACACCAAATCAGCGTCCGCGCACGCTTGGGCGAAACCGGCGTTCTCGGCGAGGAAGCCGTAGCCCGGATGAACCGCCTCGGCACCGCTGGCTCGGGCAATCTCGAGGATTCGCTCGCCGCGCAGGTAACTCTCGCGAGCCGGTGCCGGTCCGAGCCGCCAGGCTTCGTTGCACAACGCGGTGTGGAGTGCCCCGCTATCGGCTTCGGAGTAGACGGCCACCGCATGGATGCTCAACCGGCGGCAGGTTTGGGCCACTCGACAAGCGATTTCGCCACGGTTGGCGATCAGGATTTTGTCGAACACGTTCGTACTTCCAATGGCTTCGCCGATGTCTCCGCGCCTTGCAGTGGCCGTGCCGGGCCGAGCGATCGTTGGTGTTGTCCGGCGAGGTTGCCAGGGTCAACGCCAGTCGGGTTTGCGTTTCTCCAAAAAGGCGGTGATGCCTTCTTTCGCTTCGGAGCCGGCCCGTTGTTCGGCGATTCGCCGTGCCGTCTCCTCCATCAAGGCCGCATCGATTGCATCGCGCCCGGCTGTGCGGATCAATCGCTTGGCGGCGCATACGGCCTGCGGCCCATTGTCGAGCACAAGCCGCACGAGCGTTGCGAGGCGATCACTGAGCTGCTGGTCGGGTACCACCTCGTGGATCAAGCCCAGCCGCAGGGCCTCCTGGGCTGTAATGCGCTCGCCGGTGAGAAAATAACGGCGGGCCGCGCGCGCGCCGATGGCCCTGATTACATAGGGGCTGATCATCGCCGGAATCAGGCCCAGTTTCACCTCTGCTAAGGCGAAAAAAGCGGAATCGGCGGCCACAGCGATATCGCAGGCGGCTACCAGCCCGACGCCGCCGCCCAAGGTGGCGCCTTGGACCTGTGCCAGCGTGGGCAGCTCCAGCTGATCCAAAGTCTGCATAAGCCGACCGAGCCGTTGGGCGTCGGCGAAATTCTCCTGCCAGGAATAGGCCGCGGTGCGCCGCATCCAGTTGAGATCCGCTCCGGCAGAGAACGCCGGGCCGGTTGCACTCAAAATGACGAGCCGTAGCCGCTGGTCTTGCTCGAAGCGTTCGAAGGTGGTGATGAGCTCTTCGATGAGACGGTCGTCGAAGGCGTTGCGGACCTCCGGACGGTTAAGCGTGATCCGGGCTACAGCGCCTTCGATCGTGGTAATTAATCGCTCTGTCTGCATTTACTTGCCATTGCAATCATCAAGGGCGCGTGATGGAGCGATTTCGACGGCCGTTCGATCGCCCCTGGTCCTACATGCGAAAGACGCCGAACCGGCTCGGCTCGATCGGTGCATTGAGTGCCGCCGAGATTCCGAGCGCCAGCACCATTCGTGTATCCGCCGGATCGATCACTCCGTCGTCCCAAAGCCGCGCCGTCGCATAGTAGGGGTGGCCTTGCGCTTCGTACTGTTCGCGAATGGGTCGTTTGAAGGCCTCCTCGGCGGCGCTCGACCACGTTTTCCCTTGGCGCTCCTGTCCTTCACGGTGGACTTGTGCCAGCACATTCGCGGCCTGTTCTCCACCCATGACCGAAATGCGGGCGTTCGGCCACATCCACATTAGGCGCGGTGCATAGGCACGCCCGCACATGCCATAGTTCCCGGCGCCGAAGCTGCCGCCGATGATCACCGTGAATTTCGGCACCCGAGTGCAGGCCACGGCAGCGACCAGCTTGGCGCCGTCCTTGGCGATGCCGCCGGCTTCGTATTTGCGGCCTACCATGAAACCGGTGATGTTCTGCAGAAACACCAACGGGATGCTGCGTTGGCTACACAGTTCCACGAAGTGGGTCGCCTTGAGCGCGGATTCGGAGAAAAGCACGCCGTTGTTGGCGAGCAGCCCTACCGGATAGCCATGAATATGGGCAAAGCCGCAAATCAGCGTACTGCCGTAGAGCGCCTTGAACTCATCGAGCTCACTGTCATCGACAATACGGGCGACTACCTCGCGTATGTCGTAGGGATGCTTGAGATCGGCCGAGACCACGCCGTGCAGCTCGCTCGGATCGTAGCGAGGCGGGCATGGTGCGCGCACGGCCAATCCAGAGCTTTTGCGGCTGTTCAAATGGCTGACGATGCGTCGTGCAATACCGAGCGCATGGGCGTCGTTGAGTGCATAGTGGTCCGCGACCCCGGAGGTTCGCGCATGCACTTCGGCGCCACCGAGTTCCTCGGCGGTAACCTCCTCGCCAGTCGCGGCTCGCACCAGCGGGGGGCCGCCGAGAAAGATCGTGCCCTGATTGCGCACGATGACGCTCTCGTCGGCCATTGCCGGCACGTAAGCGCCGCCTGCGGTGCAGGATCCCATGACCACGGCGATCTGTGGGATGCCGGCCGCCGACAGGTTGGCCTGATTATAAAAGATGCGCCCGAAGTGATCGCGGTCCGGGAATACTTGATCTTGACTGGGCAGATGGGCACCGCCCGAGTCCACCAGGTAGATGCAGGGTAGGCGGTTTTCGGCGGCAATCTCCTGGGCTCGCAGATGCTTCTTGACGGTGAGCGGATAATAAGTGCCGCCCTTAACGGTCGCGTCATTGGCGATAACCATGCATTCGCGACCGATGACCCGGCCGATTCCGGTGATGATGCCGGCTGCGGGGATGTCCTCGCAATAGACGCCGTGGGCTGCAAGCTGGGAAAGCTCCAAAAAGGGCGAGCCCGGATCCAGCAAAACGCGGATGCGATCCCGCGGCAGCAGCTTGCCGCGCTCCAAATGGCGGCGACGGGCCGTGTCACTGCCACCGCGCTTGGCCCGCTGAACCTGGTCGCGCAGGTCATTGGTCAGCGTGGTCATGGCGGCGCGATTGCGGCGAAATTCCGCGGAACGTGTATGGATTTTGCTGCGAATGATGCTCATTGCTGCTGCCCCGGGTGATCCTCCTGTTTACCGACGAACTGGGCTCTCTCGTAGTCGTTAGACACTCTCACGGAATAGCTCGCGGCCGATCAACATGCGCCGGATTTCCGAGGTCCCAGCGCCGATTTCGTAGAGTTTGGCATCGCGTAACAGGCGCCCCGCGGAGTATTCGTTGGTGTAACCGTTGCCGCCCAGGATCTGAATCGTCTCCAGCGCTGTTTGCGTGGCACGCTCCGCAGCATAGAGGATGGCCCCAGCGGCATCCTTGCGCGTCGCATCATTGCGATCGCAGGCGGCGCCGACGGCATAGACATAGGCTCGGCAAGCCTGCAGGTGGGTATACATGTCGGCGAGCTTCGCCTGGATGAGCTGAAATTCGCCGATCGGCTGGCCGAATTGCTGGCGCTCATGAGTATAAGGTAAGACTACGTCCAGGCAGGCCTGCATGATACCCAAAGGCCCGGCCGCAAGGATGGCACGCTCGTAGTCGAGCCCACTCATCAGTACTCCGGCGCCGGCATTCTCTCCGCCGAGTATGTTCTCCGTTGGCACCAGGCAGTCGTCGAATATGAGCTCGCAGGTATCCGAGCCCCGCATGCCGAGTTTGTCGAGCTTTTGCGCCGTGCCGAAGCCCTTATAGCCGCGTTCGACGATGAAGGCCGTAATACCTTTGCTGCCGGCGGTGGGGTCGGTTTTGGCATAAACCACCAACGTGTCCGCCTCCGGACCGTTGGTGATCCACATTTTGGTGCCGTTGAGGCGGTAATGCTCCCCTTGCCTGTCCGCGCGCAGCCGCATGGCAATAACATCGGATCCGGCGCTCGACTCGCTCATGGCGAGCGCTCCCACGTGCTCGCCGCTGAGCAGCTTGGGCAGGTAGGCGTGTTTTTGCGCCGGTGTGCCGTGCCGGCGGATTTGATTGACGCAAAGATTGGAGTGTGCAGCGTAGGATAGGCCTACGGAGGCGGAGGCGCGGCTGATTTCTTCCATGGCGATGATCTGCGCCAGATAGCCCATGGCGCAGCCGCCATACTCTTCTTCCACGGTGATGCCGAGCAGGCCGATCTCTCCCAATTTAGGCCATAACGCGCGTGGGAAGGTGTTGGTTCGATCAAGCGCCTCGGCGTGTGGCGTGATTTCGTTGGCGGCGAATTCCCGCACGGATCCGCGTAGCATATCGAGCTCTTCGCCAAGCGCGAAGTTCAGGCAGGGCAGCTCCATCGCGGTTCTCCCGGTAGATTCTCATCCTCTCGTCTGCAAGACGACTGCATGATCCATATTGGTATGTGGAGCAGATCCTGCCGAATGTTCTCCCTTTGTGAATCGCTTGGGCCTCGACCGGCAGAGTCGCTTGGATTTCTCCAATTCGGTAAGCGCATTTTCCACGTCTTGGTGTTGGTACAGCGGCAGCTGACGTTTTTCCTCGAGGATTTCGAGGCAACGCTCAAATTGGCGCTCCTCGCTCTGGCGGTAAGCTCGCCGCTGCCCCATTCGCTGTGGATTGAGCAGCCCCGGTTGCGCATAGAAGCGCAACGTATGGGCGGCACCGAATTTTGCTGCTGGCTCGCCGATACTGTAGGTGCGGGCTTTTACCAAATTCGTATGGCTCTAGTTGGACGTTGACTTTGGCTATACATTAAGTAATTGTCGTTTACGTAAATGTTAATGTACAGAATCACGGATTGCCGTTCGCGAGCAGGAAGCTTTATCAGTGTGAAGCGTTACTTTTCCACTGAAGATTTTGACCTTGATCAAAGGTTGTGTGTGCTTTTCGTAGAGCTTTTAAGTTCTCTTGAGAGGCCCAGAATCAAGTGCTGCGCTTAATCATCCCGGATAAAGCACTAGTTAAGTTAAGATTAACCACAAAGAGTTGCCTCGGTTGGAGTTGAAGAATAAATCAGAGCTTCTCGGGGTGCTTGCGGCGTCAAACCAACTCGTCTGCCACGACTTGGAGAGACATCCATGGGTTTTCGGGATATTTTGGTCTTTGTCGATGAGAGCGCGCAGAATGGGCAGCGTCTCGACCTTGCCATCGAGCTGGCGCAGCGTACCGATGCGCACCTGATCGGGCTTGCCGTGACCTCCGCAGTGCTGCTGCCCGAGGTTTCGGCCGATTTTTTTCCCCAGGATCTCATCAGCCGCCAGCGGCAGGCCGCACGCGAACGCGGCGCCCGACTACGCCGGGATTTCGAGGAGCGCACCGCGCGTGAGTCGATAAGCAACGAGTGGCGGGCCGTCGAGCCGCTGACCCCCGCCGCGGTAGTAGAAGCCGTGGCGCTGCAGGCTCGCTATGCCGACGTCGTGGTGGTCGGGCAGACCGATCCCGATAATTCCGAGATGGGGCTTGCGAGGGATTTTCCCGGGCAGTTGGCTCTTATGTCAGGTCGACCGGTGCTGGCCGTACCTTATGCTTGGCGTACACACCCCATCGGTAAGCGGGTGCTGGTGGCATGGAATGCTAGCCGTGAGGCGACGCGCGCGCTCCATGATGCGTTGCCTTTGCTGAGCGCGGCCCAAGAAGTGCGCCTCCTCTCCTTGGCCTCCAAAGGAGCTGGGCCCGTTCCGGACGATCCCTCCGGCAACGACATCGTGGCCCATTTAGTGCGGCACGGCGTGTCGGCGCGGGTCGAGCATGGCACCCTCGATAATACCCGAGTGGGAGCCGCCATTCTCTCGAGCGCCGCGGATTTTGGTGCCGATATGGTGGTCATGGGTGCCTACGGCCGTTCCCGAATGCGGGAGATCATCCTCGGCGGTGCCAGTCGCAGCATCCTGCATGGTATGACCTTGCCCGTGCTGATGGCACATTGAGCGTTGGAGTCTGCCTTCGGCCTAGTAGAGGTAGAGAGTCAAGGGTTATGCGCGGCGTTTCGGGGGGGTGCTCCTGGGGATGTTGCTACCGCCGCCATTATTGAAATGTCCGGTTGTCGCTGACGGCATTCGGGTAAGCGCTTTTCTGGGCTGCAGCCAAACCATTCCGTCATTCTCTGCGTTTGTGCCAGCACACATCCAGGTCTTCGAGCGGATTTGGTATGAGCTCAGGGGGTGGGGTGAAGTAGACCGCGACGTTTGCATCGGTGACCTCGGTAAGGCTCGGCGGCCGCCACTGCGGCTTGCGGTCCCGGTCGATGAGCCGCGCACGGATGCCTTCGGCGAAATCGTGCTGGCGGGTGAACTGTACCGACATGACGAGCTCGCGCATGAATGCTTCTTTTAAGGAGAGCAAACGGCCGCGACGATATTGCTCGAAGATGACCCGGGCGGAGGTGGGCGAGCCTTCGAGCAGGGCTTTGACGCCACTGGCGAGCCATTCGTCAGCGACTGTATGGCCTTGCAGTTGCGCAATGAGGCTCTCGAGACAGTAGTGGTCGGTGATCCGGTCGATGAGCTCCCGGCGCGCGAGCACGTTGGATCGCGGACAGGCGCTACGGTTCACATCGGCAAAACGGTTTAACAGCTGGGCGAGTTGGCTGCGGTTGCGTTTGGGCGCGGCGCTCCATTTCACCTCGGTGAGGGCGGTATCGAGCTCGGGGCGGTGCTCGGAACTGATGAAATAATCGGCGAGATCCACGTAGAGGGCATCACCGGCGTTTATTGCGGTGCCGGTGAGTCCGAGAAACAATCCCACCCGTCCCGGCATGCGGTTGAGAAACCAAGTCGCGCCGATATCGGGATAGAGCCCGATCGTGATTTCCGGCAAGGCGATGCGCGAGGTCTCGGTGACGACCCGGTGGCTGGCGCCGGCCATCAGCCCCAAGCCACCCCCCATGACGATGCCGTGTCCCCAGCAGAGCAGAGGCTTGGGATACGTGTGGATCAGGTAATCGAGCCGGTACTCCGTCTCGAAGAAGTGCTCAGCGACCGGGTTCGGACCGCCGGGGTGCGCGCGCATGGAATCGTACAGGCCGATCACGTCACCACCGGCGCAGAACGCTTTCGCGCCACGACCCTCGAGTACCACGCAGGCAAGCGCCGGGTCTTGCGCCCAAATGCTGAGCTGTGAGCGTAAGGCGTCGATCATGGGTTGGTTGAGCGCATTGAGTGAGTCTTCGGCATTGAGCTGGGCGAAGCCGAGTTTGCAGCCATTCTTGGCTGGGCATTCCTCGAATGTCACGGGCTGATCGCTCATAGCGCTTCCTGCCATTCGCCGCGAAGAGGCGTAGTCGAAGTGTCTCGACATTGCCGCAAGCGGCCATCCCAAGATCTCCGTCTGCTTAGTAACTTGCTGGTGTGTAACCAGAAAGCTAACTTCTGTGCAGAATCCTCCTAATGGATGATAGCTCTATACCGTCGCCGGTGCCGACAGAAACCTCTACGACTTCTGGTGCGCTCCTATTGCGCAGATGACGTTTCATGGGTGTAGAGCTCCCGGTTTCGACCGGGCACTTTAGTAGTAGCTGACAAGATCTAGGCCTAGTGCAAAGGAGTGGCCAAGGTGGAACGCATCGAAGTGGCGATGGGCGTGCAGCGTCGTCGGCGGTATTTACCACGAAAAAAGGCGAAGCTAGGTTCCGGCGTTTAATGGATGGGGTCGGTCATGGTGAAGTCCGTTCCGGAAAAAATCTCCTTGCCTTCAATTTCGGGCGCACTACCACTATGCGACATACTATTTGAACATTGTTGACCAGTCCTGAGCTCGGATGTGGTGCTTCTGGCTGGCAGCCAAGAAAAGCGCACATTAAATAGTCACTTGCGGTCACGGGCCGCAGTGCAGGATGAAATATGCTGAAGTCGATCGAACAGGCACTGGATGCGTTTACCCAGTCTATATGGGGGACGCCGCTGCTGGTTTTGTTGGTGGGTGGCGGACTTTTCTTTGTTGCCTATTCGAGACTCTTGCCGTACCGCCATTTACGCCACGCCCTACACATTCTGCGTGGCGATTATGATGACTCCAGGGAACCGGGCGACATCCCACACTACCAGGCCCTGTCGAGCGCACTCTCCGGCACGCTGGGCTTGGGTAACATCGCCGGTGTTGCAGTAGCTATTCACGCCGGTGGTCCTGGAGCGGTTTTTTGGATGTGGATTACAGCGCTGGTAGGGGTGGCCACCAAATTCTTTACCTGCACACTGTCGATCATGTACCGCGGCTATGACAGCGCCGGAGATCTACAGGGTGGACCCATGTATGTGATCCGCGAAGGCTTGGGGCAGCGCTGGTGGGCGTTGGCGGGCTTTTTCGCGCTAGCTGCGATGTTTGGCACCCTGCCGGCGTTTCAGATCAACCAGCTCACGCAGATTGTGCGTGAGGTGGTGGCAGTACCCTATGGATTCGCGGCCACGGGCAATCACTTCACCTTCGATTTTATTTTCGGTCTGGTGATGGCTGGCTTTGTAGGGTACGTCATTTTCGGTGGGGTGAAACGGGTCGGTGCGGTGGCTGGCCGGCTGGTGCCCGGAATGGTCTCGCTATATCTCGCCGCTACGCTGTTCATCATTGCTGAGAACATCAACCAGGTTCCTTGCGCTGTCGCGCTGATTTTTACCGATGCGTTTACAGGGCAGGCTGTAGCCGGGGGGGTTATCGGTACGATGATCATCGGTGTTCGCCAGGGTGCCTTCTCCAACGAAGCCGGTATCGGCACTGAGGTCATGGCGCACGGCGCGGCGCAGACCCGTGAGCCGATCCGGGAAGGACTGGTTGCGATGTTGGGGCCAATGATCGACACCATCATCGTTTGCACCTGCACGGCCCTGAGCATCCTCATTACAGGTGTATGGCAAACCGAGGCCAACGGTGTTTCACTCACCAATAACGCATTTCAGCAGGCCATGGGTCCCTTCGGAGCTTGGCTACTGACAAGTATCGTCGTTTTTTTCAGTGTCAGCACCATGTTCACCTTCTGGTATTACGGCGCCAAATGTCTGGGCTTTATAGTCGGTGTGCGTTATCAGTATTGGTACCGTTATCTGTATCTGGCTTTAGTTGTTGCTGGCAGCGTTATATCTGTGAAAGCCGTTGTGGCTTTGATTACCGGGTTCTACGGCCTTATGGCGATTCCGACCATGACCGCCACTTTATTGCTGGCGCCACGTGTCATGGAGGAGGCTCAAGCTTACTTCAAACAATATGGAGGATGAGGAATCAAGAGCCTAGAACGGACAAACATGAATTTTTCAATAGATTAGCCGAGCGGGATTAACTCGTTGGCCCGGGTCTTTTGGAAGGCCTCACAAAAAGCCCAGCACGTCGTGTCTGGTTGAATCTGAAACCATGGTAATACTTGACGATGAACCGTATCGCCAAGAGTTGGCCTCGGCCTGAGCAGGCCTGGAAGGCGGCATTCGATCCGTTCGTCATCCTGCTCGGGTATCGGGATAAAGCCAGATACACAGTTTAGGCGACACGCACTCGAACTCCGGCCTCTTTTCACCCCTGCGACAATTTGTCGCATTCCCCGCGCCCTGCCGTGCATGTAAATTTACGCGTTCGCTAAGCCCCTGGGCTCAGCTCCCCGATTTTGCAAACGAATGACATCGCACTCTTAGGGCACGACATACGTCTTCTGCCCTCGCTTTGCTGTCTCGAGAAAAGAGACAGCGAGAATCAGAGGCTATAGATGAGATACCGGAAATCCCTCCTTTCCCCAATTTTTCTGTTCTTTGCGCTTCCGGCAGCCGCTCAGCCGGTACAGCTTCCCGCTGTCGTCGTTAAAGGCTCTGCGGATACCGATCGGAATTTTAGCCCGTCGCTTACATCACCGGATATCGAAGTTGCGCGGGAACGCATCGAGCGCACGCCGGGCGGCGTGGATCTGATTGATGCGGAGGAATACAAAACGGGTCGGGTATCCAATCTACAAGATACGCTCAAGTTTTCGCCCGGCGTCTATGTGCAGCCGCGCTTTGGTGCCGAGGAGTCCAGGCTTTCGATTCGCGGCTCAGGCCTCCAGCGCACCTTCCATCTGCGTGGCATTATGTTGTTGCAGGATGGCGTGCCCATCAACAAAGCTGACGGTGGCGGTGATTTCCAGGGCCTGGAGCCGCTGGCGACACGTTATATCGAAGTCCAGCGTGGCGCGAATGCACTGCAATACGGCTCCACCACGTTGGGCGGTGCGATTAACTTTGTCACGCCTACGGGTTACGATGCCGCGCCCGCTCAGCTACGCGTCGAAGGCGGTAGCTTCAATTACCTGCGCGGGCAAGGCAGTATCGCGGGAGTCAAGGGTGCTGCCGATTATTATCTGTCGCTCAGCCACTTCTCGCAGAAGGGGTTTCGCGACCACGCCGATCAAAGCACCCAACGTTTGTTCAGTGATGTGGGTTATCGTTTCAGCGAGAATCTCGAATCGCGCTTGTACTTCTCCGGCATTATTACCGATTCGGAACTGCCGGGTTCTCTGACCAAGTCGCAACTCAAGGATGATCCCCGGCAGGCGAACACATTCAGCGCGTCGCGCGATCAAAAGCGCGATTTCAACCGTGCACGCGTGGCCACTAAAACCACCTACCGTTTCGGTGATTCGCGCATCGAAGGCAGCCTATTCTATACCTACGAGCACTTGCACCACCCGATCTTCCAAGTGCTGGACATCGAGTACAACGATTATGGTGCTTATCTGCGCTATATCTCAGAGGCTGAGCTATTTGGCCGGCAGAATATGTTCACGCTGGGATTTTCGCCTCAGCGCGGCACTGCGCGCGACGATCGCTTCGCCAATATTGACGGTCGGGAGGGCGCGCGCACCAACAAGCTCTTCCAGGTCGCCGAGACCTACACGCTGTTCGCCGAAAACCAGCACTACGTGATCCCCAAGCTTGCCATCGTCATCGGCGCGCAATACACGCTCGCGAGGCGTGATTTAGACGATCGCTTCCTCGACGATGGAGTGGATAACAGCTTCGATCGCAACTACTGGAACTTCAGCCCCAAACTGGGTGCACGTTATGAGTTCACGCCGCACAATCAGATCTATGGCAACATCAGCAAGAGCTTCGAGCCGCCGAGTTTCGCTGAGCTAGCGGGCGGACCCAATGTCACGCAGAACAGCGCGCAGAAAGCCTGGACCTTCGAGATCGGCACGCGCGGCGATACGGAATGCCGCTCCTGCCTGCCGGGTATGACGCACCTCGGTTGGGATTTGACCTATTATTACGCCGATGTGAAAGACGAATTACTCAGCCTAGTCGATCCCACGACGGGTCTTCCGCTGGGCACCGTCAACGCGGACGACACCGTCCACCAAGGTGTGGAGGTGGGCTTTTCCCTGAAGTTCTTGAACACTCTGACCTTGCGTAACGCTTATCTTTGGAACGATTTCCGCTTCGATGACGACCCCGTCTTCGGGGACAACAGGCTCGCCGGTATCCCGAAGCATCTTCTGAACACCGAACTCGTTTATCGGCATGCAAGCGGATTCTATGGTGGTCCGAACTTTACCTGGTCACCTTCCGACTTCGCCGTGGACCATGCCAACACCTTGTTCAACGACAATTACGCCGTGCTGGGCTTCAAGTTGGGTTACAAGCCCAGCACACTCGAGGGGTTCAGCGGTTTTATCGATATTCGTAACATCCTCAACAAAAAATATGCGGCCGATACTGGCGTGCTCGCCAACGCCAACGGAATGGACGCCGCCGCCTTTTTGCCCGGTGACGGTGTGTCGGCTTATGCGGGCATCGAGTGGCGCCTTTGAGAAAAAAGAAGGTCCCCAGAAGTGGAGGGCTAATCTCGGATTCTGTTAGGTGCCGAGTGGAGCAGTTCGGTAGATTGCATGCGATGGCGGTGTATCAGGAAGGTTGCCGTGGGCATAAAACCGTCGCAGTTTCGCAAGCCGTCACTCGGTATTTGTACTTGTCCAGGGCGTGAATTGCGGGGCGGCCTACCGCGATCAACAGGGCAAGGCCATTGATGATTGGACACACGAAGGTTCTCGCGGTGTCAGTGAAAGCGGGTGTACGCAGATAGCCAAATGATTTGTGGTGAATACCTTTCCATTCGTTCATGATCTTGGTGGGTTCGTTCAAACTCCATAACTAGGCACAGAATTTAAATTCTGTCGATTTCATAGTCCGTAACAATGCACTGCAGTTTCTGGCAGCTACGCTCCAGCCACCGTGCGTAGAGCGGCCCAAGTCCGCGATCCGACGATGCCGTCTGCTTTGAGGTCTTGCGAGCGCTGAAACGCCTGGACCGCCGCCAGGGCGTTTTGGCCGAAGATGCCGTCCTCCGCCACCATGCGGCCGGTGCGGTTCAGCATGGTCTGGAGGCGCAGGACAGACGGGCCGCGCGCCATCAATCTCAACAGTGGCTCGGTCGGTCGAGGGCGGGTGGGCGGCGTATTTGCCGACTCCGAGGTCGATGGGCTCACAGTTGGGGCGAAGGTGGGACTACCATGCGCGTCCAAGCCCAGCACCTTACGATACGGAAAGACGGGGCAGGCCTTCGCCGAGACTTCGCGATGCCCGTGGAACGTAACCATGCCACCGTAGGCCGCATCGATCTCGCTGCAGAGCCCGATCAGGCTTTCGTACTGCGCTTTTGTGAAGTGTTCGGCGGCCAGGCCGTGTAGGCATATAGCGATGGTTCCGGTATTGTGACCGGCCTGTGCGGCCGGGATGTGCTCGAGCAGACGACCGTTCTGCACCGTGCCGTTTTTCTTGATGAAAAAGTGGTAGCCGACCTCCGACCAATTGCGACCGTTGACGTGCCAATCACGCATGACGCTGATATCGTCGTGCTCCGCTCGGTCGCTGGCGCTGCAATGGATGAAGATGCGATCGACCCCGCGCGCAGGTGCCTTGAATGTCATGTTGCGTTTTCCCCTGGGATACTTCTAATGGGCGAGCCCCTTTGCATCTTCATCTACAAAAGAAGCAACGATTTTTCGCTAAGGCAGTCCGTGGAGACATAACAGGGCTACCCAAACGCCGTTACCAGATATTGAATCAATACGACCCCGCCGACCCCGCCGAAGGGCAACAATACCGCCTTGACGACCGGCTGCTGGATGAATGGGACGAACGCCCCCTTGCGGAGGTTACGAATCTCCTCAACGAGCAGATGAATCTGCTCGGCGTGCTGCTCTGGCACAGAGGGGTTTCCTTTGACTCGAACGCACTCGTCGGTCAACCGCTCTACGGCCCAGGATCGAGCTTTTTCGGCCGTTCGCTCTAGAGCGATGCCGCAGGTGGCGGCGAAGGCGAACAAAAGTGTGAATACCAGGAGAAGGCCGATCGGCATGTTCCAGTTATCGAAATAGGGAAGCCGCGAGAGGGTCATGATCGACAAGATAATGAACGGCAAGACGATCAATTGACCAATTACCCTGGTTTGTTCCGCTATTAATTTGATCTTGAGCGATGGCCCCCAATACGTTTCCTCCACTCGATGCAGCTGCGAGGGACGCTCTATGATTTCCCTTTGCCAAGGTAAATTCTCATCGGCGAGTTGCCTTATAAAGCGCACCGCGAGGCGGGTGGCGTCCACCACAAAAAAGACCAACGCGACCATCGTTATCACACTGAAAATAAGCATCCCTTGATCAATCAGGCCGCTGATCTCACCGCGATAAGGTTGGCTCGGCGGCCCGAAGGTGCGGATTAACAAGCTCCCAAGAAGCAGGAACAAAACCGCATAGAGAAGCGTCCGTGTGATACGGTTTCGGCACGAGCCCTGCGCCAAATATTCCTGCCACAAAGCATCGACGTTGCGTTGGGCGCCACCGCCATTGTGCCCCCACCGAGACAAGGCCAACATCGACAATGTTCCCAGCCCTCTGACGAGGTCTCTGTCCGGACGGCCCGGCAAAGAGAATTGCCGGGCTATGCCATCGTTGTTGTTGTCGATGTCGCGCCCCGCCTTTAGGAAGAACACCAGGGAGAGTATGCTTGCCAACCCCCGGAGTACTTCCGTAGGCCAGATGCTGACGCCCTCAAGCCACAGTAGCGGCTCTTCCGCATACTGCTGCGAGTAAAGCAGGTAACCGATCGCTAAGGCGAACAGGATGAGCAGGACCACGGGCGTCATTACCAGGACGGGATGGGCGCGAATCTCACGGGCCAGCACGTGGACGGCCTGGGCCATTGATTCGCTTGAGAGGTACAGCAATCCCAACAGCAACACCGGCACTGCGAAATACCAACTTACGGCCGGGAACGGCTGGGAACGCGGTGGATGGATGCTGAGGTTGTTGTCAATCGGGACGGTCAAGTCGATGGGTCCGCTACGCCCGATTTCAAAGATTCTCGGTGAGTGAGCGATCGATTCGATAATGGCCTTCTGGTCCGATGAGCGATCGGTCGGTTGCGGATTCTGCGGCAATCGCTCCTTGGGCATCTTTTTTTGAATGGGACCGGCAGGGTCCAATGCCAGTTGGGATGTGGCATAAAACAGCGAGGTTTGGTAGGCGTCCCGGAATGGTGGGATATCGCCTTGGAGTTTTGGACTTAGCTTCAAGTCAAACCCCGAGGCTACGATGAGGTTTCTTGTCCATTCGTATTCGGCCGGATGGGCCAAGCGTGCATCCAAATCCGTAGTGAAAAAAATGGCTCTGGGGAAGCGTTTTTTTAGCGCTTGCAAAATCAGTAGCTTATCGTAGACGTCGCTGCCGAGTACGCCGATCGCTTTGATCGCTTGCTTTGGTTCTTTTTTCGACAATTCCATCTGCAGCGCGTACAGGCTTTGGGAGAGCCGATGCAGGTAATCGAATTGGCCGCGGCCTTCCGGGCGTTCGATTCGCTTGGTGGTTTCGGTGTGCTCCGTAGCGTATTCGGCATTTTGATCCACCTTCTCCTGCATGCCCGGGAGTTGGCCGTCTATACCGCGGAGATAGCTGAAGCGATGGATCCAACTGGGTTGCCGCTCGCGGCAAGGGAATTCGTTGCCGGTTTCCCCTCCGCGCAAGCCGCAGTGCCAGGCTCGTACGATACCGGTGAACGCCTCCGGCAAAGAGCGGCCATAGAAGCTATCCCATTCTGCAACAAGCGCGACATGGTCTGTGTGAATCCCCGTGTGCTGCGAATGATGCAGGTTTTCCTTGTTTTGCTCGCAGATTCCTTTCAGCTGATGCCGGCAGCGATCCTCGCCAACGCTGCAAACGGCATCGATCCCGCGGCGTCTTAGTTCACATATCAGCGCTTCAGACAAGTCCTTATCTGTTGCGATGGTTCGCAGCAAGTGCATTCCCATTGTCGCATTCCGCGGCTTTGGTAAGAATTCATCCGCTACCGTCGCGGACGGTGAATAGATTTCCACTTCATCCGAAAGCGCTGTTTCCTTGCTTCGATTGAGTTCCTGCGTCATCGCCCGCAGAGTGGTCGATCCGGCCGGCCCTAAGATTTTGAATTGCAGATTGCTCTGTCCTTTCCGTACAAAGTCGATGAGGCGTCTGAGCTTGGTAATCGGTTTGCTATGGAAGGCATCGTCGTCCAGCCACAAGAGCAGCAAGGGTGGTCGGGATTCGGTGTCTTGCCGCTGGATGGAGTTGAACCATTCATAAGGGATGCGGCGCGGCAGCGGCCATTTGGCATCCCCCACCGCGCTTTGGGTCATCTCGTGCGGCTCGAAATAGCCGATGTGCTCGGAATCGTCGGGGCCATACCCGGCTCGGCCTAACGCGGATATGGCGGCGTAGCGGCTGCGTAACCGCCACTCGCGATACTCGGCATAGGGTCCGCCAAACACCATGACACCCATGACGATAAGCTTTTTATTCTCACTGCCCGCTTGACCCAAATAGGTATTGATTTGAGATCGCAGCGCCTCGAGGGTGTGTCGCGAATTCTGTTTTGTCTGAGCGGGTGGCTCCAGGGATTGGTCCGCGGCCTGCTCGGCATTGCGGCTTTTGTACAGAGACACAGCTGCGAACGGGTCCTGCCACAGGCGTGCCGGTACGTCCTCAGCGCCGCGGGCGGCAAGCTCCATTTCTTCCCTCGGCGCCGCCGGCCGAGAGCCTTTCAGCGGAACGTGCTGATAGAGAGCGGCGCTGAGCAGTGCCAATAACACGACCACCCCGGAAAGTGGTAAGGCTGGACCCTGTCGCTCCGGTGTTTCCATGCGCCGTCTCCCTGGCACCGCTCAAGGCTGCCTGGCCAGAGACTATAGTCTCAAGGAAGGTGCCGTTTCGACCGGGTGTGTTACCACTTGAACCTGCGGTGTCAGCTTAGCGCAAAAGGAATATCGAGATACAGCGCGTCATGGCTGTAAACATAGCAGACGTCTGGGGGAGGGAGGGTACGAAGGAAGGCGCCGATTCCGGCAATTGTGTGCTCATCATCGAGACCAGAAATCCGCCTTATTTTTAGAATCCAACGTACGCCCCCACGCGGATCTGGGACGTCGAGCTTATAGCGGGGAATCACATGAATATGCAGATGCGACACGGTCTGTCTAGCCGCTGCGCCATCTTTGGTACCAACGTTGTAGCCGTCGGGTTTATATTTGGCATCAATTTGATCCCTGGCGGTGTGGAGCGCCTGCCGCAGGTCGGCCTATTCTGAGCTGGGGAGCTCGGCCAGGGAGGAAATGTGACGATCAGGGATGAGCCGCATATGGCCTAGCGAAACCGGTTAGCCATCCCTGATGACGAGCATGTGCGCCATTTCACCGGCTATCCGAGCCGGCGCCAAGCTACAAAATGGACAGGGTAGTTCCATTTCCTCTATTGGGGGTTCGATCGCTTGCGAGCGGCGGATGTTCCTACTTCGGGGTGTCAGAGCCAAGCAAATCTATGGGGTTGCTGAACTAAAGGACCGATATTTGGATTGGAAGGTAATGCGCCTTGAGTATGGCGCGCCCGGCAGGATTCGAACCTGCGACCTTCGGCTCCGGAGGCCGACGCTCTATCCAGCTGAGCTACGGGCGCCGCACCTAATTACGATACCTTGAACACTGGCTGTGTCCAAGTGGAAATAGTACACCATGTGGCCAGTGAGTTGGCAACTACGACCCATTTTACTATAGTGGATCGACTGTATATTCCGTTTGTTGCCGTATCGGCGTTGAAATAGGAGGAACCTGATGAGTCAAGAGCAAGACCGGCAGTTTATCCGCAACTTCATGGTGGTCCTTGTTGCCCTGGCGGTGATGGGAATTGGTTGTGGTGTCCTTGCCAATATCGTGACAGGCTAATGCAGCGACAGGTGCGTAAAGATCGTTTTAATTAATTGACCCGTTGCTCAGCGCCCTTCGGCAAGCTCAAATCGAGTCTTGTCGAAGGGTATAGCATGAATGGAAAATTTCAGAAGCCTCCTTAGGAGGAATCTTAAGAGCAAGACCGGCAGTTTATCCGCAACTTCATGGTGGTCCTTGTTGCCCTGGCGGTGATGGGATTTGCCTGTGGTGTCCTTGCCAATATCGTGGCAGGTGCCTAGTTGGTACGCTTAGAGGACGCAAGGAGTCAGGACCAAGATAAGCGATTTATCTGTGATTCCTAAGCGTTGATTGTTGCCCTGGCTCTAGTGGCAAGCGTATTGCAGCGTCCTTGTCGACATTAATTGGCGACTGCCTAGCTTTTTAGGAGGGCGCGATGAGTCAGGAACAAGATCGGCGATTTATCCGTAATTTCATCGGTGTACTCGTGGCCCTGGCTCTGGCCGGAGTACTATTCGGTATCCTCGCCAACGTCTTGGTAGATTTCTATGAAGTGCCTGGGCAGCCGGAGCGCTCGATTGCCCAGTTACAGACCGAGCGTCTGCAACCGGTAGGTGAGGTCAACACAGCGAGTGAATCCTCGGCGACTGCGGCGGCTACCGACGGCAGTGCAGGGGGTAGCGATGCGCGTAGCGGCGAGCAGGTCTTCAAGCAGGTTTGCTCAGCTTGTCATGCGGCCCAGTTTATGAACGCACCGCAGGTTGGCAACAAGGAAGAGTGGGCGTCCCGTGCTAAAGAAGGCTTGAGTACGCTTGCGATGCACGCTATGCAAGGGTTCGGCAATATGCCTCCGCAGAGCGGCTCTGTCAGTGAGTCGGAGGCGCGCGCCGCCATCGAGTATATGTTAGAGGACAAGACGGGCATTGATCTGAACTAGATCGGCGATTCTTTCTTGTTCTTGCCGCGCCCCGACCCACGGCCGGGGCGTTATTTTGCAGCCTGCGCGCGAAGCTATATTTGTTCATTCTCGCCTAGATACTGTCGACCTGCCCAGTCCCGCGCGAATTGCCAGGCGACGCGGCCGCTGCGTGAGCCGCGGCTGAGAGCAAAGCGCAGCGCGGCTTGACGAATCGCCTCCGATTCATTTTCGGTTATGCCGAGCTCCGCCAGCCAGTTGAAACAGATATTCAAATAATCTTCTTGATTGAAAGGATAGAAGGATAGCCATAAGCCGAACCGCTCAGATAGCGAGATCTTCTCTTCTACCGCCTCGCCGTGATGAATTTCACCATCGATATTGCGTGCCGCCTCGTTCTCGCTGAGATATTCGGGCAGCAGGTGCCTCCGGTTGGAGGTCGCGTAGATCAACAGATTATCTGGCGTTGCCGTGAGCGATCCGTCTAGGGCTGCTTTGAGTGCCTTATAACTGGGATCGCCGGCCTCGAAGGATAGGTCGTCGCAGAAGAGGATGAATCGTTCGGCCCGGCCATAGATCGGTTCCATGATTTGTGGGAGATCGATCAAGTCGTGTGCTTCCACCTGAATCTCCCGCAATCCTTGTTCGGCATATTCATTGAGCAGTGCTTTGACTAGCGAGGATTTGCCGGTGCCGCGCGAGCCCCAGAGTAGGACATTGTTGGCGGGCAGTCCGGCGAGAAACTGCCGGGTATTGCGGTCGATTGCAGCCACTTGTTGTTCGATATTGCGTAGGCTCTGAAGTCGGATGTGGTGCGGGTGTCGTACAGGTTCTAGATAGCCCTTGCCAGCGTCCCGTTGCCATCGGAAGGCGATCGTCTTGTCCCAGCACGGTGTCGATCGAATAGGGGGTAGCAGAGCCTCGAGTCGCTCCAGCAATCGTTCAATATGGGTGAACATTTGTTCGAGCTTGTCCATTAAATACCTTTAAATCTGTTTCTTGGGCGGGTAGTGCTTGCTATGGCGGTTACGTTAGGCGATGAGAGAGGATTTTAGATTACCTGTTGACGAACAATAATCATTATCATTACTATTTGTACAGTTTGAGAAGCGACTGGAGATAATCGATGCACTATCAAATCGACGCGTATTTGGTGCATGGTAATCCACGGCTGCAGATCAAGGAGGCCGAGTCTGGTACCGTTCGCTTGGTGTGGGACTATCCGAAGCGGTCGGAGCCCCAGTTAGACTCCGAGCAAGCACTTGCCCAGTCGCTTGCCACAGAGGAAGCGCTTCATAGGCTGTTTCGAGGTCTGTTTCTATTGACTACCGCTCAGTACCTCAACAGGCAGGTCGAGAATGATTGAATTCGTTCGCCAAGCGGTGAGAGTAAATTCCATCGGCCGAGTTAACGTATGTCGGTTCGTTGATCGGGCCGCCGCGCTGGCAGATCGATGGTGATCGCGAGACCGCCGCGGACATTGGTGGCACCGATCCGTCCACCATGCAACGTTATTGCACGGTGGGCGATGGCAAGCCCGAGGCCGTAACCACCGCTGTCGCGGTCGCGTGCCTCACCGATGCGTACGAATGGTTGAAATAACCGCTCAAGATCCGCCTCGGGTACTCCCGGGCCGCAATCCCGCACTGTGACCTGCCAATTGCCGCCCTGGCGCGCTATCGTCACCGTTACTTCGGTATCGGGCGCTGTATGGCGTACGGCATTGCGCACTACATTTTCCAGTGCCGAGAGCAGCAGTCCAGCATCGCCGACGCAGGGAGCGAATAGGGGCGCGACGAGACGGACGCAGCGCTTACGGAGGCGGGCCTCGAAGCCGGCGTCCTGAACCACGCGCGCGGTCACTTCGGCAAGGTTTAGCGGCAGTTCGCGAGGCGCGATATCACCGCTTTCGTAGCGTGCCAACGCCAGTACCTGACCGATAAGTTCGTTGAGTCGGTCCGCTTCGCGGGCAATGCGATCGAGTGCCTCGATCGCGCGCGGTCCGGATTCACGCCGGGCGAGTGCGAGTGCCACCTGGAGCCGCGCAAGCGGTGAGCGCAGCTCATGGGACACATCACGCAACAGCCGTGTTTGAGCGCTCATCAAGCGCTCCAGGTGCTCGGCCATGCGATCGAAGTCTTGAGCTAGGGCGCCGAGTTCGTCGCGGCGCCGGATCGAACCGGCAATGCGGACACTGAGTTCGCCGTTGGCGAGTCGCCGGCTGGCATCCCGCACGACGCGCACCGGGTGGGTGAGCCAGCGCGCGAGAGCAAGGCAGACTAGGCCGGTTACGGTAACCGCGATCAGTGCTCGCAACCACAAAGGTAGGAACAAGCGATGCTTGCTGCGAGGCGGGAAAAAGGCCACTGCGCGATAGCCCTTGCCGAGTTCTGCCACCACCAGGCGGCCGCCTTCCCGCCGCCGCTGGGCGTTGGCTGGATCGCTCCGGCGTGTCAGGCGATTTTGTACATGCTCTGGAATGTGCTGCCCGGTGAACTCTTTTCCATGTGGATCAAAAAGGTACAGCCGGCCGGATAAGTCTTGCTCCAGGTCGCGGCGCCAGCGCAGCAGTGCCTGCTCACCGCTACCTTGCAGGATTTCGACTCCCGCTCGCCCCAAAACGTGGACCAACCGATCGCGGTAGCTCATACCAGGCATGGCATCATCCGCCCACTGGCGCTGGGCGATAAAGAGCGCCGTGCCCAGCAGAATCATGGCCAGCCAAAACCAAAGCCAGATGCGCAGGAAAAGCCGGCTCATGCGTGTCTCAGATACTGGTAGCCGGCTCCGCGAATGGTCTCGATTCGTGTTTGGCCGTCCGGCCACGCGCCGAGCTTGCGGCGTAGATTGCTCACATGCATATCTACGCTGCGGTCAAAGGGTTGCAAGGGGCGACCCAAGGCTTCGCGAGAGATGTTCTCGCGCGATACTGGATGACCGACTGCCCGCAGCAGTACCGCCAATACTTCGAACTCCGCGCTGGTGAGCTCCACCGGCGCCCCATCGCAAGTCACCCGGCGCGCTGCCGGATCCAGCACTATATTGTCCACTTGCAGGCGCGAGTACGCGCTTTCCGTGCCCGACTCGCGGCGGCGTCGCAGCAATGCCCGCAGCCGAGCTACCAGCAAGCGTGGATTGAATGGCTTGGGTAGATAATCATCGGCGCCGAGTTCGAGGCCGACGATGGTGTCGATGTCGTCACCGCGCGCGGTGAGCATGAGTACGGGCGTATCGGTATGCGGCCGCAGCCCGCGCAACACGGCGAAGCCGTCCAACCCCGGCAGCATAACGTCCAGCACGATCAAATCATAGCTCCCACTGCGCGCGACCGTAAGCCCGTCTGGCCCGTTGTGTATGGCGGATACAGAAAAGTCCTCGGCGGCGAGGTATTCGGTCAGCATCTCGGTCAATTCGTGGTCGTCGTCGACAATAAGCAGTCGGATCATGGCACCTCCGACTGCGATGTTGCCACAGTCGACCCATCGCAAAGGTCAAAAAAGGTCACGACACCCTGACAAATCCTTACCAACCTTTGCACAGTTGCGCTCCAATCGGACGGGTATCGAGCGGATACTGCCCTTGAACGCGGACAGGCCGCGAGCAGACCGAAGACACTCCAGGAGCTAGTGTATGAAAACAATCACCCGTACCCTCGGCGCATTCATCCTCGCCGCCACAGTGGCCGCATCCGGCTTTGCCATTGCGCACGGTGGTGGCAGTGGGCACGGCCCGTCGCTTGAGCGTATCCTCGATCGGCTCGACCGCAAGGTGGAGCTTACCGATCAACAGCGTCAGACGCTCGAGGAGCGCCTGGCTCCCCTCGCCGAGCAATTTCAAGGAATGCGCGGCGCGCGTGGCGCGATGATGCAGCGCCTATGGGAGAGCGTCGGCGATCAGGCGACGACCGATAAACTGATCGCGGGGCTGCAAAGCCGGGTAGGTGAGAAAATGCGGTTGATGGCCGATGCCATGGGTACTGTTCACGAAGTGCTCACCCCGGAACAGCGCACGGAGGTCTCCAAAATGCTCGAGCACGGCGGTTGGGGTAGGCGCGGGGCTCATAGCAAGGGTAAACACCACGGGATGTAGGATGACAGCGGCGTGCCGAGAGGGTAATTACGCTCATGGCGGTACCCGGTAATGGGTATCGCCATGAACATATTAAAGTCGCGTTTGAAATCTGTTACGTCGTTTCAGTGTCACCGCCACCCCTCATGTATGCGGCTGTGCACACGGGGCGGCTCGTGCTGGAGTAACAGGGGTTGAGGGGGTATTTGCCGCTAGCAAAGGAAACCGAGTAGTGCTCGACACGCTTAAATGCAGAAAACAATTGCAGTAGGCGGATATCAGCCGTAAGCAGGCCGACGCCGCCGTGCTGGATGAAGTGGTCAGTGGCTCGGTGGTGACGCGCACACAGCTCGAAAGCCTGGGGCCGGGGCCAGTTGTTGGTCATATCAACCATACGGCGCTGCGCTCCACGCGCGGGAGCGAAAAGCCGCCTCAGGAGGCCAAAATTGATGGTGTAGGCCACCGCTTAGACGCCAAGATCGAAGGTGTCGATCTCAAGCTAAGCACTGAGATCAGGCAACTGCGCTGGATGATGGGGGGATTGGCCGCGCTCAGTGCGGCCCTTTTAGTTAAGTTGCTGCCCGAGTTGTTTGGCCGCTATTTTTTAGGGGCGGCCAGTCCCTACTGCTAAGCCCCGTTGGGCCATTCTGAGCTTTAATCTCGTCTTTTTCGGGTTTACAGGCTTGATGACATCCCACCAAAGCACACTCCTCGTAGAAATACTGATGGCTCCGTCGCAATACGGCGTGATGGTTACGATAACCGGGCCAAATAGCAGTTGGTATGGGAAGTCCACGTAGGTCCATGGCGGATTCATGCCATGGCCCCTCATGGGCGATGATTGGCGCAGGGAGAGTAATTAAATTCTTATTTAAATCAATATCTAACTATCCTGTCGCAAAACGGTAAACTTGTTATGCTTGCTAATAAACGGTGGGCTGGTTTTGCCTAATCGAACGCCATGCGACTTCTCCTGGTTCTGCTCGTGCTGCTGCCAAACTTCGTGGTTGCAGAGACTTTAGTCGGCATCCCTTTCGTCGTGGATAGCAATACGCTGGAGATCCACGGCGAGCGTATTCACCTGTACGGCATTGATGCCCCTGAGCGCACTCAACCTTGCTACGATTCGGACGGGTTTCCGTGGCGATGCGGGCAGAAGGCCGCCTCTGCGCTGGCCGCCCGTATCGGTGGGCAGGCGGTGCGCTGCGAGGGCAGCGAACGAGATGGCGCTGGGTGTCTGGTCGTTGTCTGCTATGTCCAAGGGAAGGATCTCAATGCCTGGATGGTTCGCTGGGGCTGGGCACTGGCCTATCGCGGCCGCAGTCCTGATTATATAGGCGAAGAGCGGCAAGCCAAAGCCGCCGAACTCGGGGTCTGGTCAGGTTCATTCGTCATGCCTTGGCGGTGGCGCTCACTCCGACGCGGCGCAGACACAGTGTATGACGAGGACTATCCGGGTTTCGGCCATCAGGGAGCGGCTGGGCGCTTCAGGCAGTTTTAGTTGCGCGACCGAGAGGGATGCAGTTTGGTGCGAGGATCATTTTGCTAAAATGTGACAAGTTGCGCAAAAATATCGGCCAACTTCTATAAACTTTTCTAACAAAGGATTTGTGGTACGAGCAGGGATGCTCACCCCTCGAGCACGAGCCACACGGATCCGCCTGCATCGATATCGACCCGGCTGTGTTGGGAAATCACCGTTTGATCTATCCAATAGAGACACGAGAGACGTTCGTGTCTCGCTGCCTCGGTTGATCGTCGGGCAGTTCCACCAGAGTTGGTTTACCCCACCGCACTGACGTGCGGTACTTCGTTGCGATGCATTTAAACGCCATCAAAAGCGGTGAAGTTGCGCTCCTTCCAGGGTTCGACGTCGTTGGATCGTCTTTGAGCCGCGGGCGCGAAACATCGTCGTCAATAATCGTTGGGCATATGTGTCATTGTGGGGCTGAATTCGCTGCGGGTTGTGTCGATGCCTGGTGCGGATCCCCGGTTTGCGAAGGGTCGGATACAAAGCCGATGCGGCCCAATCCCGCTTTACCCGCCTCGGCCATGATTTCGGCTAGGATCTCATAGCGGGTCGAGCGGTCGGCATGCAAGTGCAACTCGGGTATTGGTACCCGTTCACCGGCAGCAAGCAAGCGCGCGCTGAGCTCGGCTCGGTCGACTGATGTGCCGTCCCAATAAAAGCGACCCTCGGCATCGATGGCGATCTGCACGTTCTCTGGTTCTACCTCGGTCGGTTGACTCGCCACCTTGGGCAGATCGATCTTCACGGCATTGGTGATCAACGGTGCGGTGACGATAAAGATCACCAGCAATACCAGCATGATATCGACCAATGGTATTACGTTGATTTCCGTCATGGGAGTCGTAGTGCCGCGCCCACCTTGGCCGTTAAAGCTACCAAAAGCCATGGCTTAGCTCCGTCGACCGGCCACGGCCGACTCCGCCACGCGCAAATGAGCAACGGCTTCAGAGGGCTGTGTCTGCCGATCGAGTTTGGCGCCAGTAACGAAGAAGGCGAAAAGATCGTGAGCGAAACCATCGAGCCGCGCCAGCATCAGTCGATTGCTACGTACCAGAAAGTTGTAGCCGAGTACCGCCGGGATGGCGACGGCGAGCCCGATGGCGGTCATGATGAGTGCCTCGCCTACCGGGCCGGCCACCTGATCCAAGCCGCCACTGCCGCTTTGGGCTATGGATATGAGCGCATGGTAGATACCCCACACTGTGCCGAGCAGCCCGACGAAAGGTGCGGTGGAGCCGATCGAAGCGAGCAAGGTAAGCCCGGATTCGGCCCGTGCGGTCTCCTCGTCGATGACGTTGCGCAGCGCACGGGTAAGGAAGTCGCCGGCGCTGCCGGCCTCGCTTACGCGACTCACACCGTAGCGCTCATGATGAGAACTGGCGATCACGCCATGGTGGGCCAGGCGTGAAAATGGGTCTTTTGGGTGTTGCTCCTCCAGGTGGGCTGCCACGGCGGTGAGCGAAGGCGTATCCCAGAAAAACTCCAAAAACCGCCGACTGCGCTTGATCGCCAGCGCATTATGTACCGTCTTGGTTAGTATCAAATACCAGCTGATTAACGAGGCGAGCAGCATCAGCACCAAGATGGCCCTGGCGAGGCCATCAGCCTGCTGCAGAAAATTAATGAAGCCTAACGCGTGTTCGGTTTCCACGGCCAACCCTTAACTTAGCTCGAATTGAATGGGAACCAGCACCCAAGCGGCAATAGCTTGTCCGGCTTGGTGGGCCGGCGCGAAGCGCCAATTGCGCACGGCCTCCAACGCGGCCTGATCCAGGCGGCGGTGGCCGCAAGAACGCTGCACTTTGATTTGATTGACGTGTCCGCTGGCGTTGACGTGCACCCGCAGTAGCACTTTGCCCTGTTCGCCCAAGCGCCTTGAGCGCATGGGATAGGCCGGCGGCGGATTGTCCCGATAGGCCGCCACGATATTGGGCGGGATGATCGGTGCCTCCTTGGCTGTGTCGCTGGTCGAAACCGAGCGTGGCGTCCGCTCCGGCGCTGGTTGCACCGGCGGCGATGGTTTGGGTGGCGGCTGCGCTATGGATTCCCGGCGAGGCGGGGGTTTAGGCGCTGTTTCCATCGGCACCGGTTCGGGTCGAGTTTGCGCGATAAGCGGTTTTTTCACCGGCTTGGGTCGTTTAACCGGTTCAGGCGGCCGTTTCACTTGCGGCTTGGGTTTCGGCTCCGGTTTAATCTTCGGAGCCGGCTTAGGCTGCGGGGTTGCCGGCTCAGGAGCCGGTGGTGCCTCGATGAAGCGTACCATCAGCGGCTCGCCAGCGGCGAGTTGTGGCATCGGCTGATGCAGTTGCGTTATTGCCCATAGCAATACCGCATGCACAGCCAGCACCAACCCGGCCACGGGCCAGTTCAGTGTTGGCTGTGTAGACAGATCAGCCCACGTTGCCATTGTAGGCACGATGACGCCTCGTTGTCGTAAGATGGATCTACTGCGACTCGGACCAGCCTCGTGCTGCCGCTCCCTTGACTAAGAACTCGGCGCGGCGGGTCGAGCCGTCGGCGAATTTGAGCGTTACCGCTACTTGGTCCCCCGGTTTGAGGGGGTCGTGCGGGGGCATGAGCATGATGTGATATCCGCCGGGGGCGAAGCGTAGCTGGCTACCGACGGGTACTTCGATTGAGGCGACAGGGTGCATCTCGCCGTGGCCATCGGTCACAATGCTTCGATGCAGCATAGCACGTGTGAAGCCTTCTGCGGTCGCTCCGGTAAGAGTGATTGTATGACCGGTACGGTTATCGAGCACGAAATAGCCGCCTGCCGGTAGATCGCCGGGCAGCAGCCGTATCCAGGCCTGATTGATGCGCACGTTTTCATTTGCAAAAACAAGTCCGGACAGAACGAGTAATACGCCTGCCACCAGGTTCTTAACCATCTTGAGCTCCAGGTTGCGCGCCGCAGCGTGTGGACGTTGCCGGCTGCGCCCGATTTCTCCTCAATTCACGAACGGATGCTCGTGGATCCGGCCGCCATGAGTCGGGCTGATCGTACGTTGACCAAATATTTTGTTGCGATTTTCGAGTCCGGTGTCCGACGCGTAGGGCGTGCGCCGACCAGTATTTGGAGATTCTATTACAGGATGGCTTGTTATGGTGCATGAGTAAATGCGACAAATTGTCGCACCCTAGGGTGCGACAATTTGTCGCATTCCGATTGTTCATCTCTCATCCTATGCTTTAAGCCGTCGACCGGCTAGGCAAGCATTTTTCCCTCGGTACATCGGCACCGCCTGTTTCGGACTCTGAAGTCGGGGCCGGCGGTTGGATGTGCCGATTGTGCTGGACTGCACATGTTAGGGACAGGACGTCCCGGGCGAATTACTTTTGGCAAGCCTCCAAGGGGGCGGCTTTTTGTAGTATCCGTAAAAACATTCAAAGATCAGCACCAGGAGAGGGGTGATGCGCCCGCGGCCCGTTTTTTCGTCGCTGGCTCGATATTGACATTAAGCACGGTTATGCCCGCGGAACGCCCGCTCGCCGGATTGGCCGAACAAGGGGCGGTCAGCTAGAGTTGTCGGCCTTGACCGCGACAGCGCGCCCCGTATCCAGCTATAGCGTCCCCAACGCCAGTACCGCCACCAAGGCCGACATGCCGATCAGGCAAATACCGGTGTCCATCCAAGCGGTGCCGAAAGCCGTTTTGGATGACCAACAGGTCCTCGACCTAGAGGGGGCACTGAAAACGTGAACGGAGTAGCCCCCAATTCTCTTTCGGTTATCGGGACGGATTTTTGATGCGCCGTTTTCCGACCCGCGATACGCAGCACAGGGATGGTTTCCTTAAGAAGTCTCTGGACTGGGCACGAGCTTGGGCGAGTCGGATGGCCGGGTCTGTCCGTTGGCGCTGGTGCGTTTTTTGTGAGCCAACGCGAAGAGGGTAATGCCAATACCCTCCAACTCCCTGGTTATGGGCGAGTGGATTTGATGCTCGTCTGCCCTAGATGAGTTGGCCCCAGCAGGGTAAGTGTTCGGTTCAACGTCGAGAACCTGCTCGACAATAAATACTTCGTGGCGTCCAACTATCGGAACAACGTCATGCCCGGCGCGCCACTGACCTTCCTGGGGCAGGCGCAGGTGAGTTTTTAGGTATTTTCAGGCGCGATAGCTTTAGCTGAGTTTTGAGTTCCGTGGCGCGCGCCGGCGCACCGAGATCGTAGGCAGTAGGCTGCTGTTCACGCCCAGGCTGGCTTGATCGGCCCGTGTCGGTGGAATGACTCGGCTTGTAAGTTGTTCGAGGTTGTTATGGCTAAACGTACGCTATTTTTTGTTCTCTTGGCGGCCGTTTGCGTCGCTCGCCCGTTGTTTGCCCAGGATGAGGAAGTGAGGTTGCCAGCGCTCGAAGTAGTGGGCCAGCCCATCGACCGTCCGGGTATCAACCCGGAGCGGGCGCCTTTTGCTACGCCTGATACGGCCGATCTGCTGCGCCGGGCTCCCGGTGCCAACGTGAATGTAAATGGCCCCATCACGGGAATGGCCCAATATCGAGGGATGTTTGGGCAACGACTCAATGTGCGGCTGAACGGCACGCCGATCGAGCCTGGAGGCCCTAATTGGATGGACCCACCATTACAATACATGCCCCGCAGTTTGGTGGAGTCAGTCAACGTTATACGCGGCGTTGCGCCGGTGAGTACGGGTTCGGGAATCGGCGGTTCTATCGAAGTGACGGAGAAATCCAGCCGATTTTCCGAGAGTGAAAAGTTCGAATTCCATAATGATGTTGAGGTTGCCGGTCATTCCGTCGATAGCGGTTATAACTTAGGGGGCATTCTGTCTTTAGCTAATAAACACCACCGGTTGCATTTCATAGGTAGCCGGGATGACGGTGATGATACTCGGTTTGGTGACGGCACCATCAAGGGTACCGAGTACGAGCGGAATACCTACGGCGCTGGCTACGGATTTAAAGTTGGCGATCATGAGTTTGGACTCGATTATCAACGCCTCGATGTCAACGATACCGGTACCCCTGGCTTGCCCATGGATATTAGCTTTACCGAGACGGATCGGGTAAATGGAAACTATGCCGGAGTGTGGAACGATATCAAATTCAAGGCCGGTGTCTATTATTCGAACGTAGATCACCGAATGAACAATTTCAGTTTGCGGCAGACACCTAACTTTTGCCAACTGCCGGCGCCGTTTTGTGCGGGTGCGGATAAGCGCTTGGTTAACGCCGACAGCGATACCTTCGGTTATAGTGCCCAAGCGATTCTAGCCCTGTGGGGGGGCAGCTTGACGCTCGGGGCGGATGGTCAGCTTGCTGAACACGATGCGACCGTCCTTGATCCTGACGTGGCGCCGTTTTTCATCACGAACTTCAATGACGCCCGTAGCAATACTTATGGATTCTTCAGCGAATGGAGCAGGGCATTTCGCCAAAATTGGGAGTTGCAGCTTGGCGTACGTTACCACCGCGTGGCAATGGATGCCGGTCGGGTCGATGCGTTCCCAGCCCAACTCGCCGATATGGGGATGGGAGGGATGCCGGCCCAAATGGTGAGCATGCTAAGGGACCGATTCAATAATGCGAACCGGGATCAGATCAACAACAATGTGGATTGGCTGGTTCAGCTTGGTTATCAAATGAATCCTTCGTTTCACTGGACTTTTGCGGTGGCACGCAAAGTTCGCTCCCCCAACTATGTCGAACGTTATATGTGGATACCGCTCGAAGTCAATGCCGGCCTTGGAGACGGGAATAACTACATAGGGAATGTAAACCTTGATCCGGAAATCTCCCGTCAGGTGGAGTTGGGGTTCGACTGGCAAACGCAGGCCGATACGGCCTATTTTTCCCCGCGCCTCTATTACCGCAGGGTAAACGATTACATTCAAGGAACGCCGGTTACGGATCCGGTGGTGACGGGCGTCAGCGCCAATGCGGCCGGGGATCCCACGCCACTGCAATTCAGTAACGTAGATGCCGCGATTTATGGCTTCGATGCGAATTTCGGCTACCGCTTTCATCCGCAATGGCGGATCGATGGGGTGGCGAGTTATGTTCGTGGCAAACGGCGCGATATCAACGATAATTTGTATCGTATGGCTCCGCCGACGATACGGCTGGCCCTTACTCATGAGCACGCCCAGTGGTTCGCGACGCTGGAGGGCGTGTTCGTTTATCGTCAGGAGCATATTTCTAAGACGAACACGCGGGATCCGCAGAATCCGAACAATAGCGATAGCGAAATCCCCGGCTACGTACTAGCCAATCTCTACGGGCAATACCAATTTCCTGACCAAGGGCTCACGCTTAATCTCGGGATCAATAATCTTCTTGACAAGAGCTACATTAATGCCTTGGGAGGGTTCAACCGGGTTTTGAACAGCGATGTTGCGCAAGGCCAGCGCCTCCCCGGGCCCGGGCGCAACTTTTTTGCGTCCGTGCGCTATAAATTTTAGCCTCGTCGCGGCGGGATAAAGCGCGCTGTTCACCCTTTGCGGGTGGGTGCACGCAAGTACGTACCGGTGGTGCGGATTGGGGTGTCGTGTCGGTGAGTGCCTGCAATGCTGAGGGGGCTGCGTTTGTATCGGCCCCATCGGCAACCGCTTGACGGTTTTGCCGATGGGGCCGAGATCGTTGTTACCAACGCTTGTAGGGCAGAAATTTACCGTTCCAGGTCAATACCACCCGGTCGCCCTTGGGATCGTGCTCCACGTCGACATCAAGGGTGAAATCGATAGCGCTCATGATGCCGTCACCGAACTTCTCATGGATGACCTGTTTAACGCTTTCGCCATAGACTGTCATGACTTCGTAGAGACGATAGATAAGCGGATCGCGTGGCACGGTCTCCTTGGTGTTGCTGCCTTTGAGAGGGCATTCTTGCAGCGCGACGGCCACTTCGCTGGAAAGCTCCAAGGTGTTGCACACCTCGGTTGCGAGCTCTGTCGGCATACTGTTTTCGCCTAGACAGGCCGAGGCTGTCCACACCGGCGACATGTCGATGGTCTGCCCGAGTTGTTCCCAGGTGATCCCTTTTTGTGCCTTGGCCTCGAGGATGGCCGCGCGCATAGTTTGCTTGTCCATGATGTACTCCTGTTTTTTGAGAAATTCCGCGATGGCCGGGCCGCCATCGACTGTGCTGCCCGGGTCGATCGGTTGCCGGCGAATCGTGCTATCGCCGTGGCTGAGTTAATTCCTATCAAATGCCATGCCAGTCAGAAGCACATGGCTTCGTGCGGCCTCGAGCGGTGGTCGTAACCGGTCTATAGCCTGTCTATCGCTTGCGTAGAGTGTTTTTGGTGGGTTGTTTTGCACTAAAATAGTGCGCTTGTGCCCAAAAATGGGTCAAGCCTGCCTGGCTAGCCTGAAGCAGCCAGCATCATTCGTTTTTGCCGTTCGTCTCGACCAGCCATTTGACGATGATCGGAATGTTCTGCGCGGAGATCGGGCAACCGTAGTGCTTGATCATTGCGGTCGCCACGCTTTTCCATTGCTGCTGTGTGAGCGGTGGCTGGGTGGCAATGTAGTCTCCGGAATGGCAGATCCCGCAGGCCTGGGCCACGTTAGGCGGTTGAGCGGGGAGCTCGGCGGCCGGCGGCAGTTTTACCGCAACGATCCCGAATGCCAGGGCGAATGCGGGTATCGGTAGGGCTAGGAAGAGGCAACCGATGTTCGATGCCAAGCGATACTGAAGATGCTTGCCAGTGTGTTGCATGGAGCGGATTCTCCTCAGACAGCGCTGATCTTGATGGTTTCGACCACGTTGCGCAGGTAGCCGCTCGGGTTCCATCGTGGCGTGAAGCGCTGGCTTTCGCCGATCGTGTTGATTGCCAGGGCAAGTAGTGAGTAGGAGCGCCCCTTGTGCGGTTGGAAGTGAGTTTGCCACTCGCGGAAACTGTATTGGCCGTGATCCTTGCCGAGGCGGGTCTGTATCCAGTGGCGACCGCCGTCGCTGGAGAAGAGCACGCGCTTGATCCCGAAGCCGCCGTCGAAGGCGATGCCACGCACTTTGAGTTCACGGCCTGCGGGGACCTGCGCGCCGTCGGCTATGTTGGTGATGAAGGAGCGCACGTTCATGCGGTTGATCGGAACCAGAGGGACGTTTTCCTCATCGGGTTTCAAACAGCCGCAGGCATTGGCCGGAATGCGGTAGGCCTTAGCGGTCCAAAAGTTCTGATCCTCATGGCTGAGTACCTCGATCTCATCGAGCATCTTCACCCAATAGGTCGCATACCAACCGGGTACCACCAGGCGCAGGGGGTAGCCGTTGAGCAAGGGCAGTGGCGCGCCGTTCATCGCGTAGGCGATCAGCACGTCTTCACTGCGCGCTATTTCCATGTCCAAAGATTTCATGAAGTCGGGTGTCTGCGGTAACGGCGGCGCTTCAGCGCCGTTGAATCGGACCTGTACCGCATCGGCTCTGAGGCCGGCTTTATCGAGGACCTCTCGCAGGCGTACGCCCTTCCAATGGGCATTGCCCATGGCGCCGTTGGCCCATTGACCGCCCGCTACCCTTGGCTCGAACAAGCCGCGGCTGTTGCCGGAGCATTGACAGACGGCCGTGAGTTCGACCGGCTCGAAATCATTTGCAAGCTGCGCCGGGGTGAATTCCAGCGGCTGTTTGACCCGCCCGTGAATACGGATCGTAAAGCGGTGACCGTCGATGCGAGTTGGCACGTTGGCGAGATGCCAGCGCACGAAGAACGCATCGTTGGGAGTGATCACCCCTTGGTTGAAAACTGCCATCGGAGTCTCGAGCTGCACGGGACGTGAGGTCAGCACGAGCAGTGCGCGTTTCTGCGGATAGCGCGCCAGCGGGCGCTCTCCATTGGCCATAGGTAGACGTACCGTCGTGGCTGATGCATTGCCCGCGCCGCCGCGCAGCAGCGCCAGGCTACCGAATACGGCGCCGGCGCGCAGAAAGCCGCGCCGGCTCTCGTCCACCGCTTCCTTGTCCTTGTCTCTATTCATGCCCAACTCCTCCTTATATGAAGCTCCGCTTCGCGCGTTCTTTGCTGGGATGTATTTCGAGTATTGCTTCTTGCAGCATAGACTGGATGACTCGCGGGGTGAGGCGAACTGAGATCTGATAGGTCGTTCGGAACGTTGTGTTGGGCAGCGCTCGTGTGGGGAGGAGTGTGACGCCATGACCAAGGTTGATCAGGGTTACGGCCCGCCTACGCGAGCCGTCGATCTCGGTGACGAAGCCATTCACTGGGATTTCAGTGCCGAGATGTCCTACGGGCAATATCTTTGTCTGGATCGCCTGCTGAATTGTCAAAAGCCGCGGTCGGCCCAGCACGACGAAATGCTGTTCATTACCATTCATCAGGCGAGCGAGCTCTGGATGAAGCTTGTCGTCTTCGAGTTGTCTGCCGCCTTGCATTGCGTACGTGAGCAGCGGCTTGGGCCAGTGTTCAAAATGCTCGCCCGGGTCGCGGCCATCCAGCGCCAGCTCATTCAGTCTTGGAACGTGTTGGCTACATTGACCCCTACCGATTACTCGAGCTTCCGCGACACCCTCGGCCACAGTTCGGGCTTTCAGTCCTACCAGTACCGGCTGATCGAGTTCCTCCTCGGCAACAAAAACCGGCGCCTGATCGAAGTTCACCATAACGACCCCGCCGTATATGCCCGTCTGCAACAGGCGCTGGAGCGCCCGAGTCTATATGATGAAACCCTCCGGCTGCTGCATCGGCGCGGTCTGCGCGTGCCCTCGGCAAAACTCGATCGGGATTGGAGCGAGCCCTACGAGCCCGATGAACGGGTCGAGGCCGTTTGGCAAAGCGTCTACCATAATGTGGAGGACCATTGGGATCTCTACGAGCTTGCCGAGAAGCTCGTCGACCTCGAGCACGCTTTTCAGCGCTGGCGCTTCGAGCACATGAAGACCGTCGAGCGCATCATCGGTTTCAAGCGTGGTACTGGCGGCTCCTCGGGCGTGGGCTATTTGAAAAAAGCGCTCGACTTGCGTTTCTTTCCCGAGCTGTGGACGGTGCGCACCCTTCTGTAAAGCTTGTCGAACCCCTCGTCAGCGCTTGTCGCGCGCGATCTGTAGGGATGCGTGTCGTGCGGTCTTTGGTTCGGCGCCGTGTTCGATCCAGCCACAGTGCAAATATGCGCTTGACTGAGCGGTGGCGATCGACCCGGTTTTGTCGACCAGAATGAAGCCGCCGTTGCCATTGATCTTTGCGACCAGGTATTCGATGGCGATCCGGGCGGCCGTGTGAGCCTCGAGACCTTGGTGGGCGATCAGAAAGTCGAGGTAAGCGGCCAGCGCCGTGCGGATGAAATCTTCACCCCATCCCGTACAAGAGACGGCGCAGCCCGCATTGTCGGCATAAGTGCCGGCGCCGACGAGCGGGCTGTCGCCGACCCGACCCGGCCGTTTGCCCTTTTGCCCCCCGGTCGATGTGGCGGCGGCCAGATTGCCAGCGCAGTCCCGAGCCACCGCCCCGACCGTGCCGTAGCCATTGTTCTCGGCCTTGCCGTATTTGCTCCAACCTTCTTGGAAGTAAGACTGGCTGGCGGTTGCGATGCCGTTGGTTGCGGCAAAGTCGCCGGCTCCATGGCCCGCAAGCATGACATGCGGTGTCTGCTCCATGATTTGACGAGCGAGCTCGACCGGATTGCGGATGTACTCGACATAAGTGACTGCACCCGCCTTTAGGGTCCGCCCCTCCATCACGCACGCTTCGAGTTCGAAGCGGCCGGCCGAGTTGGGAACGCTACCGTAGCCGGCGTTGTAGAGGGGGTCATCCTCGAGCAGGCGGGTGCAGTGTACGACAGTATCAAGCGCCGTTGCGCCGGCGGCGAGCCGGGCGCCGCCTTCCTCCAGGATCGTTTTCAGGCTCTCTCTGATGAGCCTCGCTTTGGCCGGCGGCGTGGGACGGTTACCCGCGCCGCCGTGGATGCCGATGCTGTAGCGGTGCTGAGTTGCCATGTTCGCTCTTTACACGGTTACGCCGTTCGGCTCCAATTCCTTTGAGCGTACCGAAAATAAACCATTCGAGGTGAATCGAAAGCGGTGATGCGGGAGATCAACTGATGCACAGCCTGTCCCGGGATGATTGTGAGCGGCTCGATCGCGAAGATCCGCTCAGCCTATGGCGCGCGCGTTTCGAGCTACCGAGCGGTGTGATCTATCTCGATGGCAACTCGCTCGGGGCGTTGCCGGTTGATACTCGGCAGCGGCTTGATGAGCTCGTGCGGGTGCAATGGGGCGCGGACCTGATCCGCTCGTGGAATAGACACGACTGGATTGGTATGCCGCAGCGCATCGGCGCCAAGGTTGCCCGGCTGATCGGTGCGCGCGATGGCGAGGTGATCGCCGCGGATTCGACGTCGATTAATCTTTTTAAACTGCTCGGGGCGGCGCTGCGCCTATGCCCGGACCGCAAGGTCATCGTCTCCGAGCGGACCAATTTTCCTACGGATCTCTATGTCATCGAGGGGCTCATCGAGCTGCTGGGTCAAGGTCACGAGCTGCGTTTGGTGCATGCCGACGAGCTCTCCGACGCTCTGAGCGAGGACGTTGCGGTGCTTGTAT
Organism: Gammaproteobacteria bacterium; assembly: GCA_030433275.1. GTDB lineage: Bacteria > Pseudomonadota > Gammaproteobacteria > Nitrococcales > Nitrococcaceae > Nitrococcus. The sequence continues at coordinate 49,423 of JAUILK010000014.1, forward strand.
TGACCCAAGTCGATTACCGCAGCGGACGTCTCCACGATTTGGCTACGTTGACCCGTAAAGCACGGACAAAAGGTATTCTCACGCTCTGGGATCTAAGCCACAGCGCCGGCGCGATGCCCATCGAGCTCAACGCCGCCGGCGTCGATATGGCGGTGGGTTGCGGCTATAAGTATCTTAACGGCGGACCCGGCGCGCCCGCCTACCTCTTTATCGCTCGGCGCCATCAGCGGAAGGCGTGGCCTGCCATCGCCGGCTGGATGGGGCACGCCGCACCGTTCGCGTTCGCACCGGATTATCGCCCGGCCGCTGGGATCGAGCGTCATCTCGTCGGGACGCCGCCCGTGCTGGGGCTCGCTGCGCTAGAGGCCGGTGTTGATCTCCTGCTGGAGGCAGATCTGCGGCTGGTACGTGAGAAATCCCGGCAGCTGGGCGATCTGTGCTTGCGGTTAGTCGACCAGGAATGCGCGGCCTTCGGTTTCGAGCGCGCCTGCCCGCATGATTCGGCACGGCGCGGCAGTCAGATCGCTTTTCGGCACCCGCAGGGCTATGCCATTATCCAGGCGCTGATCGCCGAGGGCGTGATCGGCGACTTCCGCGCCCCCGATCTTCTGCGCTTCGGCCTCGCGTCGCTTTATTTACGTTATGTCGATATCTGGGAGGCTGTGGTCGCGCTGCGCCGGGTTATGGCGAGTCGGTCTTGGGACAGGCCCGAGTTCAAGCGCAAGGCGGCCGTGACCTGAGCCGGTCTCATCCGTGACCCGATGTTCAGCCGGTCGTTCGTGTGCCGAGCCTTGGCCGGTTGTGCCGAGCGACGAGTCCCACACCCAGAAGCCCCAGGCTGAAGAGCCAATCCGATTCGGGTGTCGTGATTGGCTGGTTCATCCCCTCGATGAAGATCAGGTCCTGCGCCGCAAGATTACTCGGCGCGAGCCCCTCTTGCAGGAATTGCCCGCCGGTATAGGTATCGCCGGCGGTCCAGCTAACGCCTTCGATTCCGCCCGGAGTGAACAGCTGAGCGACATAGGTCTGCCCCGGTGTCAGGGCGACCCGGGTGGGGAAATCGAAGTGGATAGTCTGCTGACCGTTCAGGGTGAATACCGTAACGGGATGCGAGGTGGCGATAACGGGGCCGCCCAGGCCGTCGGCGCCGAGCAAGCCGTCGAGGATGTTCACTACGACGGCCTGACCCAGGCCGGCCATGAGGAATTCGATCGCATCGATGGCAGGCAAGGTGGGGGTAAACGATTGACCGAAGCTGGCACCGCCGTTCGTTCCGGCAACGATTCCTTGGTTTTGCTGATCGACTCGGGTAATGGGCGCTGCATATAGCGCTGTCGTTATTCCGAGCAATAATAATCCGGCTGCGCAGCGCATGGCCGCGCTATGGGTCTGTTTCATTATCCGAAACTCCTTTGGGAGCGAGTTCAGCATTGCCACGGATATTCGGCTGTATTTTTATCTGAATTAATATGGCTGTAGAGTTTCTTTAGAATAAAAAATAACCTCGGTTTGCGCCATCAATCATCGACATCGTCGACATCCACCTGGCCGCTCATGCGACGGCGGATGTGAGACCAGGACATGCCGGTGGACAACACGGCGGCCAACGCGATTAGCAGCAAGTAGCTTATCAGCCGTCGGTCGTTCGCCGCGACCCAGCCGAAATCGACCATCACCCACAGCAGGGTGCCGAAGAAAGCGATTGCGAGCGTAGTGCCGATCAGCCCGAGTGAACGCAGAGTCGCCCGTAGGAATACCGTCCAGCCGATCAACAGCACCACGCCAGCGAACACTTTCAGCGCCAACCGTTGCGTATCGCGATCCGCAACTATCCAATGAAAATAGGAAAGCTGTTCCGGGTTGTAGGTCACGAAGACCAGCATCAGTGCCGCCACAAAGCGGGTCAAGAATCCACTCCAACTGAAATTCGAGGCCATGTGAGTTCTTCCGGGAGTATGGGCGTGGGCCGACTCGGTCGGCTCTAGGGTATGCGATGAATTGTACGTGAGGAATTACACCATCGCACCGCTGGATCTTTCGATATGAGGCAGGCCGCTTGGCCGCTTGGCTGGGGTGGCCTCCAGCTGAAGTTTGGTGATCGCTTGCACAACCGGATGTGGTCGTCGTGCCACCGAGTTTGCTGTCACTGGTTCAGTGTCCTCAGGGCCGGAGCGCCTAATGTGATGGCGGGAAGAGGTTGACATGATAATAGAAATGATTATCATTCAATACAAAAGGAGGAAATAGCATGGCCACCAGGAAAATAGAAACCCCGTGCTCATCCCGCAGTCAGGCGAGTACTGCAGCGCCTGTTTTACCGCCGGGCCTCGATACACGGGATCTCTTTCACGGCAACCGCACCGTGGCCATCAATCACCACGGTGAGCGCTATATCCTGCGACTTACTCGCAACGAACGGCTGATTCTTACCAAGGAGGTGTAAACCGGCTAACCGCGCATCGCTTACTCAGCAAGCAAGAAAAATTGCAACAACCCCGATTTATCCATGTCCGTGACTATTAGCGGCCGCCAGCCAGCCGAGGCAGGGACGCTCGGCCAGCCAGCAGTTTTTCTTTGCGCCTTGCACCGCTGCGATCCCCCTTTCGCACCCCTGCGTTGCATGTGTCCCCGCGCGCTTCCACGATGAAAGCAGTTATGTCTGCGCTTATTCATTCGTCTCAGCGGGGCAGAGTAGTTGCTGTGCGCCGGGGGCTTGGGTAAGAGAGTCCGCTGTGGTAATACGTGCGCTTTACGCCCCCGCTTTGGAGCCGGCACTGGCAAGCGGAGAATTAGCTTTCAGCCGTTCGAATGTCCCCTGCGTGGCGCCATGTTGATGCGAAGTTTCGACTCGGTGGCGCATCTGGTCCAAGGCGATTTTCCGGCAAGCGAGATAAATTTTTACCGGCGCATGCCGATGGATATCAGGGATGCAATCGAGGTTTTGCTTATGAAAGAACGCCGTCTGTTTATCGCTGCGGGTGCAGTGAGCGCTGCGCTGACACTGGCTGCGTGTACGACCAACCCTTACACCGGGGAGCGTCAGGCCGGGAAGGCCGGTATCGGCGCCGGGGTAGGGGCGGCCGTGGGTGCAGGAATCGGCGCGGCCGCCGCTAAAAAACATCGTGGCAGAGGGGCACTGATTGGCGCTGCCAGCGGTGCGGCGCTTGGTGGCGGCGTGGGTTATTACATGGACGTGCAGGAAGCCAAGCTGCGCGAAAAAATGCAGGGCACTGGTGTGAGCGTGACGCGTCAGGGCGATGCCATCATTTTGAACATGCCGAACAATGTCACGTTCGACATCGACAGCAGTTCGCTGAAACCGGCCGGTGCCAACACCCTGACAGGCGTGGCTATGGTGCTCAAAGAATACGATCAGACGGGAGTGAACGTGGTGGGCCATACCGACAGCACCGGTGGTCGCGCGCACAACATGACGCTTTCGCAACGGCGCGCCGACAGCGTCGCCAGCTCGTTGATCATACAGGGCGTAACGGCTAACCGTATCCGCACCGCCGGCGCCGGTCCGGATGACCCGATTGCCGCCAACAGCACCGCCGAGGGCCGCGCCCAGAACCGCCGGGTAGAGATAACGCTGACCCCGTTATAATAATCTGCCCGGCACCCTTTCATTTGATGAGCCGTGACCGATTGGTCAACCTCGCCGGCTGGGAGGAGGTTCAGTGTCCAGGCGGAGCCGGACCCTGCACCACCTGGGTCAGGTGTTGCGGTTTAACGTATTTTTCGAAGGCGGCGCGGACCTGTTGCGGAGTGAGCGTGAGGTAGTGCTTTACCGCAACCATCGGCTGGTCCAGCGGTTCGCCATGCCAGCTCCACGCCAGCAGCGAACGTGCGATGCGCTCGACGCTGGATACGCCAAGTGGAATCGAACGAATCTCGTACTGGCGAGCATTGTCGAGCTCGTCCGCTTCGACCGGCTGAGTACGTAGCACGTCGATGTTTCGGCGCACCAACGCGTCCACCCGCGCGACCTTGTCCGGGTCGCTGCCATATTGCACGTAGAAGATCGAGCGTGACCGGTCGAAATCCATTACTGAACCCACACTGTAAGCGTAACCGTGACGTACGCGGATGTCGGCCATCAGGCGCGAGGCGAAGCCGCTGCCGCCGAGCACGTCGTTACCTAGCTGCAATGCGTAGCGATCCGGGTTGTTCAGATCGAGATCCAGCATTTGCCCCATCAGCACTTGGTTTTGCGAAGCATACGGGTTGGGCACCAGGGCGTAGCCTGGTGGATTGAGCGGCACTCGCGGCGGTACCACCTCGGGTTTCGAGCCATGGGCTTGCCAGTCGCCGAAGTATTTCTCGATCGTGAGCTTGGCTTGTTCGGGTGTGATGTCGCCGACCACGACAAGCGTGGTGAGATCGGGCCGATAAGTCGCTGTGAAGTGATTCTGGACGTCCTGCAGGGTGAGCTTGCCGACCGTGCTGGGCGTGGCTTCGCGCAATCCCGGATCGCCGCTTGGTAGCAGTGCCTGTTTCAGCGCGCGGATCATCCGGTAGCGCGGTGATTGCAACTCGCCGGCGAGGGTGCGCGCCAACGTGTCCCGCTGCACCGTGAAAGCCTGCTGCGGCAGCGCCGGGCGTAGCTCGTTGTCGGCTAATAGCTGCAGCCCGCGTTCGAAATTTTGGCTCGGTACAGCTAGGCTGAACTCGGTGCCGCTGGTGACGCGGGCGGCGATATCGTCCAATGCCTTATGAAAGGCGTCGCGATCCAGTGTGGTCGTGCCGTAGTCGAACAGCGCGGCGAGCACCCGGCCGACGCCCTCCTGGCCGCGCGGTTCCTGTAGGCCGGCACTGTGGTCGATATGGCCGACCACGGTGACTGTCTGGCTGACCGACTTCGGCTGCACAATAAGTTTGATGCCGTTGGCGAGTTTCATCTGCACCGGGTCGAGCGTCCAGTGCGGTAACTTCAGTTTAGCCAGCACCTGGCTCGCCCAGGTCGGCAGAGGGACGTCCAACGTGTCGTCGCCAGTGAAGGATTCGGTGCCGCCGAAGCCGGTGCTCTGTGGTGGGCGTTTGCCTTTGGCGCTGGGGGTGAGCACGACGGTCACGCGTTGATCGGGTTTGAGATGCTCTCGCGCGAGGCGTTCGACGGCTGCGGTGTCGACGGCGCCGATTTGCTGAGCGGCCTGCGCGGGCGAATCCAGGCCCCGCCAGGCAAGTACCTGCGACCATGTGCTGGCGAGCGTTGCCGCGCTGTTCTTGGCGAACTCGAACTGCGCCAGTTCGGCGCGCTTGGCCGCTTCGACCAGCTCAGGCGATATGCCGTTCTCGAGCAAGTCGGTAATTATTTGTTCGAGATGCAGGCGCGCCTGCCGCGCGTTGCCGTCTTTCGGAAAACCGACTTCAACCACGCCAATGCCGCCATGGCTGAAGGGCAGCGTTTGGGCATCGGCACTCAATACTTTGCCCTCGGCGGCCAGTTCCGCAAGGGGGCTGCGCGCGTTGTTAAGCACGTCCATCAGGATTTGCGCGGCGGCATAATCTTCGGATGCCATGCCCGGCATTCGATACAGAAATTGCACCGAACCGGTGGCCGCCGGTGTGGCCATGCGGATGGTCTGTGGTTTCACCGGTTGCAGTGTGATTGGCGCGCGGGTCGGCACCGGGCGCGCGGCGATTGGACCGAAAAGCTGCTTGATTTTGGTCAGTGTTACCTGGGGATCGATATCACCGACGATCACGAAGATGGCATTGCCGGGCACGTACCAGTTGTCGTAGAACCGGCGCAACACGCTGGCCGTGGTGCGGTCGAACGACGGTCGCGTGCCGAGTGGATTCTCCGCGTAGCCGGTGTCGGCGTAGAGGATACGCTGCGCCTGCTGGAAGGCGAGAAAGCCGGGGTCGGAGATGTTGCGCGAGACCTCCTGCTCGATTGCGCCTTTCTCCAGGGCCCAGTTCTTATCGGTCAGAAGTGCTCCGCGCATCCGGGTGGCTTCGATACGCAGCAGGACATCGAGGTACGAGGCCGGTGTGACGAAATAATATTGGGTGGCATCGTTGGTGGTGAACGCATTGACGACACCGCCCATTTTGCCGCTCATCTTGTCGAGCTGAGCGGCACTCAGGCCTTTGCTGCCGCGGAACAGCATGTGTTCGAGGGCATGTGCCGTGCCGGGGTAGCTCTGTGGCGCTTGGTAGCTGCCGGCGAGGTAAGTAATTTGAGTGGTGACAACCGGCGCCAGCGCGTCGTGAATGATAACTACATGCAGACCGTTGTCCAGCGTCGCACGCAGCGTGTTGGCGTGTCGGTTGGCGGTCGCTGCAGCGGGTCCCGCCGTAGCGAGTAGGCCGAATCCCAGCAAGAGGCCATGCGCCAGCGCTTTGAACATATCGAGTGTGCTCCATGAAACCATTCGGAGGATATGGCCGATCAAGTGGACAAGCCAGGGTCTCCTATACCTCATTGCCACAAAAACGCAATCGATAACAAGACACCCAGTAAATAGGGTGCTCGGGTGGCGGGAATAGCGACCTGATTTGCCCAGTGCGGGCGCGACGAGAAATGGGTGTATTGCAGGGATGTCTCCAATTCGGCGATGCGTCGACCGAGGGCTCGCAGGTAGCCGTCGATGCCTTCCTCGAAGGCCCAGAAGACAAGCGATAGGATGAGCGAGAGAAAGATGAAATACCCACGCAGCCCGGTCGGACCAGGCAATACACCGCCGGCCCCGGTCGCTGCCGCAACCAGGCCGACGAACAGCACCGCGAATACGCCAAGGCTGGTAAAGCGCAGGTTGCTGTAGTGGCGGTGGCTTGTCAGCGCTTCCGTGTACTCGATCTCTGGGTTGCCGGGCATGGCTGTCTCCTGGTGTTGCTTTGCGGCGCGTGCCGCTCCAGTTTGTGCCGTAGAGAAGGTATGCGAGTCTGTCGTGGTCTTTTGCGGGCGGTTCAAGGGAGACCAATTCTAAGGCTGATTCGCGGGCCGAGCGAAGAGTGTATGCTCTCTTCGAGAGGCACGGTGTATTTTTCTTGGACGCAGCCGCGATGTGCGTCGGTGCTTTCGGAGTATTTTGCGGCAGGATCCTTGGCCGAAGCGGTTTGTTCTCACATAATGGGTTTGCTATGAGGATATGGGTGGATGCGGACGCCTGCCCGAAGGTGATCAAGGCGATTCTGATCCGCGCCGCCGAGCGCGCCAGGGTTGTACTCACGTTCGTGGCCAATCAGCCGGTACTGACCCCGCGGTCGCGCTATATCAAATCGATCCGAGTAGCGCCCGGTTTTGATGGGGCCGATTGTGAAATCGTCAAGCATGTCGCCGATGATGACCTGGTCATAACAGCCGATATTCCTCTGGCTGCCGAAGTGATCGGCAAAGGCGGGTACGCCCTCAGCCCGCGTGGCGAGCTATACACGTCGGATAATATCAAGGCCCGCTTAACCATGCGGGATTTCATGGATACGCTGCGGGCCAGTGGGATCAACACCGCAGGACCGGCGCCGCTGAGTCAGAAAGACCGGCAGGCTTTTGCGGGTCATCTTGATGAACTATTGGCGCGGCAAGCTAAACAACGATGAACAAGGGCGCATTCTCTCTGCGATGAACTGCGACAGGCCGGTTTCGTTTATAACCGGAGCCTCATCTGGAATCGGCCGCAGTTTAGCGCGCCGTATTGCAAATGAAGGGCACGCCGTTGCGCTGATTGCGCGACGCAAGAATTTGCTCGATGAGCTCGCGCTGGAGATCGAGCAGGATGGCGGCACCGCCTTGGCAATCGCATGCGATGTCACCGACGCTGCAAGTGTTGGGGACGCGCTGCGCACGGTGGAGTCGACTCTCGGGCCTGTCACACGATTGATTGCCAATGTCGGCGGCGGTGAGCGCACCGATGTGGGCCAATTTTCGGCCGTGCACATAGAGCGCGTGTTCGCCCTGAATGTGATGAGCACGGCAATCTGCATCGAGGCGGTTCTGCCGGGCATGCTGATGCGCAGGGGTGGGCATATCGTTGCTATGGGTAGCCTGGCAGGCCATCGCGGTTTGCCCGGCGCGGCGGGCTATTCGGCCGCGAAGGCTGCTCTTACCAATATGATGGAAAGCCTGCGTATGGAGTTGCGCCCGCGCGGGATCCAAGTGACTTTGCTGCTGCCCGGTTTTGTTAGGTGCAAGCCCAAACGCAAAAAAAGACCGTTCGAGCTTGAGCTGGAGGTGGCAACGGCGCGGATGCACCGGGCTATACTGGCGCACAAGCCACGTTGTGCGTTTCCCTGGCCGCTGGTGTGGATCGCCAATATCTGTCGGTTATTGCCGGCATCGTTGTATGATGCTTTGCTTGCCGGGCGTGGACCCAAGCCCCGTGTTCGCGCGGAGTGAGGCGGCATGACTATCGCTGCCAACACCGGTTAGGACTAAACGAATGGGGAATATCGTAGAGATGAATGCAACGGCAATGCTCGCGGCCCTGAGAGAGGCCCGCAAAAAATCTGTACGGAACGTGGGCAAGCGGGTCCTCAGAAAAATCGATCGTTACATGGCGGCGAACTCCCTGGTGCCGGACGAACCGGTGCTTGACTCCCAGACGTTCCCCTGGGTGGCCGATTTGGAGGCGAACTGGCATGATATTCGTGCCGAACTCGAAAAAATCCTGGAGTTCCGTGACCACATTCCGCGATTCCAGGATGTCTCGGCGGATCAATACCGAATCTCTCCGGATGATCAATGGCGCACCTTCATCCTTTATGGGTTCGGTTACCAATCCGAGCTGAACTGCCGGTTGTGCCCGAAAACCACCGCCGTTCTGCAGCGAATCCCTCATCTGCAAACTGCATTCTTTTCCATTCTCGCGCCGGGCAAGCATGTGCCGCGTCACCGAGGCGTAACCAAGAGTCTCATTCGCTGCCATCTCGGGCTGATCGTCCCGCGCCAGCGCGAGCAGTGTTATATGGACGTGGGTGGAGTGCGCTGCGTTTGGGAAAACGGGCGTGCGTTCGTGTTCGATGATCGGTACCCACATGAGGTTCACAACAATACCGACGAGGAGCGCGCCGTGCTGCTGCTCGACGTCGAGCGGCCGATGCGGCGGCGGGCGGTGGTGCTCGGTCGAGTTTCGCTGTGGCTGCTTAAAAGGACGGCCTATGTAGTCGAGGCGCGGCGCAACTTGGCGCATTGGGAGCAGCGTCTGCAGGCCCATCTGGCCGGGAAAGCGGGAAGTGCTGGTGGCTAGACCCCGTTCACCCTGAGCAAGTCGAAGGGTGGTGCGTGTGAAGTTTCGGAGCCTTCATCGTGCGGCCTCGGTACGACTCGCAAAGCGCTTAAACGGTGTGCTACGGATTGAACAGCCGTCTCCGTTAGCTCTCCAGTAGATCAGGCTCGCCACATCCGGAAGTGATGAAAGCGCGCGCTTCGTCCCTTAGTCGCGTGATTTCCTGCCAGCCCTCGCCGCGTGGTTCTATTGGTGGCCCCACCCTGATTTTCAGTCGCCGGTGGCGCGGAAACCATTCGACGTCACGCAGCAGTGAACGGGTACCGGATAAAGCAATCGGGATGATTGGCGTTCCCGACCGGGCCGCGACTTGAAAGGCACCCAGATGGAACCGACGCACGCCCGGGGCCCGTGTAAATGTACCTTCAGGGAAGAAGGCGAGCGAGTCGCCCCCGCGCAGAACCTGCTCTGCACGATCGGCCTCCTGGCGGGCGCGTTGCCAATCGAATCGTTCTACCATCAGCGTACCGAGGCGCTCAAGCAGCACTCGGGCGAAAAAGCTGGACTGGAGCTCTCGCTTGGCGAGAAAGCGGACAGATTCCGGCAGGATGGCCGTCAGAACCAGCGGATCAATGTAACTGGCATGATTGCAAACGAATACCATATGCCTCCCATGAGGGATATTCCCGAGCCCGGTGATCTCCATTCGGATGCCAAGGAGTATGGCCAGCGCTCGCAATGCCTGTCGCGATACCGCCCATCGCCAACGTCGACGCGGCAGCAGGGCCACGGCCAGCCACGTCGGTAATGCGATAAGACCGAAAGCCCCCCAGGCATAGCCGGCATAGAGACGCTCCTTAACCTCTTCAAAGCGCCGGCTGATGCGCGTGGCGGCGGCTGAAGCGCTCAGGCGAGCGATTTGCCACCATACCGAACTGCTGCGCTTGCCGAGTCGGTTGCTTTCGTAGAGTTCACGGGTGGCGCCGCGGCGGATCTTACCGCTGGAAGTTTTCAAAATACTGTGGGGGGGAGGCAGTCGTATGTCATCCGGAGGGATACCGGAGATTTGGGTAACGCGTTCGGCGATCCGGCGCTCCATCGCCTGGCGGCGCTCCGAATCCTGCTCATGGGTTTCGGCAATGACGATGAGTCGTTCGGTGCCCGTTTCTTGCTCCGGACTGGCAAAAACGGCAATGCAGCCCTTGCGGACCCCCGCAATCTCACCGACCGCCAGCTCCACTTCGTGGGGGTAAACGTTACGCCCGGCCCGTACAATCATGTCCTTCACGCGCCCGGTCACAAACAGCTCGCCTCTGACCAAGTAGCCGAGGTCTCCGGAGTCAAGCCAGGCGCCGTGGAAAAGGTTGGCATTTAGCCGAGGGTTGCCGTAGTAGCCGAACGTTGTGGACGGGCCGCGGAATTGGATGGTGCCCTCTCGGCGTTCCGGAACTTCCCGGTCGGAGGCGTCCACCACGCGAATCTCATAGCCTTCCAGCGGCGGCCCACAGGAGACAAAGCGCAGCGGGTTGGGGTCGTTTTCAGAAACGGGCTTCGCCTCGCCACTGCGAGTAAATATCTCCCGGTCCACTGTGTCTACCCAGGGACCGCGTCCGGGACGCGAAATCGTCAACCCGACCGCAGCCTCAGCCAGGCCGTATACAGGCATTTGAGTCTCCCAATGCAGCCCGTTGGTGCGGAAGGTGGCGTAGAAGCGCTTCAGGGTCACCGGGCTGACCGACTCGGCGCCGTTGAAGGCGATTCGCCAGCTGGACAAATCCATTTCTTCGAGGGGGGCGTCGCGCGCGGCGCGCAGGCACAGCTCGAACCCGAAGTTGGGGGAGGCAGACAAGGTGGCGCGGTGGCGATGGATGATCCACAGCCATTGCAGCGGGTGTGCGAGAAACGTCAGCGGTGACATGATCGCTAGCGGGCAGCCAAAGTAGAGGCTGCCCAACCAGGCTCCGATCAAGCCCATGTCATGATAAAGAGGTAGCCAGCTAACGAAGAAGTCCTCAGACGTGGCCTCGATACGCTGGCCGATCGCCCGGATGTTCGCGAGCAGATGCTTGTGGGCTAGGGTGATGCCTTTGGGATCGCCGGTACTGCCTGATGTGTACTGAAGCAGCGCCAGGTCTTCGGCATGGCGGTCCATGCCAGGACGGCCAGCGGCCGGCTGCGCCAGGTCCTCAGCGGTGATAATGTCCTCCAGATCGGGCGCCTCCGCCCTGAGCAGCTGGCTGAGCCGTTGCGCCTCCGGTACCGTGATCAGCACCCGAGCACGGGCGTTGGTTAGAATCCGTCCATGGCGGCGCAGGTGCTCTTCGAGCTGCGCTGGCCTTGCGGGCGGGTAGATCGGTACTGGCACGGCACCGGCAAGTAGAACACCGATGAAGCTTACGAAATAGTCGCGACCGGTCGGCAGCATTAGAGCCACTGTTTGGTCGGCACCGATACCCCGTTCACGCAGGCCAGTGGCGATTTCTGCGGCTTTGCGATCGAGTGCGCCATAGCTCAACGGCTCCGGCTCTTCTGCGTCGCCGTAGATATAAATATGCGTGCGGTCGGGGTGCTGCTGGACGTGCCAATCGAACGCCTCCAGCAATGTCCGCGCCTCATGCGGATGACCGACGAGTTCTCCGGGCGATGCGTGTTGCAGCTTTTGCTGCGGTTGCCGGCGCGGCTTCGCACCCGCCTTGGTTATGGCATCAAGGAGTTGTTCCGGTGTTTCGGCCTGTACGGCTGAATCCGGTAGGCGCACCCGGAACTTGCGTTCGCATCGCATGATCAACTCGGTACGGGCTAGGCTGTCAATCCCCAGGTCCAGATCGAGTCGATCGCTTGGTCGTGGTCGGGCGCTTCGGGAAGCGCCTCCGCTCTCCTTGGCGATCTGCCGAACAAGCTCCAAGAGCTCATTCATGCCGTCGCGGCGTGCTGGTTGTGGGGATTTCGCTTCCATAAGTTTTCGGCGTAGGTTTGTGGGTATCCGAATAGCGTAAATTGGATATGCTGGCGCAGAGTATCCCGAACAAGATCTACGGATCGGGAATCGCTGGTCAACTGCTCATTCGGCTCCCGCTTACGATGCCGGATACGGCGGCTTGCCACGTGCTGGCGGGGCTTGGCCGCTCAATCGGGTGATTATCTTACACCGCTCGGCGGTGCGGCTTTCATCTCCTCAAGCTCCACCCAGCGCTCCATGGCGCGGTCGAACGCTGTCTGGCGGGAATCCAGTTCGGCGAGGGTCGCCTGGATGGTTGCCTGAGGTTGCTCGTAGAACGCCGGATCCCCGATCCGTTCCTGCAACCCTCTAACTTCGGCCTCCAGGGCTTCGACCCGTTCGGGCAGCTGATCGAGCTCCCGCTGGAGCTTGTAGCTGAGCTTGCGGGGTTTGGGCGGGCTCGCCGCCCGTGCAGGTGTAGCGGGCGGGGGCTTCGTGGCGCGAGGCCGTGGCGATTCCACCGCGTCGGCCTGCGCCAGCGTGCGGTCGTGCTGGAGCCAGTCGCTGTAGCCACCCATGTATTCGCGCACGCGGCCGCGACCTTCGAATGCCAGCGTACTGGTCACGACGTTGTCGACGAAGGCGCGATCGTGGCTTACCAGCAGCAGCGTGCCGGGATACGCCACCAGGCGTTCCTCCAATACCTCGAGCATCTCAGTATCGAGGTCATTGGTTGGCTCGTCCATCACCAGCAGGTTGGCTGGGCGCGTGAACAGTTTGGCGAGAATAATCCGGTTGCGCTCGCCGCCGGACAGCGCCCGAACGGGCTGGCGGGCCCGTCGAGCGCTGAACAGAAAGTCCTGCAAATAGCTGATGATGTGGTGGTCTTTGCCGTTGATCCGCACGTGCTCACGGCCTTCGCCTACGTTGTCCGCCACCGTCTTGTCAAGCTCCAGCGTGGTGCGCAGCTGGTCGAAATAGGCCACCTCCAGATTGGTGCCGAGGGTTACGTGACCCCGGTCGGGCTCGATCTCACCCAGCAGGATGCGCAGCAGCGTCGTCTTGCCCACACCGTTGTTACCAATCAATCCGATGCGATCGCCACGCATGATTTTGATCGATAAGTCCTCGATCAGGGTATGCCCTTGATAGCCATGAGTGATGTGGCGCGCTTCGATGACTTTGCGGCCGGAAGGATCCGCCTCTTCCATACGCAATCGGGCCTTGCCCTGCGGGGTCAAGCGTGCGGCACGGGCTTCGCGCATGGTCTGCAGGGCCCGTACACGGCCCATGTTGCGGGTTCGGCGCGCCTTGATGCCCTGCCGTATCCAGGTCTCTTCTTGAGCCAGCTTGCGGTCGAACAGCGCATTCTGCCGCTCCTCCGTCTCTAGCCACTGCTCTTTTTGCTCGAGGAAGTTGCGGTAGTCGCCGGGCCAGCTCATCAGGCGGCCACGGTCCAGTTCGACGATACGGGTGGCGAGCTTCTGCAGGAACGCCCGATCATGGGTGATGAACAACACCGCGCCAGGGAAATCCTGCACCGTCCGCTCCAGCCATTCGATGGTGCCGATATCGAGATGGTTGGTTGGCTCGTCGAGCAGCAGTAGATCCGGTTTGGCCACCAGCGCCTTACCAAGCGCTACGCGCCGGCGCCAACCACCGGAGAGGGCCTCCATGCGCTTGTCGGCCGGCAGCTTGAGCTGCGTGATAAGGGTATCCACTTGTTGATCCAGCTGCCAGCCGCCATGGGCCTCGAGCCGGTGCTGCAGATCCTCGAGCTCGCGCAGGCCACGACTGTCCAACTCTGCGGCGGCGCGTGTGTGGTAGGCTTCCACCAGCGCTTGGACGGCGGCCATCCCCGATTTGACAACTTCCCGCACAGTGCGGGCATCGCCTTCCGGCAGACTCTGCTCCAGTTGGCTGATTTCGATGCCGTCCGGGCGCTGAATATGGCCGCTGTCGGGTTGCAGTTCGCCGGTGATGAGCTTGAGCAGGGAGGACTTGCCGGCGCCATTGCGACCGATCAGACACACCCGCTCGCCGGTGTCGATGGTGAACTCGGCGGTATGCAGCAGTGGCGTGACGCCGAACTCAAGGGAGACTTGGTCGAAGCGTATCAGGTTCAAGGTGTTCCTATGAGATTTAATCCGCGTCGAATGAGGCATTATAAGGGTGCTGGCAAGAGGATGGGGCGAAGATTCAGCGGGTCAACGTTGCGTGGATTGCCAATTCTGTGGTTCGTACCAGGCTCTGTCCTGCGGCGGCAGGGAGTCGGCTCCGCGGATGGCATCGGCCAACTTCTCCGCTAGCATGATGACCGGAGTATTGAGATTGCCGGTGGTGAGCCGTGGCATGATCGAGGCATCCACCACGCGCAATCCCTCCACAGCGTGAACGCGCCCGGTGCTGTCTACCACGGATTTCTCGTCATGGCCCATACGGCAGGTGGCACAGGGATGATAGGCGCTCTCAGCCATACGCCGTACCCAGGCATCGATTTCCTGATCGCTTGCCACATCGGGTCCGGGGGCGAGCTCCATACCCCGAAATGCCGCCAGTGGCGCCTGGTGCATGATCTCCCGGGTCAACCGGATGGCGGCGCGCATCTCATGGCGGTCGCGCTTGGCAGCCAGGTAGTTGAACAGAATCCGCGGTGCGGCCTTGGGGTTGGCACTGCGCAGCGTGACCTGTCCCCGGCTTTGCGGTCGCATGGGACCGACATGAGCTTGAAAACCGTGGATACGGGCGTAGGTGCTGCCGTCGTAGCTCATCGCCATGGGCAGGAAATGGTATTGCAGGTTGGGGAAGCGTATCCCCGGCTCGCTGCGGATGAAGCCGCCCGACTCGAAATGATTGGTAGCGCCGAGCCCTTTGCGGAACAGTAGCCACTGCAGGCCGATCAAAGCCTGATTCCAAGGCTTCAGCGCCTGATAGAGAGTGATGGGTTGGCGGCAGGCATATTGGACGTAGACTTCGAGATGATCTTGCAGATTCTGTCCGACCCCGGGCAGGTCATGGCGGACATCGATGCCGAGCGCGCGCAGCGATTCTGCCGGCCCCAGCCCCGAGAGCATGAGCAGCTGCGGTGAGTTGATGGCGCCGGCGCAGAGCAACACCTCGCGCTCGGCTCTGATCGTGTGCAGAGTGCCTCGCTGCTCAATCTCTACGCCGCGTGCTCGTTTGCCCTCGAAGATCAGTCGGCGCGCAGGGGTGCGCACCTGGATCGACAGATTGTGTCGATCCGCGATCGGTCGCAGATAGGCGTTGGCGGTTGATGCGCGCACCCCGTCGCGGACGGTCATGAACATGGGGCCGAAGCCTTCCTGCTGATAGCCGTTCATATCTGCGGTGTAAGGATACCCTGCGGCGATTCCTGCCTCGATAAAGGCTCTATAGAGTGGGTTTTTCATCGCGGCGGTGGTGACGCGCAGCGGACCGTCGCAGCCGTGGTAGTCGTTGGCGCCTTGATCGAAGTCCTCGGCTTTCCTGAAATAAGGTAGAACGTGTCGATAGCGCCAGTCGGCTAATCCAAAGTCCTCGGCCCAGCCTTCGTAGTCGAGGGCATTGCCGCGCACGTAGGCCATGCCGTTGATGGACGAGGAGCCGCCCAGCACCCGACCGCGCGGGCAGTACATGGTGCGGTTGTCCATGAACGGATCGGGTTCGGTATGGTAATACCAGTTGTAGCGGTCGTTTGCGAGCGGATGGGCGAGTGCTGCGGGCATATGGAGGAGCGGGCTGCGGTCCATCGGTCCGGCCTCGAGCAGCAGCACCGAGACGGCAGGATCTTCCGTCAGCCGATTGGCCAATACGGCACCGGCCGAGCCAGCGCCAATGATCACGTAATCGTACGCGGTCTTTTTTGCCATCGCCTGGGATTCGTGCGTTTGCCGCGGCGCTGCCGATCGGCGTCGCGTGGGTAAGCGTACAGCCTACTCGGAGTTTATCGAAGCGAGAAGTACAATCTGGCTTACGATTACGCGCAGGTGCTTGCGATTTCTCGGCCGATCGCCGCCCGTGCGCATGCCTTATGCGGTATCTGTTTCAGCGCATCGACGGCATCCAGCCGCGGTCCGAGGCCGGCCCGGTTTGCCAGCTGCACGCTGAGCCCGGGGCGGGCGTTGAGTTCCAGCACCAGCGGACCGTAGTCTTGGTCGAGCACCAAATCGACACCCAGATAGCCCAACCCGCAAAGCGTCTGGCATTGAGCGGCGAGTTCCAGCAGCCGATCCCAGTCCGGCACTTCCAGGTCGAGAACGGAGGCCAGGGTGTCGGGGTGGAGGCGCACCGGACGATCGCGCCATATCGCGGCCGTCGTGTGCCCATCGGCGATATCGATGCCCACCCCGATTCCGCCGAGATGGAGATTCGCTTTGCCATCCGATGCGTGAGTAGGGAGGCGCATCATGGCCATCACCGGTACGCCGCGATAGACGACGGTGCGGATATCAGGTACGCCGCGGTAGCTAACCGCATCGAAGCGGGCATCGAAGCGCACCCGCTGTTCCACCATCACGCGGTCAGGCAGCCCGCCGAGGCTGTGCATACCGGAGAGAATGTTGGCGACATGGTAGCTCAACTCATCACGGCTGAGCGGCAAGCCGCTGGCGCGTCGCCAGTGCTCGCCGAGCCGATTGGTGACTACCACGATGCCATTACCCCCGCTGCCTTTGGTTGGTTTTATTACGAAGTCCTCGCGTCCATCCAACATGGTATCGAGGGCGTCGAGTTGGCGTATGCTGGTGATTACGCCAAGCAGCTTCGGCACGGCGATTCCGGCCGCTTCGGCGAGTCGTTTAGTGAGTAGTTTGTCATCTACCAATGGGTAACGCCGGCGCGGATTGTGCTCGAGGATATAGGCTGCGTTGCGCCGGTTCATGCCGACGAGGCCGAGCTCGCGCAGGCGTCGGAAGGGATTCATCAGGGGCGTTCCCACTCGCGCAGTGCCGTGCGGAAGCGCCACAGCTCGGTGAGGCGGTAGCCGGTATAGCGACCGAGCAGCAACGCCACGGCCAATACCACCAGCAGCAGTTCGGGGAACACGAAAGCCAGATGGGCGAGCTGCGGTTGGTTCATGGCGAGGTAGGCCAGTACCGCTACAGCGAGGCTGCCGAGCCCTTTTTGCAGCGCATCACGCGCGCCGGCTTCCTCCCAGACCACCGACATCCGTTCCACCGTCATTGCCAGGATGACCATCGGGAACAGCGCGACCGAGAGCGCGCGGTCGAAGCCGAGCCTGTGGCTGAATACGCTGATCACCGCCATGATCAAAACTACGACAACCAATACCGCCGCCAGTCGGGGTACGAGCAACAAGCGCAGGCGTTCCAAATAGAAGCGCACCAGCAATCCGAGCGCCACCACTAGGCAAAATAAGGTGATCCCGACGACCAGTTGGGTCTCGCGAAAGGCCATAGCGATCAGTACCGGCATGAAGGTGCCGAAGGTCTGGATGCCCACGATGTTGCGCATCAGCACCACGATCAGCGCGCCGACAGGTACCAGCAAGAGGATGCGGTAGACGCTCTGAGTCTGCACCGGCAGCGAGAATAGCGACAATGACACCAGCAGCGAGCCCAAGTCTTCGGCGCGTTGGGTGGCCACCGCTAGTACGCCCCGTTGGGTCCGGGTGGCTGCAAAGCCCCACTCGACTACTTTGGCGCCTTCGACATGCACTGTCGGACGTTTGCCCGTGCCCCACAGCAGGCGTGTGGCTGGGAGTCCTGTGGCGCCGGTCTCCGGGTTGATGATGATCCAGTGCCGCTCATTGTGGACCTGTAACCACGGTTGCAAGTGCTGGGCGCGCATGCCCTTACTCAGCTCCAGAGTCCAGGCTACGCGCGCCGGGATGCGCGCGCCGGCGAGGATCTGGATTAGATTGCGTACATGCCCTTCGGCGTGGGTCACGCCATCGCGCAGGAGACGCACGCGGTCGTCGCCGCTCGGGTGGTTGTAGCGCAGTACTAGCCGCCGTGCGAACGATTCGATGTCCGCCGATTCCGCGCGCACGCTATCGAGCAACCCGCGCACCGCGGCACCTTGCGGTTCCCCGTAATCCGGCACCTCCGGATAACCGGGCACGGGCGAGAGTTGCTGGGCTAGGTTGGTAGTCCCCTTGGTAAGCTGCAAGCGGTAGTATAGGGTTTGCCTACCACGTGCCCGGCGTGCCGTCCAGATTGCGCGGCGCTCGGTCCCCTCACCGTCGGTGATGGCACTGAATGCCGTTGCGATGAATTCTTCCTGGAGCCGCGTGAAACCGGTGTCGCTATCGGGCAGTGGCATATCCACGCGCACCGGGCCACCATGGCCCCGTAGCTGTACGCGCATGTCCACCGTCCACACCTCGGCGGTGGTGTCGGGGGTCAGCGGCAGGCCCAGCACTTCGGCCTTGTAGGCCGCGGTGCCCAGCCCGATCAGGGTCAGCGATAACGCCAGCAGGCGGACGTGCAAGTCTTTCACTGCGAGTCACTGGCCGCCGTGTGCGAATGCGCCTTCGCCTCCAGCGCGTCGAGCGAGGCATGCTTGCATTTGCGCTGGGCGAGAAAGCTCTGGCGTGGATCGACGAGTGCAACGTCGCCGAGAAAGCGTCGTCCCAGGAGCACCGGGTAGTTGAAGTTGCGGCGGTCGGCGAGCGAAAACTCCGCCTCGTGTTCGCGCCCATCGATGCAGAATGTCATCGCCACGACATAACGTGGTTGGACGTGCGCATTTTTACGCTTGATCAGCACAGTATCCAGCACCGGCCGCTCGTAGACTAGCGTGGGTGGTTTGCCTTTGTAGCCTTTTTTGTGCGCCTTCAGCGGCAACTTGAAACGTACCCATTTCGCGCCGTCGCGCTCGAATTCCGCCACGTCTACGGCGTGCAGCGACGAGGTCTTTGCTCCGGTATCGAGCCGCGCCTTCAGGCGCAGTTTCTGTGGTTCGAGAACTACCCATTCGATCCAGCCGAGCAGCGAGCGCGCCTGCGGGTCGCTATCCGCCTTTACCGGCGCAAGGGGGCCGAGAATGCCGAGTGCAAGGGTCACGATCAGCAATGTACGGGTCATGACGGGTATCTGTGTTCAAGGCTAGGGGTTAAAATAATGTGGCGCAGTCTAACGCGAATTCCCTTTATAAATCTCCCCGAATTTCTGTCTTCAAGCGGTGAATGAATGTCGCGCTTGCCGATCCGAATTGATTTTTCTTGGTGTTTGCCAACACCAGCGGCGCGCTGGGAGTACAGCACGGACCAGGTCGAACCGCAGCAATGTCTTGGCGGCCAGATCCGGCAAGTTCACCAAGCCGACGTCCGGCCCTTGCCCAGGCTGCGGACCGTGCCGTATCGCTGTAATTCTACAACGGGTTTATCCGCCCCAAGGAGAGCTGCATTGACATTGTTGTGAGCTTCCCGCAGCGGCCTTCATGGGGCTAAAACACAAAGGAATCCCACTTCCTCGCATGGTTCGGATTATGAGGACACGGGCACTATGCTAGCATACTCCAAGTTTATGGATTGCCAGCCGGATTCCGCCATAGGATCTTTTCGTTTACCTCTCGGATGCTGCGTAACCCACAGAGCGCCATAGTGATATCCAGTTCACGATGGATGACATCGAGGCAGGTGGTTACTCCTTTTTCGCCCATCGCGCCAAGGCCATAAATGAAGGCTCGGCCGATGAACACTGCCTTGGCGCCCAGGGCGATGGCTTTGAGCACGTCCTGGCCGCTGCGAATACCGCCGTCCATATATACCTCCGTGCGATGGCCGACCGCCGCGACGATTGTCGGCAGTGCGCGAATCGATGAAGGTGCGCCGTCCAATTGACGGCCGCCATGGTTGGAGACGATGATCGCATCGGCGCCGGCGTCGATAGCAGCGCCGGCATCCTCGGGTTCCATAATGCCCTTGATGATCAGCTTGCCGCCCCAACGCGCTTTGATCCAGGCAACGTCGTCCCAACTCAGGCTCGGGTCGAACTGCGCTGCAGTCCAAGCAGAGAGGGAATCGAGATTCGCCGCCTCCTTGACGTGCCCGGCAATGTTGCCGAACGTGTGCCGGCGGGTGCGTAACATACCCAAGCACCAGCGCCACTTGGTCGCTAGATTGATCATGTTCCCGAGCGTGAGGCGTGGCGGGACGCTCAAGCCATTATGCACGTCTTTGTGACGCTGGCCGAGAATCTGTAGATCGGCGGTCAGCACCAGTGCGGAGCATTGCGCCGCCCCGGCGCGCTCGATCAGCCGCGCGATGTAATCCCGATCGCGCATCATGTAGAGCTGGAACCAGAATGGCTGAGTCGTATTTGCTGCGACATCTTCGATCGAGCAGATGCTCATCGTCGATAGGGTGAAAGGGACACCGAACGTTTCCGCCGCCCGCGCCGCATGAATCTCGCCGTCCGGATACTGCATGCCGGCCAACCCGATCGGTGCCAACGCAACGGGCATGCGGTATGCCCGACCGAGCAGGGTGCTGTCCAAGCTGCGCTGCGAGGCGTCCACCATGACACGCTGGCGCAATTTGAGCGCCGTGAAATCGTCTTGGTTGGCTCGGTAAGTGCTCTCTGTCCACGAACCGGAATCGGCATAGTCGTAGAACATTCTGGGTACGCGACGTTTGGCCAAGCGCCGTAGATCGTCGATGCAGGTAATGATTGGCATGGCGAACCCGAGGTGTACGGATCAATTGGTCGGGGCGGTGAATACGGCATCTTGGTGGAACATCGACAGTGTGTTCGCCTGTCTGTGGCCGGCTTTGGTGAATTCAGTGCCGAGTGCGACGTCCAGGCACTTTTCGATCGTGCCCAGGTTTTGGTTCGCCGCTAGAATGCCCTTGCCGGTTACCACTATACGCCGGGCGATTTCAGCCTGATGATCTCGGTTCATGGAGACCATTCCCTGTCGTTCTCTGAGGTGGATGGAAACGAGGCCCAAGGATATCAGTTCGGTGTCTGGGACTGATGCGCCGCATGCAGCAAAAGACCCTTCAGCGTTGTCGCGAGTGCATTGCCGACTAAGATCCGGAATAGATCGAGTAACGGCAATGCGCCGGCAGCCAAGTCCAGAAGGGGTACCAATCCGGCGTTCAGTCAGAGCGCGGGGCTGTTGTCCTGTATAGTTCGAACTCCTGCTCAAACTACTCCGCCAAGACTTAGTCCCGGCTCGGATCGACACAAAGCAACGGGTAATCGCGCCGTTGCCGCGTTTCGCATGGCGGCGGTCACGTTCCCCGTTTGATTGGCATCCACGCGTGCCACGGCAGAACGTACACGGGGTACCGTCCGCAGACGGTGGTAAGCTCTTGCTATACGAGGATTACTCCGGCGCTGGCGGTTAGTCTACCGCCAGCGCCGGGGGCGGCCGTAAATAGAAGGAAATGGAAGCAGGCGCAGGCCATCACGACCTCTGCGATGGAGGCATCTATACGAAGCTGCTCGAAGACTGTGCGCAAAGTGTGGTGGCGGGTACGATTTACTATGGCTGCTGGAGCATCTGCCTCAAACCCTCGTAAGGCGCCGACGATGTCTACTTGTCGCGCCGGCTCAAGTGAAAAGATAATTCGGCTGGATATCAGACCGCCAGCCTGCGGTGGCAAAAACTAAAAGGGAAGGGTCCATGAACGAGAACAATTCGAACGGAGTGACGATGAACGCGCACACACGCACGAATTACGCACGGCAATGCCTCGCAAGGGCGGCGCTACTCGCCCTGGCCGCCGCCATCGCTGGCTGTACGGCGACGCAAAAGGAGGAGCCAAAGCTTGAGACTAGCGGTTGTGCCATGATCCCAACGAACATTTGTGCGCAGCTCAGGCCGGGCACAGAAGAGCAGGCGGGCCTACGCTACGTGGCATCCGACGTGCCGTGGAGTCAGTATACTAAGGTGATGATCAGCCCGGTCACGGTCTGGGGCGGAGCGCAGCCGAAGCTCTCCGGGGCTGACCAGCAATCGCTGGCGAACTACATGCACAACGCCCTGGTGAAGGCATTTGAGGCGAAGTTCCCCATCGTCGATGAGCCCGGTCCGGGCGTGGTGCGGATACAGGCAGCGATCTCCGATGCCGAGGCGGCTACGCCGGCGCTGCGGTCGGTGTCGATGGCGATCCCGCAGGCGCGCGTCCTCTCGACACTGAAATACGCTGCCACCGGCACCTATCCCTTCGTCGGTTCGGCACAGGGAGAGGTAATGGGCACGGATGCGGTCACCGGCAAGGTACTCGCGGCGGGAGTCGATCGCCGGGTCGGTGGAGGTTCGGTGTCAACGGCGGCGCAGTGGGAGTGGGGCGACGCCGAGAACGCGATGGACAAGTGGGCAGAGATGACCGTGACCCGCTTTGAGAATCTGCGCGCTGGGAAGTAAGGCCCTCTGGCTTTGCACGACCAGGCGTTTCGCAAAAGTCAGCAACCGTCGTACCCGCGCAGGCGATATCCATCCGGGAGAGTTCGCCGAACTTTGCTGGGTTTCCGGCCTGCGCGGGAAATGACGAATTTGGACGCCGGTGGGAAACCGTTCTCCTCGCGGCCGCTGGTTTACATGACTGAGGCTCTCGAAATCCCCGGTCGGGATCAAACACCTAAGGAACATCTGATCAATTCGGCCCTGAAACCAAGAGCGTTCATCTTCGACGAGAGGAAGGGCAAAAATGCTCGGTTTTCGACACCGACCGCTGCTATCCGGAGCCATTTGGCTCCCCAGAGCTC
>JAUILK010000065.1 GCA_030433275.1 Gammaproteobacteria bacterium
CTAACAAATTCACGGCATCCGCCTTGAATTCTTCGGAGTACCGCCGTCGTGTACCCTTACTCATCAACACCTCCTGTCCCATCAGTGTGGCTTAACAGGGGTGTCCGTTGCTATTGGACCACTTCACGCCGTTCGGCACGGGAGCACCAGCCTGACGGCGAGGTGGAGATCACCCTCAGCGGCGGCCACCGAGTGGTCGTCCGCGGGACTGCCGATCGTGACATGCTGTGCTTGGCCCTAGAGGTGCTGGGCCCATGTCCGGCGCAAGTTCCACGATATCCACCAGGCTAAGGCCTCCGCGCTCGCCGGCGAGGCGCTGGAGCGCATCGGTGCGCTCTACGCCATCGAAGCCGAGCTGCGGGGTCAGCCGCCGGATGCCCGCCGCTCGAGGCCTTGCATAGCGGGTTCACCGACACCCTCCGGCGCGTCTCTGCGAAGTCCATCTTCGCGGTAGCGGTGCGCTATGCCCTGCAGCGCTGGACGGCGCTGACGCGCTACTGTGAAGACGGCCGCGTGGAGATCGACAACAACGCCGCGGAACGGGCGCTGCGGAGTGTGGCGCTGGGACGCAAAAACCACCTCTTCGCCGGCTCCGACCGCGGCGGGAACAGCGCGGCGTTGGTCTACAACAGCCTCATCGGCACCGCTCGGCTCAACAGCATCGATCCCTACGCCTAT
Source organism: Gammaproteobacteria bacterium (assembly GCA_030433275.1). Taxonomy (GTDB): domain Bacteria; phylum Pseudomonadota; class Gammaproteobacteria; order Nitrococcales; family Nitrococcaceae; genus Nitrococcus. Next base: position 679 of record JAUILK010000065.1, read on the forward strand.
CTGCGCGCCGTTCTCAACCGCATCAGCCGGCATCCGATCAACCGAATCGACGAACTGCTGCCGTGGAACATCATGCGCGACGCGCTACAGCCCCAGGCGAGAGCCGCCTGATCGCGAGATCACAAGACCATGGCATACATCGAGAATCTGCAACTGCCAAACGTCGAGGCGCTGCTCGCCAACGAGGGGGAGATCACCATCGGCCACCTCCGCCCGGTCGGCCCCGTTGCCATCGCCAGTGACGAGCACAATGCCCTGGCTATGCTCCGACGCCGTCCGGGAGAGTCCCTCGCCGCCGTCCTACTGCGGCTCGACACCGCCATCGAACTTGCCATCGAGACCGCCGAGTTCACCGACGAGATTAACCCCCCGCCGCCCTGAACAAACCACTAAATGCTATACCGCAAGGCGGTACCCGGCGGACGCTTACAGTTGTGGTGATGAGAGGGGATGACGTGGTGGTGGAAGTTCCCTACCGCAAAGGGCTGAACATGAGCCGTAAGCTTCCCCATCTGAGCGCCAGGCGAAAAGTAGAGCTTTCTGGTACCGTAAAACACGGGATCTCAGACGCGACGTACTACAAGTGGATGTCCAAGTACGGTGGCATGGACGCCTCTGATTTGAAGCGGGTTCGCGAGCTTGAGGCGGAGAACGCGAAGCTCAAGCGCATGTATGCGGATTTGGCGTTGGAGAACACGGCGATGAAGGATCTCATCGCAAAAAAGTTCTGACGTCGGCCGAAAAAGGTGACGTGGTACGCGATCTGATTGACCAACACCAGTTGCCTGTCTCCCGGTCCTGAGAATGCGCGGGACTTTATCGATCGGCGTACTATCGAGTGCCCATGGACTGGACGGTGCGAGATGCCGAGATCATTGTTGCGCTTGCTGCACTAGTCGATGCTCGGCCCAGTCGGGGGTTCTGGAAGTGTCGCAAGCTCCTCAAGCGCGAACGCCATGGTTGGAATCACAAGCGGATTTACCGTGTGTACAAACGGATGAATCTTCACTTGTGCTGCTGTGCGAAGCGACGTCTGCCCAAACGCCTGCGAGTACCTCTGTACGTGCCCGAGCTGCCCAATGCGGTGTGGCCGGCAGACTTCATGAGCGATGCCCTGGCCAGCGGCCGACGGTTTCGCACGTTCAACGTAGTAGACGACAGAGCTGGACCCCAGCGACTGGACAAGGATTGAGGCCTGCTAAGTGGAATCTTCTGGCTTAAAGTTCTCGAAAGAGAGGGAGCAGAAGATGACCCGGAGAAAGCGACGTAATCACTCCTCGGCGTTCAAGGCGAAGGTGGTACTGGCGGCGTTGAAGGGCGAGCGCACGCTGGCGGAGCTGTCGGAGCAGTTCGACGTTCACCCCAACCAGATTCAGGACTGGAAGCGAGGCCTGGTAGAAGGAGCCGAGGACGTCTTTGGTGGGAATACGCCCGATGCGCATCACAACGACAAGGAGGTAGAGAAGCTCCACGTCAAGATCGGGCAGCTGGCGATGGAGAACGATTTTTGTCCAAAGTGCTCGGGCGCGACCGATGAGTGAGCGCCGGGCCCGCATTCACACCGAGCACGCGTTGGTGAAGACGCGCCGCTGTGCGCTGCTCAATGTGCTACGCTCGAGCGCTTACTATCGGCCCGCGCCGGCCTCAACACGGGATTCGCTCCTGATGCAGGCCATCGACGAGATCCATCTGCGCTGGCCCTTCTACGGTAACCGCCGGCAGCGCGACGAGTTCCAGGGGCAAGGCCACGCGGTCAACCGCAAGCGTGTGCAGCGCCTGATGCGCCAGATGGGCTTCAAAGCCCTGTACCCGCGGCGCGCCGAACGAGCAGTCGGGGAAAGGTCACAAGATCTACTCCTACCGGCTGCAGGATCTATCCATCGAGTGGGCGAACCAGGTCTGGGCGAGCGACATTTGCTATATCCCCATGGCCAAGGGGTTCATGTATCTGGTGGCTATCATGGACTGGTATTCTCGCCGGGTGCTCTCCTTGCGGGTGTAATACCCTGGATACGGACTTCTGCATAGAGGCCTTGGAGGAGGCCTTGAAGCGTTTCGCAGCGCCCGAGATTTTCAACACCGATCAGGGGTCGCCGTTTACCTCTGAGGCCTTCACCGGCGTGCTGCGGGAACACTGCATCACGATCAGTATGGATGGGAAGGACCGGTGGCTGGACAACGTATTCGTCGAGTGGCTGTGGCGCAGCCTCAAATACGAGGACGTCTACCTGCAGGCTTACAGACCCCCGCCGAGCTGCGGGCTGGATTGAGGCGGTATTTCGATTTCTACAACACCAGGCGCTGGCACAGCGCGCTGGATCGGCGTACCCCGGATGCGGTGTACTTCGAGCAGGCCATCCCCGAGTTGGTGGCCTGAAAAACCAAGGCAGATTTCACTTACCGCAGTGCCCAGGATTCGTGGTCCATTTCTATCTCCCCAAACCATCAGTGTGGGGGCAGTTATGCGGATTACTCATCAAGATCTTATCGACGCCGTCGCCGACGGAACCTTGACGCGTATCCAAGCCGACGCGCTTTGGACACGATGGCAAGCACGGGATTTGCGAGGCCCGCGCTTCGACTTTCCCCACGCAGCCTGGTATCTCGGTACTTTGATCGTGGTCTCGGCCATGGGTTGGTTTATGACCGAGGCATGGATGCGTGCCGGGGGTGTGGCACTTGTTGTGATCGCCATTCTTTATGCAGCCGGTTTTGCGGCCGCCGGGCATACCCTCTATTTTCGGCAGAGCCAGCGTGTGCCGGGTGGGTTGCTGTTCACTTTGGCCGTGTGCATGACACCGCTTGCCATCTTCGGTATCGAGCATGCGACCGGTTTTTGGCCCCAAGGAGATCCGGGCGAGTACACCTATTACTTTCGCTGGATCAAGGGAAGCTGGTTGCTGATGGAACTGGGTACTATCGGCGTTGGTATCCTGGTGCTGCGATGGGTGCGTTTCCCTTTCCTCGTTGCGCCCATCGCGTTCACGCTTTGGTATCTTTCCATGGATCTCGCGCCATTATTGTTCGGTAAGCTGGAGTTCGCTTGGCACGAGCGGCTGTGGGTGTCGTTGTGGTTCGGCTTTGCAATGATGCTGGTAGCTTGGTTTATCGACCAGCGCACTCGCGAGGATTACGCTTTTTGGCTCTATCTGTTCGGGCTGATGGCCTTCTGGAGCGGGTTGTCGTTCATGGAAAGTGATAACGAGCTCTCGAAGCTCCTCTACGGTCTGATCAATGTCGTGCTAATGGGGTTTTCACTGTTGTTTCAGCGACGGGTGTTCATGGTTTTTGGTGCCCTCGGCGTGTTCGGTTACATCGGCCACCTAGCTCAGTCGGTATTCCGGGACTCGCTGCTATTTCCAGTAGCACTCACGCTGCTGGGACTGGGGCTGGTTTGGGCGGGGTTGCAGTATCATCGCCACGGTGCGCACTGGGAGACGGCGCTACAGGCGCGGATGCGAAGGTGGTTGAGGCGGTCGAACGCTCATCTTGCCCCCCTCGATCGATAGCGTATCTCTCAAGCTAGCTTTTAGCTTGCGGCGACGAATAGTCTGCCATAATCATGCACTTGATCGGCGTTCGCCGATGGCTATTTGGGGCGGACCGATTAAACAGATTGCGAATGCTATGAGAAGGTTTTGCGTGTATTGCGGCTCCAGAGTAGGCCTCATGGGCGTTTGGCGGACGTCACCCTGGCCGCGAGAGAGGCGAGGTGATCGGCGTCATCCCTCTGGCTCGCTTATGGGCCGGGAACCTGGCCATCCAGGGCCGACGGAGCTTCACGTGGTGGCCTCCATGCGCCAACGAAAAACTATCATGGCTGAGCTGGCGGATGGTTTCATCGCCCTTTTTGGCGGGCTCGGCGCATTGGACGAGCTGTTCGAGATTCTCACCTGGGCTCAGCTTGGTCTGCACCACAAGCCTTGCGGTGTGCTCAATGTAAAACACTATTATGCTCCATTGGAGCATCTCCTTGACCATTGCGGTGGAAGCCGGTTTCGTGCGGCCGCAGCACCGTGGGATATTGGTAGCGGAGGCCGATCCGAAGCCGCTGCTGATGCGCTTCGAGGCGCATCAGCAGCGGCTCTGAGTTAAAGCGAATCGGCCGGAGTGATCCCAGAGGCGTTTCGGAGAGCTATAACGAGAGGAGCAAAGACCGTGTCAGGTGATGGCGGCTTTCGCGCGCCACACCACACCCTGCAGCGTTCAAATCAGCGCCGTGCAGGGATGGGGGTAAGGCCCGCGATGAAAAGCCACGGTTAAGGTAGCCTTTCGTGCCGGTGGACTCAGCGCTCATTGCTTATCGGATTGAACACGCTTTTTGTCGGTCAGCGTGCTAAGGAAGGCGGTGATATCGGCGACCTTCCGGTCAGGCAGTTTGAATCCCAGTTGCAGCCAGGCCATTTGGCGTACTGCCTCCGTAAGGCTAGATACGGCCCCATCGTGGAAATAAGGTGCGGTAATCGTCACGTTACGCAGCGTCGGGACCTTAAATAGGTATTTGTCGCTTGCTTTGCCCGTGACCTCATAGCGCCCGAGGTCCGCCTCATTGCTGTACGGGTGCGCCACCCCCATCTTTTGGTAGCTCATACCGCCGAGCAACGGTCCGTTGTGGCAGGCGGTGCAGCCGGTAGACAAGAAGGTTTCCAGTCCTTTACGCTCCTGCTTCGTCAGGGCATGGTCGTCACCGTTGAGAAAATCATCGAAGCGATCATCTGTGACCAGTGTGCGTTCAAATGCGGCGAGCGCCTTGGCTACGTTGTCATAAGTTACCGGATTAGTGGTATTCGGAAAGGCCTGATTGAAGGTGGCGACGTATTCTTTATTATCGATGATACGCTTATTTACGGTGTTCTCATCCGGCATGGCCATTTCCACTGGATTGAGAATTGGCCCCTTGGCCTGCGCCTCCAGTGTAGGGGCACGACCGTCCCAGAATTGGGCGATCTGGAAGCCGGCATTCAAAACGGTAGGCGCATTACGGGTGCCTGGCTCGCCGTGCGCACCTAGCGATGTCGGCGTGGGCCGGATGTCGGCGCCACCCAGACCGTTGTCTAGGCGGTGACAGGTATTGCAGGATTGGGAGCCGTTAATTGATAACTGTTTGTCGAAATACAGGCGCTTGCCCAATTCGACCAACGCGGGCGTGTCTTGCTCCGCGCCGGGCATGGCATCGGGCAGCGGTCCAAATATAGCCTTAGCCTGGTTGCGCAAATCCGCCGTGTCCGCCGCTAACACGCCGGTTGTGCACAATGCCGCTACGGTAAGTAAAATCCAACTCATCTTCATTGGATTAGCTCCTTATAGAATGCGGAATGGCTGAATTTAGCAGAGGCTTTCTGGGCTGGCCAACCTGGAGTGATTCCAAGTGCGAGTGCGCGCGCATCCAAAGCCCTCTGCAGGCTGATCTTGCCGCGTTACCGATTGACACGCGGTGACAGCATCGCTCTCTGAAGCGATTAGTATGGGTTGCAACAGAAAGGATGTGTGCAGCACTATTTGAAATCCTGTCTATTCGCAGGCAATAATCGTCGTTCGGCTCGGCGGTCATGAAGTGTGGCTGCTTCTTCGATGGTCAGTGTGCGCTTATGTTGCCTCTGCGGCCAACCAGGCGAGTGAGATTTTGCAATGGCTGAACAAGAGATGGCTTCTGGGCTACGTTACGAGGACTTGGCAATCGGCAAAGGGAAAAAAGCAACCGGTCACGGCGAGACCGTGTTTGTTCACTATACCGGCTGGCTGGAAGACGGGACCCGGTTCGACTCAAGCCATGATCGTGGTGAACCGCTCGAGTTTTCCCTGGGCGCGGGTTTGGTGATTCCCGGCTGGGAAGAGGGAATTATCGGGATGCGAGCCGGCGGGCGGAGAAAGTTGACGGTGCCACCCGAACTTGGCTACGGCGCCCGTGGCGCCGGTACCGTGATTCCGCCCAATGCCCGCTTGACCTTCGAGATCGAGTTGTTGAATGTAATGGGAAAATTCTGAACCCCAATCAGGGGGGTGGTTTTCATTCTCAATGAAACCAAATAAAACAAATGCTTAGAAAGATTGGTAAAACTGAATAATCTTTGGTGTCGTCCTGGTGTTGCAACGGGTGCAGCATTTTTCAGCTACGCGAGCGGACACTCTGCACCGTCTTTATCTGAACAGGTCGCAACAACCAAGCGGCTGGGCGCGCATTCGATCCGCCTTGCTCTCCGCTACCGATCTGTCTCCGCAACGAAGCGGCGGAGCCCGCATAACCCACACTAAGACTTGACCCGCGCCCGCAAGCCGTTGGATTCCCACTCCTGCCTCACCGCATCGCCGAAGCGCTCGCCGCCGGTGCTGGCGGCGAGTAAATTTTGCGCGGCATTCGCGTCCTGATCATATACCGCTGAGCATTCCTCGCACGACCAGATTCGGGCGGCCCGATCTTTCGGGCGCTTGACCGCGCCGCACTGCCGGCAGATGAGGGTGCTCGGGCCGGTGGCGACGAGCAGCGCGCCAGCCGAGATCAATGCCGCTAGCCGATGTTGAATCATGCGTGGGCCGATCACCCGGCAGCGCCACGGTCAAGCACAGTTGAAACCGCCGCCGCTCGCCTTCATGGCGCCAGGTGAGCTTGGAGCACGCTGCGCGATGCCCTCGCCGGCCAGCGCCAGCTCACTGCCACGTTCAACCACGGCGATGGCCGCACCCTGCACGTGCGCAAGGCCACCCGCGCCGAGCCCGATCAGGCACGAATCTATTCAGGCCCTCGGTGCCGATCCCGCCCCGGGCGGCGTGCAGAAAACAATCGTGTGAGCCCGCTGACTTATAAAATGAACGTAATGTAGTGCCACTCGCCGCCGCTGCCGATCTTAACTCTCTGAGTATCGGAAAGTTCTTTTGGGGGACGTTAAACTTAGGCTAGGTGCCGCACGTTCTCACGAATCGCCTCGGACTCATTGAGTGCAGCATCAATCTAGGCATCCCAGGAGCTCCACTCCAGCACTACGGGCATGTTGTTATCGGCATGCAAAAATGACCCACCTCGGCAGCTGAAAATTGACCCACCCTTCACTAACCTTGGTCCCCTTGCTTGGCTGGGGGACCGAGATGATCATGAAGGAAGGGTCTATGGAGATTAAGATCTTGCAGCGCCAGGGGGTCAGTATCCGCAGAATCGCCCGGCAGATGGGCGCCTCGCGCAACACGGCGCGCGACTACCTGCGGTTCGCGCAGATGCTGGTCGACGGTGGCAGGTTCGATGGGGCGCAGATTCTGGTGCCGGCGACGGTGGCGCTGATGACCCCAATCAACTGCCCGAGAAACTGATGACCAGCGGCTACGGTATCCGGCAGCAGCAGATCCGCTCCGGGTTCGGCTTCGGCTACAACGTGGCGGTATTCGCCAATCCCCACACCGTCGGCAGCATCGCAGGTAGGCGCACATTCCTGTGGGACGGGGCCGCGCGCGGAGGATGGTAATCTGGCCCCTCGTAAGACCAGGGGGTTTTGGTGATGCATGCAGTCCGTTGGCGAATACTGTTCGGCGCGTTGGCTTTGCTGCTGGCAGTGCCGGTGGCGGCGGAGCGTCTTCTGGTGCCGCTGTTCCTCGATGCCGAGGCCCTGGAGTTGCTGATGCGCGAGCGGTTGTTCGGCGACGGCCGGCTGCGGGTCGAGGACGATGGCTCGGGCTGCCAGTATGTGGAGCTGCGCGACCCCGAAGTGCGAGCAGAGGACGGCCGCCTGCTGTTGCAGGCGCGCGCCAAGGCCCGTGCCGGACGTCGGGTCGGCGGGCGCTGCCTGCTGGTGCTCGACTGGCGCGGAGGCGTCGAGCTGATCCAGCGGCCGACACGCGCGCCGGACGGTGATGGCATCGTGCTGAGTACCGAGTCCTGGCGCACGGTGCGCGCGGACGGCAGCACGGATGAGGTGTCCACCACCGTCGGCCGTCGGCTAGAGCAGTTCCTGCCTGCGACCCTGACCCCCCTGTACGTCGACCTCGCCGGGCCGCTGTTGCAGCTTCGCGATCTGCTCGGCGGGATGACGGCCTCCGCCGCCACCGGCGGTATCGAGCTCGGCAGTCTCGCAGTGGACGAGGTGGCCATCGGCACCGGGCCCGCAGGCCAAAACGGCGCCAGGCTGACACTCGGTATCGATGTGCACCCGGTGCCCCGCACCGCGGCGGCACCGGAACCAGCCCTCGCCGAGGCGGAGCTCGCCACCCTTGAGCAGCGCCTGAATACGGTCGATGCCTTTTTCACCTATGCGATCCGCACACTCGATCCCGCCCGGGTGGACACTCGGCAGGTGTTCGAGGTGCTCGTCGAGCTGCGCCGTGAGGCGCTGACGATCCTGCGCGAGCCCGGTGGCCGAGGTGAGGACCCGGTCCGGCGATTGTTCATCGACGCCTGGCGCGGGTTCGTGCCGGTGTTGCGCGGCGTTGCCGCTGGCAAGGCTGATCACCGGCAGGCCCTCGGCTACCTCACCTTCATTGGTGCTGGCGACGCCCTGGCGGCGCTGGATGCGCTGGGGCCGTCGATGGGTGTGGAGATCTCGAGGGACGGCCTGCGGCGCCTGGCGCGCCTGCTGGCACCGGGGGCGACCGACGATCCGCTGGAACGTACCGATGCGGTGGATGCCGAGCTGCGGCGCGCGCTCGGCTTTGGTGAGCCGCTGCCATCGCCACGCGACGGCGACGAGACGAGCTGGGTCGATGACTGGCTCGAATTGCTGGTGCCGCGGGCTGCGGCCTCCGAGGCTCTCGATCCCACACTGGTGGAGAAGCTCAACAACTGGGTGCCCCGCGACAAGGACATGGACGTCTACCTGCCGATGGCGCGCGAGGTGCTGCGTTATGCCACCACTGCGGAGCTCGCCGACAGCGGCCTCGACGGCGGCTATCGCGAGCTGTTCCGCGACCTGGTGCTGGCCGCGGCGTGGCAGGAGAGCTGCTGGCGTCAGTTCGAGGCGAAGAACGACATGCGCGTGCCCGTGGAGTCCGCCTCGGGCGATCTGGGCGTGATGCAGATCAACCCCACGGTGTGGCGCGGGCTCTACGACCTGCAAGGTCTGCGCTGGGACATCGTCTACAACGCCCGCGCCGGCGCCGACATCCTCGAGCACTACCTGGTGGCGTACGCGCTGCGCCACGCCGAGCACAAGACCACCGGCTCCGTCGACAGCCTGGCGCGCTCGGCCTATGCCGCCTACAACGGCGGCCCGCGGCAGTACGACCGTTACCGACGTGCCGCAGCGCGGGCCGACAAGCTGTTCTACGAGAAGTACCGCCAGGTGAAGCAGGAGGATCTGGCGGTGACCGCCTGTTACGATCGGTGACTGCGGGTCACAGCCTAGCAATGGTTGACGGCTGAACCGGTCGCTGCGATCGCACCCGCGGCGCAGCGTTGAGGGCTTTCATCCACAGATCGCGGAAACTCATCAGCCCCTGGCTCTTCATCCACTCATTCCTCATCCCGGTCTGTGTGGACAGCGTCTTCGACAGGCGCCAATAGTTCTTGGAGCTGAGCGCCGTGAGGATCGCGTGGCATTGCCCGTTCCCAGCGCCGGTAGACGACGCGGATCAGGTCTGGCGGTGACTCTCCGGCCTGGCGCGGATATCGGCTTGACGGCGAACGCCGAGCGACCCGAGCCGGGCGATGCGGGACAATAGCGACATGTCCATCGCTTTGCATAAACGAACACTCGCTATCGCGTTACCGATGATCGTGTCCAATCTGTCGGTTCCGATGGTGGGGATGGTGGACACGGCGGTCGCCGGGCATTTTCCGGATGTGGCCTATTTGGCCGCGGTCGCAGTGGGCGCGACGATCTTTAACTTCCTGTTTCTGGGACTGAACTTCCTGCGTATGGGCACCACTGGGCTCACCGCCCAGGCGCACGGCCGGGGCGATTTCAGCGCGGTGCGCAGCGTGTTGGCGCAGGCGCTGCTGCTGGCGCTGGGGCTGGCAACCGTGCTGCTGATCCTGCAATGGCCGCTGCGCGAACTGGCGGTGGTGCTGATGGCGCCCGGCGAGCAGGCCGCGGGCTACGCGTCCGCGACTATTTCACAGTGCGCATCTGGAGCGCACCGATCGTGCTGGCCAACTATGCCCTGATCGGCTGGTTTTTGGGTATGCAGACGGCGAAGGCCCCGCTGGCGGTGATGCTCACCATTAACCTGGTCAACACCGGGCTGGATGTCGCGTTCGTTTATGGCCTCGGCATGCGCGTGGAAGGCATCGCGCTGGCCTCGGCGTGTGGCGAGACCGCTGGCCTGATCGCGGGTTCGTGGCTGGCCTACCGCGTGCTGCGTGCCTACCCGGCAGCCTGGAAGGCGCGACAACTGCGTGACTTGCGCTCCTGGCTTGAGCTGATCGCCGTCAATGGCAATATCCTGATTCGCACCCTGTGCCTGATGGTCTCGTTCGCGCTGTTCACGGTGCTCGGTGCGCGGCTGGGCGCGGTGGTGCTCGCGGCCAACGCCCTGCTGCTGAATCTGCAAAGCATACTGTCCTATGGGCTGGACGGTTTTGCCCACGCCGCCGAGGCGATCGCGGGTCGCGCCTGGGGGCAGCGTGCGCTCGCGGACTTCCGCGCCGCGGTCAACACCGTGCTGATCTGGTCGTTGGGCATCGCCGGTGGTTTTACCCTGCTCTACTGGCTGGCCGGGCGCGGGCTGATCAACCTGCTGACCGATCTGCCCGACGTGCGCGCCGCCGCCTACGCGTTTCTGCCGTGGATGGTGCTCTCGCCACTGGTGTCGGTCTGGTCGTTCGTCTACGACGGCGTGTTCATCGGCGCGACGTGGGCGCGCGAGATGCGCAACGCCATGCTCATCGCCACCTTTGGTGTGTTCGTGCCGCTCTCGATCTGGCTAATCAACCTATGGGGCAACCACGGGTTATGGCGGGTTAAGCTCATTTCTGGTGTATGGGGGAAATAGAAGGGGTGGCGTATCCTGCTGACTGCTCACGACCAAGATCACAGTCAGCAGAGGATGGATACGCCATGACCGAGTCTAC
>JAUILK010000015.1 GCA_030433275.1 Gammaproteobacteria bacterium
CACGCGAAACTGGAAGCCCGTCGGCCCTGTGTGGCTGAATCCTGAGCCGGCACTAAAAGCAGCATGACAGAGGCTCCAACTACCTTGACAGACACCGGCTCAAGCGAGCCCACATGCAAGGAAAGAAGGTGTCGTTGTCCGTCGCTTTGAAAAATGAGCGTGCATACCAGTTTTATGAACGGCTCGGTTTTCGAGAGATAAAACAGACCGAAACGCATAATTATTTGTCGTGCGAGCCACAGAGATGAATCCTTTTCAGTTCCGAGCGCCTGCATGACAACCTGTTGCAGCGGACCGTGATGGATAGATAAAGGTGAAGGTCATACATGCGGTGCCCGGCAACTGAGCCAGGGCGGTTTCCCCCTAAAAATTCCGTTCATGCTGAGGTCCTTCGGCTACTTCTCAGGGCGGGCTTGTCGAAGCGCTCAGAGCGAACGGGTTAATTAAATTAGCGTCGCTTAAATGCTTCGAGATTGGCGGCGCCCGACCGTCTACCGTTCGTTATGACTACACGGCGATCGGGGCTTTGATGGCCGGGTGCCACTCGTGCAATGTGCTCATCGCCCAGTTTTCTTACCATTATTAGTGCTAATGTTTTTGGATCTGTCAGATCCATGGTCATTCAACACCTGATAGCTACGAGAGAGTGGGATTTTAACAGGGAAGGGGGGGGGCTATGCCTATACAGGAGGTTACACAGACGGCACATCAGATTTTTGATTATCTGATCGACTGGGAGCAGCAGACTCGTAAGCCGTTCTTTCGCATCACCGATCATCAGGATCTAGTGATCGAGGAAGCCGAGCTGGTTGGGCTTCCTGGAATCGAGTTCGACGTTGCCGGTAGCGAGGCTGACACGTGGCTTGTGCTCGAGCGGCTGCGTCCAGAGTCACCACCCCAGCCGCCTGAACTAATCGCCGAATTTCTTGCCTTGAAGAACAATCCCGACGCTGATCCGGGTGTGTATGAAGCGATCGAAGTGCACCGCGATGACCTGCCGGAGACTCTCGCCGGGGTGGCCGCCGCAGCCAGTGTAATGCCCGAACCGGACGTGGATGGCCTGGTGCGCCTGGCCTTGGAAGATCTCCCAGCTGTGGCAAGCGAGATTAATCGTTGGGTGGCAGACGAATGGCGACGCTGGACAGAGCGGGAACGGCCGCGCCGACGCACAATCAAGCTCTATGAGGCACTCTTTCGGCTTCAGAAGCGTATCGAGGAGGAGGGCACGGAGTCACCCACGGAGCTTGTATGGGGGCTTGGGCGTTGCACTTGGAATCATTCGAGTGCCCACATCGATTACCCTCTCCTCACGCGCCGGGTGGAGATCGAGATTGACGAGCGGCTCAACATTGTCGTTCGCCCCACGCAGCACGAGCCGGTGATCGAAACTGAGCGGTTGGAGCGTCTCGGTATCGATAGCGCGGCCACGGTGCGCGATTTCGCGAGGCAACTCATCGCCGACGACGATGCCATTGAGATGGCACCTTGCAATCGCGAGTCCTACGCCGATATCGCGCGCCAAGCGGCAAGCCACCTACACGAGCGCGGCGAATACTTTCCCTACGAGCGCGTCGACGAAGGTGATCGCCGCAACCCGGCGGCGCGCGACTACCCGCGCCTGAACGATACTTGGGTGCTCTTCGCCCGGCGCCGGGGCACCCATATCTTCGCCGAAGATGTCCGGCGCCTCAAGGAATCATTGGAAGAAAGCGAGCGTACGCCGTCAATTCTTGAGGCTATCGTCAAAGGGCCTCCCGCGGAGCAGAAGGGTTTCGAACGCATTAACTATCGTGGATTTGCCGGGATAGCGAGCGGCGGGGGAAGCCTTGCCTTCGGGCGCGAGCACATTCCGTCTGAGGCGCGCGAGCTCTACTTTCCGAAGCCCTATAACACCGAGCAGGTGCAGATTGTCGAGCGGCTCGACCAATCCGATGGTGTCGTCGTCCAAGGGCCGCCGGGTACCGGCAAGTCGCATACGATCGCCAATATTATCTGCCACTACCTCGCCACCGGCAGACGCGTACTCGTGACCTCCAAGGGCGAGTCGGCGCTTGAGGTGTTGCGCGACCATCTTCCCCCACCCCTACGCTCGCTCGCGATCAGTCTGCTCACGAGCGAGCGCGAAGGACTGAGGCAACTAGAGCGTTCGGTAGGCTCCATCGCCGGTCAACTCGCCATCCTCAACGAGCGGGAGCTCGAACGTGATATCCGCGATAACCGGCATAGGGTGGATACTTATCATGAGAAGATTGCGGGGATCGACGGTGAACTAGAAGAGATCGCGGGGACACATCTTTCGAATCTTGAGGTGCGCGGCAAGCAGTACCGCCCCGAGGACTTGGCCTGCTGGGTGGTGGAGGCGCGCTCCCGTCACGGTTGGCTGGAGGACCGCCCAAAGGGCATCATTGGAAACATGCCTTTCAGAGAGGCCGATCTCGACGAGCTTCGCGCCATTCGTGATCGCGCCGGGGATCGCTGGATCCATTTGAGCGTGGCAACCCCGGCGCTCGCGGAGCTGCCAACTGAGCAGAGCATCGTCGAGACGCACCGGCACCTTCGCTCGCGGGTGGCGCTTCTTGAAGCGGCCGCAGTTGGGGAGGTGCTGGAATTTGATTCTCACGCCTTGCGCAAGGCCAAGGAGCTTGAGGATGGCCTGAAGGAGTATCGCGAGCATCTGGACTTGCTGAGGAGCGACTGGGAGCGGCGGCTACGTGTGGACTTCGCTGAAGAGGGCGAGGCAGGCCAGCATATCGATGCCATCGAGCAATGGCTTTCAGAAGTCGAGTTGCTTGAGGAGCGGCGGAAACCGCTTATCGGGCGTGCCATTGAGTTAGAGAATGGCGCGCTCTCTGAGTTGAAGTTTCATAAGGCACTTGCCCGGGGCGCGGCCGGTAAAAAACCGGTAGGGCTTTTCGATGCGGGCGCTATCAAGGAGGCAATCGCCGCGGTGCGCCTGGACGGTGAACCGCCGCGCGATGCCGAGCAGTGGACGCTCGTTCGCGATACTGCAGCATTGCGCCGTGATGCGCGTCAGGCGCTTGTGCGCTGGAATGCGCTGGCCGAGGAGATTGGTGCGCCAGCCGAGGATACGCCGCCCCAGCATGCGCCGCGTCGCATTGCTGAGATCGCGGACGCCTGCCGGCGCGCTTGCCGTTTGGGCCGGGAGTTTGATCGACGCCTCCCCGGCTGGGTCCGTGCTCTTTTTGGGCCTGGAAAAGAGACCCTTCTCGCCGATGATGCCGGACTCGATCGGTTACACCGCTCGCTTGATGCTGGTATCCAGCGCGCCGATCACGACATAGCATTGCGGCGGTTGCGTGAGTTCCGCAAGCGTCTAACGGCCTACTCGGACCCCATTTCCGAGCGTGCCCGCGAGATCATCCAGAGACTTGGTGATGAGGATTTCAGGCGCGATGCGTTAGAGTCGGCATGGCATGCGCTGCGCGAAGACCTGCGCCGAATCGAGAGCCTAGAGGCAGATTTCGAGCGCGCCGGCGAGATCATAAAATCCATCCGAGAAGCTGGTGCGCCGCGGTGGGCGGATCGTCTCGAGCATGGGGTTCCCGGTGCTGAGGGTGATACTTCACTGCTGCCATCGGATGCGAGCGAGGCTTGGGTGTGGGCGCAGAGTGCGGCCTATATAGAGGCCATCGATCAGCGAGACCGCCTCCAGATGCTCTCCGCCGCACGCTCTGAAGCGGAGCGCTATCTCGCCCAAGCTCACCAGCACACAGTGGAACTGAGCACTTGGCTTGCTATCAAGCGCAACACCACGAGTAGCATCAGCGCCGCCCTTCAGGCCTATCTCAAGGCAATCAAAAGCATCGGCAGTGGTACAGGCAAGCGCGCTGTGCGCTACCGGCGTGAGGCACAGCGCGCGCTGAAGACCGCTCACCAAGCTGTGCCCTGCTGGATTATGCCGCATCACCGAGTTTCGGAGTCACTGCCGCCGGAGTTTGGGAGCTTCGATCTTGTGATCATCGATGAGGCTTCACAGTCCGATGCTTGGGCGCTTCCGTCACTCCTGCGGGGCAAGAAAATCCTTATCGTCGGCGACGACAAACAGGTATCGCCGGGTGCTGTCGCGGTCCCCGAGGAAACGATTCGGCGTATGCAGGGGAAGCACCTCGCTTCGGCCGTATATGGTTCCTTCCTACTTCCGGACCGCTCGATTTATGATCTTGCGAGCACGCTTTTCGCCGAGAACATCATCCGGCTACGCGAGCACTTCCGCTGCGTGGAGCCAATCATCCAGTTCTCTTCGCGGGAATTCTACGGCAACGAGATCAAGCCGCTGCGCATTCCGAAGCCATCCGAGCGGATTGACCCACCCCTTGTCGATGTATTCGTCGAGGATGGATCGCGCGACGCCAGGCGACAGACAAACGAGGCTGAGGCCGAGGCAATCGTCGATGAGATTGCACGCCTTGTAGATGATGTGCGCTATGCTGGGCGCAGCATTGGCGTAGTGACGTTGCTCGGGCATCAGCAGGCGAATCTGCTGCGGGAGCGTATCTATCAGCGTATCGGTAGTGAGGCTTGGCAGGCCCATAACCTCCACGTTGGCGAGCCGAGCAACTTTCAGGGGCGTGAGGCCGATATCGTAATGCTCTCCATGGTGGTCTGCCCGGCGCAGTTGAAGGCAGCCACGCTACCAAGCGACGAGCAGCGCTTCAACGTTGCTGCTTCCCGGGCACGCGATCGACTCTATGTCTTTCACAGCGTTCCGCGTGAGCGCCTGAGCAAGCGAGATCTTCGCGCGCGGTTGCTCGATCACCTTCAGGTACCGATCGAGCATGGACCGAGGCCTGATGTCTCCGAGCTTAGGGATCTCTGCCAGTCAGGCTTCGAGGCCGCGGTCTTCGATGCGCTTGTAAAGCGCGGCTATCGGGTCACCCCACAGGTACGCGCCGGGGGCTACTCAATCGATCTAGTGGTTGAGGGCGACAATGATGCGCTCCTCGCTATCGAGCTCGATGGGGATCAGTATCACATCGACCGCTGGATCGAGGACATGCACCGGCAGCGGGTGCTCGAACGCATGGGCTGGCGGTTTTGGCGTTGCTGGGGCTCCTCCTATACGCTCGACTCCGAGAGCTGCCTCGCTGACCTCGAGGGGCGCCTCGCCGCAATCGGTATTTTGCCGAACGGTGGGATAGGCGGGGCGCCGAGCCGTTACACGGAGTATCGTCGAGTGCGTGGCCTATCCGGTGAAGACGCTGCAGGGATGGCGTGGCCTTTGGAGACCGAAAAGCGCAAGAGCAAGGCAACAAATGCAGCTGAGGATGTCGGGGTGGAAACGTCGATGGTAACTGCTTTGGTTGGGGCAACCACGAAGTCCGGTGAAATGGCGCCACGCACCCTCCAGGGCGGTGAAGTGCCGACGCGCCCTGGTTGCGCCCAGGGAGTTCTGTTTCCTGACCCCTATGACCAGGCTATCCCGGGCAGTTTCGAAGAAGCTACCATCGTCCGCGGCGATGATGCCGGAGAGCTTGCTGCAACGGAGAGCGTGCCAACCGAGGAATTACCTCCACCAGGTCAGGTCTCAGCGCGTGTGGTGGAGATCAACGATGTAGTTGTCTATGAGACCGTGGATAAGCGCCGCCAGCAGGGCCGAGCGCAAATCGTCTCCGGCAATTCGAAACCTGACTACGGCATTCTCAATCGTGAGACGCCGTATGGCGTGGCGCTGCTCGGTGCCAGTGTGGGCGAGATTGTTACTGCGATGATGCCCGGCAACCGTCGAGTGCAGTTGCAGATACTTGGCATTGAGAGACCAGAATAGCCGTGACTAAAAAACTAATTGTGTTCCCTCAAGCTGGCCACAATTTCTCTTTGTCGCTAGGGGTTGTCAATGCTACACGGCGATCGGGGCTTTGATGGCCGGATGTGGATCGTAGCCGACGATCTCGAAATCATCATAGCAATAGTCGAAAATCGAGTCGGGTTTGCGTGTGATGATCAGCTTCGGCAACGGGCGGGGCGCCCGGGAGAGTTGGAGTTCGGCCTGTTCCAGATGGTTGGAGTACACGTGGACATCGCCACCGGTCCAGACGAAATCGCCGGCCGCCAGGCCGCATTCTTGGGCGATCATATGGGTAAGCAAGGCGTAGCTGGCAATATTGAACGGCAGACCCAGAAATACATCGCAGCTGCGCTGGTAGAGCTGGCAGGACAGTTTGCTCCCGGCGATATAGAACTGGAACAGGGCATGGCAAGCGGGCAAGGCCATCCGGCCTTGGGCAACGTTTGCTTGCGGGCTCAGGGATTCGTCCGGCAGGTATTCGACGTTCCACGCGCTGACGATGTGGCGGCGTGAGTTCGGGTTCTGCTTGATACCTTCGATCACGTTCGTAATCTGATCGATTGTGCCACCATCCTGAGTCGGCCACTTGCGCCACTGTGGTCCATAAATGGGTCCCAACTCGCCGTGCTCGTCGGCCCACTCATCCCAAATGCGTACCCCATTCTCCTTTAGATAGTCGATGTTGCTCTCGCCGGAGAGAAACCAGAGTAACTCATGGACGATGGAGCGTAGATGCAGCCGTTTGGTGGTAAGCAGTGGTAAGCCTTGTTGCAGATCGAAACGCATCTGATAGCCAAACACGGACAGCGTGCCGGTTCCCGTGCGGTCGCTTTTCTGTGCGCCTTGGCGGAGGACATGGCGCAGCAGTTCCAGATACTGTTTCATTGGACCGCCCGTGGGGTGCGTTCGTTGCCGGGGCCGTGGCTATGGCGTGCGTCACCTTGGATAGGTGTCATGCGTTCGTCGATCCGGCGCCTGCAAGTTGGCCACGATAAGCCCAGCTGAGCAAGCCCAGGCCGACGATAATCATCGGCAGGGAGAGAGCCTGCCCCATGGTGAGCCAGCCAAAGGCGAGGTAGCCGAGCTGGGGATCCGGCATGCGCACGAACTCCACCAGAAAACGAAACACACCATAGCAGAGCAGGAACAAGCCGGATACCGCGCCGGTCGGCCGTGTCTGTCGGGAGAACAGCCATAGGACGGTGAACAGTATGACGCCTTCGAGCAGGAACTCGTAGAGCTGCGAGGGGTGCCGGGGTTGGAAACCCAATGGCGGATAGACCATGCCCCAAGGCAGGGTTGTTGGCGCACCCCAGAGCTCACCGTTGATGAAGTTGCCGATGCGTCCGGCCCCGAGCCCGATGGGCACCAGCGGAGCCACGAAGTCGATAACCCGCCAAAACGGCACCTCGATGCGCCGTGCGAACCACCAAGTCATGGCTATGACGCCGAGCAATCCTCCGTGGAAGCTCATCCCTCCGTGCCAGATTTGGAACAGAGCCAAGGGATTGGCGAGCAGCTGATTCAAACCATAGAAGAGCATATACCCCATGCGCCCGCCGATTATGACCCCCAACGCGACGAACAGCATCAGGTCGTCGACTTGCTGGGGCTGGATCGGGAACTCAGGCCGCCGTGCCCGCCACCGACCGAGCCACCAGCCGGCTATGAAGCCGACCGCATACGTGATGCCATACCAGTGAACAGCTAACGGACCGAGCCGAAAGGCGATCGGGTCGATGTCCGGGTAGTGCAGCATTGGCGATCTCCGTGGGCTGCTGTTGGGCAGCTGCTGCGCCTGTGTAGCCTCTGACGGGCAATCGGTTCGATGCCATCAGCATTTAAGAGAGCGGTGTGCCGTGCGCGGGGTTCACCGCCATGATCGTGCAACTGGGTTCCATTGAATGGATTATTGCGCGTAGATTGCGCGATGGTATCCAGTCGGCATTAGTTTTTCGACCTGCGGGCATTCGCTACAATCGACAGCCTCAAGGAGGAACTTAGGCAGTCATAGGAGGTTTGCCGTGCACAGCCTGAATCATCCACGGGGGCGCTTCGAGAACGCAGCCATTTCAGCCAAGGCTCATTCGCTATTCTACACGGCAAGGGATGGCTGTGCTGCGCTTGCAGAGGTGGTCCGACGGGGCAAGCTGTGCTCCAGAACCTCTCTCGGAGTGCTCTTCTGGCTTGGCCTGTTGGGCGTGCTCGGCAGTGCCTATGCCGGTCCTACCCGCTATGTGACCGACGAGTTCACGATCACGTTGCGCAGTGGTGCCGGCAACCAATACCGGATTCTAAAGCTTTTGCCAACGGGTACGGCCTTGGAAGTATTGGAGCGGGGCAAGGGCTGGACGCGGGTCGGTACCATTGAGGGGCGGCAAGGCTGGGTGTCCTCGCAGTATCTCATCGGCCACCCGCCAGCGGTGCAGCGTTTGCGACAGATCAGTGCCGAGCTGGCGCAACGGCAGGCGCAGGATGATCAAATCAAACAGCAGATGGAGAAGACTCAGCAGCAACTTGCGCAAGCACGTGAGCGTATGCGAGCGCTCTCTAGCGAGCGCGCTCAGCTTTCCCAGCGGCTCGACGCCTCCCGTGAAGGGTTCAAGTTGGCCACCGAGAACAAGCGGCTCAAAAAAAAGGTCATCGATCTTGAGCGACGCCTTCAGGATCTGACCAACGAGACCGAACGCCTTGCTGACCGCAGCCGTCAAGACTGGTTTCTGGTGGGTTCGGGCGTGTTGTTCGCTGGTATGCTGGTAGGCGTCATTATGACGCGTATCCGCTGGCGGCGTCGTTCCTCGTGGGGAGATTTGTGAGATCCTTTAAAGGGAGAAGTATGGGCTGTCTATGGCCCGATGTCATGTAAAACCACCGCATTAGGCATTACGGCCGATTGGTGTGGTTAGCTGGAATGTGGCACGGTCGTGGATGGAGCAACCCCGAACGGTCAGCCCGAAGAGCAACCGCGGGCCAGATCAGCCAGCTGGATAAGGAGTACGCCATGGCCGCAACCGTGCCAACCCTTCGCCAGATGCTTGGCGAACTGATTCGGCTGCCGTCCGTGAGCAGCGTCGATCCGGCTTTGGATCAGAGCAACCGCGCCGTGATCGAGCAGCTGGCGCACTGGCTCGATTCCTTGGGCTTCGTGATTGACATACGTGAGTTGCCCGGCCAGCCGCGCAAGGCGAACTTAGTGGCAACGCTCGGCAGCGGTTCAGAGGGTCTGGTCCTGGCGGGCCATACCGACACCGTTCCATATGATGTCAATCGCTGGAGCACGGATCCTTTCCAGCTCACGGAGCGGGAGGGGCGTTTATACGGGCTCGGCGCCAGCGATATGAAATCTTTTTTTGCCCTTGTACTTGAGGTGGTTCGGCACGTGCGTGCGCAGGATTTGCGCCGGCCGCTGACCATCCTTGCTACGGCCGATGAAGAAAGCGGCATGACCGGTGCCAAAGCTCTGGTTGATGATGGCCGGCCGATCGGCCGTTACGTTTTGATCGGTGAGCCGACCGGGCTGCGGCCGATTCATTTGCACAAAGGCGTTATGATGGAGTCTGTGCGGCTGATCGGCCGTTCCGGTCATTCCAGCGATCCCAGCCTTGGCGTCAACGCGCTGGAGGCGATGACTGTTGCGCTCAATGAGATTCTGGCCTGGCGCGCAGAGTTGCAGCAGCGCTATCGGGATACCCGATTTCGGGTTCCGGAGCCCACCCTGAATCTGGGACATATCCACGGCGGTGATAATCCCAACCGTATCTGCGCCGAGGCAGAGTTGCACTTTGATCTACGGCCATTGCCCGGTATGGATCTGGATGAGTTGCACACGCAGTTGGTCCAGCGCCTTGATCGGGTGCTGGCCCGTTCGGCTGCGGCGCTGGAGATACGCCCCTTGTTTCCGGGTTTGCCGCCGCTGGCGACACCGGCGGACTCGTGCATCCTCCAGGTGGCTCGGGAGTTGACCGGAGCCGAGCCGGGCGCGGTCGCCTTTGGCACCGAAGGCCC
Organism: Gammaproteobacteria bacterium; assembly: GCA_030433275.1. Lineage (GTDB taxonomy): Bacteria > Pseudomonadota > Gammaproteobacteria > Nitrococcales > Nitrococcaceae > Nitrococcus. The sequence goes on from JAUILK010000015.1 coordinate 9,812, forward strand.
GTTTTTCACGGCGCTGGGTATGGAGGTGGTGGTGCTGGGTGCCGGGGATATCGATCAGGCTCATCAGCCCGATGAGTATTTATCGGTGGATCGCATTGCCCCTATGATCGATCTGTTGCAGCGGTTCATCCGCCGTTTCTGCGTGGAGCCGACGGTAGATGGGAGGGCGGGATGAAGCGGGAGTCGACCCGTTTCGTTGACTGGTTCCGCCACAGTTTACCTTACATCAACGCCCACCGAGGCCGGACCTTCGTCATCGCCTTTGGTGGTGAAGCAGTGGCTGGTGGAACTTTGCCGGTGCTGATCCACGATCTTGCGCTGCTGAGCAGCCTCGGTGTCCGGTTGGTGCTGGTGCCGGGTGCGCGGCCCCAAATCGAGCAGCGATTGCGAGCTCGCGGCTGCACGATCCGCTATGTCAACGGGCTGCGCATTACGGACGAACTTGCCCTCGCTTGTGTGAAGGAAGCGGTGGGCGCGGTTCGTGTGGAAATCGAAGCGTTATTGTCCATGGGGCTAGCCAATTCTCCTATGGCCGGTTTACGTATTCGGGTGGCATCCGGCAATTTCGTTACCGCGCGCCCGTTGGGTATTCGCGAGGGTATCGATTATTTGCATACCGGAGAGGTGCGGCGAGTGGATGGCGCGGCGATCCGCCAGCGCCTGAATGACAATGCGGTGGTTCTGATCGCTCCGCTGGGTTATTCGCCCACTGGCGAGGTGTTCAATCTTTATTCAGAGGATGTGGCGTTGGCCGTGGCGCGGCAGATCGGTGCCGACAAACTGCTGTTTCTGCAAGAGGGTGCACAAGTGTACGACAGTGCCGGCGCTTTAGTGCGAGAGATGACCACCGAGGAGGTGCAGATTTATTTGCATGAGCATGCCGCGCTTACTTCCGAGCTACGGCGGCTGCTTACCGGAACGCTCGAAGCGTGCCGGGGCGGTGTGCGGCGGGTGCATTTGCTCGGCGGAGCCGACGACGGGGCGTTGCTGCTGGAACTGTTCACGCGCGATGGGGCCGGCACGCTGATCACCGCGCGTCCGTTCGAGACGACCCGCGCCGCCGTAATCGACGATATCAGCGGCATTTTGGAGTTAATCGAGCCGCTCGAGCGCGATGGCACCCTGGTGCGCCGCTCGCGCGAGCGGCTCGAAACGGAGGTTGAGCATTTTACGGTCATCGTGCGCGAGGGCACTATTATAGCTTGTGCCGCGCTTTATCTGATGCCCGATGAAGCCCTGGCGGAGCTGGCTTGCTTTGTGGTGCATCCCGACTATCGGGGCGGTGAACGCGGTGATGCCCTGCTCAAACAGATGGAGCGTACCGCTGCCGCGCAAGGTGTGCAAGCTTTGTTCGTGCTGACCACTCGTAGTGCGCACTGGTTCCAGGAGCGGGGTTTCCAACCTGCTACTTTGCAGGATCTCCCGATCGGTCGGCAGCGGTTCTATAATTTTCGCCGTAACTCCCGAGTATTCATCAAACAGTTGCTGTGAAGGATGGCTCTATTCGCGGCTTGGTCGCGGGCGAGTTGCGGCCAAATGGACGTTTTGCAGGGCTTGGGGCAAATTGTTGTGACGTAGCATCGTCCGGATATCGGCCACGTAAGCTGCGCCCCGTTCAGAGTAGTGATCCAGGCCGCCGGCTAAGTTTGCGGCATCCGGTTGCTTATCGTGGTTGCGCAGTTGCTCTCGCAGTTGCCGCAACTGTGCATACGCCCGGTGGGTGTTGAGGTTGTGCATGTAGCTGTGCACCGAGCCGCGTAGGCTGCCGAAGGCGCGGACGTAATGGCGCAGGTGGTCGGCCCGGCGGTCCGGGGCGAGTCCCTGATCCGGATTCCAGGTCCGCTCGCCGAACAGGTTGTTGCCTTCCCGGGCAAAGCGTGAGCTGCCCCAGCCGCTTTCGCTTGCGGCCTGCGCCAAGGCCAGCGCCGGCGGAATCCGGTCGACCCGGCGCAGCAGTTGTAGGCGCACGGCCGGGTTGTCGAGATCGGCGTTGATGCCATGGTCTAGGGCGATTGCTACCACCTGCTCCCGAAGTGATCCCTCGGCTGGGAGATTGCCTTGGGCAAAAGCGCGCTTAAGGAGTGAGCGCTCGGCCTGTAGTCGGCGGTTTTCGGCCAGAATCAGGGGCAGGAGGCTGCGAAAGAACAACGATTTCTTGCGGCTTGGCGATTGCTCGCCCAAATCAGTAGGCAGCGAGGTCACCGCAAGCGCCGGCACCGCTCCGTGCGGGGGCCAGGCGTAGCCGTGTTCAGCAAATAGTGTTGCCAATGAATTGGCATCCGCGGCTTTGATCGGCTGCAAGTGCGCGGCGGTGGGGGATAGGGTGGCATGATCGGCCGTGCTAGACCACCACAACCCCCCGCTCAGTGTCAGCCCGGCGAGCAAGGCTGTACCCGCGACCCATGGTGGGCGTATACGTGCGGTTATGCTGGTGATGGCGTTCGGTTTTTTCATGGCCTTGTCCGGTGTTCCATGTCCAGAATGGCTTGCCAGTGCTCGGCACTCAGCGGCATGATCGATAATCGGTTGCCGCGGCGGATCAGCGGTGTGTCCGCCAACTCGGGATTGGCCTTGAGTTCGGCGAGCGGGACGGTGCGCGCCAGGCGCCGCTTGAAGCGGACATCGACCATGTGCCAACGCGGCCGGTCCGGGTCGCTTTTAGGGTCGAAATACTTTGACTCCGGGTCAAAGGCTGTGTGATCCGGGTAGCCGGCACGGACGATTTCCATGATGCCGACGACACCGGGCTGCGGACAATTGGAGTGATAGAATAGCGCGAGATCGCCAGGCTGCATCTGATCGCGCAGCATGTTGCGTGCTTGGTAGTTGCGTACGCCTTCCCAGTGATCGGTTTGCGAGGGCTGTGCGGCGAGATCATTAATGCCGTATACGCTCGGCTCGGATTTCATAATCCAGTAGCTCATGCGGTCCTTGCCTCGGCTGATTCATGATCGGTTCGTGTCGCTCGAACGCGCACGGCGTTCGATTTGGCAGCGGCTCAAGCCTTGCTCGGTCGCGACATCGGCGAGTGGGACATCCCACGGCTCGGTCGGCAGTTCGGCGATTCGCTGAAAGCTAAACGCAATGCCTAACAGTCGGGGTCGCCGCCAGCGGCCGCGCCGGTGGCGTGTGAAGGCGAACGTACGGTCATAATAGCCGGCACCCATACCCAGGCGATGCCCTTGCCCGTCGAACGCCACCAGGGGAACCAACACCAAATCCAGATCCCGACAGGCGATTCGGTTGGCTTGTTGAGGCAGGGGCTCTGGAATTCCGAAACGATTTGCGCGCAAACCCTCGCCAGGTCGGTACCGGTGGAAGCGGAGTGTTTTAGCTGGCTTCTGCTTCAGTACGGGCAGATAAATCGCTCGCCCATCCTGATGCGCTTGCTGCAGAAAATCGCTGAGATCTATTTCTCCGTCCGTCGCCCAATAGCAGGCAATGCGGCGGCTGTGGCGGTACCAGCGGCTGCGACGCAGCACTGCAGTCAACCGGCGAGCGGCGCGGGTGCGCTCGCTCAGGTCCAATTGGCGGCGCTGCCAGCGAATACGGTGACGGAGCTCGGCTTTGGATTCCATGCGCCACCCGTCTGCTAGGCCTATTCAGCAACGAAGCCAACAGGGTGTTTCTGAGGACTAGTTTTTAGACTGCTTGCCATTTGGGCAAAAAAGACATCCCCCGCGCCGTGCCGTACAGGTATCGCCCTTGAACCCTTCGGTCCAGGTGGGAATCCCGAGCGATCCTTTAGGCTTTCCGCTCTGTGGCAGACTTGCTCACCAGCATCGCTACCGTATTTCCCGCGGCGATTGAATGTCGGCTCAAAAAACGTAGTACCTGCGCTCGAACACCGCAGGGGATGTCCAACTCGGATAATGCCGTACCACATGGCAACTCGTCCAGCCCTGCCTCGGTAAGCGGATCCGATCGGCCGGCCCGCAGGCGCCTACGCCGTCGCTTTATGGCAAACACCGAAAGCGATCCCGCTCTGGCCAGATAGTTTGGGCGGCAGCAGGCTTTGGCGTATTCGGCAGCACTCGTCGTTGGGAGCCGAACCGACTTTACCGGAACAGGATACAGTTGCGGATCCAATAAGCCAGGTGCAGGCCAAACAGTACGATAAGGTAAGAGCAGGTGGCTGCCAGCACGTGGCCCCAGATGGAATCCTCACCGCCTTGCACATGACCGAACACCAGCCAGGCGGAGACAACGGAGAGAATGATGAGCAGGGTCGCGACGATGAAATCGAATTTCAGTACGGCACGCTGATCCGCCGAATGCGGCGCGATGTGGCGATAAAACAAAAAACCGCCTAAAAAGATCGGTAAAACGAGTAGCTGTGATGTAAGCATGGCAGTACCTCGGTGCAAGGCGCTGAGGCGATAGCGGTTACGCGCCCCCGCCCCTGTTGCTAGCTTGCAGGCGTCTCCCCTGCGGCCCATTCTAGAAGGGCTGTGAACATGGCCTCGTCACTCGGATCATCGGCGACCACAATCGGCGAACGCAAGCCTTCTGAGCGGGCGACACCGGCAATGCGCCTGCTGCCAAAAACGAAACTGGACTGATTGAGCAAATGGCGCAGCTGAGGACCCAACCCTCTCCACAGAGCAAGAAAAGCCTCGCCGCTGGTAATGGCTATGGCATCGAGGCGATTGTGTAGCAACAGTTGCTCGATCTGCTCGAACTGTCTCTTGGTGGGGGGGCGGCGCTCGTAGACTTGAATATAGATAACCTCGGCGCCTCTTGATCGCAACACAGAGCCGGCCAATTCACGTCCCCCCGGTCCTCTGAGGATGGCGATCTTCATGGTGCCAACCTTCTCGAGGATGGGGAGCTTCAAGAGTGATTCACTATCAAAGCCGGTTGTAGGGACGATATCGACCGGGTAACCCAGATCGGCAATCGCATGTGCGGTTTTTACTCCGATCGCCGCAATTTTTGCACGACCCTGTACGTTGCGCAGCAGGTCAAGTAGAGGAAGGCCGAAATTGGCGGCGTTGGGGCTGTTGAATATCAGCAGGTCGAACGAAGCGAGCTCGGCTCGCAGGCGCGCAAGCGAGGGGGTTGTCGGTGTGGCGGAAATGTTGAGCAGGGGGCAGCGCAGCGGGTTCGCGCCCGCGAGCGCGAGCATTCGACAAAACGATTCGGCCTGGTGCGCTGGACGCGTGACCACGATGTTCCTGTTTTTCAATGAGTCGCAGTCGGCTGGCTGCATCCAATACACCGTACAAGCTGAAGCGGTCTAGCCAGACAATGCCGCTCCGTTGATTTGTTGACCTCGGTTGCTGAAAGGGGGAAATTGCTCAATCGGCATCAGTGTCATCGCTGTGTCTGTCGGTGCCCAGGGCTTCGGTCACCCGGCGGCTCAAACGGCGCAACCGCTCGCTCACGGCCTCTATTTTATCGGCACTACGGCGGGATTCGAGCATCTCATGTGTGATGTTCAGCGCCGCCATTACGGCGATTCGGTCCATGCCCACGATTTTGCCTGAGTCGCGGATTTCGCGCATCTGTTCATTGAGATAGGCGGCGGATTCGAGCAGATTGGCGCGCTCCTCGTCACGGCAAGCTACGAAATACTCCCTATCCAGGATGGTTACCTTGATGGGTCCGGGCATGGGCCTTAATGATTCTCCATGGCTTTGAGGCGGCTGATCATCGCCTCGATTCGAGAGCGAGCCGTCTCGTTTTTCTCGAGTAACGATGCGCGTTCGGCATTGAGTGCCTCCTGCGTATGGCGGAGCATTTCGTTTTCTTGGCGCAGCCGCTCCACGACTCGCAGCAATGCATCGATGCGCTGCTCTAGTTGAGTGATCTGTTCATTAGCTGAATCAGTGACTTGGCCTACATCCTTCGTCATATGCTGAATATAGAGTGATGCGTGTGGCCGGTCAACGGCCCAGTTAGGGCCAGCTCTGTTACGATAGTTTCCATTACAATACGTCAAGCTTGTGTGAAATTGGGTCAGCATGACCATGTTGGAACTCTATCAACCCCTTGATCAGGCGCTTACGGCGCTGGAGACGGGTGGCGGCGCCGCCGCGGCCCATGGTCGGCTCTGCGGCATGCTCACGGTCTCGAAAAATGTTGATCGGGCACGCTGGATTGCCGAGGTGCTGGAGGATACCGCTCCCCGCGGAGACGCGGCTAAAGCCTGCCTGGTGTTGCTTAGCCGTCTCTATGAGGAAACCTGCGAGGCGCTGGCTGACCGGGAGCTCGGCTGGCGGATTCTGTTGCCGGATGACTTCGAACCCCTGGCTGTGCGCACCGCCGCCCTCGGTGCCTGGAGCGAAGGCTATTTGCTCGGCTTGGCCGTGGGCGGGTTGACCGATGGGGCCGGTTTGCCGGGCGAGGCTCGCGAGGCCTTGGGCGATCTTGCCGAGATCGCCCAAGTGGATACGGACCCTGAAGACGATGAAGACAACGAGCAGGCCTATGCGGAGTTGGTCGAATATGTGCGGATGAGCACGCTGCTGATACGCGAGCATATCGGTGGACCTGATGCCGCTGGTAAGCGGTCTGACGGTCACGAGTCCAGGCCGCGGTTGCATTGACTGAGCTGTCGTGGAGGTGCCATGGATCGCAACGAATTTGCCAAGCGTCGAGCCGATTTGAAGCAATTGATGGGCGATGAGGGTATTGCCATCATCCCGGCTGCACCGCAGCGGCGGCGCAATCGCGATGTCTTCTATCCTTACCGGCAGGACAGTGATTTTTTCTATCTCACCGGTTTTGGCGAGGCTGAGGCCGTGGCTGTGCTCGTTCCCGGCCGTCAGCACGGCGAGTGTTTACTGTTCTGCCGTGAGCGCGATCCCGCTAAGGAGGTATGGGACGGCCCGATTGTTGGCCAGGAGCGGGCGGTCAGCGATTACGGTATGGATGATGCCTTTCCAGTGGACGATATCGACGAGATTTTGCCCGGGCTGATCGAAGGGCGACGCAAAGTATTCTACACGATGGGCATTGATGCCGAGTTTGATCATCGGGTTATCGGTTGGGTGAATCAGGTGCGTGAGCGGGCGCGCTCCGGAGTTCGGGCGCCGGCAGAATACGTCTCGCTCGAGCATCTGCTGCACGAGATGCGTTTGATAAAAGGGCGAGCGGAAATCGAGGTGATGCGTAGCGCTGCTGAGATCAGCGCACAGGCGCATCGGCACGCTATGGCTGTTTGCCGGCCCGGTCTCTATGAGCATGCGATTGAGGCGGAGTTTCACGCCATATTCCGTCGCTACGGCGGCTGGCCGGCTTATCCGCCGATCGTAGGCGGCGGCCGCAATGCGTGTGTTCTGCATTACATAGAGAACTCGGCGCCGTTACGGGCCGGCGATCTGTTGTTGATCGACGCCGGGGTCGAACTCGATTGTTACGCCTCCGATATTACCCGCACCTTCCCTGTCAACGGTCATTTCAGCGGTGAGCAGCGAGCCGTCTATGAACTTGTGCTCGCCGCGCAAGAGGCGGCCATCGCTGAGGTGCGGCCTGGCAAGCACTGGAATCAGCCGCACGAGGCCGCCACCGAAGTTTTGGTCGAGGGTATGCTTGAGCTCGGTTTGCTGCACGGTGAGCGTGACGCCATCATAGAGCAAGGCGATTATCGGCGTTTTTTCATGCACCGCACGGGGCATTATCTAGGTATGGATGTGCATGATGTGGGCGATTACCGCATCGACGGTCAGTGGCGCGAGCTCGAGCCAGGTATGGCGCTAACTGTGGAGCCCGGACTTTACATCGCGGCAGGTAGTGAGGGTGTAGACGAGCGTTGGTGGAATATCGGCGTGCGCATCGAGGACGACGTGATCGTGCTGCGTGAGGGTTGCGAGGTGATAAGCGCCGCGGCGCCCCGTGCGATCGATGCGATCGAAGCGCTGATGGCGAAATGAGCGCTGCGCCGGAATACGATGTTGTTATCGTGGGCGGCGGTCTGGTCGGTGCGAGCTTGGCTTGCGCCCTCGCCACGGCGGCTGTGCGGGTGGCCGTCATCGAACCGTTTCCGCCCGAGGTCGATGCTCAGCCGAGCTTCGATGAGCGCCAGATTGCCTTGGCGCCGGCAACGCGGCGTATTTTCGAAGCCCTGGGGTTGTGGTCAGCGATTGCTATGGAAGTCACGCCGATCCGTGAGATCCACGTCTCCGAGCAAGGGGGGTTCGGGATCACTCGAATGTCGGCCGCCGAGGAAGGGCTCGACGCCTTAGGCCATATACTGCCCAGTCGCCGTCTCGGTGCGGCGCTGTTCGAGCGGTTGCGCGCGCGGCCCGAGATCACCCTTTATTGCCCGGCCAAGGCGCAGGATGTAACAGTGGATGCAATGGCAGCAACCGTGAGGATTGAGAGCGAGCAGGGGATGCAAAGCCTGAGCGCGCCGCTGCTCGCCGTCTGCGATGGCGCTCGCTCTAGGATCCGCGAGCGGCTCGGGATCCGGTTACGGGAGCGCTCGTATCAGCAGGTGGCCGTGATCGCCAATGTGACGCCGGAGCGCAATCCTGATGGACGCGCCTACGAGCGTTTTCTGGCGGGCGGCCCACTCGGAGTGTTGCCGGCCGCGGGCGGCGGATGTGCGGTAATCTGGACGATGCCGGTGGCGTTGGCCGAAGCGGTGCTCAAGTTGGATGAGGCGGGGTTTTTGGCGCGGCTACAGGCAGCGTTCGGTTATCGCCTGGGCCGTTTTCTTGCTGCTGGTAAGCGTTCGGCCTATCCTTTGGCGGTCTTGGTGGCTGAGCGCTGTGCGGCGCAGCGTGCGCTGGTGATTGGCAACGCCGCGCATACCCTGCATCCGGTGGCTGGGCAGGGTTTCAACTTGGCGCTGCGTGATGTGGCCGTTCTCGCCGAGCTCGTAACGGACACCCTCGAGGCGGGTGGTAATCCGGGCGAGCCGCAGCTTCTGGAGCGTTATCAACGTTTGCGGCGGGTCGATTACCAGCGCACGCTGGCTTTTACTGATGGAATCGTGCGGCTTTTCTCCAACCGGTTGCCCGGTTTGACGCTGGCGCGCAATCTCGGGTTGCTGTTCTTGGACCTGTTTCCGGGCAGTCGCCAGACGCTCATGCATCAGGCTATGGGACGCTCTGGCTGGTTGCCGCGGCTGGCCCGTGGTCTGCCGCTTGCCAGCGTGGAGCGGGGGATGGACGGATGAGCCGTACCGATGCGGATGTGGCGATTCAGGGCGCGGGAATGGTCGGCTTGCTGCTCGCTGCGGCCTTGGCACACCGCGGGCTGCGGGTGCTGTTGCTGGACAAGGAAGGTTTGCCGCAGTGGCAAGCGCAGCGGTATGGCCAACGAGTATGCGCCATCAATCTCGCCAGCGAGCGTTTGCTGCGTGGGTTGGAGATTTGGGAGGCGCTACAGCGGGTCAGTCCCTTTCGCGCGATTCGGGTTTGGGATGCGCTCGGTGGTGGTCGGGTTGCCTTCGATGCCGCCGATCTGGGCGAGCCGCATCTTGGCCATATTATCGAGAATGATTTGATTCGCAGCGCGCTGTACCAATCGGTTAGGGCCACTAAGAGGGTCCAGATTCGGATTCCGGCATGCGTCCAACGCTTGGAGCCCGATGATGAAGCAGTGACTTTGCGGTTGAGCGACGGCACTCGCGTTACGGTTGCTCTCGTCGTCGGCGCCGATGGTGCCCGCTCAGCAATTCGCGAGTTGCTCGGTATTCCGGTACGGCTGAGCCGCTATGCGCAGAAGGCGATCGTGGCGCCGATTCGTACCGAAATAGCGCACGAGGAGATTGCTCGGCAATGGTTTCTACCCGGCGGGCCACTGGCTTTTTTGCCGCTCGCCGATGGACGTTGTTCGATCGTTTGGTCGCTGCCAACCGTGGAGGCGGAGGCTCGCCTTGCCCTCGACGAAACTGCTTTTTGCCAGGCGCTGGCGCATGGTTCCGCAGGTGAGTTGGGTCATGTCTTGGAAGTGGGTGAGCGCGGCGCGTTTCCGCTGTATCGGTTGCATGCGGCTCGCTATTGTACCGAGCGAGCCGTCCTGGTCGGTGATGCGGCCCATGTGATTCATCCGCTTGCCGGCCAGGGTGTCAATCAGGGGTTTCAGGACGTTGCGGTACTCGCCAAGGTGCTGATCGATGCCCAGCGTCGCGGTCGAGATATCGGTGGTCGGCTGGCGTTACGGCGTTACGAACGGGCCCGGCGTGGTGACAATCTGCTCATGGAATGGTCCATGGAAGGATTTCATCAATTGTTTACGCGCCGCCGCCCGCCCCTGGTTCGGTTACGCAGCTTAGGACTCGGGATGACGCATCGCAGCACTTCGGTAAAGCGGTTTTTTATGCGCAGGGCAATCGGGGCTGATGTCTCGATTCTGCCGTGACATCGAGATCGAACCACGCGAGCAAGGGCCATATATGGGACAGCATACGCCGCTCTACGGGAAACATTGTGAAGCAGGGGCCCGTATCGTCGATTTCGCCGGCTGGGACATGCCGATTCAATATGGCTCGCAGATCGAGGAGCATCGGGCCGTGCGCCGCGACGCCGGGATGTTCGACGTCTCTCACATGGCCATCGTCGAGATCACCGGCGCGCGGGCCCAAGAGTGTCTGCGCCACCTGCTGGCCAACGATGTGGCGAAGCTCAAAAAGCCGGGGAAAGCGCTTTATACTTGTTTGCTGAACGAACAAGGTGGCGTGCTCGATGACCTGATCGTCTACTATCTTTCCGAGGGTCACTACCGAACCGTCGTCAACGCGGCCACTCGTGATAAGGATCTGAATTGGATCAAGATCCAAGGCGAGCGATTTCGAGTCCAGATCGAATATCGCGATGATCTGGCGATGCTCGCAGTGCAAGGTCCCCGGGCGCGTGAGAAGGTGTTGCGAGTCTTGCCCTCCGATCTGGCCGTCGCCGCGCGGGCACTTGCGCCGTTTACGGGGCTCGAATGTGCGGGGGTCTTCGTTTCGCGCACGGGCTACACTGGTGAGGACGGTTACGAAATCATGTTGCCGGCCGACGCTACGCCGGCCTTATGGGAAGGCCTGTGCGAACAAGGGATACAGCCATGTGGGCTGGGTGCGCGTGATACATTACGCCTCGAGGCCGGTATGAACCTGTACGGCCAGGATATGGATGAGACGGTTACGCCATTGGAGTCTGGGCTGGCTTGGACTGTGGCTTGGGAGCCGACCGAGCGGAAGTTTATCGGCCGCGCTGCGTTGCAGGCGCAACGCAGCGCGGGAATGCAACGGCAGTTGATTGGCCTGGTGCTCGAGGCGCGCGGTGTGATCCGTGCGCATCAAGTGGTCCGTAATGATGAGGGGCTGACCGGCACCGTGACGAGTGGCAGTTTTGCCCCGACGCTCGGCAAATCCATCGGTCTTGCCCGGGTGCCGGTGGGCTTTGGCAGGCGTTGCGAAGTGCAGATCCGTGATCATTTTCTCCCGGCGCAAGTGATTGATCCGCCGTTCGTGCGCCGCGGCCGGATACTGGTGTGACAAAGAGTGAATAGGGAATCTGACCATGAGCAATGTGCCGGACGATCTGAAATACACTGATAGCCACGAGTGGCTTCGTTTGGAGCAAGACGGTGCGATTACCGTAGGTGTCACCGATTATGCGCAGGAATCGCTCGGCGATCTCGTCTTCGTCGAGATGCCGCAGGTTGGCCGCAAACTCAAAGCCGGTGAGGCCTGTGCCGTGGTCGAGTCCGTCAAAGCCGCCTCCGACACTTACGCGCCGGTGGCCGGAGAGGTCGTCGATACGAATTCTCGCTTGACCGATGAGCCCGAGCTCATCAACCGCTCGCCCTATGATGAAGGCTGGCTTATGCGGATTCAGCCGGATGACGCGGACGCGCTGGAGTCTCTGTTGGATCCCGAGGACTATGAAAATATTTTGGCCGAGGCGCAGTAACGCCCGGCAAGCGGTTGCGTAGCAATGTCGTCTCCAGAGGTTGGCCATGCCTTTCATTCCGCACACTGAGCAGGATATCCGGGATATGCTGAACGCGATCGGCGTTGCCGAGATCGCAACCTTGTTCGACGAGATCCCCGCGTCTTTGCACAGCAGCTTGCCTGCGAGTGTGCCGTCGCAAGTTACAGAGATGGAAATCACTCGGCTGTTGCATGAGCGTGCAAGTCGTGACGTGCAACCGGCGTGTTTCATCGGCGCGGGCGCTTATGACCATCATATACCCGCGGTGGTTTGGGAGCTTACCACTCGGGGGGAGTTCTATAGCGCCTATACGCCTTACCAAGCCGAAGCCTCGCAGGGGACGCTGCAGGTTGCCTACGAATACCAGACCATGATGGTCGGGCTCACCGGCTTGGATGTCTCCAACGCCTCGCTTTATGACGGTGCTTCGGCGCTTGCAGAAGCCGTGCTAATGGCTGTACGCGGTAACCGCAAGTCCAGCGCTCGGCGTGTGCTGATGCCTGCCACGGTGCATCCCGCCTATCGTCGAGTGACTGAGACCATTGTGCGCAACCAGTCGATTCAGCTGGAGGCCGTGGATTACGAAAAGCGCAGCGGGAAGTTGAACCGGGCGGCGCTGGAGCGCTGGAGCGGCGAGGATGTAACCGCGCTTGTCATCCAACAACCGAACTTTTTTGGTTGCTTGGAGGAGGTGCACGAACTCGTCGACTGGGCCCATGCGAACGGTGCCTTGGTGATCGCGGTGGTCAACCCAATTGCGCTCGCGCTGTTAACCCCGCCGGGGGAATGGGGGCAAAGCGGCGCGGACATCGCGTGCGGTGAAGGCCAGCCGTTGGGCATACCGTTGTCCTCGGGTGGCCCTTACTTCGGTTTTATGGTTTGTAAAAATGCTTACGTTCGGCAGATGCCTGGTCGCATCGTCGGCAGGACCGTGGATGCCGAAGGGCGTCCGGGCTATACCCTGACTCTGCAACCGCGGGAGCAGCATATACGCCGCTCTAAAGCCACTTCGAACATTTGCACGAATCAGGGGCTTATGGTGACGGCTGCCACCCTCTATATGAGCCTGCTTGGAGCAGTGGGGCTGGAGCGGGTGGCGGCGGCGTGTCACGCCAATATTCGGTCCTTGTTGGATGCCGTGGCGGGTATTGAAGGGGTGCGGCCGGCTTTCGCCGGTCCGCTTTTCCATGAAGCGGTGCTGCAGCTCGATGCGCCGGCCCGGCAAGTGCTGGAGCGGATGGCGGGGACCGGAGTCCTGGGCGGTTATGATCTCAGTCAGAGTTATCCGGAACTCGGCCAGGCTATTCTAGTGTGTGCCACGGAGAAGCGTACCGACGAAGATACCGCGGCCTACGCTCGGGCAATGCAAAAAGCCCTCCGGGTGGCTCAGCGGGCGTGAGGCGTTTACACAGCGACGAGGGGATGCAGCTATGGCTACAGTTACATTCAAAGGCGACCCCATTCGCCTGAGCGGTGAGCTTCCCGCCGTTGGTTCGAAGGCGCCGGATTTCCGTTTGATCGCGGGTGATTTGACCGAAATCAACCTAGCCGATCTGCGTGGTCGCAAGCACGTACTCAATATCGTACCGAGCCTGGATACGCCGACCTGCGCCGCCTCTGCGCGCCATTTCAATCAACGGGTCAGTGCTTACCCGGACACGGCCATCTTGGCAATTTCGGCTGACCTGCCCTTTGCTCAAAAACGCTTCTGCGAGGTCGAGGGAATCAGCCATGTCAGACCGCTATCTATGATGCGAGACAAGCAGTTCGCCCGTGATTACGGGGTGTTGATCGAGAGTGGGGCATTGGCTGGCCTGACGGCGCGTGCCGTAGTCGTGCTCGATGCCGAAGGCACCGTGCTTTATACGCAGCTGGTCTCCGAGTTGGCCGATGAGCCGGACTATGAAGCGGTTGTGGCGGCACTCGGTTGATCACAGCTCAGGCGATGGTGGTGTGCAGGTAGGAGGAAGCCAGACGATGCTGATTTTCGAGCACAACCGGGAGGGGCGGCGCGCGTACGCGCAAGCGCCGCGACAGCAGATGGAGCATACGGACATCCCGGCCTCCTACCGGCGTCGTGCGCGCGCATTGTTGCCGGAGGTCTCCGAACTGCAGGTGGTGCGCCACTATACCCGGTTGTCGCAGAAGAATTTTTCCATCGATACTCAACCCTATCCGCTGGGTTCGTGCACGATGAAATACAATCCTCGGGCCTGCAATACTCTGGCCATGTTGCCGGAATTCCTGGCTCGCCATCCCTATGCGCCGGATCGCTTCGGGCAGGGCTTGCTCGCTTGCCTGTGGGAGCTTCAGGAGCTGCTGGCCGCCGTTACCGGCATGCAAGGCGTCTCGCTCGCGCCTATGGCTGGTGCACAGGGAGAGCTTGCCGGAGTAGCCATGATCCGTGCCTATCATGAGGCGCGTGGCGCGCACGAGCGTACTGAGATCATCGTCCCAGACGCTGCCCACGGCACGAATCCGGCTACCGCGGTGATGTGTGGTTATCAGGTGCGCGAGATTGCCACCGCCGCGGATGGGGATGTGGACATGGCTGCTCTGAAGGGAGCACTCGGACCGCAGACCGCCGGGATCATGCTGACCAATCCGTCCACGGTCGGCGTCTTCGAGCGGCGGATCGAGGAAATCGCCGGCCTGGTCCACGAGGTCGGCGGATTGCTGTACTACGATGGTGCGAACCTCAACGCCATTCTCGGTAAGGCGCGTCCGGGTGATATGGGTTTCGATGTCATACATCTGAATTTGCACAAAACTTTTTCCACGCCCCACGGTGGTGGTGGGCCCGGTGCTGGAGCGCTCGGTGCTGGTAAACGGCTGTATGAGTTCATGCCGATTCCCATTGTCGCCCGTGAAGGGGCGCAGTATCGCTGGCATACTGAGGCCGACCGGCCGCAGAGCATCGGTCGGTTGTCCACCTTCGGTGGTAACATTGGCGTGCTGTTGCGAGCCTATGTCTACGCGCGGCTGCTCGGTCGGGAAGGCATGCCCCGGGTCGCGGAGTTTGCTACGCTCAATGCCAATTATCTTATGGCGCGGCTGCGAGCCGCGGGCTTTCAAATTGCCTATCCGCAGCGCCGGGCGAGTCATGAATTTATCGTCAGTTTGAAGCGAGAAGCCAAGGAGCTCGGTGTCACCGCTATGGATTTTGCCAAGCGTTTGCTGGATTATGGCTTCCACGCGCCTACCACCTATTTCCCGTTGCTGGTTGCTGAGGCATTGCTGATCGAGCCCACGGAGACCGAGGCCAAGGAGGATCTGGACGGTTTTGTAGCGGCGATGTGCCGCATCCGCGATGAGGCTCGTGAGGACATGGCTTTTCTCAAAAACGCCCCTTATAAGCTTGCGGTCCGGCGTCTCGACGAGGTGCGGGCTGCGCGCGATCTGAATCTGAGCTGGAAATCGGGCGTATAACCTGTGGTTCGGTTGCCGACCGACAACCCGACGGGGTCCGGCTCGCCGCTGGCGTTGCCCATATGATCTGTTTCCGGTGATCTTTTGGGGTGTCGCACGAGTTCTCCCCGCGTCGTTTCAGGCACCGTTGGGTGGGAGTAAGCTACTCTTGTTAGTGCAGGGGTCATGGGTTTTTTGGCCATAATTCGGCTGTAACCAGCGTCGTACCAGGATGATGTTCAGCAAAGGGGATCGATCGAATGACGGCACTGATTAGCGGTTCATTTGCATTCGACACGATCATGGTATTCCGTGATCGTTTCGCGAACCATATTCTTCCGGAACAAGTTCACATTTTGAATGTCTCATTCCTGGTCCAGCAGATGCGCCGCGAGTTTGGTGGTTGTGCGGGCAACATCGCCTATAATTTGCAACTGCTCGGTGACGCAGTTATTCCCTTAGCCGCCGTGGGCAGCGATTTCGAGGAATATGCCCGCTGGCTAGCGCGCTGGCAAATTCCGCAGACGCATATTCATCGGATCGATGGTCTCTATACGGCTCAGGCCTATATCACCACCGATCTGGACGATAATCAGATCACCGCTTTTCACCCAGGGGCGATGGCGCAGGCGCATGAGGTGGATGTGCCCACCAACTATCGCGACTGTGTGGGCATTGTTGCCCCTAACGGTCGAGAGGCGATGCTCAAGCACGCGCAGCAATTTAGGGAGGCGGAGATTCCGTTCATTTTCGATCCGGGACAGGGTTTACCGATGTTTGACGGTGACGAGCTTACGTACTTCATCGATCAGGCGAGCTGGGTAGCGGTTAATGACTATGAATCGCAGCTGTTGCAGGAGCGTACCGGGTTAATGCAGGAGGCGATCGCTGCCCGGGTTCAGGCTCTGGTGGTGACGCGCGGTGCCGAGGGTTCGTTGGTTTTCACCGATGATGAGTGTTTGGAGATCCCTGCCGTTACCCCGACCGCTGTGAAGGACCCTACCGGTTGCGGCGATGCTTACCGGGCCGGATTGCTCTATGGGTTGGCGCGGGGGATGGATTGGGTGTGCACGGCACGCATCGCCTCGCTTATGGGGGCAATCAAAATCGCGCACCATGGCACGCAGAACCATCACTTCACCATGGATTGGTTTCGTGAGCACTACCGGCAAGTTTTTGGGGAGTCTTTCCCGTCAAGGTAGGTGACGTTTTCGGAGAAAAGCTTTTATTCATACTCCGTACGTTTGTTCCGCGCGTAATCGAAAGAAGCTCCCTTAAGAGGGAGACTGCCGAACAGCATGCCGTAGACTTCGATGGATTGCGTATCTGCATCGGCGGCGAGTTCTTCGGTCAGCGATTCGGTGAGTGGAATTTGCGGCCGGGTGTTCGGCTCGAAAGTTGGAAGTGCCGTATGACCTCGGGTGATTTTGTGGCCGGGTTCCACCTTGGCGCTCAAAGCGTCGGCGATATGGACGACCCAGGATTCGTCCCGATAATGTTGGCTTAAGTCGGGATGATGGTGATATGCGGTCACCTCACAGAATACCGCGGGTAGGCCCCAACGGTGCAATAACGCTTCCCCGACCGCGGCATGAGTGAATCCGAGCACCTCCCGTTCTACTTGATAGAGCGGAGCGTTCGAATCGGCGAACCGGAACAGGATCTGCTCTGCTTGCTCCGGCAGCTGGTGATAAATTGCCAGTTTGCCGATATCGTGGAGTAGCCCGGCGACGAAGATTTGCTCGCTCGTGGCGATCCGTAGTCGTTTTGACAGCAAGCGCGCCATGATCCCGCAGTAAACGCTGTGGTGCCAGAAATCGGCGACATCGACCAGCCGCGTGTCAATGCGAGCAAATGCGCTCGCTATGCAAGTGGCGAGTAGGAGTTCGTGTAGCGCCTTGGTTCCGATCACTGAAATTGCGAGGGGGACACTGTCGATCCGTGTCGCTAGGCCGAAATAAGCGCTGTTGACCAAACGCAGCAAGCGTGCAGTGAGTGCCGGCTCGTGGCGGATCACCTCGCCGATATCCGCCGCACCGTAGCGGGTGTCGGCCAGCATTTCGTTGATGCGGTGATAAGCTCGTGGCAGGGAGGCGAGGCTTGCAGTATGGGCGGCGATTTTATCGGCTGTCATTGCGCGAATGGCCTCCCCTGCGGTGATTGTGAGTGCCCTGCGAGTTCGAGTTTTGCCATAACACACAGAAAACCGCTTCGTCCCTCAATGAATGTGCGCTGTTTTCACCGAAAACGAATGCGTGTGGCGCGAGAGGCCTTGGACGTTAGCCGTCTTCAACCACTCATTCGTAATCTTATCGCGCGTGCTCCGCAGGAAGTCTCGAATGTTTCTCAATAATTAAAATCATCTTCTGGCCGCCCGATGCCGCACGAGATTCGGTGCTACTGGTACGGGATGGGCTGAGCCACACGCAGCGGGGCAAGACCGTCTGCTGCCTGAACAACGAAATCAGCTGAATGGACTGGTTCGAGCCACATGAGGTCGGCGATTTGCCAGCGTGCGTCCGATGATTGATCCAATTCAGGAAAACTCATCCGATTTTGCGTCGTTCTCAATTCTTTCACGGCCAGCAACGGTTGCCGACAATCGATCTGGAAGCCACTCGGTGGATCGACCCGGATGGCCATTCCGTGCAGAACGGTCACTGACCGGAGTGCTCACAGACGTTTGTCGGCCGATCGGCGGGCCAGAAAATCGGGGTGTCGGGCTTGCGGGAAGTTTTGCTGTTGTATTTCCACCCCAGGTATGGATCCGACAACTTGCCGCCTGCCACGCAACAGTGCAGCATGCTATTGGGGGCATCTGCTTGACACTACGGGGACAGCGGCCTGAAGAAGAACTCGTCCGGCCATTCGGGCGGCAGCGAGATTATGGTGTCCGAACGGCCGTCCAAGTGTGGACTTTGGCCGAGGCGGGCTCGTCAGAGAATCCGGAGGAACTCGGAGATGCATGAAATCAGGCCATTTTGCCTAACGCCACCACGGTTGGCCATGGACGAAGACGGCCTCGCTCGGGATCTATGTAGGCACTATGTGCAAACGCTTGGCCGCGACGAGCGGCATTTCAGCCGCAGCTACTGCTACCAAGCGCTCGCATTGGCCGTACGTGACCGCCTTATGGAACGCTGGCGCGAGACGGAACGTCGCTACCGGGCCGGCGGCTCGAAACGCGCTTACTACCTGTCCATGGAATTCCTACTTGGCCGCGCGCTGTCCAATTGCAGCCTTAATCTCGGCCTAAAAGATGCCGTTACCGCGGCGCTGATGCGGTATGGACAAACGCTTGAGGACATCGAATCCGTCGAGGACGACGCCGGTTTGGGCAACGGTGGCCTTGGTCGTCTTGCGGCATGCTTTCTTGATAGTTGTGCAACGCTCGGACTGCCCGTGATGGGCTACGGTATTCGATACGAGTACGGTATGTTTCGTCAGAAGATCGAGGGCGGTGAACAAGTCGAGGAGCCGGATCACTGGTTGCAGGACGGCAATATTTGGGAAATAGAGCGCCCTGAATCCACTCGCCGCGTTCGTTTCGGTGGCCGCGTGGACACGTTTAGCGATGCGCATGGACGCCTACACAAACGCCTCGTCGATACTCGTGACGTTCTGGCGATCCCCTACGACGTACCCATACCAGGTTACCAGAACGACACGGTCAACACTCTGAGGTTGTGGAAGGCGGCCGCGACCAACGAATTCCAGCTCGGCGAATTCAATGCGGGTCGTTATCCGGAATCCGTTGCCAGCAAGAACGAAGCCGAGCACATTTCGATGGTGCTCTATCCGAATGACGCCAGCGAGAACGGTAAGGAGTTGCGTCTACGGCAGCAATACTTTCTCGCATCCGCCAGCTTGCAAGACGCGCTGGAGCGTTGGAAGCATGAGTACGGCGGGGATTTTGCCCATTTCTCGGACGAGAATTGTTTTCAGATGAACGATACCCATCCCAGCTGTGCCGTTGCCGAGCTCATGCGATTGCTTGTCGATGAGCACGGCCTGGGATGGGACGATGCCTGGGAGGTGACGACGCGCAGCCTCGCCTATACTAACCATACCCTGCTGCCGGAGGCGCTGGAGAGATGGCCGGTGCCGATGTTCGAGCGGTTATTACCCCGTCTGCTGGAAATCATCGAAACAATCAATGGGCGGTTCCTGGAGCAGGTTTCTGCCCGTTGGCCCGGCGATCTCGAGCGGCTGCGCCGGCTTTCGATCTTCGAAGGCGGCGATCCCCCCCAGATCCGCATGGCGCATCTTGCGGTCGTCGGCAGTTTCTCTGTCAACGGCGTCGCGGCCTTGCACACGACGCTTCTAAGACAGGGGTTGTTCAAGGATTTTTCCGAGCTGTGGCCGACGCGAATCAACAACAAGACCAATGGCGTTACCGTCCGTCGCTGGCTCGCCAATTGCAACGCGCCGCTGAGTCACTTGATCGATGACTCGATCGGCCCGGGATGGAGAACCGACGCCGACAAGCTCCGTGATCTGCAGAGGATGGCAGACGACGGCTCCTTCGGCCGCCGCTGGCGCGACATCAAGCAGCAGAATAAGCGGAAGCTCGCCGAGCTGGTAGCCACGGAATGCGGCGTCGATTTTCCCCCAAACGCCCTGTTCGATGTTCAGGTGAAACGGATTCACGAATACAAGCGGCAGCTTTTGAACCTGTTGCACGTGGTTTATCTCTACGACCGCATAAAGCGCGGCGATACTGACGGGATGGTGCCACGGTGTGTGCTGATTGGTGGTAAGGCCGCGCCCGGCTACGTTGCCGCCAAGCAGATCATCGCTCTCATCAACTCGGTAGCCGACGTCGTCAATCGCGATGCAGATGCCGCCGGCCTTCTGAAGCTGGTTTTCCTGCCCAATTACCGGGTCAGCTCCATGGAAACCATTTGTCCGGGCACGGACTTGTCGGAACAGATCTCCACCGCGGGCAAGGAGGCGTCTGGAACGGGCAATATGAAGCTGATGCTCAACGGTGCGGTCACGATCGGCACGCTGGACGGAGCCAATATCGAGATTTTAGATGAGGTGGGCGAGGAGAATTTCTTCCTGTTCGGGTTGACCGCCGAACAGGTTCTCACGATGCAAAGAGATTACGAGCCCAATGCGCTGATCGAATCCGATAGTGATTTTCGGCAGGTCATGTATCTTTTGGAGACCGGGCACTTTCATCCTGGTCCGGATCTCGTACCGAATGCCTTGTTGCAGGGCATTCGTAGCCCAAGGGATCCTTGGATGACCGCCGCCGATTTTCGCTCCTATGTCGATGCCCAGCAAGCGGTGGCCGAAGCCTTCTTCGATCAGGAGCGATGGACGCGGATGAGCATTCTCAATACGGCGGCGGCTGGTCGGTTCTCCTCCGATCGCACCATCGCCGAGTATAACGCCCAAATCTGGCGCCTGACGCCTTCAAGGGTCCCAGGCGATTCAACGTTTGCCACCGGGACACCAAACGCGGCTATCACGAAGTGACCGCCCTGACGGCGCCTTGAACGATTCATCGCTGAACCACAAAGGCACGCAAGGGGAACCCATTATGCAACCGAACCATCCACGTTTCGTCAGCCGATTGACCCGCGACACGCTCGCGCTGGTGCTGGCCGGAGGCAGGGGCTCGCGGTTGTACGAGCTGACCGATACACGTGCAAAACCGGCGGTGTTTTTCGGTGGCAAGTTCCGCATCATCGACTTCCCGCTGTCGAACTGTGTCAATTCGGGTATTCGGCGTATTGGTGTGCTCACCCAGTACAAGGCGCATTCGCTCATTCGCCACCTGGTACATGGCTGGAGCTCGTTCCAGACCACGCTCGGTGACTTCGTTGACATTTTGCCGGCCTCCCAGCGCACGACCGGCAAGTGGTATGCCGGCACCGCCGATGCGATTTATCAGAACCTTGATATTATCCGCGCCATGAAACCGAAGTACGTGCTGGTTCTCTCGGGCGACCACATCTATAAAATGGATTACGGTACGTTGCTGGCCTACCACGTGAAAAAGAAAGCCCACATGACCGTGGCCTGCGTCGATGTCTCGCTGGAAGATGCCAAAGGATTCGGTGTGATGAGCGTCGACAAGGACCAGAGGGTGATCGGTTTCGACGAGAAACCCGCCAACCCCTCACCTCAGCCGGGAATCCCGGACAAGGCCCTCGCCTCCATGGGCAACTACGTTTTCAATGCCGAGTTTCTGTACGAGCGGCTCGAGAAAGATGCCACAGATCCTCACTCCGCTCACGACTTCGGCCGGAACATCATCCCCGCGATTATCGATTCGTATCCGGTATACGCTTACCCTTTTCGTGATCCAGAATCCGGCGAACAACCGTATTGGCGTGATGTTGGCACGGTAGACGCGTTCTGGGAGGCCAACATGGAGCTCGTATCGATCACGCCGGAGTTGAATCTCTACGATCAGGATTGGCCGATTCAGACCTACCAGCGCCAGCTTCCATCGGCTAAGTTCGTTTTTGAGGATCCAGGCCGAGAGGGTAAGGCCCTGGATTCCATCGTCTCGGGCGGCTGTTTGATCTCTGGTGCCGAGATCCGACACTCGTTGCTGTTCTCGCAGGTCCGCGTGCATTCCTATTCTCGGATCGAGGAATCAGTGATTTTGCCGGAAGTGGATATCGGCCGGCATTGCCGTATCAAGCGGGCGGTTATAGATCGAGGTTGCCGGTTGCCGGAGGGTACGATCATCGGTGAGGATCGCGGGGCGGACGCGAAGGTTTTCCGTGTTACCGACAACGGTATCGTGCTGGTGACGCCGAAGATGCTCGGTCAAAAAGTGGAGGCGAGCGTTTGATCCGATTGCACCGGAAATTTCGAGACAATGTTACACATGGGGTCATGGTGATATGCCCATCAGGACTGTCGAGACGTCGCCGTTTTCCGATCAACGGCCCGGTACGTCGGGTTTGCGAAAGAAAGTAAAAGTCTTCCAGACGCTGAATTACCTCGAGAATTTCGTTCAGTCGATATTCGATTCGCTCGAGGGTTTCGCAGGCCAGACGCTGATCATTGGGGGCGACGGTCGCTACTACAATCGTGAAGCCTTGCAGATCATCATCAGAATCGCGGCTGCTAACGGGTTCGGGCGCATCGTCACGGGCCGGGGCGGACTGCTGTCGACACCGGCTGTTTCCTGTCTGATCAGAAAGCGCCACGCTTTCGGTGGCATCGTCCTTTCGGCAAGCCACAATGCCGCCGGGCCCGAGAAAGACTTTGGGATTAAGTACAACATTGGCAACGGCGGACCGGCCCCCGAGCAATTGACCAACGCGATCTATCAACGCAGCGCGCAAATCGACCGCTATCTGACAATCGATCACGCCGCCGTCGATCTCGATCACATCGGCGCCTACCGGGTAGGAAGCCTTGAGATCGAAATCGTGGATCCGGTTACGGACTACGCCGATCTGATGGAGACGCTGTTCGATTTCGCCCGAATCAAGGATCTGTTTGCCGGCGGGCAGTTCAGCATGTGTTTCGATGCAATGAGTGCGGTCACCGGCCCCTACGCACGCGAGATCCTCGAGCATCGCCTGGGTGCTCCTGCAGGCACCGTGATCCGCGGCGTGCCGTTGCCGGATTTCGGTGGCGGCCACCCGGATCCCAATCTGATCCATGCTCGGGATCTGGTCGTAATGATGAACGGCACTGCGCCACCGAATTTTGCTGCGGCCTCCGATGGTGACGGCGATCGCAATATGGTGTTGGGTCCGAATTTCTACATCAATCCGGGGGATAGCCTAGCCGTGCTGGCGGCCAATGCCCACCTGGTCCCCGGATACGCTGCTGGACTTTCCGGCGTCGCACGTTCGATGCCTACCAGCGGTGCCGTCGACCGGGTCGCCGAGCGTCTGGCGATATCCTGTTATGAGACCCCGACGGGGTGGAAATTCTTCGGCAATCTGTTGGATGCCGGAAAGATCACCCTGTGCGGAGAAGAAAGCTTTGGTACTGGCTCCAACCACGTGCGTGAAAAGGACGGCCTCTGGGCGGTTCTGTTCTGGCTCAACCTGCTCGCTGCGAAGAGGCAGCCCGCCGAACAGATCGTTCGCCAACATTGGGAAGAGTTTGGTCGAAACTTCTTCACGCGTCACGATTACGAAGGCCTGGATGCCGCTAAAGCGGAGGCTATGTTAGATCGGCTACGCAATGAGTTGGCGGGATTGCCTGGTCAACGGATGGGGGCCGAAATTGTGAAGACGGCAGACGATTTCAGCTACACCGACCCGGTGGATGGCAGCGTTAGCACGAAACAGGGGGTTCGTATCGTCTTCGAATCGGGGGCTCGTATCGTCTACCGCTTGTCTGGAACGGGTACTGAAGGTGCCACGTTGCGAGTCTATATGGAACGTTACGAACCGGATTCGAGCGCGCACGGGCAATCCTCGCAAACCGCGCTGGCGAAGCTGATCGCCAATGCCAATGAAATTGCCGGCATCACAGCCCACACGGGGCGCAGCCGGCCCGACGTCGTCACTTGAAGGCGCACCTGATCGGACTATCGGATTGAGCGGACAGCATGCATAGTGTTCTGATGGTCGCAGCCGAGAATGGTACGTTTCCAGGCGGCAAGGTCGGTGGCATTGGTGATGTCATCCGCGATGTATCGCCGGCCCTGGCGAAAGCGGGGTGCGCGGTTCAGGTTGTCACGCCCTCGTTTGCCGATGTCGTCGGTCGTGCGCACGGGGCGTCGCAAACCGAGATCAGCGCGCCGTTCCGCGGCAGTCTGGAAAGACTTCTGCTCATGGACATAAGCGCTGACCGGAACTCTGGTGGCGTGCGGCATTGGGTCTTGGATCATCCATTGTTTACAGCCACTGGCCGCATCTACAACGACGACCCGCCCGGCACACCGTTTGCAACGGACGCAAATAAGTTCGCCCTGTTCTGTGCCGGAGTCGGTGCGGCGATTCTCGAAGGTCACTTCGGTCCGCTCGACGTGCTGCATCTGCACGATTGGCATGCCGGGTGGTTGCTCGTGTTGCGGCGGTTTGCTCCCCAGTTTCAACCGCTCCAGTCGCTCAGGACTGTCTACACAATCCACAATCTGGCGTTGCAGGGTGTGCGCCCGTTTGCTGGCCACTGGTCGTCACTCGATGCCTGGTTCCCCGATCTGAAGGTGAATCGAAGTATTCTGCAGGATACGCGCTGGCCCGATTGCGTGAATCCCGTAGCCACCGCCATACGTTTGGCCGATGCCGTTCACACGGTCTCGCCCACTTATGCTCGGGAAATTCTCCATCCCAGCGCAGTTGAGGGTCGCGGCTACTACGGTGGCGAGGGTTTGGAAGCAGATCTGCGGAATGCCGCAGACCAGGGGCGTCTATACGGAATTTTGAATGGCTGTGAGTACCCGGCTGCTGTCGAGACGATCGACCGTAGCACATTGTTGGGTGTGGCCGACGCCGAACTGCTGATTTGGGTCGCCGCTCGATCCACAGTCGCGTCGACGCATCTGATTGCCCAAAAACGCCTGGGCGAGTGGTTAACGCGTAGCGAGCCCGAGGTATTAATCACCAGCGTCGGCCGTGTTACCGGACAAAAAGTCGGCTTGTTGCAGCAGACGCTGGAAGACGGCACGACGACACTCGAAGCCCTGCTGGAATTGCTCGGCGATCGTGGACTGTACGTATTTCTCGGTACCGGGGTTGCGGAGCTGGAGTTGTTTCTGACAAAAATCAGTGCGCTGCACTCGAATTTTCTCTTCCTAAATGGTTATTCCGAGCGTTTGGCCAACGCGATGTACGCAGCGGGCGATCTATTCCTCATGCCCAGTTCCTTTGAACCATGCGGAATCAGTCAAATGTTGGCCATGCGATCTGGCCAGCCGTGCTTGGTGCACGGCGTGGGTGGCCTGAGGGATACGGTCAGTGATGAAGTCAATGGTTTTGTTTTCGAGGGCGAAAATCCGCAGGAGCAGGCCGATAATCTGTTGGCCGAGTTTGCCCGGGCAATAAGCACTCGTCAGCATGAACCGGAACTCTGGCAACGCCTGTCACGGGCTGCCAAGGCGGCGCGTTTCCGCTGGGAGGAAACCGCCGTGCAATACTGTTCGCATTTGTATGGTCCGGCGCCAGGGTAGACGCTGCGTATAGCCCGGTCGTCGGGGATGCCAGGTTTGTTGGCTACGTTATATGAGGGCTGATCTCTTTCAGGGGATGGGTGTTTATTCAGCGGCTAAGATTTCATGATTAAGCTTGGTTTTTTTAGCAATGATTAAAATCGTCTTCTAGTGCAAGATGTTGAAAGGGCGTCTCCGCACGTTGTGCATTCAATCCTCATGCCGTGCAAGCTGCTCGGCCAGTTCGGCGGGTGTTTGCAATGGTGGTAAGCAGCGGCGCGCGCGACAAACCCAGGCTCCTTGGCCTTCCAGGCGTACCGAGCCAATCGCCATGGAGCCTTCATTTCCGGGTAAAAAGAACGCCTGGCGGGCGGGTGCATAGTCCTGCTCGACGGCTCTGCGCCAAGTCGCGGACTCTTCCGCAGGGCAACGGATTAGGACCGTTTCCACCGGGTCGAGCTGTTCTTCGAGTGCCGTGATCAGCGCGCAATGGCCGTGCGGCAATTCTTTCATGGCGCCGGCGCCGGCCTCTACCGTGCGTTCGGCTGCTGCTAAATAGCGCTGTTCGGCGAGCAGATGCCCGAGCCGCGCGAGCGCGAGGGCGGCAATGGCATTGCCCGAGGGGCAGGCATCGTCGCCGAGCGGGCGGGGGCGCTGTATCAGCGGTTCGTGGTCGTCGGCAGTAAAGAAAAAACCGCCGTGTGTCTTATCCTCAAAGCGCGCTAACAGCAGATCGGCGATGGCGCGCGCCCATTGAAGCCAGTGCGGTTCCCAGTGCGCTTCGAGCTGTTCCAGCAGTGCGGCGAGCAGATAGGCATGATCGTCCAAATAAGCCGGTAAATCCGCCCGACCGTCTTTCCAGACCGTAAGCAGGCGGCCGTTGCGCCAGAGGTTGGAGTGCAGGAAGCGCAGTGTTTGATTGCTCGCCGCTGTGAGGGTTGCATTGTCAAAATGCCGCCCCGCTCTTGCCAGCCCGCTAACCATCAGGGCATTCCAGCTGGTAAGGATTTTTTCATCTCGTGGTGGGCGGGGTCTTTGCCCACGGATCTCGCGTAGGCGCTTACGCGCCGATTGCCACAGGGTTATCAGCTCCTGGCGTGGGCGGTGCTGATTATTGGCTAGGTCGGTGAAGGTCAAACGGACATAAAGGTGCCAGCGGCCTTCGAAATTGGGCTGGTTATTAAGACCGCAACGGGCCAGGACGACCTCGGCCTCGTTCTCGGGCAGCGCATTGCGAATCTCCTCCGGAGTCCAGAGGTAGAAGGCGCCTTCACCACCTTCGCTGTCTGCATCCAGGGAGGCGTAGAAGGCTCCGTCCGGATGGCGCATTTCGCGCAAAGCCCACTGCGCGGTTTCGTTTGCCACCCGCTGGAAGAGTTCCTCACCAGTGGCCCGCCAAGCGTCTGCGTAGAGTGCTAGAAGTTGGCCATTATCGTAGAGCATTTTCTCGAAGTGCGGAATGATCCAATAATTGTCCACCGAATAGCGGGCGAATCCGCCGCCGATTTGATCGTAGATTCCGCCCAGCGCCATTTTACGCAGTGTCACTTGGGCCATGCGCAAGGCCTCGTAGTCGGGGACGTCGTTGCCCGCTGTGCGGGCATAATGGCGTAGCAATCGCTCGATGCTGCTTGGCTGGGGAAATTTGGGCGCTGGGCCGAAGCCTCCGAAGGTCGGATCAAATTCTCTGGCCAGGGCATTGCGGGCGTTGTCGAACAGTACCGCCTTCGGTGCTCCAGCGCGGTTCGGCGGTGGCTCGGATAGCCGGTTAAGCGCATCCAGCATGGCCTGATTTTGCTTTTTTATGGCCTTGTTTTGTTGGCGATAGGCTTGGGCGATCTGCAGTACAATTTCGTGAAAACCGGGTAATCCGTAGTGCGATTTCGGCGGGAAATAGGTTCCACAAAAGAACGGCATTTGTTCGGGAGTGAGGAATACGGTAAGCGGCCACCCACCCGGCCGATCGTTCAACAACTGGTGGGCCGTTTGGTAAATTCGGTCGAGGTCGGGCCGTTCCTCGCGATCGACTTTGATATTGATGAAGTGTTCGTTCATCACCCGCGCGATTGCTTCGTCCTCGAACGACTCGTGGGCCATGACATGGCACCAGTGACAGGCTGAGTAGCCGATGGAGAGCAGAATAGGGCGCTCCTCGCGGCGCGCTCGATCCAGTGCTTCCTGACCCCAGGGATACCAATCAACCGGGTTGTCGGCGTGCTGGAGTAGATACGGGCTGGTTGTGGCGGCGAGTCGATTGCGAGCGTGTCGGGCTTTGCGCATGGCGGCGACCTCACTGCTGGCAGGGAATGGGCGGAGCCGCAGGGCACCAATGGCGCCAGCCTGGATTAGTCCATGCTAACATCTTCGGCGTGGGCTTCGGCGGTGAATCTAAGGAGGCTTAGTTGCGTATCGATCCATGCAGCGGATGGGTAAGCCGCGCACGTCATGTGGCTTCGCCGAACTGCGATGAGCGCCCGCCGGCGACCTTGGTGGATTTGGTGGTTATCCACGGCATCAGTTTGCCGCCTGGACGATTCGGTGGGCCCTGGATCGACGCCCTGTTTACCAACACCTTGTGCCCGAGCGTCCACCCCTATTTCGAACAGTTGCACGGCCTACGTGTTTCGAGCCATCTGCTGGTCCGCCGCCGGGGTGAACTGGTTCAGTATGTACCCTTACATCGGCGCGCATGGCACGCGGGTGTCTCCCGTTTCGGGGGACGGGAGCGTTGCAACGATTTTTCGATTGGGATCGAATTGGAAGGGGAAGACCATCGGCCTTATACCGAAGTGCAGTATCGCCGTTTGTTTGGGTTGCTGCGTGCCATTATGGTGGCCTATCCGGCTGTGACTCCGGCCCGGGTCGTTGGCCACTGCCACGTTGCCCCTGGGCGCAAGAGCGATCCGGGGCCGGTGTTCGACTGGCAACGGTTGTATGTCGAGCTTCGCAGTTCAAGCGCCGGAAATGAAGCGCTCTGCATGAGCTCATAAAATGTGGAGCCGCTCCCAGCGCTGAGGCTTGCCCGCCACACGAGCCGCGAGCGAACCGTATAAGCGGCACCTCGGCAACGCGCCGGTCGTAAGGAAGAGAGCATGCGTCTGATCGCCATTTTGCTTGCCCTATGGGCCAAACAATATCCGCAGCAATTGGATCGATTGCGTGTCACCGACTCATGCTACCGTTATGCACGTTGGCTGCAGACTCGACTGCCGGTAGGACTTTGGGGCAGCGCCGGAGTGATTCTTTTGCTGCTTCCACCGTTGCTGTTGGCCTGGTTGATCCAAGGCTGGTTCGGGGATTGGCTGTTTGGCTTGGGCGGCATGCTGCTCGGTGTGGCGGCGCTGCTATTCGCGTTCGGTACGGAACACAGCGACCTGCTGGTAGAGCAGTTTTTACAGGCTTGGCGCGAGGGTGACCAAGCACTCGCGCGACAGGCGGCCACGAGCTTGAATGGGGCAACGCTCCCGCCGATGTCCTCTGGCGAAGGACTGCCGCAAGCGGCGGTCCAGGGGCTTTTCTGCTACAGCCATGAGCGGATTTTCGGCGTGCTCTTTTGGCTGGTTCTGCTAGGCCCTGTAGGGGCATTCGCTTATCACTTGATCGTGCTAGCCCGCCGCTTCGGGGATCGCCATCCGGACAGCGGAGACGGCTTTCGCCAGTCAGCGAGAGGATTTGCATGGATGGCCGGCTGGTTGCCGGCGCGCGTTACCGCTGCCTCATTCGCGTTGGCCGGCAGTTTCATCCATTGTGCGGAAGGTTGGCGCGCTCGTCGCCATCTTTCCGGGCTGGACGGCAACGCCGAGTTGCTTGCCGCAACCGGGTTTGGTGCGCTCGGCCTTGCGCCGAGCAGTTCCCTGCGCGAGCTGTTGGATCAGGCGCTCAATGACGCGCGGTCCTTGATTCGTAGGGCGATCGTGGTTTGGCTAGCGGCCATTACTCTGCTGACCCTGTTTGGTTGGGTGCCATGATGTGAAGCGCTGCGAGGTCCTCTCACCGGCCACAGCGACGCTCGAGCGCATGTGTCGAAGGTGCCCCATTACGTGGCCCATTGTTGGCTGATCGATCCCCAATGCCCGCACGCAACCTGGAGGCGCTTCAAGCGCAGCGACGTCCGCTGGCTTTTACTGGCGAGTTTCGTCGACGAGGCCGCGGTGGCTGCTGTGCCGTTCGACGCCGTATCTTTTCCGCTCGCTGCGTTATGGGCAGTGTGAACCATCTGGTGAATTCTTCGGCCGGACTTGACCGCCAGCCTTGTTGACATGCGTCCTTAATGCGCCGCTATCTGTGGCGTGGCCTCCTGCTCTATTTGCTCGTCCCGCGCGGGCCGCGCAATCTCCAGATCGTATTGCTCCTGCAGTCCGAGCCAGAGTTGAGGCGTGGTCTCGAAGTAACGAGCCAGACGCAATGCAGTATCCGTCGTTATATACAGCTCACGGGTCGATGCGTTGATGCTAATGCCCTGTGGTTCCAAAAATTCATGGTGGAGGATATCGCCGGGGCTCGTCGGCGCAATCGGTTCGCCGCCCGGTTCCACGACATCGGCGAAGTCCGTTTTCTCCAAGTCCTCGATTCGGATGCTCATTATCAAGACCCTCAATGATACTCGGCTATTTCTACATCGTAGGCGTTGCCGTCCTCCCATCGGAAGCATACCCGCCAATGGTCGTTGATGCGGATGCTGTGCTGTCCGGCCCGCTCGCTTTTCAGCACCTCTAATCGGTTGGCCGCCGATACGCGCAAGTCATTGAGCACATAGGCCCGATGGATCATATCCAATTTCTCGCGCGCCCACTTGCGGATTTCCGGCGGCAAACGCTTGATCGGCATTCCTAGGAAGACCGCAGCTGTTGTTTTTTCACTGAACGTTCTAATCATGATCTTCTCGGGGGAAGTTTTGGAAAAATTCACTCATGATAAATTTATATAAAAAATTCAAAATGTTAAGAAAATCCTCTTGGCAAGATCTGAGAGTCTTGCAAAGGGGTGGGGAGAATAAATCAATTGATTGGCTCCGGCAGTATGCATTAACTAACATATAAAATAAATACATCACTAGTGCCTGAATTCTCTATCAATCCGACCCAAGGGGTGAATGGCCGGGCCTTTTCGGCGAGGGATTGAGAACCAACGGCTTGTGCTGGCGAGGTCATGGCTGAAGAGCGCAAGGCGCTTGTTTGGTAAAGACGCGCGCTTGGATTGAGAATATCTTCGCGGAATTACTGGGCCGTTTCGTCCAAATTGATGCTCTTGAGTCGATAAACGCGGCTATGGGGATCGCTCCTGCATTGCAGTGTGTAATTGCGTTATGTGGGATGGTCAAGCGAATGATACTAATCAGCCAGTGCCTACATTTCGGTCTGCGATCACCGTCAATCCATGCCGGATGAGCCCCGTAAACCGAGACTGCTGGTGCTGGCCTCGACCTATCCGCGGTGGCGAGGCGACTATGAACCGGGGTTTGTGCACGCGCTGTGCCGGCGGCTGACCGATCGCTTCGAAGTGGTGGTGCTGACCTCGCGCTCGCCCGGCGCTGCTCGTAGCGAGACGATGGATGGAGTCGAGGTCATTCGCTATCGTTACGCACCGCAGTGGATGGAGACGCTGGTCTACGGTGGTGGCATCGTCGCCCACCTGGAGCGCCGTCCCTGGAAGCTGTTGCTGGTGCCGGGTTTCATCTTCGGCCAATACCTGGCCGCTCGGCGACTCGTAAAGCACCGGCGCATCGATCTGATCCACGCGCACTGGCTGATCCCGCAAGGCATGATCGCGCGCTGGCTCGTGCGGCATGTGGCACCCGTGCCGTTCGTCGTGACCTCGCATGGGGGCGATCTATTCGGCCTACGCGGGCGATGGTTGCAGCGAATCAAATGCGGAATTGCGACTGCGAGCGCGGCTATGACCGTAGTCAGCGAGGCCATGCGTCAAGAGGTGGGAGAGCTCGGGCTGCGCCCTCAGCGCCTAGAGGTATTACCGATGGGCGTGGACATGCGTGATCGGTTCACCCCGAATGACACGACCGCGCGGTGCACCGACGAGATTCTGTTCGTCGGCCGCCTGGTGCCCAAAAAGGGCCTGTCGTACTTGCTCGATGCCATGCCCGCCGTGCTTGCACAGCGGCCGGACGCGGCGCTCACCATCGCCGGATTCGGTCCGGAGCAGAAGGTTTTGCAGGCCCAGGTCGCGCGGCTTGATATCGAGGCGAGTGTGCGTTTTTTGGGTGCGTTCACCCAGGCCGATCTCCCAGCGCTGTATCGCCGCGCCGCGTTGTTGGCGGCACCGTTCGTGCGTGATACCAGCGGTAACCAGGAAGGTCTGCCGGTGGTGCTGATGGAGGCAATTGGCTGTGGTTGCCCGGTGGTGGCGGGGGATGTGGCCGGAGTGCAGGATCTATTGGGCGATCACGCCGACCGGGTGTGCGTGGATGCCACCGACACCTCGGCTCTCGCTGAGGCTATCCTGCGCGTGCTGGCGCATCCGGCGGAGGCGCGCGAACGGGCGTTGAGCCTGCGCGAAGCAGTGGCACGCCGTGTGGATTGGCGCGTCATCGCCCACGGTTACGCCAATCTGCTCGAATCTCGTCTGACTGGCGCCGTTGGCGCTGTGTCGGATGGTACGCCACGCTGGGGTTATGGCAAATGAACAAACAACCCAAGCTGGCTCTGCGCGAGAGCTGCGTCCACGATCTCAGCCGTGATTGGGTGCCGGGTCGATTCGTGAAGATGGGTGCCGGAACCGGTCACATGGCAAGTCTGTTCTTGGCACGCGGCTTTCACGGTGCTTGCCACGATCTCGGAGCCGACAGCCGGGCTATGACCCGGCGCCGATTCGCCGACGTCGGTGAGGCCATTCGGGTGGTCGACACGATGTCTCTGCTGCACGATGGCGAGTTCGATTATCTGTTGGCGTTCGAGGTGCTCGAGCACATCGAGGACCATCTTGATATTCTGCGCCAGTGGGTCCAAAAGCTGCGTCTCGGCGGCCGCGTGCTGGTGTCCGTGCCGGCGCACGCAAGTTTGGACGCTCCGACCAATTGGTCGGTCATGTGCGCCGCTACGAACGAGCTCAGCTGCATCGGTTGTTGGAAGCCGCCGGTATCGGGGCGATCCGTATCGTCAACTACGGTTTTCCCATCACCGAACTAACGCGTCGGTTATCCAATTGGATGGTGCGCAATGACAGCAGCTATGAGCATCTCGATGCCGAGCAGCGCAGCATACGCAGTGCGCAGGGTTAAGCCCCGGGAGATCGACCGTGCGCTCTCTCTGGTCAGCGGCAACGCAGTGCGTCCGTTCTGCGTGATCCAGCGCGGGTTCTACCGCTATGATCTCGGCGACGGTTTGGTAGCCGTGGCGTTAGGGCTTCTGGTTAGAAGGTGCGGGCGCACAGCGCTTTCAGGCAGGGTTCCAGACGCCGGATCAGTGTAGCCCAGTCTTCGATCACTACATTCGGGCGGCGTCGATCGGATAGCTGCGTCGTGATCGCGCGGGTCAGATCGTGGGTGTCCTCGGCGCGATACAGCGCCGTCGGCGTATCGGCGAGGAGTGTAGGCATCACGCCTACTGCGGCGGCTACGAGCGGCAACTCGCAGGCGAGCATTTCATAGGCCTTCTGCGGAAAGCAGTAGCGCCCGAATGCAGTATCGCGCAAGTAGATCACGCCCACATCCAGTGCACAGAACAGTTCTGCGGCGCGCGCGTGCGGTAGCATGCCGAGGTAATGCACGCGAGCGTGCCGTGGCGGCGGGAAGTTGTGATCGTGGGAACCGGCCAGCACCAGTTGCGTGGATGGATGAGAGACAGCCACCGCGGGCCAGGCGGCATACAGCGTGTCCACGCCCTTGTCCTTGCGCAGATTGCCGGCAGTGCCGATCAGCACGCCTTCCTCAGGCAGGCCGAGGCTGCGACGGCAGGCCGCTTGGTTGCGTGGACGGAACACGACGGTATCCACAGTGCTCGGCATCGCCATGACCTCGCCGCGGGCGTTGTATCCGGTGCGCACCAGTTCGGACAGCGGTTCGCTGGTGGTGGTCACCAAGTCGGCGCTGCGGATAGCGCGGCGCAGTGCGTCCACCAGTCCGGGAATGCGTGCCTGGCCAAAGCTCTCGAAGTTGTCGTACAGATCGGCGACATAGGGTCGATGCATGCGCTTGGCGAGCCACGCGCCCAACACCACATGCGGGATGTCCGAAGCACCGATGACGATATCCGGCGCGACCTCGCGCAGGCGGCGCAGCAGATGCAATGGATAGCTGGCCAGGGCTGGGACATACAGCCGGCCCAGCGAGCGCGATTCCCAAATCAGGCGGCCATGATCCGAACCCGTATCGTGCACCCACTCGCCGGCCTCATGTCCCTGGTAGCTGAGGCAGAAGCCGCGCACGTCGTGGCCCAGTCGCGCCAGCTGGAAAGGAATCTCGTAGAGCCGCGCGTAACGCTCGGCGATGACGTCTTTGCCCATATAGCGACGTTTGCAGAGGAAGGCGATGCGCATGTGGTGTCAAACCAGCTTCGGCGCCGGCCGCGTCGCAGTCGGAAAATCAACGCGGATGAGGGCGGTGATATGGATCAGCAATGGTATTTCGCTCCCTGGTTCCGATCAGATTCTTGATTCCATCCGTTGACCGCTGGCCCCGCATACCGCCATCGGCATTGGCGGATTCAAGGCTTTCCCCGGAGACGAGCCGAGGACAAAGCGATTGTCCCGCATAGGCATGTGCCCGCATTGAGAATTCTGTCGCGGAATCGCCGATTTGCCGGACTTGGGTGGGCACCGAGGCCAGTGTGGGATTCGTCGCCTGGCGCTGAATACTCGGGTACTTGCATCCAGGCCGAGAGGTCGCGTTGTCCGTGCAGGATGCACCAGACAACGATGTGGAAAACCGCCTAAGGATAATCCTTGAGTGCCCCGCATATTTGCAAGCAGTCAAATAGCCGTTACTAAGGCGTATTAGAGTGAAGGGGACACGCCGAAGCGCAGAGCAGCCATGCGATGACTGTCCGGGCAAGGAGCCAATATCTTGGCATCAAGGATTACTTGGCAGGTGAGCTCCTGAGTGAGGTGCGCCACGAGCATATCGGTAGCGATATTTACGCCGTGGTGGGCGCCAGCGACCGGCACAATCTGATCGCCGGCAATCTCTTCGCCGCTCTGCGTCCGCTCGTTCGCGGCACGCCATGCCAGCTTTTCATGGCGGACATGAAGGTCCACCTTACCGTTGCCGGCGAGGATGCGTTTTATTACCCGGATCTCATGCTCGCCTGCGGTCCACGCGATCGTGCCCGCTATTACCAGGAGCGCCCGTGCCTCATCGTGGAGGTGCTCTCGGAGGCGACCGAGCGCATCGATCGCCTCGCCTATAGCCGCATCGACAGCCTCCAGGAATACTTGATGCTGTCCCAAAACGAGCCGCTGGCAGAATCTACGCGGATCTTCCGCCCGTTGAGAGCGTACGAAGCGAACTATAATCCAGTGCCGTCCTTCACGCGCCAACCTCTGGAGCTTTCTTAATCGTATTTTCACTTATTCTGCACGGCGAGTAGGTGTTGCGGCTTTACTCAGATCTTCAGGTTCGGGTCGAGCCAGAGACGGAAGCCACCTGCAAAGGCATTCTCGTTGTCGCCGCGGCGGCAGTTGTGCGGCAGTTTTTTGAGTTTGTCGACATTGCCGCCCCCGATGACGATGTACTGTGGCAACAGCGCGTCTTGTAGTTTTTCGATCACGTTGATGACCGACCTGCGCCACTTCTTTTTGCCACGGCGTGCAAGACCCCGTTCGCCGGCGAAGTCCTCAAACGTGCTGCGTTTCTTGTAAGGAAGATGGGCCAGCTCCATCGGTACGCAGACGTGCTCGACGATCATGGCCGAGCCGAGGCCGGTCCCCAGACCGAGAAACAGCATGCGGCCGCCCTGATAGCTGCCGATCGCTTGCATCATCGCGTCGTTGACGATCCGAATCGGCTTATCGAAAGCCGCGCTGAAATCGAAATTCTTCCAGCCCGGACCGAGATTGACCGGATCGGCCGCAGGGCGATTGTCGGAAACCGGCCCAGGGTAGCCGATGCCGATCGCATCGTAATTCCAGTCTGCGGTAAGCTTCGTCATTTCCTCGACCATCTCTTCGGCCGTCATATCGGCGCTGGAATCGATCCGGCGCTTTTCGCTGCCCGTGCTCAGGCGAGCCTTGACACGCGAGCCGCCGATATCAATTGCGAGAACGATTCTGTCTCGCTGTATTGCGGATCTGCGTTTTGTTGTTGTACCTGCACCCACCTTCGATTTCCCTCATTCAGCCTTGTGGATCGATCTGGTCATCCGGAGCGCGAAACCCACCAGCGCGTGCTCGAGCGGCTCCAAAACCTCGTACCATACGGAAAGTTTGGCGTAAATGATTGAGTTGATCGCCACGCCACCGTGCTTTGCCGCCCAGATCAGCTGGGATTGCGACCCGTCCGCTCAGCGCTGATTGTTCTGCACTCCATTGAGCAGAACGCAGGTGTCTACGGGAATCATTGCAGGTGCGGGTCGCGCACATCGGCGTTAGTTCATCGGTGGTCTTGCCCGGTATGGAGCGTGCCGCGTAATTGGTCGAAGAGGCCCTGACGAGCGGTCGGCACGGCTTTCTGCACAGGCTGTAAAGTAACCTCGCCGCGCGGACCAGGTGAAAAACAGACGGCGCTGGCCGGGCGCAGGTCGAGGTAGTCGCGGATCTTCTTCGGGACGGTCGTTTGTCTCTTGTTTGTGGATGTGCTCGCCATGGCCTTGAGGCATTACGTATGCTTAGCAAGGTAATACTTTGCCGATGATGCGACACTGTCGGCAGTGATACACGCTCACTCCAGCAATCGTTTGGCGCTCGCCAGTGCCGCTCCTACGACTTGATCCATATTGTAGTAGCGGTATTGTGCCAGCCGCCCCACGAAGGTCACGCCGGATTCCTGCTCCGCCAACGCCTGGTAACGCTTGAACAGCGCCTCGTTCTCCGCTCGGGGTACCGGGTAGTAGGGATCGCCTTCGGCCTGCGGGTACTCGCGCACGATCGATGTGCCGGAATGGTGCTGGCCGGTCAGGTGCTTGAACTCGGTGATGCGCGTGTAGTCGTGCTCGTTGGGGTAGTTGACCGTGCCGGTTTCCTGGAACCGTTTCACGTCGGGCAGGTGTTCGTGCTCAAAGCGTAGCGAGCGGTACGGCAGGTAGCCGTAGCAGTAGCCGAAATAGGCGTCGATCGGTCCGGTATAGACGATATGTCGGGCTTTTACCCGGTCCCGGATGTCACGGAAATCCACGCCGAGCTCGATTGTGATGTTCGGATGATCGAGTAGGGCTTCGAACATCGTCGTATAACCGTGTTTCGGCATGGCCTGGAAGGTATCGGTAAAATACCGGTCGTCGATGTTGGTGCGCACCGGGATCCGCGCTGCTACGCCGGCCTTGAGCTGCGAGGGCTCCAATCCCCATTGTTTGCGAGTGTAGTTGAGGAAGAACTTCTCGTAGAGATCGCGCCCGACCGAGTTCAGCACCACATCCTCGCTGCTGTGCACCGGTTCGCGCGGCTCGCGCACCCGCTCGAAGAAGGCGGCCGCGCCTTGCTCATCCAGTTCCAGCCCGTACAGCCGGTTGAGCGTGTCCCGGTTGATCGGAAACGGATAGCGTACCCCGTCGACCACGCCGCGTACGCGGTGCTCGTATGGCCGCCACTCAGTGAACCGCGACAGGTACTCGAAAATGCGCTCGCCGTTGGTATGAAAAATGTGCGGCCCATAGCGGTGCACCAGCACACCGTGGTCGTCGTACTCGTCGTAGGTGTTGCCCGCGATGTGCGGGCGACGGTCGATCACCCGCACACGCCGGCCGGCGTCGGCGAGTTCGCGCGCGACGACACTGCCGGCGTAGCCGGCGCCGACGATGAGGGTGAGCGATTTCATGCGATTGTTCTGTAGTATTGGACGACAACCTGCGGCGAGTTCGAAGCGTCGCCATACCACCAGCGTAGTCCGCGCCTGCGGTCAAAAAATCCGGATGGTTCACAGATCGTTCTCTATTCTGCGAAGCGGGACGAAGGCGGGCCGGAGCGCGATTGGGGATTTGAGTGGAGTAAAGCACTCATGTACTCAAAAACAGCACAACCACAAAATGAATATTTCTCAATATTTGTGAAATATTCATAATGTAAATGATGCTGGCAGAGCCTAAAGGGGCGAAGCCGTGGCAACCATGACCGTATCCCTGCCCGACCCCATGAAAGACTGGATCGAGGCACAAATCCGTACTGGCGAGTACGCAAGTTCAAGCGATTATGTCCGCGATTTGGTACGTCGCGACCGCGAGCGGAAAGACCGCCTGGCCGCTCTGCGTAAGTTGCTTGACGAGGTCGAGGCAAGCGGAACGAGCCCCCGGACAATGGAGGAGATTTTTGCGGAGGCCCGTGCCACCGCTAGGAGTCGTGGATTGCTGAATGAGTAGAGATCGGCTTACCAGACAAACCGACCAGAACCTGATTAATATCTACCTGTTCACCTTGGAAGAGTTCGGTTTTGCGCAAGCGGAAAAATACACATGAGAGCATGAAGCAGTGTATTGAAATGCTTGCCGAGAGTCCGCGCATGGGAAGAGCGGCGGCCGCGATTCGTCCGGGTGCCCGCCAGCAACACCCGGCTTCTTGCTGGAGTGGCAAAACCCGCAACTGGGAGCCGATCCGGGTGATCTCGCTTAATCCCCAACGGGAGTCGAAGGTCACGCCAGCCAAGCCAGAAAAGCACGTGGCGTGAAGGTGATCAGATGCGACAAGTACCTTGATAATTACCGGCGGCTGCCGTTGACGGACTCCGAGTCATGACATATGCTTAGGCATATGTCATTCAGTAAGGGTGAGCATGGCTGATCCAGAGCGTCACGTCCGCTTGTTCCGCAACGGCCGCAATCAGGCCTTGCGTATTCCTCGCGAGTTCGAGCTGGAGGGGGATGAAGCGATTGTGCGCAAGGAAGGTGACCGTCTGATCGTCGAGCCGCTGCGAAAAGGCCGGTTGCTGGCACTGCTGGCTACCCTCGATCCCTTGGACGAGCTATTCCCCGACGTCGAGGAGGATCTGGTGCCGCTGGACGATGTGGATCTTTGAGCGTGGCGCTGCGCTATCTGCTCGACACCAACATCGTCTCGGATTTGGCCCGGCATCCACGAGGTCTGGTGGCCAGCCGGATTGCCGAGGTCGGTGAGGCCTCCGTCTGCACCAGTATCGTCGTTGCTGCGGAACTGCGCTATGGCGTACAAAAGTCGGAATCAAAGAAACTCGCCGAACGAATCGATCTCTTGTTATCCGCGCTGGAAGTCCTGCCGGTGGAGCCACCGGCAGACCGCCGCTATGGGGAGATCCGTCACTATCTCACGCAGCAGGGCACCCTGATCGGCCCGAACGATCTGTTGATCGCGGCACATGCGCTGGCGTTGGAACTCGCCATCGTCACTACTAACTTGCGAGAATTTGCGCGCGTACCGGGCCTCAAGATCAAGAATTGGTTGTCCGAATAAACGAATTATTTTTCCCTGAGCGCGGTCACGAGCCTAATTTATTTTAGCGGGGGAGCCATGAAGAATCTGATGTGGCAGCGCATCTGCTCCAGTATCGCAACCAGCCAGTTCCACTCGATTCGCGTGCTTCAGAACCAGCGTTTTTTGGGAAAACTGCTGCCGTAAGGGCACGGCGGCTCGCGCAGCGCATATTCATCTCCCTTCGTATCGTCTGGCGGTGGCACGCTGTACCACCCAGGCCTCCTGGTCGCGGTCGACAAATTCCGCGCTTCCAACGGTAAGGCACTCCGATCGGCGTGCACCGCGCCCTCCTCGATACGGTACCTCAGCACACACAGGCCGAAGCACTCCGAACTTCAAACAGCCTATCGCGCCAGCGCGCCGGGCAAACTTCAACGGAAACTGCTGCCGATGGCAGCGGTGAGTGATGTGCCATACATGCCCTGGCCTCTATGCTCCGGTTGGCCCAGGGCATCGCACTCCCTCCTTAGAACGTGGTTTTGAGTTCAGAAATTGGCCTTCTAAGCCTTCTGATTAAGCTCCATATGATGTCCTTTAGCTTGAGCTGCGTAGGTCCGACCCTGTACCCAGTACCCACCTGTACCCCTGGCTGCACCCTTGACCTGTGCTACACTGATTACGTGTTCGAATGATGCAAACTGTACCATGGCCAACCTGACCCTGAGCGTAGATGAAGACATCCTGCAGAAAGCGCGTGAAATAGCAGTGCGCGAGCACACCTCCGTCAATGCTGTGGTGCGGGAGTTCCTGATCCGTTACGTCGACACCCGTTCGCGCCGGCTCGAAGCGCTGGATACTCTGGATACGCTGGCGGCACAAAATCACTCG
Organism: Gammaproteobacteria bacterium; assembly: GCA_030433275.1. GTDB lineage: Bacteria > Pseudomonadota > Gammaproteobacteria > Nitrococcales > Nitrococcaceae > Nitrococcus. Next base: position 49,547 of record JAUILK010000015.1, read on the forward strand.
CGCAGCTCCGGAGACTGGTCGCGCGAGTCGCTGCACAAGCGCTGATGCAACGCGCCGCGGATGCGCGTGTTCATCGACACCAACCTTTGGGCGTATCGACTGGATCGGCGGCGGCCAGAAAAGGCCTGGTTTGTCGCGCATTGGCTGCGCCAGCTGGCGTCTGAGCACGATATTGTCATCAGCACCCAGGTGATGATCGAGCTGCGTTCAGTATTGACTGGAAAATTCAAGCCCGCCTTTTCACCAAGAGACACCCGTATCGCGCTCAACGCCTTGGCCGCCTTCGAGGTCGTCAACACGCATCCCAACATGGTGCTGGACGCTCACGAACTGGCCCAGGCTGAGCGGTTGTCTTGGTTTGATGCCCTGATTGCCGAGGCGGCACTGCGCAGTCACTGCGACATCCTTTACAGCGAAGACTTCAGTCACGGGCGCAACCTTGGTGGAAAACTGCTGGTGCAAAACCCGTTTCAGGATGTATGAACTTGACATGGCAGGTGGGGTCGGCAAATGCACCATCGGATGACAAGGGCACGCGGTGTCGGTTGCCATGAATACGACCTGCACCCACGTCAACCACGCCGTGTTTGACCTGCCATCACGCGACTGGAAGACCATCAAAATTGAACGCCTACGCGAGACCTTGCGCAGCGCGGGCAGCCCATCCGCATGCTGGAATTCGACACTGGCTCGGGCGGCATCGCGTGTTACTTCGGCATGCATCCAGACCTGAACTGCAACGTTGCCAGAACTGACCCTGAGCCCCAACAGTTTATGTCAAAAAACGTGGTCTGTCCCCGGTTCACGCAGTATTTCGGCCGATTGGGTTACTCATCCTTTCAGGAAGTTTCGAAGATCGTCAGCGAAAAGCGCAAACTCCAGAGGAATGCGAACATGCCATGGAGAAAGGGCCATCGAACCTTCGAGCCACATGAAGGGAGGGGATTCGAGATTCTTTTTTTTGGATATCGCCTTGGAGAAGACGGTCCATACATCCTTCCGACGCAGTGGGCGGCATAGCGACTCTACGAACGTTTTCTCGTGCCGCATGTCCGCGACAGTGCCGAACAGAGCCATTGCGTGCGCATCTGCCGCATTTGGGCGTCGCAGAAAGCTTTCCACATTGGAAAGTATCTCGCCAACGTGCTCGGTCAACGCGGAGGAAATCGCGGGGTCAGCAGCGACCAATTGTGCGGCGGAAATCGCTGTTTCATGGAGCTTCGCTGCATACGCTAATTCAGCTTCGCCTCGGAGTTCTTTACCAAAGACAGGGGCAGGCTGATTTTTTTTCATTTGGTAGCCACGGGTAGTCGCATGCGTGGAGATGAGAAAACAGTGTTCAATGATGACTCGGCGTCGGGAGAAAAGGGAGCCAGCTTTGGGAACGAATGGATAGGCGATGCCTGCCTGAGCTTCTTTGAGATGGTTACGAGCCAAGGCCAGGTAATAACCCTTTGGCGCGTGATGTGGCTCCCCTCCGATGTCCAGGATACGTTTAAGGGCTGCCTGGGAATTCAGGGACCAGCCCGCATCGACCAAAGCCCAGGGTGTGTCGTCGAACAACCCTTCTTGCTTGAAGTACGAGAGTGCAACATTACGCTCCCGCGCAGCTGATAGAGCGACCATTTTTCGGGTGGATGCGTTCCCCATTAGTTCGTCCAGAAACCTGCTTGCTTGATCGTAGGGTAAATGCTTCGACCACTCGGTGACGCTACAGGACAGATGCCTGCGGATGGTCTCCCGGACATCGTCGTCCAGGCCCATTCTCACTGTGATGTCGTGCCTGCTGTTGTTTTGCCCGGGGGTCACGGGGAAGCGCCGCCAATCAGTATTATCCGGCGTAATCGAGGGCGGTAGCCATGCCCGGCGCGATCCGTACAGGTAGCGTAGCTCTAAAACATCACTACCGCTCTGCAGTGCTTGCGCCATCCGAAACAAGATTTCCGCGTCGCGAGCCACGAAATAAAGCCGGCGTAAGCCGTGGCGCTTCGCATGGTCCAGAACCCAGATGACGTACGCCAGCAGGAAGGGGACGACAATCCTATGTCTTAGGTGATCCAGCGGGTTGTCTTCGTGATCGGCATCTGTACCCACAGATAGGCGCAATCGCCGGGTCAATCCAGCCAGGAACGAACGCCCACGGTGTCTTGGCAGCCGACGCCCAGCCATACGAGCTTCCTGAGCGGTCAGCATGCCGTCTCGAATGTGGCAAGCCTTTATGTTTGCGTTAGAAGCCATTCGAATATCTGCATGAAGATTATCTCCGCTATGAATGAGTTGCGCCGCTTCCAATCCTTCTGCGTTCAGGACGTGATGAAAGAGTTGGCCATGATGCTTGCTGACGCCGACATCGCAGGACACATACAGTGCATCGCCTTTTTCCATCACACCACAATCCATCAATATGGGCGCAAGAACGGAAGACGGGAGATACATATCCGAAATGAAAATAATTCGGTTACCAATTTTGCGAAGATGACGGATCTGGGAAACGACTGCTGGAATGGGGTAAATACTCTCACGCTCAAGCTCGACTTCCGCGTGAATCAGTTCGTGCACTTGAACAGGTAGACCGTGAGGCAAGTGTAACTGTTCGTAGATATTCTTTATGGTTACCGTCTGACGCGGTTGTGCAATTCTGTGAGCTATTTTCTCTGCGCGTATACGCAGCGACTGGAATCGTGCTGCAAATTTATGTCTTTCATTATTGTTTAAGTTTTCCGGTGTAAGGCGCACGCCGAGTTCATAAAACAGATCTCTCGGGTGCGCAAAAGTGCGAGTGATGCAGGTGTCGAACACGTCGAACGAGTAAGCCGACTTAGTTGTCCTGCCTATCATTATTGATTGCCCTCATTCCATTACAACTAATATCAAAAATATTGTACCTAGAACGCTCTAACGATAAATCAAGTATTTACATTATTATTCCAGCATTGTCATCATGATTTGTGGTTCTAAAATAATTCAAATAAGATCTAGTAGTCTATTTATTTTTCGGAACAGTGGCGCTTTCCGCAGCAATCGTATAAACTTAATAACCAGCGTACTTTTTACTTCTTCTGACCATTCGTATAGCTCTTTTTCTTTTTTCATGTAGGCGTCAGACGCATATTGAAGGGTTGCGGTAGCTGAAGAAGAAAAACAGCTAATTTGCGAGTGAACAAGCTTGAAATCTAGCGGACCATAAGCAGACTGCGGCTGGGTTCTGCTGTCGTCATATTCTCCATTCCCAAGTTTTAATATCAGATTTCGAAGATTTTCAGTAGCATTGCCGATGCTAAGTTCTTCTTCTAGGCAATATGCTTGATATGCCATTTTTTCTGCCGGCGGATACAGTAGTTCGTTTATTACCGGATAAATATGATCGCAGCTGCGTATCTCCCATGCCGTATCAATATATATGGGCACGGGCCTGTATTCTATGATTGCAGTTGGCAACCCGGAAAGCATGCCTTCAAGCGCGATAGTGGAAGGAAATGCAATCATGGCGGAGGATGTTGCCAGTAATTTGGTCAAATGCCCGTTGGCAGCTCTCACGCCCAATGCCTGAGCGAGCCCATTTGTAATTCTCCACACACAATCTATATTTAGTTTATCTGTTAATTTTTTGATATCAGAAAGTGCACGTATCACATTTATGTGATGGTCGTTATTATGGGCCGGTGTGCGCGCGCAGCAGATTAATAACGTGGGACGTTGCCTCGATTGTATTACTCTCTTTATTGAAAATCCGTCTAACCTGGGTAAACCAATTACACTGATTTTATCTCCAAGCCCCATGGCTGAAAGTATTCTTGCTTGGTGTCGACCTATTACCGATATATGGTTTGCAATAAGTGGTTGGAGAACAGTGCCAGTCTTTAAAACAAAGCTATGGTTATTCCAGATGTACGACCATTCGATTACACCATCCATGACATACAGCACTGGAATATTTCTTTTGCGCGCTTCAACGGCAACTATCCTCTGGAATGGCAACCACTCCAGGCTGAGAAGCACTAAATCTGGTTTTTCCTTGTCGAGAAATAGCGTAGCAGCCGCCTTGCGGTCGTCAACATAGATAGGCGTTATTTGTTCAGTTGAGAGCGCGTTCCCATATATGCGCCCGGAATCCTCATGCGAGTTAAGAACGAGTACTTTCATTACATTAATAGATGAATGCGATATTAGTGGTAATCATACGCAAAATTATGTTTAAGTGAGCGGCGGTACGGGTTTGAAATAATTTTACTCAAATGAATAAGAAAATAACTCGATGTCGTATCGATAGACATTTTTTACTATATCTATCGATTTTTTGGAGTACATCTCTCTGTAATTAAATAGCTCTTTGTTACGAGATTTATTCCTATATTCTAAGCTGCCATTCTGCAAGCCAAGTTTCCGCCTAATATGAATGTAATTTTCATTTATAGTTTCATATCGGCCAATGTAGTCTACCAGTATATTTTGTGTCGTTGGGTGACAAATAAATTTATATTGTGGTATGAAATGTACATGAGCATATATGTTGTCTTTATTTACCCAAGTGCGCACAAAGTTGTTGAATGATTTTAGCTCTTCAAGCTTGTGTTTATTCCAAAATTTGAGATCATTTTCATTGCGTGCCTCGCCACCATTTTTTAGGTAGTTGTATGCAGAAAACAACCTGTCCCACGGGTTTCTGACAAAACAGAATTTAAAGTATCTGTTGAAGTCACTACAGGAATAAACTATTAAATGCTTGACAATGGTGTCATGGCCAATCTTCATCTTTCCAAATAAAGAAACTGCCACTGAGCTTCCGCCTGTTTTTGGAACATGTATAAAAATACATCTACCTTTATCAAATAAACCAAATGATGACCCGCTATTAATTGACCGTTTTTCTTGTAATAATTGGAATCGGGTTGGATGAAGTTGCGCAAATAGCGTTCGTCGCATGTCATGTGGTAGCGAAAAAAACATCTTGTTTCTGAGTGCTATTAACGGTCTCATGATCTGGGTCTGGGTTATCAAAGAAGGCGCCATCATCAGGTCCACCATCCAGCCTTATAGCTTTGGTTCCAACTTTTTCTTTCCTACTAAGGAATACGTTGAAAAAGCCTCATTCGGTTTCGGCGGCGTAGCGGAAATCGGGCTGGCCGAAAATGGCTATAACGGCCTGAGGCATGGCTGCGAATTTCTCCAGCGCCGCCTTTGTTCTCTCCAATAAGTCATTTTTGCTGAGCACGATCTGCTTGCCGACTTCCTGTTTCACGCGCGCCCAAACGCCTTCGTCAGGATTGAGCTGCGGCGCGTACGGTGGCAGGAAGACCAACTCCACCTGGCCCTTGAGCTCGATGAGTTTGCGCTGCACGAGCTTGGCCCCATGGATGCTGCAGCCATCGACGATCAGAATGATTTTGCGCTGCACTCCCTCGACCAGGCGTTCCAGGAACTGGGCAAAGACGGCGGCATTGACGCGGCCTTCATGCACCATAAAGCGAAAGTGTCCCCGTGCGTTAACCGCCGAGATCATGTTCAGGCGGTAGCGCGCGCCTGTGCGCTGGACCACTGGGGTGAGCCCCACCGGCGCCCAGGTGGTGCCGGCATGATGGTCCGAGCGAATCCCGGCCTCGTCGGCAAAGAAGATCAAAGCCCCCTCGCGCTTGGCGCGCACTTTAAGCGCCGGAAACTCCTTGCGCAGCCACTCGGAAACCCGCAACGGATCGCGCTCGACAGCCCGGCGCAATGGGCGCTGCGGCGATAGCCCCAACGTGCGCAATATCCGGCCCACGGATACCTCTGAGAGCGATACCTCAAACTTCTGGCGAATCAGCTCCCGTACCAGCGCAAGCGTCCACAGCGCAAAGGGAAATGCGTGTTGACGCGGGTCCGACCAAGCCACCATCCGGTAAAGCTTGCGCATCTGCTCAGCAGCGAGCTTGGGCTTCGCTCCAGGCCGGGGCTTGCGCTTGAGCGCCTCAATTCCCCCGTAGTGATACTTCTCCAGCCAGCCGTAGATCGTGCGCCGGTTGATGTCCATCTCCTTCGCCACTTGCTCCGGCGAAAGACCCTTCGACACCATACGCACCGCTCGTAACCGGATCGCCTCTTTTCCGGAATCATTAAGGCGTCGCCCATCCGTTTCGCGTTTACATTTCATGCCGATATTATATCGGGTGAGGCTTTTTTAGTGTAGTCATTAGTAGCAGCGGTCGGTGTCGAAAAACCGAGCATTTTTGCCCTTCCTCTCGTCGAAGATGAACGCTCTTGGTTTCAGGGCCGAATTGATCAGATGTTCCTTAAACGTTTATTTTTTAGTTAACATGAGTGTAGTGATATTTTTCTGCCCGGTCTTAATCTTCATTGGAAGAGGTAGGATTGCTTGCCATTCATTTTTGTTATTTTTAATGGTTAACTTAGTTATAGTCCACGAATCATTAGGCCGCATGGGCCTCGGTTCCAAGGCGATTTTTAAATATCTGAGGTCTCCCAAGTTATCGCTTGTGAAAATAAAATTGGATCTCCTACCTTTTTTATACGCATCGCCGCTAATCAAATCGTTAGTATGATGCAAATATTTCGATTTTAGTTTTCCGTCTGGCGGCAGACCTTGAATCGTTATATTGACATTTGAGTCTGTTCCATTTCTTTCGCCACTGGTCACATAGAGTGTGTATTCAACTTTAGGTTGTTCTTTGTGTAAAGTGATAGAGCCTGGTTCAGAGCCACCAATATCTCTCGAAGGGTAGAAAATACTCTCACCGCCTTGACTGCTCATCACAACAACTTTGTTTAATTTCCACTGAGGAGAAATACCGTTATTATCAGAGTCGATTACAATTTTGTTAGGTAATCCGATATTCTTTTGATTTTTCATCTTCAAGATATCTGTGCCATTAGCCTTAAAGGCATTTTTTCCTAAATAACCAAGATATTGATTAACGATCAATGGGCTGGTTACGCCGTTATCACTATACATGGTTAGTGTAATATTTGCATTGGTGCCATCATTGCCTGTTTCAAATTTAATGTTATAATCGACACCTTTTTTTTCACCTAGATCAACAGTATTGGGTGCATCTGAGTGAATACCTGTTATGGCTTCGGCAGTATCATCCAGATTGTCCCTTACCACCTCTCCAAGGCTATTAGAATTTTCTTTAAATAAAAATGTATACCCTACAAAAGTAATAATAATCACGATAATAAAGATACTCACAGAACGTATCAACAAAGCCATTCCCTCTATGCGTGATCCTGATTTTTTACCAGTATTATCGTCATTATCAGGATTTTTATTCATTGCGGCACCCTAATTTTTAATAACCGAATGATTGGTATTTTCATGTGCAATACAGTATAGCTCCGGTTTCTCCGAACACCAGGTGAGTGATATTTTCGTTGTTGAGGAGGAGGTTGGTGGGGGGCTTTCGTCGAAACTATTGGCCGGCAGATTTAAGATAGAAGCCACTGTGGGTTGAATGACACTTTCAGGTCGTTGCCGATCCATCCCGCTCGCGCCGCCCTCAATCGCTGAGGATTACCTCGCGAGCGGCCGCGAGACCGCGTGTTGTCATCGTCGGCGGGTTCGAAAGCAATCTGTCGATGACGGAAAGAGCCAGGTCACGGCGTCCTTGCTCATCCGGCAAGCTGTCGGCGATCTCGCCAAGGACCCAGTGATTGTGTGCGATCCATGCTCGCGCGGCGATTTTCCGTACCTCCTCATCGGCGTCGGCGAAAAGCGGCAAGGAGGTGGTCAACGGGCTTGCTACCTTGAGCAACTGCCGGGTGATAGCGGGCTTTCCCAGGGCCGCCCAAGCGTTCCGCGCCGCTCTGGGATCGTGCCCGAACTTCTTGCGGAAGGCGCGCGTAAACGGGCTCAAAAACGGCCAATCGCCGCCCTTGACGATGCGATCGACGATTTCCTTGGTGCTTGCTCGATCGCCGTCTTTCACCGGGTCGTAGAGTACGTGATCCCTTACAGCGGCGTGTATGGGGCTTGTCGCATCCGTGGTGGCGCGTGTCGCTTCGGCCAGCGCCGCGGCGGTGACGGGGAAAAGATACGGCGCTCCCAGTCCCAGGCAGTGAAAGCTTTCGGGGAGTCGGCCGGCTTTGGCGAAGCCGGCCGCAAAGCCCCGGATGATCTGAGCCAACCGCACGTAGCGCCGCGGCACGGGTTGCGCGAGCCTGATGCTTTTGGTTTCCATGACAAAGAAGTCCGTCGCGCTTGGGTCGCGCGTGATACCGGCGATGCCGACTGCGGCGTGCCGTACTCCCGCCCGGGCGGCAAGCCTGCCTGCGGAACGCGCCGTGTTGTAATCCATGGCGCTCAAGACCGCGTGCACCCGGATTCCCTTGCAGCGGGTATCGTTGGCGACGCGCTTCCAGAGCCGTAACGTCCGCCGGTTGCGAGTGTCGAATCGGGAGACTCGCCACCCGGTCGTCTCCCGCTCCAGGTCCAGCGCGATGAGACAAGCCGTTGCAAAATCCTCCTGAGCGATGAGATCGGTCGGCATCATCGATAGCTGGGTGGTCAATAGCGCTTCGGCGTCGATGGTTTCCGAAGTTTCGAGGGTATGGTCCAGCACCGCCTGGGCGAGTCGTGAAGCCCGGTCCCTCAATGCGCTAGGAACGTCCGTGCCGCGGGGCACATGACCGAGCGCTTTGCGCAGCTGCTTGACCTGCGTCCGCAATTGTTTTGCCGGTTCGGTGAAATGGTCGATCGTCGCCTCGATCATGGGTTTGGTGCCGTTGTCCGCGAACAGCGGTAGCCCGAGCGTCCGTATCCTTTCCGCGGCTTTTAGTGCGGCTGGGGTTGCTCGGTGGGATGAAAGCAGGTAGGCGTGCGGTTGAATCGATTCCTTTGCAAACGCGTCGATGGTCTCATTTCGCAAATTTGCAACGAATCGCATGATGCACTCTGAATCCATTCACGGGACTTGCGCATACAGAGTACACGCAGCCGCTCCACTCGTTCTAGGATTGGGGTGTGGCGCTGGGTTTCAGTACAAGAATGTCATCCGCACGTGCGGCATTTTGTAAACCCATATTCATCTGGGACGATGCGCGCGCTAATCCTCGAAGAAATGCTTGATTTTACATGTCAAATAGGCCAAGAACGATTGGCCGGATTTTTCTGCGGCTTCGTCCGAGGCCTGCTGGGCTGCCTCCAATTCGGCCCGAGCCTCGCCGAGCTGCTCTGATAGACCGGTGCATTCGGGGTCGTTGCTCGGTATGCTCCCCTTGCAATGCAAAGGGATACCGCTCTCTATGAGCCAGACACCTTCCTCCGCCGCGGAAAGCTGATCACGGGCGTTTTGAAACGCGGCATAGTCTTGTTCGAAAGTGTTGTACAGTTCTTCGCACGGACCGGACATTGCCTATCTCCTTACCCAGCGGACTGGAATCGAGAAGAGATCGTCCTCACAGCTGGTTCGCTGGTCAGGACCGCGGAGGGTTACTCCCCTCGATCGATTAGGTCCTTCATGAAATCGAGATAAATCAACTCACCTGCTCCTTCGACGCTCGTCTGACGGGAGGGCTCCGCGCTCTGGTGCGGACCGAGCGACCAGTGCATATTGAGCCCGTTCCGCCACGGTTGATACCAGCGCCTCGCGGATCTAAGAAAAGCGATGCGCCAACTCCTGTCACTGAGATCCGCCAACGAAAGTCTATCCACTTCGATGCCTGGCGAATCATCCAGTAGTGCAGAGTTCTTGCGGAAAATTCCGCTCAGACGGCAAAAGGCCCCATCAGTCACACCTAGATGGGGTAGGTGCATGAATAGCGCCGCCGCGCTTGCGCGGGTTTGGCTAGAAGGGTCGAGCAGCTCGATGCGGCTGACCAGTCCACTGCCCCCTGGCCGAATCGCTTCCACCCGCGTTGCAAAGCCTTCCACCTCAACGAATTCGCCCCCCTCGAGCCGGCCCAGATGGGGGAGTTGGGTATCCTTGCCGTTGGGGAGTTTCGTGTCGAACGCGAGGCCGGCCGCCTTGTCGTAGAGCTCGAGCACGTCGGCGTCTGGTTCATCCCTGAGCAGGTTCAGGGCAATGCGGTAACTCGCCGCGTGGGCAGCGGTCGCTTCCCGGGTCAGGGCGCCCGCGCGCATTGCCAGACGGCCCAGGTTTTCGGCGGCGCCGCCTTTTCCCTCTTCGCGGAGCCGTTGCATCGCCACGAAAACCTTGGCCTGAGGGCGCGCGAGGCGTGGAAGGCTCTGCTCGATGATGCCGGCCAATGCGCAGGCCTCCTCTACCACGTCGTCCGTTGGGGCCCGGGACGTCATCCGGTGGTAAATCCGGAGCTGGCCGGCGCGGATCAGCGTTTCCACCTCCTCGACGATGCGCTGAAATGCGTTTGTGGTTTCGGTGTGGAAGTGTGCTGCAGACTCTGGCTGTACCGAGCGGAGCGTGAGGTTGAACGCCGCGTGTACGACACCGAGCAGACCTCGGGACAGACTCACGATCGCCACGTCGTGACCGTGCGGAGGAAGATGGTCACCCCGTCCGAGCCCTGCTGCCAATCCGTGGTCGTCGGTCCTGGCCGGTTGATCCAAGTATACGGCGAGATCATCATCGATCTCTCTGGCAGTCCGCTGCCGGCGGGTCGCCATTCTTTCGGTGCCCTGAAAGACGCGTAGTGCCGCGTACCCCAGCCCCATGCTGCGAATTCCCAACAACTCGGTGAGTGGCCAATCCGAAGCATTGACCGCTTCGCGCAGTGCGGCTGGCGTGTCCAGTAGCTCACGGAGCAAGGAAGCGGTGCAGCTCAATCCGGGTGATCCAGTGAGGCGGAGGTCGGCGATCCGAGTTGCGATGGCGGTTTGTTGTTGTGTCACGCTGATTCCCTCCGTTGCGACAGGTACAGGGGTGCGGCGGAACGCCACTGGCTCGTCGGATTCTTTGGGCGTGGCGCGGAGACGCGGGCCGCCGGCGATAGTACGCTCCCGCGTCTTCGACCCAAGCGCTCCAGCACCGCGCTTGGCTATGAGCCCTATCCTCGAATTCCAACAACATCATACGTTCGCTTCATTGGGTCATCGGTGCCCAGTCTTGAGGCTTATAGGCAGTATAAACCCCTTTTTGTCCGACAGAATCATCTCCTCGCCAGCGCCCGATCGTCGATCTGATCCGCGAAGTACCCTGGGCCGGCATTGTGCCACCCAAATTCACCTCGACCATAGGCCCGCCGATGTCACCAGCGCGCGGTGTTTGCTTATTCGGCGCAAATACCCCGTAAAAGCGCGTCAGATCGCCGCTGCGCTGATGTTCGCATGCCGCCCCGGGCTCGAATCCGAGTCCGCGCAGCTCAAGAAGAAGCCCGATCGACAGATCGGGGCTCCCGCCCGTAACAGAAATATAGCTATGGGTCGTCAGTTTGACCCGGGCACCGCTTAGCCCTGCGTTGTCTCGTCCCGGCTGTTGTTGTCTTCCGCACACTCGCTGACGGACTGGTTGCTGTCTACGTCCGCGCGAATCGTGCAGTTGGGGTCGAAGCAATTGCCGCCGGGTGGGGTCACCACCGTCAGCGACGTATTGTCCCCAGCCTCAAGCCCGCTAGGGACAGGCGAGGTGACCGCTATGGACTGCCTGGGATCGAAAACCGTACGCAGCTTGAAGGGTCCGGCGTCGGCATTACCTATGTTGGCAATCCCGACACGAACCGAGGTTTTGCAGCTTCCCGTCCCGCTGGGGCAGCTCACCTTCGGCGTGCCTATGTTACTCACGACCAGGTCCGGGCAGCTGGACGTGGGCGGCTGACGCTTGATCGGACGCTCGCGGATGTCCTCCACATCGATACTGATCGTGCCATGCCGGGCAGTCTCGCAACGACAGCACCGGGGCACCTTCGAGCACTGCCCACGAGTCTGGTCACAGCAGCCGTGCTCCCGCCGGCAATGACGCTTCTTGTCGGAGTGGTGATCGCAGCACTCGACGTCAGCCTTGCAGCGCCTGCTCTCGTGCACCAGGCCGCTGGCGGTATAGACGGCGGTGACATCCAGGCTCTTGTCACTGCGCAGGACGACGAAGCCCTTGAGATAGGAGGACGGCAGCCCGGTCGGGAATAGTTGCCGACGGATATCGATACAGTCCACTTCCATCGCCTCGCCCGGGGCCAGTGCGTCCTTGCCCAGCGACAGCACCTCGCCTGGTTCATCGCCATCCGGCGGGAACGTCAGGGACAACGTCTTGCTGAACCTTGCCGTGCTGTCGTTCGCGTTGAGGACGTTGATCGCGGTGGCGTAACGTCCCGGAGCCAACCGCATCCCGGCCGCATCCTTCTGCAGGCCGCATACCACCTTGGCTGAATACCGGTACCTGGGTTCGGCCTCGTCACACACGCCGTTCCGATTCCGGTCCGTGCAGGCACCGCTCGAGATGTCGATCGCATCGTCGATGCCATTCCCGTTGAGGTCCGGAGTCACCCCAGAGAGCTGCGCGAAGATGCGCGACTTTAGAGGTCCGACCACGAACCGCTGCAGATCTCGGTCGAAATATCTGGCATCGGGATCGGTCAGCGTCGCTTCGAGGTAGACGCGGGCTGCCGGGAACAGCCCTAGAATGTGACCTTTCCGGCAGTATTCCATGCGATTGGGCGCAATCGCATCGGGAATGGGCGGCGGCGTGATCAGACCGCATTCGGCCGGGGGTTTGGCGATGAAGTCCACGGCACGTTTCTCTGCCAAGCTGCCGACGGTTACATCCGTCGTGTCGACGACCGTGAACGTGTCCTGGTCTGTTCCGCGGACAGCCCACGGCTCTACTGGGCGGCCATCGAAACCCTTCAGCTCACCCCCGGGCACCATCTCATTGATGTCTACGGTCCGTGGCAGGTAACGCACCACGAAGTCGGATAGAATCAGTGGTCCGTTCTCCGGGTCCGGGTTGGAGAAGGTGACGTGGAAGCCGCCCGTTGCCGGATCGAAGGATCCCCCGGTCGTGTACCCAACCACTCGCGGCTTGAGTTCCATGGGCGACCCACCTGCGGTGAACTCGACGTCGCGGACGATGTAGTCCGTCGTCAGTCCCACGCCGACGTGGAACTCCTCGCCGGCAGGGATCTGACCATCGGCGCCGTTGTCCCAGGACTTCGCATCGGTGAAAGTGATGATGAAGCGATCGTAGTTGTCACCCTTGAAGGTCTCGGAACCATCCCCGCTGATGCTCACATCCCCCCAGGGACTGAGGCCGCCCGTATACATCGATCCCTTAGTCGGCGTACCGTCGGCCGGCCTTACCAGCACGGTGATCCGGAAGCCATCCGCCGTGCTGTCGTTCGGGTTGATGAAATCCCAGTTGCTGACGGTCTGCTCGTAGAGGCCGAGATTTCGCGCCAGGATTTCAAAGCTGGTGTTGCTGAAGTGCCTGTCCTGCGCCCGGTCCTCACCCGAGGGCGTGGACATCAGGTGATTGGATTCCTCGTCTTCGGATCCCACCGGGGCGGCGTCCGGGTGATCGGGGCCGTAATTGTGGCCGCCCTCATGGCTGATCGTACCGCCGATGGCGTTGGCCCAGCGTGCGAGGGTGGAGTTGGCGCCGTTCAGTGCTCCACCGGAGCCACCGAATGAGCTCTCGAAACTCCCCGCCCAGACCCTCGCGTAGTCCATCTCGTTGTCGTCGAAGTCGTCGAAGGCCTGGGCGATGCCGAACAGGTCGGGATTGGTGTCGGACCCGATACCGATGACTTGCCAGCGCGGATCGCTCGGCAGGGGATCCGTGGTGCCATTGGCACTCGTTGTCTGCTTCACTTGTACGTCGAACTCGCAGTAGTCGGTCCTCACCCGCTCGGTGATTGCGTTGCGCAATTGCGTGGTGCTGCCGATCCCCGGGTCGAGGTCATTGATATCGAAGGGCGCCAGCGGTGAAGTGGAGACATCCCACCCGCCGGGATCGTCCGGAAAATCGCTGTCCGTCGCGGTGGGGAAGTAGAGGTACAGCACACTGCCCGCACCGGGGCGATTCGCCTGGCAGTCCACGACTGCAGCCCGCGGGGACGATACGATCGACAAGCTGATCAGTAGACCTGCCAAGATGGTTGGCAGAGGACCGAATCTCGGGGGCGCGGTTTCGTGCTCGCGCCGGCCATCATCGGCCGCAGATCGCGTGATGACGGGACCTTCCTGGTAATTTTGCTCTTGCATGGCAGTACTCCCTGATTGGAACGTGATGGTCCATGCTTCTTGCCCAGGTATTTCTGCTCGACTCTCCTTGTATCCCCGCGTTTTCTCGCTCACTCACTCGCATACGGTGGGGCCGTCTACTCATCTCCCTCGGTGTCACCTGATCTTGACGACGCCAGATAGCGATGCAACGCAGATCTCGCCCGATAGGATGCAAGCTCACGGTCGGTGCATTCGCGTGCCGGTTCTTCGATGCCTTTGGCAGCTGCTTGCTGCGGCGAACCGAAGCAACGTAGGTAACCCTTCAGCGCCGATGTGAACGTATCCAGATCGAAGCGATAGCCATAAAGTTCACCGCCATCGACCTTGAATATCTGCCGCCGGAACCCCTCGAGGTTGAGGCCGTGCGGGAAGATCGCACCGCCGTCTATCGGCATCTCGCCTTCGTCGCCAAAACCCCTGATCCGCCAGTAATCGCCGGCGGCCTTCTCGTTTGCCGCGGGCTTTCTGAGGAACAGGAGAACGGTCTGGCCGGCGCGATACGCACTCCAGCGACGCCCGCCGGTCCAGTCCGCGTACTTTCCCACCTCCACGGGCGCATCTCCGATGCTACCGGCGTACACTTTAGTTGCTCGCAAGGTGAAGCTGTCGTCACCGACACCCTCGATTGTGCCGAGAACGATGAGCTCCGAACCCCCGAATAGCTCCGTTAGGGCGATGGGCTGATAGTCCGCCGGTGCATTGATGCCCACGAGCATAAGAAGGAAAACCGCCATAGAGAGGTGGCGAGCGCATGGTGGTGAGTCGAACGTCCGTAGCGGCTGCCGCGACGATTTGATCACTTTCATTGCCTCGCGGAAGGGGCGTGCGATACCCGGTTATGTGACGTGGAATCACACGGCGCCATCGGCGCGGGGGTCCGAGACAAACGAATTACTTACAAGATACAGCGACGCGTCGAGATTGTCGCCCTCGGAGCCATTTCAGGTGTTCGAGCTGTACGAGCATACGTTGTCTGGGTCTATTAGCCGTTTCTTGGTATCGGTGGCCGTGGGTATGAGTGTTTCGTTCATGATGACATCGTCGATTACGATATTGGTACGCAGTGATAAGGATATGGGTAACGCGAACGATGAACGAGCTTGCAGAAATAAATCAACGCCGCCGGCATGAAATCGAAGCCTTTCGTGACCGGCAGGTGGCGGCGCATCGGGACGCGTTCGTCCCGAAATTGGCTGATTACCCGCTGCCGACGGTGAAGCGGCGAATCACGGAGGCGCTCTCTGAGCACTGGGACGAGGGGCGGCTGATACCGCAATTCGATCTGATTGAGCGCGACCGGTACGGCGGCGACATCGCTCTGAAGTTCCCGCAGCTACTGCGTGACGGTGGCCCCAAGGTCTTCATCCAAAAGCATTTGCCGTGGATCGTCGAGGCACTCTCCGGTCCGGCGCTCGACGATGCGATTGCCCGCATCGAAACCAAGGGCATGTACATCAACCTCACGCTCTCCGATCGTTGGTTGCTCGATAGCGCCCAAGCAGTGGCCGATCTCGGCGATGCCTTCGGGGGCAACGATTCCCATTCCGAACGCACCTTCGTCGTCGACTACTCTTCACCCAACGTGGCCAAGGTGCTGCATGCCGGGCACATTCGCTCGACCATCATCGGCCATGTGCTGTCGAACCTCTACGAAGCGTGCGGCGCGCTCGTCTACAGGGTCAATCACATCAACGATTTTGGCGGGTTCGGTTTTACCCTGGAAGGCTACCGCCGGTTCGACGAGCAATTCCCCGAGCATTTGAGCGCCAACGAGCGGTTGCTCGAAATCTACCGCATCCGCCGCACCGCGGAGCGTATCGTCGACAACTCGATTCCATTCGAGGCGCTTAACGTGGACGAACGCGCTCTTCTGGCGCGGTATTTCCCGGGGGTCGGGAGCACCACCGAGCTCACGGCGCGTTACCGGGAGTTCGTTGCGGCCTCCGATGCGCGTTTCGCCGCGCTCGAGGCAGGCGCTGCGCACGAAGTCGCGTTGTGGCAGCGGATGGTCGGCTGGAGCCTTGCTGACTTCGAGCAGTTTTACAATGCGCTCAACATCCGCTTCGATTTGATCATTGGTGAGAGTTTCTATGCCGAGGCGGGTCAGGCGCTCGTAGATGCCTGCCTTGCGGCCGGTACGGCCGTCATTTATACGCAGGCGCTGGCGGACGAGGATCTGGGCGCGCTCGCGGACAAGTGCTCGGCCGAGGAGATCACCGAGGCCGAACGCGACAGCCTCGCCCGGCTGATCAGAAAAGATGTCGGCGCCGTGGTCGTTCCGCTGGGAAACGGCGAGCGCTACGTGGTGCGGCGCGCCGACGGCCGCAGCATCTATGCGACGCGGGATTTGGGCGCAATTGAGCTGCGCGGTGAAATCTTCGCGCCGACCGACAGCATCTACGTGGTCGGCCAGGAACAGCAGGTTCACTTCGACCGTCTGTTCAGGGCGGCCTACGCTGTCGCTTTGGTAACGCCCGAACGGCTGCGCTTCCAACATCTCTACTTCGGCTTTTACGTCAACGCGAAGACGGGCAAGAAGCTCTCGAGCCGCGACACGGTCGCCAATGTCAACCACCTGCTTGCCGCCTCCTATGAGCACTTTCGCGCTCGGCTCAGCGAGCGCGCCGAACAGACCGAGGACGAGTTCGACCGGGCAGCGCACGAGCTCGCGGTGGGTTCGCTGGTTTTCAACGATCTCAAGCAAGACATGAAAACGGCTGTCGAAATCGACGCCTCGGAGCTAAAGGCAACGATCGCGGCATTCGAGAAGTCGGGCGGCGCCTATATGGTTTATTCCGCATGCCGTGCCCGCAGCATTCTGCGCAAGCACGGCCGCGAGCCGCTGCCGGCCGAGCAGATTGACGATTTCGAGATCGACGATCAAGAAGCGGTGCTTCTGCTTAAGCTCCAGCAGATTCCGGAGAAGATCGTGGCAGCAGCGGATCAATCCAATCCTGCCGTACTCGTACGTCATTTGCTGGATACGGCGGCGATATACAACTCTTACTATATGCGGGCGCCGGTGATCAGTGGGGGAGTGGCCAATCCGGCGCGGTTGCTGATTACGCAAGCGGTCCAGCAGGCGTTGGTCAGCGGCCTGAGGCTCTGTCACGTGGAGTGCCCCGCGGCGATCTAAGAGACTGCGTGCCGCAGTGCGTCCAATCGCCGGCGGCTTGCTGGAGTAAGGTGCCGAAACGGGTCGCGATTTGATGGTCGACCCGTTCCGATTTTTCCCACCAAAGGGCGGATTGCCGCTCGGCAATCGCGGCATCGTCGTAGGTCATGGGACCGAACCAGAACCCAAGGAGCGTGCGGGCTGTCTCATCCATTATTTACTGAACCGCCGTAGCACGAATTCGTATGTCCCGCGTTCCGCCATTTTTCCGCAATCCTGGTAAGTGCGAAGGCGCCGGATTCTGGCTTCGAGCCGCACCAAAACCTGCTCGTTCCCATAATGATCGCGAACACTGTGAACAGCGCGTGGCCAATCGCTTCCCAGAGCTGGTGGCTCGGAGTGCCGTGCTCGTCCATGCGTCGACCACGGCATATGTTATCTCCTAGCCCGATAGCAACAACACATTTATGCGGGATTGGAGAGTCTCGATTTATAGGGTGAGCGAGGGGCAGTATACTTGGCCGGGCATCCAGCCGGGTCCGGACGGCCTGATCTGCAAGTCGCGAAGCTGACCGCAAGAGGTACCCATGCTTAACGCGTTCGCCCTGAATAACGGAATACTCAAGGCGCTACCGGCGACAGGTGACTCGCATAGCCTGCGCCAGGCGCTGTGGATTGATCTGACCGATCCCAGCGACGCTGAACGCGAGCGGGTCGAAGCGCTTTACCGGCAGGATCTCCCTGACGTGGAAGATGTCGCGGAGATTGAAGCCAGCGCGCGCTATTACGAGGATCAGGACGGTCTACATGTGCATTCGCTGTTTCTGCAGGATATCGAAGGCCGGCCGGTAAGCACCACCGTGGCCTTTATTCTCAGCGGCGGGCGGCTGATCACCCTACACGAGCACAACCTCTCGGTTTTTCGCTTGCTGCGCTTGCGGGCTCGCCGCGAACCGGAGTTGGCCGCAGACGAGGCCTCATTGCTGTTGGGGCTGTTCGAGACCAAGGTGGAGAACTTGGCCGACCGCCTGGAGCGGGTGCATACCGATCTCGAGCATGTCAGCACGATGGTGCTCGCCGACTCCAATGTCAATCTCGAAGAGGCCATAGATGAGCTGACTCGGCAGGAAGATATCAATGGCAAGATTCGGCTCTGTCTCATGGATACTCAACGGGCGCTCACTTTTTTACTCCGCAGAGGGCGTTTGGATGCCGATAACCGGGAATGGGTCCGTGAGCAGCTGCGCGATTTGGACTCGCTGTTGCCGCACAATACCTTTTTGTTCGAGAAGGTAAATTTTTTGATGGATGCGGCGATGGGCTTCAGCAACATCGAACAGGCTCAAATCATCAAGATTTTCTCCATTGCGGCCGTGGTGTTTCTGCCGCCGACCCTGGTGGCGAGCATCTATGGCATGAATTTCCATTTCATTCCCGAACTCGATTGGAAATGGGGCTATCCGCTTGCTATTCTCCTTATGCTCCTCTCTGGGGTGGCGCCGTACCTCTTCTTTAAGCGCAAAGGCTGGCTGTAAGCGACACTTTTGCGCGCCGGCTGCAGAAAGCCGCATGGGCTCTCAGGTGCCAGGTTTCAAAAGTCTTCAGCGGTTACCGTTTCCCGGTTGACAAAGATTGGTGGGCTTTGCAACCACCTCGCCGTTGCTTTCGTTTGGCTCCGGTTCGTCAATGTTCGTGGCGATGCGGCTATAGTTGCCGCGCCATGTGCGATCGTTTCCGTTTTGCCGGCAGCGCACCTGCTCGCTTATCTTGCTTTTCTATCGTCCAATCCCTTTTCACGAGCATGCCGTATACTTGAGTGGCGTTCCGGCTTGTGGGTGTTTGTGTGCGGCTTATTGCATGGCAATTTTCAGAGGTTCCGCTTTAAGCAGCCGGCATTTTTCGGTTCCCTTTCCACCACAAGAAAAATGCCAGTGCCACGGTCAGCAGTTGAGCTGTTATGCCTTGCATGGTCGGGTAAATGCCCAGCCAGTCGACCGTCGGCACGTTCAAGTAGAAGGCACCGATAGTGCCGGCTTCCTGCAGGGCGGCGATGCCCTTGCCGAGCAAAATCACTGACAGTATGAGCAGCACGATGCTGGTGGCCCGGAAGAACAGACTCAACGGCAGCTTCATGCCGATGCGGAAGAACAACGTAGAGACGATGGCTAAAGCAATCACTGCGGTTGCAATACCATAGAGCAGGTAAGTGGCTTCGGTTACCTGGGCCCACAAAGCCTCATAGAACAGGATGGTTTCGAAAATTTCCCGGTAGACGGAGATAAAAGCCACGAAGGCAAGTGTCCAAACAGTTCCGCCGTCCAACGCATTATGAACTTTGTTTTTTATGTAACCCAGCCACTTTTGGCTTTGGCTGTGGTTGTGCATCCAAAAACCTACGTAGAATAGGATCAGTGCCGCTAGGATACCGGCCAGCCCCTCAGTGAGTTCACGGGTGGCGCCGCTCAGGCTGATCAGATTGGTGGCCGCATACCAAGTGGCCACTCCGGCGGCCAGAGCCGCGAGCCAGCCAAGATGGATTTGGCGGGTAGCCGCAGCAGCATTGGCTTTGCGGGTAAAGGCGAGCAGGACGGTGACGATCAGCAGTGCTTCCAGGCCTTCACGAAACAGAATGAAGAAGCTCGCCGAGAAGGCCGCTACGGGTCCCAAACCATCCGTGTCGAGGGCGGCGCTGGCGCGATTCAGCTGAGCTTGGGCGGCGGCAATCGCATCGCTTACCTCGGCCTGGCCTCGACCATGCTCAATGGCTGCCCGTACGGCCATAAAGCGGTGTTCCGCATCGCGCATCAGGTTCTCGTCCACGGCGGCCAGTTGTCGCTCGATCATTTCGAAGCCGTCCAGATAGGCCGCTAGCGCCGCTGCTCTGGCCGTTGCGGAATCCCCGGCCTGGTAGGCTTGCTCCGCTTGCGTGAGTTTTTGGGCGCTCAGCTCGATGAAGCGGTTTTTGCTAAACACGGCATCGGGTTCGGTGCGCAGATACCCGAGCGCTGCATAGGCTGTCGGGCCTTGTTCCTTGAGTACATCGGCTGGAGCCTTGGCCACCACAGCGTCCAGAGGGAGCTGAGTCTTTAGGCCGGGGAGGGTATTGAAGGCCGTTTTACCCTCTTCGGCCACCTTGTCGGTGACGGCCTTGCTACCTACGTAAAATGCCAGTGCCCAACGATCGGCCTGACTCAGAATGCCGTCATAGGCGGCCATGCCGGTACCGCTCACGCCTTGAGTAATGGTGGTGTACAGACCCAGCAGCGAGCGGCTGTTATAGCGCTCCAATGAATGGAAATTCGTCGGCGCCGGGTCGAGCCCTACGCCTGCCGGGCCGTCGCCACGACCTTCCGTACCGTGGCAGGTGGTGCATCGGTTTTGGTAGAGCTGGGCGGCGTGGGCCAGATCCGGTGCCTGTTTTGGCGTTACCGGAACGCCGTAGACGCTCACCAAAGTCGCACGGATGGATCGAGCCAGCGCTTTGATACGCGGTTCGTCGGCCTTGTCGGCCACGGCTCGTTGCAGGGCCTCAGCCTGCTGTACCAGTTTCTGTTTGCCTTCCGCTGCCGGCAGACTTGCCACCCCTCGCGCCAGCAGACCGGAGAATTCGCTCATCTCCGCATATTCAGCCGGGGTGACAATCTTGCCATTGGTGACCGCGTTATGGTAATCCGCGCCAATGTATTCTACCAATTGTACGAGGGCGGCTTGATTGGCCTGAGCACTTAGGCTTGGCAAGGAGAGCAAAAGAAGGATGCTCAATGCGCGCAGCAGTGACTTCATCATGGCAGCTCAGCTAAAATCTAATAATTAATAATTATCATTAATGATCGGGCCATCGAGAATTAAAGTCAAAGATTTTACCGCAGCGTTCCTTGAGATGACGAAGCCGTGTGTGCTCTGCACGCACGAGAGCCATGCTGCGGGCGCTGCTGACGTGGTAATGGCGTATTGCTGTGGGCTGCCCCCCAGAGGGGGGGTTGCTCTTGTTTGGCAAGCCGTATAGTGGGTCAGCTGTGCTGGGCACGGCGGCTGGTTGGCGGGGCACCCGTACGCCAACTTCTGGAGTTAGCTAAGCAATCTTGAGATAGTTAGTGATTCGTATTTGCATCATTGCCGGGTGCAAGCATTACCTCTTTTATATCGACGTGTAAATATATCAACGATCAAGAGGAAAACTAAAACGGATCGCTCTATTTTTCTAAAAATTCATCAGTAAATGGGGCTTTTATTGGGGTTGCCATTTGTACTGTCTGGTCTGGCTGGGAACTTGCCTGTGTTTGCTCAGGCGTTTGGCGAATACCTATCCATTTTGCTCCTTCACACTAGAAACCTTGAAAATAAAAGGTCAGTAAAAAACCAATTGGTTATACAAGATGCTAATCCAGCAATTAAATGCGGTTAATAGAATGTCAGGAGCTAAGCGGTATGCGTTTAGAAAATATTTTAATTGAAATTTGTTATTACTAACCTTTTAGTAAATTCTGCCATGGTCTGATAGTATTTGGAGTACTGCACCCAAACGTTCCAAGGGGCCCGGAGCATGAGTCGTGAAGCGCACCAAAGTCTGCGGCTGCAAGCGATCAAGGCTGTT